>CAVTFE010000044.1:0-28797 GCA_963733745.1 uncultured bacterium
ATCCTGGCCAGGTTGCGGCAGCGAATCGTAGGCGCGCCATCCTGCCCTAGAAGTTCCGCGAATCCCTGTCGAGTCGACGGCATCTTCACACAGATCGCCGCTGGGGTGAAGGCGCGCCGAAGCCGGTGGTGCGCGAGTGTCGTGCGCGAAGTCCCGCAGGGCGTCGTGGCATGCTGAGCTGGTGGGAAGCGCAGGGCTTCTCCGTCTTGTCCGACGGTTCCGGAGCGCATCAAGGCCGCCTATACGCCGTATCTGCCGCTGCCGCCAGTAGGGGTCCATCGGGAGATCGCCGAGTCGCTTGATTTGGAGCCCCGCACGGTCTATCGCGGCATCCGCAAGATACGCGCGCAGATTGGTATGCTGCAGTACAATGCTTCTGGAGGAGCATCCCGAACAGTGTTGGCAGTCCCCCGCGATGCCGGTGAACAAGCACAGACATAAATACGCACACTCAGAGGCGACCGGCAGGGGAGCCAAGTGAAGGGGCGCGAACCAAGATGGGAATGGCGATCATCGTCCATGGCGGCGCCGGAGCGATCGCGCCGGAGCGGCATACGTCAGCGCGCGAAGGATGCCATGCGGCGGCGCTCGCAGGCTGGCAGATTCTCCTGGCGCGGCGGGTCCCGCGATGGACGCCATCGAGGCGGCGATCATGGCGCTGGAGGATAACCCGCGGCTTCAACGCGGGCATGGGCAGTGTGCTCAGCAGCGATGGGCGCGCGCAGATGGTCAAAAGCGTGATGGACGGCGAGACGCTGGATGTGGGCGCTGTCGCAGGCGTTCAGAGCGTCAAGAATCCTGTCGCGCTGGCCCGGCTTGTCAGCGCGAGCCCGCACGTGCCGCTGGTCGGGGCGGGCGCAGAACTCTCCGCCGCCGAGCAGGGCGTCGAGTCGGCGGACCGGCGACCCTCGTGACGGCGGCGAACTCGACGCTGGAAGCGCAGCTATCGTGACGGCGACGATGTGAACGTGGGGCGCGAGGCGGTCGCCCAGCGGCGGCCTCGACGCCCGCCGATGAGCATTCCACGCCGATGGCGACAAGCATGGCACGGTGGGGGCCGTGGCGATTGACCGGCATGGACGCATCGCCGCCGGGGCCTCGACGGGCGGCATGGCGGGCGAGCATCCTGGGCGGGTCGGCGACACGCCGCTGGTAGGCTGCGGCGACTACGCCGAGACGCCGAATGGCGGGGCGTCTTGCACCGGACACGGCGAACACTTCATGCGGCTGCTCCCTGGCCAAGCGCGCGGTGGACCTGATGGAGCGCGGCCTGAGCGCGCAGGCGGCGGCGGACGCGGCAATTGAGAACTGGGCAGCGCACTGGCGGAACGGGCGGCCTCATCCTGCTCGACGCCGAGGGGAACGTTGGCTTCGCGCGCAACACCGCCGCGATGGCCTACGCCTACATGCGCGAGGAGATGAGCGATCCAGAAGCCGGCGTTAAGTGCACGCGGCGCCGTCAGTGAATGTGGATGACGATTTCTCCACTGGACTGGACCCGCGCTGGTCCGTCACGCGTCCAGGCGGCGGGCTGGTCGAGTAGTTGACTCCAATCTTCGGCTGGAATTGCCAGGAGCGGTGGCTGGCGCATACAGCGACGCGCAGATAGACGACTACTCGGGACGGGCGCGTCCCACGTTTCCGTGGCGACCTCCGCTGAAGATGGCGATACGCGCGCGCTTCTCACATCTGATACACCCAATACCGACGGGGGGCGCTGACGCGAATCAGCGCTCCTGCGCGGAACGGCGGGGTTTGGCTTCTGGAACTATCCGCTCTCATTCGACTGGCGCCGTTCTGCGGCTGCCAGACGCGATCTGGTTCTTCGGCGCGTCGCAGCCCTCGAACATGGCGCTCGTTCCGGCATGCCGGGCTGGGGATGGAAGGCGCAGTTGTGCATGCGCACCGTCTGCGGCGCGGTGGTCGCCGCTGGCCCGACAGCGTTGAGCGCGCTCTGGGGACGCATCAGTGGACGCGAGAAGCCGCCGCTCGCTGGGTCCAGCGCCTGACCGGCGCGCAGGAGGCGCTGTCTCTCGATGATCTCGCGCGAGTGGGCGACGTACGAGATTGACTGGCTGCGCGGAGCGCGCGATTTTCGGGTGAATGGCGCGCCCGTGCCGATCGCGCCGAAGTCCTCCAGCTGGTCCGCTTGGCTTCGTCGCATGGGTGGATAACCAGTATGCTGTGGCGACGCCGCGTGGCGAGTTGCGCTTCGGGATCATCGCGAGCGAGCGCGAATGGCTCGAACTCGACTACATCGCAATCCAGTCGACTTGGCGTATGAGGTCTGGGACGTTTGCGGCGACAAGGCGCTCGTTGTACAATAGGCTGGCCTGCGCCTGAGTCGCTTGCCTGCGCGCAGATTGTTACGTCACTTCGTCCAAAAGGAGTCTGCGCGCGTGTCCGAATTAACGAAGAATATATGACCCGCGATCTCGCCGAGGGTCTGCGCCTGGTTGACGGCGGCGTGACGGCGGCGCGTGGCTATCCGAGCAGGCAACACTTCCTGTGGCATCAAGTCCGAAGCCGGGACGCCGGACCTCGCCTTGCTCGTCGCCGATGCGCTATCGCCGCCGCAGGAACCTTTACCACGAGTCAGACTGCCTCGCATACCGTCGTGCTCGACCGTGAGAAATTGGCCGCGTCGCGGCAATCATGCGCAGGCGGTGGTGGTCAATAGCGGCAACGCCAACTGCTCGAATGGCGAGCGCGGGATGCGTGACGCCCGCGCAGATGGCCGAGCTAGCGGCGCAGAAGCTTGGTCTTGACCCGTCGCTAGTGCTGGTCTCGTCCACCGGGATTATCGGGCGTCCGTTGCCGATGGAGAAGGTCGAGCAGGGCATCGCGCAGGTCGAGGTTCGCGCCTGACGGCGGGCCCGACTTCGCCGCGGCATCATGACCACCGACACGCGCACCAAGACTATCGCGGTCGAGTTCGAGTTGGATGGCAAGACGGTGCGACTGGGCGGGTCGACCAAGGGCGCTGGCATGATCCACCCGAATATGGCGACGATGCTCTGCTACATCACCACCGACGCCGCCGTCGCGCCAGACTTCCTGCAAGCGGTGCTGAGCGATGCCGTCGAGGACTCGTTCAACATGGTGAACGTGGACGGCGACATGTCGACCAACGACACCGTCCTGCTCTTCGCCAACGGGGTAGCTGGCAACGCGCCTCTCAGTGCTGGTACGCCTGATGCAGATACCTTCAGCGCTGCCCTGCGCCATGTCACGCGTTATCTTGCTCGCGAGATGGCCCGCGACGGCGAGGGCGCGAGCCGTTTGCAGATCGTCACCGTCAAGGGGCGCTGACTCGTGACGACGCGCGCATGGCGGCCCGTACAATCACCGCCTCGCCCATCTGGCAGTGCGCCATAGCGGGCGGCGATCCCAACTGGGGCCGCATCATCGCTGCGCTTGGGCGGAGTGGCGCGGAGCTAATCCCGACAAGCTGGAGATCGCGCTCGACGATCATCGCAGTTGTCGCGTCACGGCGTCGCCGCCGAGTACGATCAGGCCGCGGCGAAGGCCGTCGATGGCCGAGGGATGAGGTGCCGGTGAGAATCGACCTGCATCTCGGCGATTTCTCGGCCGTCGCCTGGGGCTGCGACCTGACCCATGGCTACATCGACGAGAACGCTACTTATACACGCTAATCTGATCGACAGTGTTCGATGGAGTGATCGCCTATCATCGAGGAGATGAGCATGACGACCACGACGCCCGCTGGCCAGACAGACCGCCCAGACCACCGAGAAACGCGACTGGGTCGCGCTAGAGCAGAAGTATTACCAGCGCACCTTCAAGCGCAAGCTCGTGCTGGATCACGGACAAGGTGTCGCGCGTCTGGGACGCCGACGGCAACGTGTATCTGGATCTGGTAGCGGGCATCGCGACCAACGTGCTCGGGCATGTGCATCCTGCCGTGGTGCGCGCGATTCAGGAGCAGGCGACGCAACTCATTCACGTCTCGAACCTCTACATCAACGAGCGGCAGGTGGAGCTGGCCGAGCAGCTCTACAACGTCAGCGGCGGCATGCGCTCGTTCTTCTCGAATAGCGGCGCCGAGGCCGACGAGGGCGCGATCAAGCTGGCGCGCAAATATGGGCGGGTCAATCGCGGCGGCGCCTACGGCATCATCAGCATGGAGCGCTCGTTCCACGGGCGCACGCTGGCGACGACTGCGGCGACCGGCCAGAAGAAGTACCAGGATACCTGGCAGCCGCTGCCCGATGGCTTCAAGCAGGTGCCCTTCAACGACCTCGACGCCGTGAAGGCGGCGACCACCGCTAAGACGGCGGGCGTGCTGATCGAGGCGGTGCAGGGCGAGGGCGGCATCTACCCCGCCGACGCGGAGTACATGCAGGGCCTGCGCGAGTGGTGCGACGAGCAGAATCTGGTGCTGATCTGTGACGAGGTGCAGGCGGGCATGGGCCGCACTGGCAAGTTCTTTAGCTGGGAGCACTACGGCATCCGGCCCGACATCACGACGATGGCGAAGGGGCTGGCCGGCGGCGTGCCGATCGGCGCGATGCTCGCCGACCCGCGCGCAGACATCTTCGAGCCGGGCGACCACGGCACCACCTTCGGCGGCAATCCCATCGCCTGCGCCGCTGGCGTCGCCACCGTCCGCACGATCCTGGATGAGGGGCTGCTGGAGCACGCCACGGAGATGGGCGAGTATCTGGACGGCAAGATGGAGCAACTGCGCGAGAAGCACAGCATCATCACCCGACAGCGCGGCCTCGGGCTGATGCGCGCCTTCGACCTGTCCGAGCCGCGCGCGCAGGATATGATGGACCTGGCGCTGAAGCGCGGCGTGCTGATTCTCAACGCCGGACCCTCGACGATTCGCTTCGTGCCGCCGCTGATCATCCAGCAGGCGGAGATCGACGAGGCGATTGAGCAGCTGGACGCGGCGCTGGCGTCGCTCTAAAGTCGTTCTGAACTAAGTCGCCGTTCGTGGCGTGAGAGGAAAGATCATGTCGGACCAGACATCTGCGTCGAACGCCGCGGAGACGTACATGCGCCAGGGCAACGAGGCCGCCGCAAAAGGCGACTTCGAGGTGGCTGAGGAAGCCTTTGAGCAGGCTGTCGCGGCGGACCCATCAAACGCGAAGGCGCGCTACAACCTCGGCGCTCGCCCGACAGAATCTGGGCGATCCCGAGGGCGCCATCGCCTCGTACGTGCGCGCGATCCGCCAGGACCCGGCGCTGGTCGAGGCATACATCAACCTCGGCAACCTCTATGGCGAGCTGGGGTTGGAGCAGGAGGCGCTGGAGGTTTTTCAGCGGGCGGTGGACCTGCAACCTGGGAATGACCAGCTCTTCATCAACGTCGGCGACGCCTATCGCAGCCTCGGCCTCTATGAGGACGCCATTCAGGCGTATCGCCAGGCCAGCATCATCAACTCCGACAACGAGCTGGCGGCGGACAACCTGGCTGAGGTGCGCGAGCGCGTGCGCATGCAGGAGGAGAACATCAGCGACCTCGAGCGTGGCGTGGACGAGGACCCACGTGACCTCTCGCGCTACGCCGACCTCGTGGACGCCTATCTGGAGGCCCACCGCGAGGAGGACGCGCTCAAGTTGATCGATCAGATGATCGCGCTGGAGCCAGAGAATCCGACGACCTACGAGACGCAGGCCATCGTCTACGAGTCGCTCGATCACCCCGACGAGGCGGCGGACGCCTGGGCGCGCGTCGTCGAGCTTTCCCCCAGCGACGCCGAGGCCTGGGAGCACCTGGGCACTTGGCGCGAGGAGCAGGGGCGGCTAGATGAGGCGATCATGGCGTATCGCAAGGCGGTGGAACTCAGTCCCGACACTCCGAGCCTGCGCTTCAGTCTGGCAGAACTCCTGCGCGAGGACGAGAAGTACGACGAGTCCATCGCCACCTACCGCGATCTCGTTCAGGTCTATAAGGGTTCTGACGAAGAGGACGAAGAAGAGCTGCTCGCCGACGCCTATACTGGCCTCGCCTCGACGCTGAATGTGGCAGGACAGTACCAGGCGGCGCTCGACGTGGTCAAGGAGTTTCTGGAGCGCTTCCCGGAGCAGCCGGAGGCGTTCTACGAGCAGGCGACCGCGTACAGCGCGTTGGGCCGGCAGGAGGAAGCCATCGCAGCGTACGAGAGCGCGGTGGATGGCGACCCGCTGGACGCTGGTGTCTACAACGACCTCGCCGAGGCCTATCTCGCCGTCAAACGTACCGAGGACGCCATCGAGATGGCTGAGACGGCAGTCTCGCTCGATCCTGAGTTCGCCACCGCGCATGAGACGCTGGCGCAAGCGTTACTCGCCGCCGGGCGCAACGCCGAAGCCGAGGAGGCGATGCAGCGAGCGGCGGAACTGCACGCGGAGGCGGACGAAGATCTGGATGAGGACGAGGAGCAGGACAGCCCAGGCCAGAATTAGCTCTCCGAGAGCGTTGTTCCGGGCTGGTGTGGAAGGCGCGATCCCATGTTCTGCTTAGGTTGTGGCGCGGAACTCTCTGCTCGGGCGGAGGTCTGCGCGGTCTGTGGACGTCCAGCGCACCCGGAGAGTCCAATGTCGCCGCGCGCTCCACAACGCGCCACAAGGGCCGCGACAAGTGTTGCGTCAAACGCCCCAGTCGGCAGTGCGTCTGCTTCGATGCGGCGCGCCGCCATCCCATCTCCGGCGCCACAGCCTCGTACGGCGGCGCCAAGCGTCTCCAGTGGTGATCTGGCGCTCTTCGCGCTGCCGGGCGACGTGACGGGGCGCCTGGTCGTGGTCTTGCCGCTCTTGCTGGCGGCGGACCTGCTCGCGCCATGGATCGTCCTTGGCGACGCGCAAATTGCTCCTGCGCGGGCTGGATTGCTGGCTCTGGTTGTGGCGCTGCCCTTTGCGCTCATCGCGGCGATGACGGTGTATCTGCCATTTCGCCAGCGCCCAGTTCTGGCGGCGATTCCGCTGGTCGTCTCCGCGCTCGCATTGGGCGGCGGACTGATCCTTCTGCTGATGGTTGGTCCGTTTGGCGGCCGTGTCGTAAGCCTTATTGGCGGAGGAACGATCGCGCGCCTGAATGTGTTCATCGTCTCCGGCACGCAGACGCCCATTCCTGGGCCGCTGCCACTCGCGCCAGACATCGGGTTATACGCCTTTGTCGCCGGCGCTGGAGCGCTGGTCGTCGCCAGTTATCGCCGCCTTGACGCGCTGATTACGAGCCAATACAGCGCGGCTGCGCCAGTCATGACGCCAGCAATGGCGCCTGCGCCGTCGGAAGAAGCTTTGAAGACGCTAGAAGGCGGCGGCGTCCGGCGCCAGATCGCTGGAGACGCAGCCCGCGGAGAACAGGCCGTCAGCGCCTACGGCGCCGCTACCTGGCACGCCGGGATGGAACGAGGCGCCGCAGCTTCCAGCCATTGTGCGCAATGCGCCACCTATCCGCGGCATGCGTCGCATTGACCCGTATGGATGACAGGCAAGCGCAGCGCTAGACGGTCGTGGCGTCTGAAGCAGGCGCCGTCAACTCCGGCGGCGTTGCCACGAGCGGGCTGATGATTGGGGCTTCTTCGCAGCGAAAAACGACCTCGCCGAACCGCAGTTGGTCGCCCGCAACGATTCTGTGCGGCTCGCTGACTGGCTCGCCGTTCACCTGCGTCCCGTTGCTGCTCTCCAGGTCGGCGAGGTAGTAGCCACTGGCCTGCCGCGTGATCTGGGCATGGAAGCGCGAGACCGAGCTATCCTGAACGATGATGGCGGCCGCTGGATCGCGGCCAATTCTGGTTGTCCGCTCGCTCAACTCCCAGCGCCGGCCAGTGAGCGCGCCAGTCTCGCCCACAAGCGCCAATGGCGTATTCAGTGGATGTGAGGCGGAAGAGGTCGCCACCTTGCGCGTCTCTTCGAGCGCGTCTGCGCCGGTTGGCGCAAGCAGCGCAAAGCGATAGCAGCGGACGCCGAATTGGAGAATATCGCCGTCTTCGAGCGCAACCAGCCCGCGGACTTTCTGCGCGTTGCGCCGCGTGCCATTCAGGCTGCCGCGATCCAGCAGATACGCCTGACCAGCGCGCCAGCGCGCCTCGGCGTGACGGCGCGAGACGAGATCGTCGTCGAGGATGATGTCATCCTCAGGGTCGCGTCCGATCAATGTGACTTCGAGCGAAAGATCGATAGCGAGAGCGGCGGCGCCATCCACAGGCGTCAAGCGTCCCCAGGGGCGATCTGGCCCATACGGGATAGATTTGCCGCGCCGGGTCGTCGAGCGGAGTCGCCGCGATGGGCGCGCCGCTCACGCGCGTCTGCGGCGCCGCCTGCGCTGGCTCTGGGCTGGCAAGCGCAAAAAAGAACGCTGTGGTCAGCAGGGGAATCACCCAGCCAAAGAGGCTGATCCAGACCAGCCAGAACGCTACTTCCTGGGCGCCGAGCGTGGGGCCATAGATGTCGAACCGGCGCAGCAGCCACCAGATTGGAGCCAGCATGAGCGCGAAGGCGATGAGCGAGACGAGAGACGCGCGGGCGATCTGCTGAGGCGAGCCACGCCGCAGCCGCAGCGCCAGCAGGGAGACACTTCCCGCCGCGAGCAGGGCGCAGGCAAACCCGCCATAGCTGCCCAGCGCGACCCAGGTGGGGAAGTCCATCGGCGTCTTTGCCTCTCCTCATCGGCGTCTTCGTGATGAGCCGCCCTCACTCCATTGGAAGGATGCCCTGTGCTCGCGCCGCTCGAATATCGAGCGTATCCAGGATATTCCCAGCCTGACTCGCCTCAGCAACCTTGGTGTCACCATCTAGGTTGGTCTGCGCGCCAGTCACCCCATCACCAGTGGCGAGGTCTCCCAGTACTCAATGGCGCTAGCATGATCATCGGTCGCGACGCCAAGATAGACATGCTCCGGTACAAACACGATATAGGGTCGCATGCCAAGCCGTTCAATCGCCGACGCCATGATGACAGTAGATTCTACGCACATCGCCGTGGGAGCCGCGCTGGTCAGCACATCGCGCGGAAGCTGGACGATCTGCATGGCGTCCTGACGAAACGGCACATTGTCCTGCGCATACCGCAGATGATAGGACTGCCGCAGGGTGTCGAAGAGCGCATTCACCTGTGCGACAACCGCCGCCGGCTGCGCACGTCCCTCATCATAGCCCACCAGCGCGCTCACACCGGCATATTCGCCCGGATACTGGCTGATCTGATTCGCCGCGCGCCCGACCAGGTCGCGTATGACGTTGGCCTGCGGCGTCACCCATCCGGCGAGGTACGGCGAGTTATCTTGTCCCGCTGCGTCGGCCCAGCGCATCATCTGGCGCGAGTAGAGCATGACGGGAGCCGAGAGCGAACACTCGCTCCCGTCCGCGCGCTTTACAGTCAGGAGGATGCGTCCATCGCGCTTCTGGGGGCCGATCAGCGCGTCGAGCGCCTGTGATGACACCACTGGCGGCCAGTAATCCTGGGACTGCGTAACGGGGCCTGCGTGCGCCTCAAACTCCTGGGGTTGCGTGAGATTGGGCACGCTGACGGAGATACTCAGCGCTTGCGCAGCCTGCGATCGGTAACGAACGGTGACGAGGCGTCGCTGGTTCGGATAGAACCCAGTCAGGATCTCTGTGGGCGGCTCCCACGAGATCAGTGAGTCACACGCTGTTTGGTAGCGAGCGTTGGCCTGCTGATACGCCGCGAACGACTGAACGCCGCCCAGCGCATACGCCGTCCCGCCACCCAGCGCCAGCGCGACGGCAAGCGCCACAAAGAGATAGAGTCGTGGGCCACCCCGTGCGCGCGTCACCGCCGTTCCCCCATCCCTCATCGCCGCGCCAAACGCTCCCAATGAGCCATTTTACCTCTTCCGCGCTTCAGACTAGCACCGCCACAGTCCCTGCGCAAGAAGATCATGACCAGATCGTGGCGCGCGCATGATAGAAACAGACTTCAGCCCGCCGCACGCCACGGGGCTTGAGCCCCAGTGGTGAGGAGGGTGTGGCTTCAGCCCGTGCCACATCCCTGCCACTTTTGTGTCGATCAGACAGTATAGCGGTCTATGGAACCAGCGGAACAGGCGACCGTGCGCAAGACCTACAAGCAGAAGCTGCGTCCCACTCCTGGGCGCAGGCGCTGGACGAGGCGCTGTGGCGCTGCCGCGACCTCTACAACGTCGCGCTAGTGCAGCGCATCACCGCCTACCAGCGACGTCACGTCTCCATCTCGCACGAGGCCGATGGCTGGCATGTCGCCATCTCCTGCGCTGATGTCCCCGTCCATCCCCTGCCTGCCACCAGGCAGGAGACGGCGATCGACCTTGGCCTGGAGTCCTTTGCCACACTGGCCGATGGACAGCCGATCTTCACCCCTCGTTACTATCGCAAAGCCGAAGCCTATCTGCGCCGCTGCCAACGGCGCGTGGCCCGGCGCCACAAGGGCAGCCACAAGGGCAGCCACACGGGCAGCCACCGACGACACAAAGCCGTCGCGCTGCTGGCCAAGGCGCAGCAGCACATCACCCGCCAGCGGCGCGACTTCCACCACAAGGAAGCGCACAAGCTCGTCCAAGCGTACGATGTGGTCTACCATGAAGACATGCGGGTCGCCAATATGGTCAGGAACCACCATCTCGCCAAGAGCATCTCCGATGCGGGCTGGAGTGCGTTTCTGACCATCCTTGCTTTCAAGGCGGTAGGAGCCGGGAAGCGAGTGCAAGCGGTCACCCCTGCGTTCACCAGCCAACGGTGTTCAGGACCAGGCTGTGGGGCGATGATGCAGAAGGGCTTGTCGGTCCGCTGGCATGCCTGTCCGGAGTGTGGGACCAGCCTGCATCGAGACCACAATGCCGCCAGGAATATCCTGCGGCTGGGGCAAGAACAGAGTCGGCGGGGATAGAGCCGTCAGGCGCTAACGTGAGTGGGCTGTGCGTAGCCTGAGAATCCGCCGGGCTTCGGCCCATGCGGAGTGTCAGAAAGCCCCACCGGATGATCATCCAATGGGGCAAGTGAGCAGGCAGTCAGTCGATGTCTGGCTAGGAGTTGGTACGCGATGCGTCGGGGTGGTGACCCGGCAGATGGGAGGCGATACCTTGCTCGACGCTGCGGAACTCGCGTCCGGCGCCGCCGACTATGCCTTCGACGGTACCGACAGCCCCGCGCTCAAGCGATCCTGCCTCGTGCAGCGCGCCCTTCCCAAGCTTCTCCGCTTCGCCAATCGCCTCGCCGGCGAGCTTCTCAGTCTCCTTCACAACCAGCTCGATGGACACGACGATGCCACGCAGGATCTCCTCGATGGCGACGGTAATGCCGACCGCGTAGCCAAACGCAAGAGCTAGAGCCGCCGCCGCGAGATGCGTCGTCCCATCAGGAGGGAACTTGCCGGAGAGGAAGACGCCCGCCGCCTCGACGCCGACAGCGACAATCAGGAAGACCAGCATGAAGGACACGAAGATTCTCCGAAACGCCTTTAGGAGCGTGCCCAGGGCTTCTTTACCGATGTTGCTAATAACGTGCATGAGTCGCTGTTCCACACCCTACTCCTCTCGCTGCCGTAGCCGCGCCTGGCTCGACAACCGGCTCGACAAAAATGATGCCCTGTGAGTCCGTGTCCTAGTGTCTCAGATATGCGCCGATCTGGCAAGTGGGCGTTTCCAGATCGTAGCGCGCCATGCCAATCCGACAACAGGCTACTTGCCCGCAACGGCGAGCGCTGGTAGACTGCGCCTACGATGAGTGGCGCGCCTGTCCGGCTGTTCACCTTGCGTCACTCCTCACACGTATTTATACGGATAGTAGAGGAAAACGGTACGATATGGCCAGCGCACAGACGCAGACGACCACACCACCCGCGAGGCGGCGGGGGAACTTCGGGCGCATTCTGGGGCGGACCCTCATCGGAATCTTGATCGCGCTGCTGGTCATCTCGCTTATCGCCACGGCCGCCGGCGTCTGGTTTGTCCAGCGCACGCTGCCACAGACGTCAGGAACACTCCAGGTCAGCGGGCTACATGGCACGGTCAGCGTGTTGCGCGATACTTATGGCGCCCCACACATCACCGCCAATGACCTGCATGACGTGATCTTCGCGCAGGGCTATGTCACCGCGCAGGATCGCCTCTTCCAGCTTGAATTCAATCGCCGTGTGGCGCAGGGGAGGCTGGCGGAGATGTTCGGCGCGGGAGGAAATGATCGCCCCCTCGTGGACGCCGACGCCTTCCTGCGCACATTGGGTATGTACGCCGCCGCGCAGACGGAGTTGGAGGGCCTCGACGACACGACGCGCGGCGAACTCCAGGCGTACGCCGACGGCATCAATGCCTTTGTCAGCAGCCACAAGGGGTCGCTGCCACTGGAGTTTACCGTTCTCGGCGTCACGCCTGACCCCTGGAAACCTATCGACAGCCTGGCCTATGGGCGCGTGGTAGCCTATAGCCTCGATGGGACCTGGAACACCAAGTACACACGCGCCATCGTGACGGCGAAGACGAATATCGAAACCGCACGCACGCTCTTCCCGCCCTATCCGACCGAGAACCCGACACTGATCCCAACACGACTTGGCGGGTTTGCCAGCGCGCGCGGAGCGGCGCCGCAGCAGGCGACCGCGCCCAGCACGGCGGATGCCCCTGACGTCGCTGAGATGCAGGCGTTCGCGCAACTCTCGCCGGCTCTCCTGCACGGCGCGGATGTGGTCCGTGATCTGCTCGGCGATATCCATGATGGGCTGGGGAGCAACAACTGGGTCGTGGATGGGACAAAGTCAGCCACTGGTAAGCCACTGCTCGCCAACGATCCGCATCTAGGCATTCGCATGCCGGCGATCTGGTACGAGATCGGCCTGCGCGGCGGCGGGCTGGACGTGATTGGCTTCTCGTTCCCTGGCGATCCCGGCGTCGTCATCGGACACAACAACTACATCGCCTGGGGCGTGACGAATGTGGACGCCGACAACACCGACCTCTATCTGGAAAAGCTCGACCCCACCGGCCATCCAGGGATGTATCAGTCCGACCGCGAGTGGCTGCCACTTGAGACACGCCAGGAGATCATCAAGATACGTGGCGAGGCGCCGGTGACGATCACGGTCTCGTCCACCCTTCATGGGCCGATCCTGACCGACGTAGTGGACGACTTGAAGAAACATCCGAATGACATCGCCCCTGTCGCGCTGAAGTGGACGGCGCTCCAGCCGGGCTATACCTTCGCCGGGTTCTTCCAACTCGATTTCGCGCGCAACTGGAGCGAGTTCGACGCAGCCGTCTCGAACATCTCGATCAGCCAGAACTTCGTCTACGCCGACACAGCAGGCAACATCGGCTACCGTATGTCGGGGCTGCTGCCGATTCGCCCGGTCGAGAATGAGACGCTGCCAGTGGCAGGCTCGACTTCCACGCATGAGTGGAAGGGCTACGTTGCGCAGGCGGAGATGCCGCGCCTCTACAATCCGAGCAACCACATGATCGTGACAGCCAACAACCAGATCGTGGACGACAACTTCGGCCAGTACGTGACGACGGACTGGGACTATGGCTATCGCGCCCGGCGCATTACCGACCTGTTGAGCGCGGCGTCCACCGTCTCGGCGACGGACTACCAGCGCATCCAGGCCGACGTGCTATCCATTCCTGCCTCCAAGCTCACGCCGAAGTTCATTGCCGCAGGCTCCGCCGCCACGGGCGACGCGGCAACCGCTGCGAAGATTCTCACCGGGTGGGACTACACGATGAGCCGCGATAGCGCGGCTGCGGCGGTCTACGAGGCGGCTGCGGGCGCGCTCGCGCGTGAAACCATCGAGCCAGCGCTGGGTAAGGACGTGTATGGAATCTACCGCAGCAACTTCTCGTCGAGCGGCGTCTTTACCGTTCTCATCAACCTGCTCGACCAGCCAAGCTCGCCTTTCATCACCTCGCCGCCTAATGACGTGATCGCCAAGGCGCTCAACGACGCGATGGCCGAGCTGCGGAGCGCGTTAGGCTCAGATACCTCGAAGTGGCGCTGGGGCGCGCTGCACCAGGCGCATTTCGCGCATCCGCTGGCCTCTGTCTCCCCTCTGAACTATCTCTTCGACGTCGCGCCGCTCGACCGCCCAGGCGACAGCGTGACGGTGAACGCGGCAGGTGGAGGTGGCTTCTCGGCAGATCCAGCCAATTACAGCCAGCAAACGGTGCCCTCGATGCGCCAGATCATCGACTTGAGCGATTTCGATAACTCGCTCTGGGTGACCACGACGGGCGAGTCGGGGCAGCCTGGCTCGGCGCACTACAGCGATCTTGTACCGCTGTGGGATCAGAACAAGTATCAGCCGATGTACTACTCACCGGGAAAGCAGGCGTCGAACGCGACGGGCATTCTGACACTGAAGCCCTGACCTGGCGCGTCTTCTTGTTGCGGCGCGTCAAATTCACGATGTGCGACAATCCGAGGCATGCTGAGCAATCGACTGCTGCGAGACCATCCTGATGTCGTGCGCGATGGGCTTCGCCGCCGGAGCGACGCAGAGGCGCTAGCAACGCTGGAGGCGTGGCTGCGACTCGATGGCGAGCGGCGTACGCTGGTCGCCGGGAGCGCTGAGATTGAAGGCGCCCACGCGCGACTGACAGCGATAGAGACACAGATGCGCATGCTCGCCTTGCGTCTGCCTAATCTGCCCGATGCCCGCACGCCAGAGGGAACGTCGCCAGTCCAAAATATCGAGATCCGTCGGTGGGGCGAGATAGCGACATCGTCATTTTCCGCACGTACACACGAGCAACTGGCGGCCATGCTTGGCATACTCGATCTGCCACGCGCGACGAAGCTAGCAGGGCCACGCTTTCCGTTGCTGGTTGGCGCTGGCGCTCGGCTGGCCCGCGCGCTAGAAGCCCTGCTCCTCGACCTGCATCACACCAATGGCTATATCGAAGTGGCGCCACCGCACCTTCTCAGGGCGGAGGCGCTGGAAGGGACAGGCCATCTACCCCGGCACAAAGACGCGCTCTTCGCTGTGGAACGCGATCATTTGTATCTGAGTCCAACGGCAGAGGCGCAGCTTGTCGCGCTGCACGCGGGCGAAACGCTGCCAGAGCGCATGCTGCCACTCGCGTATACCGCTAGTACCCCGTGCTTCCGGCGCGAGGCGGGCTCCTCTGGCGCGGCGATGCGTGGATTGCTGCGCCAGCGCCAGTTCGACAAAGTGGAGCTCGTCCGCATCACTACACCAGAGACCGCCGAGGCCGCCTTCGACGCACTAATCGCCGATGCCGAGCGCGCCTTGCAGAGACTGGATCTGCCCTATCGCGTCGTCAGCCTCTGCTGCGGTGAACTGCCCTTCGCGTCACAGCGAACGGTGGACCTGGAGGTCTGGCTCGCGGGTGAAGCGCGCTATGTCGAGATCGCCTCGATGAGCAACTGCGGGACATTCCAGGCGCGACGGCTGAAGATGCGCTTTCAGCCACACTCAGGCGGGCGCGCGCGCTATCCTTCGACGCTCAATGGCTCGGCGCTGCCAATTGGGCGTACCATTGCGGCGCTGCTGGAACGCGGTCAGCAGGCCGATGTCAGCGTACGTCTGCCCAAAGCGCTCGCGCGCTATTTGGGCGATAGCGCTCTGCAACCTGGAGAACAGTAATCATCCCTTGCATTTGACTGTACGGTTCGGATACACTGGCGGAGGTCAATGCGCGTTACAGCGCGCCACTCCATCTGGAGGGATGGCAGAGCGGTTTAATGCGGTGGTCTTGAAAACCACTGGCCGAAAGGCCCGGGGGTTCGAATCCCTCTCCCTCCGCCCGACAAGAAACGCTGAATTCAAGCGGATTTGCCAGTAGCAGGCGCAATTCCAAGTCACCCACTCTCTACGCCTTTGCGCCGATACTACGCCAACCACTACGCCACCCCATGTGAGGCAGTGGCTACGCATCCTGCTCGAAGAGCTGGTCCATCGCGTCGGCGGCTTGTTGCTGCATAGGCGGCGTCACATGCCCATACAGACTTAGCGTGATGGCGATGTCCGAGTGCCCCAGCATCTCACTCACGACTTTTGGATTGATTCCCTGTGCAAATAGAAGCGTCGCTGCAGTGTGGCGCAGGTCGTGAAAGCGGATACGCGGCACATTCGCTTTCTTCAGGAGTTTGGCGAACTCTAGTCGCACCATGTGCGAGGGATCCATGGGACCTCCAACCGTGTTGGGGAATGCCAGATCGTAGTCGGTTTGCCATGCCCCTCCCAGTGCCAGGCGTTCAGCTAACAACCGCCGGCGGTGCACGCGCAGCGCTTCCACAGCCACGCTGGGCAACTGCACCCGTCGCCGCGACTTCGCTGTCTTCGGCTCGCTGAAGATATACTCATGTCCCGTGTGATAGAGCGACGAACGCACTTGCAGAGACCGCCACTCAAGATCGATAGCGTCCCACTGTAGCGCCAAGAGCTCACCTAGTCACATACCAGTGGTGACCGCCAGCACGTAGAGCGCTTGGAATCGGTCACCTGCCGCCGCAGCGAGTAAGGCGCGCGCATGTTCAGGAGAGAGCACTCCCATTTCAGGGCGTACCATGCTCGGTGGATCTACGAGGTCACTCACGTTCCGCTGGACCAACTCAAGCCGCACAGCGGCGTCAAGCGCCTTGTGAAGCAGCATGTGCATGTGATTCACTGTCGTCGGGCTGAGCCCTTCAGCCAGTTTCTTGGCATAGAGAGACTGTAGATGTTGCGCCGACTGAAGTTGCCTCGGTTTAGTGGACAATGAACAACTAGGCGACGACCAGTGTTTCCAGGAACCTCCTCTCAAAAGCGTCTGGGGAGAGAGAGCCCAGTGCGGAGTGTCGCCGCTGGCGGTTGGAGAAGATCTCGATGAACTCAAAAAGCGCGGCGCGGGCCTCGGCAGGAGTGGGGAACGAGGAGTGGCTGAGCAGTTCGCACTCCACGGTCGCAAAGAAGCTCTCCGCCATGGCGTTGTCATCGCCATCCCCGCCATCACCGACCGAGCCCATCGAGGAGCGACTGCCGACGGCGCGACTGCCGACGGCGCGACTGCGCGGCGCGACTGCCGACGGCGCGACTGCCGACGGCGCGACTGCCGACGGCGCGACAACGGTCCTGGAAGGCTCGGGCAGTGTAGTGGCTTCCATGGTCCGAGTGGTGAATGACGCCCGCCGCCGGACGGCGATGCTGCAGCGCCATGTCGAGGGCGGCAAGGACGAGTTCAGCCCGCAGATGGGTTGCCATCGACAGTGCCATCGACCAGTGCCATCGACCAGCCGACGACGGGCGCGAGTAGGCATCCAGCACCACTGCGAGGAAGAGGACCCCTTGAGGACCCCTTGTCGCGTGGGGACATACGTGAGGTCGGCGACCCACCCCTGATCCGGCGCGCTGGCGGAGAACGTCCGCTGCACCAAATCAGGCGCGCTCGGACGCTCGGACGCTCGGACGCGCGGGATCGCGCCGGGTGGTCCGAAAGCGGCGGCGGTGACAGCCGCTGACTCCGACCAAGCGCATAAGGCGGGCGACCCGCTTGCGTGAACAGCGCACGCCCTGGCCCGAGGAGAGGGCCCACGCTTGCGCCAGGCCCACTACCCGCTCGGGGAGACACCGAGCGCTCGGCAGAGGCGCGTGACCGGAGAGGTGGCCTCCAGGCGCTCAACACACGCGAACTTGCTCATGGCAGTGAGGTGGTCTCCCGCGCGAAGGGGGAACCGAAGGGGGAACCGAAGAAGGCCGCGGCTTTTACCAGACTCTCCCGCTCTTCGCGCAGGATCTTGTTCTCCCGCCGCAAGCGCCGCAAGCGCCGCAAGCGCCGCAAGCGCCGCAGCTCGGCCAACTCGTCGGTGGTCAGTCCGTCATGGCGCTCGCCAGCGTCCAGCTCGCCCTCGCTCGGCCGAGCTCGGCCGAGCTCGGCCTGCCGCACCCAGGCGCGTAACGCCTCCAGGGAGATGCCGAGAGGGAGATGCCGAGGTCGTGCGCTATGGCGGTCTTGCTCTTGCCGCTGCTGCGGACCAGACGAATCGCTTCCGCCCGGAACTCCGCCGAATACCGCGGATGGGTCTGGGGCATCGTGGATCCTTTCCTGGAGCTTTTCACTCCAAGCCTACCGGTCTCCACTCTACCGGGTCAACTCCAGGTGGACATTGGCGGACACTGGCGGACACCCTACCGCCTGACTCTTAATCAGCTGGTCCGTTTATGATACGAAGACCGAGAGCGACGCCAGTGGGCTTGCGCGCTTATGATGTGGTGGCGTTGCGCAGATATAATCTGCGGATCAGTGGCCAGCAGCCGCCTGCTCGCGCATCTTCCACGCCTGCTTGAGGACTTCGAGCGCCTTCCGGCTTTGCCCACGCCGCTCCAGGAACTCGGAGAACAGCGCGTAGGCGTCGCTGAGTTGAGCAAGCGCATTGGCCTGTTTCAACCCCTCAATCGCCTGCTCAAAGGTGTGCTCGGCGTTGCCATAGTCCTTCTTTGCCTCGAGCACCTGTGCCATCACGAGCTGGGCCTCGGCAAGCAGCGTCGAGTCGTCGAGTGATTCAGCCAGCGTCGTCGCTTGCTCAGCAGCCTTCACCGCATCGTCCGTGCGCTGCTGGCCCAGATACAGCGAAGCCAGATTACTCTGCGCCTCGGCCAATCCGCGGGCATCGTTCTGCTGCTCGGCGCGCTTGCGAGCCAACTCGAGCGCTGTAAGAGCGGCGCTGAAGTCACCTGACTGTGCCAACACCCGACCCAAGCGGGTATGCGACTGGGCCATCACGCGACGATTTCCAGCGTCTTCATAGCCGGCAAGGCTGCGCGCCGAGAACGTGCGTGCGCTCCGATAATCACCCTGGGTGCGCGCTGCGGTCGCGAGCTGTGAGTAGCGCAAGCCGAGTTTCTCGGGATCGAGCGCCTCGTCTGCGAGAGCAGTGGCCTCGCGTAGATAGGTCAGCGCCGTCTCCTGCTCTCCGAGAATCCACGACTCGTTGCCAAGATAGAACAGCACTTTCATGCGGAACACGGGATCAAGCACAACAGCCTGCTCGATGGCCTCACGGCAGAGGCGCAACTGATCGAGCGCCGCCTGATGCTTTTGTGCATGACTATACGCCAGGCTGAGTTGCAAACGGGCGCGTTCACGCAATTCAGGATCGCCGACGCGATCGGCCAGCTGAATGCCGTCCTGTGCCTCGCGCCGAGCATCCTCGGTACGACGCAGCGCATTGTAGCAGAACGCCAGATGCCACCTCAGCGTCGCCTGCTCGCGAAGCGATGGCCCGCGCTCGACCAGTGCAGCGAGGATCTCAAGCGCCGCTTCGGCGTTTCCCTGGTGGACCAAAATATTCGCTTCTCGCATCTGCGTGTCGATATCGTCGCGGTCAGAAGCCGACACATAGCCGCTCCCAGCAGGAGTGACAACCTCACCAGGCTCGATTCTCAGCAAGTCAGCGACGGATACTTGTAATCTCTCCGCTAGCTTCTCCAACGCGCCCAGGCTGGGCCTGATTTGCCCCCGCTCCACGGCGCTAATATAGCTTACTGAGAACTGAGCAGCGGCGACCTCACTTTGCGTTAAATTCCTAGCCAATCGCGCCTGACGAAGTCGCTGACCAAGCCGCACTGTTGTAGTAGCCTCAACCGCCTCCTGACCCATTGTGTCGCCACCTTTCGCCGAAATCGCCATCTCGGTATCGCCAGTTCGTCTGCACGACATGCTAGGGATCGCAAAGACCTGTGCAATCGTTGGGTGTCGGGTCGGTTCTCTAAACCCGACTAGCCCGAGGCAAGTGTGTCTGCACTGGCCAGGCTTCTGTGATGGTGGCTCAGGCGCTGATCCTCACTTTAAAGTCATCGCGCCTTGCTTGCCTAACAGTTAGTCTAGTATACCATACATTCAAGTGTGTAATCGCCAATGTACTCACAGTGTTCACCCGAGGCGTTTTTAGAAACTGTTTTGAAAGGGTGGGGATGTGCTAGACTGGCGGCATGAAACAGGACATGAAGCAGCAGACCCAGAGCGGCACCGTGCGCAAAGCCTATCCCAGCGACCTGCGCGATGCCGAGTGGGCGATCCTCGAACCGCTCGTGCCAGCGGTCAAGCCTGGTGGACGACCTGCGCGTCACAGTCGGCGCGAGATCGTCAACGCCATCCTCTATGTCGTGCGTGGCGGCAACCAGTGGCGCGCGATGCCACACGACCTGCCCCCGTGGCAGACGGCCTTTTACTATTTTCGCAATTGGCGTAACGACGGGACGTGGGAGCGGATGCACACGGCGTTGCGCGAGCACAGCCGACGACGGCTGGGACGCGAGGCGACCCCCAGCGCCGCGATCGTGGACAGTCAAACGGTCAAGACGACTCAAAGGGGGGTCCACGCGGCTACGACACGCACAAGCAGGTGAAGGGACGCAAGCGCCATCTGCTGGTGGATACCCAGGGGTTCGTGCTCAAGGTGGTGGTCTCCGCTGCCGATGTGCAGGACCGCGACGGCGCACGCTTAGTGGCACATGCCCTGCGGCACATGCCCTGCGGCTCTACGGGCCAGACTTGCCGCGCCTGTCGCTGATCTGGGCCGATGCCGCCTACGGGGGGCAGCTGGTGGAGGATCTCCGCCAACTCATGGGCTGGGAGGTCGAGGTGGTCAAACGCAGCGATACGCAGCCACGCGGCACGTTTGCCGTCCAACCGCACCGCTGGATCGTCGAGCGGACCTTCAGCTGGTGGGGCGGGCTGCGCCGGCTCGCCAAGGACTACGAGTACCAGGTCGAGTCGAGCGAAGCGCTCATCTACGCGGGCATGAGCCACCTCATGCTGCGTCGACTGGCCCGTTCTCCTGCTCCATCCAGCCCGGCTGGATAACTTTCAAAACAGTTTCTTAGTGGCGTCCAAGCAAAGACAGGACGGTCCATCAGAGCTTCCTGCAAAGCGAATATGCTTTGAACTTGTGTATCACTACAAGCTCATTGTCTGCGCCGCTTGGATTATTGCTGATCTCAAAGTAGTGTCCGGATTGTCTCGCCTGTAGCAAGCTTCGGTTATGGTGGCCGCACAAATAAAGCGAAGTGGACATGCTTGACTGCTGTCCTACGTCCGCTGTGCTGGTGGGCAGATGCACGGCTAGCGTGGTGTCCACCTGGAGAGTCATCGCTATTGGAGATGTTGCGGCTTTACATCACTGGGACATCTTTACAAACTTTGGCCCTACACTGTTGAATATGCGGCTGAATACGCGGCTATCCTCGTTTCACGGAGCGATATGCCCTTTATCGCGTCACAGCCGGAAGATCTTCTTGTGATCGCAAGGCGTACGTCAGCAGCACTGATGTCGTTGTACACGCTCCACGGGAAAGCAGCTCACTCGCCAGCCGTCCTTGCACATTCCTCGGTCAGTTGCCTTCAGAGCTGGGCACGTCGATCAGCGCAGACGCATGGATGGCACAGATAAGCTGGTCCATCGGATTGACATCGACCGAAACATCATCAATGTGTACCGCGTGGAAGAGGTCCATCAAGACAGCGCACACGAAACGTTTGAGGTACAGGGCAGCGCCATCCAACTTGGACGAACGCTCCTTTACTTCCTCCATGTTCAGCGCCTCACTGTAGCGGGCGGGCGAACGGAAGCTCATCGAGATCGAGACGCGATTTGGAGCTGCGTGCTCCAGCGTGAACTGATCAACCAAAATAATGCCAAAGACCTCGCGTAGAGCTAAGCTCAGTGCAGCCTCGGTGGCCAATGCCAATAGGTTGTCCGCCTCTGCAATCACGGCAGATGAGGTACGCTCTTGCGCGCGGTCATCATGGGAGGTACCACACTGCGAGGTGAAGTGAGACTCCATGTGCTCTCCGTCCTAGTAATATTGGCGGCGGCTGGACGCTCAACCGTGCTTGGGATATGTGGGACCGCTTGAAGCGCCATGCGTCCGAGAATGGGCCGTTACCTCCCCTTGCCCAACGGCTCTTACTCTACCAGAGGACAACGTGACTTTAATGTAGTTCTGAGGACAAATTGTCCACAGAGGACAATTTTGGGCACACCGAGTTTCAGGGAGAGCGCCTGAGCAGCTAGCCTCGCAAGAGGGTTCGCGGGAGAAGAAGCATGAGCACGACGCCGCACAGCTTTGGCGCGTGCCTGACACAGCTGCTCATCGAGAAGCGCTGGTCAGTGCAGGCGTTCGCGGAGGCGCTGACTGTCGACCGGTCATTGGTCTACAAGTGGCGACGCGGGGAGCGGACACCTCACCTTGACACCAAATATGTGGCGCAGATCGCAATGGTACTGTCACTGACACCTGAGGAGCGGGCTGCGCTGGAGGAAGGCCAGCGCTTGTCGCTAAGCACACCACACCCTCCGCGAGTGCTCAAACACCCCGCCCCGCGAGACGTCCAGCGGTTGCTCGATGTGAGTTTGGAGCCGCTCACCCTCGGTCTGGATCCAGTGGTCGCGACCAACGAATCGACTGAGAGCGAAAATCCACAGTCCGATCGATGGAATGTGTGGGGTGGTGGAGTGATCCAGGGAAGGTTAGTTGCGTTCCAGGCGGCACTTGAGATGATCGATGCAGCGCCAGCTCCCGCTGATCCGTCAGATCCTTCGGCCAGCACGATCTTTACAACGTCACTTGAGGGAGGCGGTTGGAGCGAAAGCGATCGAGCCGAATACTCGCTGCAATGGCAATCGGTCATCAAACACGCTATCACGCGCGGATGGCAGTTCCGCCACCTAGTGCGCCTCGACAAGAACGCTCGACGCTCCCTGACGATGGCGCGTGCGATGCTCAATCTGATGGGCACGGGCAGGTATACCGCCCTCTATTCATACGGCAGCGAGTCCGCGCTTCCAGTCGTCGAGTTGGTAGTGATTCCTGGTGTCGCGGCGGTTCAGTTCCTCGCCACCCATACCTGGGGCTCGGTGGATACTGCGTTGGTGCTGAGGCAGCGCGAAGAGATCGCGTCGGCGCAAGCCTATGTCCAGCAGGCGCTATCGAGGGCCAAGCCGCTGCTGCAGGCCTTCCCTCCCGACGATTGGGTCGCATTTGCGAGTAGTCGCGTCGAGGCCGAAGAGAAGTATGGGGGACACGGGCTAATCAAGGATGGCTTGAGTCAGTTGAGCGAGCCACCAGCATGGTCACGCCCGGACGCCTATTGGGCGCGACATTCCCGACACCGCGGGGAGAGGTTGTCGAAGTTGATCGATACGGCTAAGCGCCAGATTGCCGCCTTCGAGGCACACGTGGCACACCATGTGTATCGCGACATTTGTCCCATGCTCGCAGTGATCCGACTGGTACAGAAGGGCCACTACCTCCAAGGCTCCGACATCGATTCCTTTGCGGAACCGATCGCGGATCGTATCGCACATATCGAGCACGTGATCGCGCTCCTGCGCACACACGTCCACTATGAACTCGCATTGGTTGATGAAGGCCAAGAAGAACAGATCCCCATCCTGACAAATCGTTACTGGGAAGTCATCGGAGGGATGCGAGTCTTTACGAGCATCCATGTGCGCGGTTCCGAGGGACGCACCCTGCACACTGGGTTACACATCGCCGAGCCGACCCTCGTTAGCGCGTTCCAGGACTACTTCAACGACCTGTGGGGACGCATTGCGCCGCGCGACAAAGATAAGGGATTCGTCATATGGTGGTTGGAGCGACAACTGGAGTCTCTCCAGTGATCATCGGATGACCCACAGCCTAAAGCCCAGCAAGTAATCTCGCAAAGCCACCCACCACTAAGTTTCCAGCGGCAGGCATACTGGCGGTGTGTTGAGCTTCCCCACAGCGTTGTGCGCCATAAGGCATTCGTACGACATCCAGAGATAAACATCGCTGGACACTGACGGACAGAGACGGACGGAAGAGGCGAAATACTCTACATAAGCGGACGTCGGTGTACGCCAGTGAACAGCTGCGACGGTCTTCAACACTGGTGGACCTTAGGCGTTAGGTCAATCACACCTGCAGTGCGCCAGGTGACGGTCCATCTTCACCCTTATCTTCACTCTCCGCACTCGCAGTAGGAGCACCCATCCCGGCCACTCACGTCGACATAGGTCTTCAACTGTGTGATGCCCGACGCGTAGATATTCCATCGGAGGATCGTCACCATGCGCTACGTCATTCGCGAGAAGTTCTTTCGGTTGGGCGAGGATTCGCAGATCACCGACGAGAGTGGACAGCCAATCTATGAAGTGGACGGCAAGGTGCTGAGTCTTCATAACACGTTGGTCATGCAAGATGTGCACGGCCAAGAGGTCGCCACGGTGAAGCGCGAACTCATCGCGTTGACACCAACCTATCGGATCGAGCAATCTGGCAGTGGTACCGCACAGGTCCGCAAGCACTTCATCAATCTGTTCGGAGATCACTACACGATTGATATTCCCGGCCCAGACGATCTGGAGATCGAGGGCGACCTCTTCGACCATGAGTATCAGGTGAAGCGTGGCGGCGTCGTCGTCGCTACTATCTCAAAGCAGTGGATCTCACTAACCGATACGTATGGCGTGGATACGGTTCCGGGCGAGGATGATGTCTTGATTCTCGCCAGTGTCCTCGCCCTGGATCTGGCAGAAGATCGCGAACATCGCCCATCTTCCTGACGCCAACGCTGACGCCAACGCTGACGCCAACGCTGACGCCAACCCAGGCGAATGTCAGTGGACAATCATAGACGGAGTAGCCGCGTGAACTCCGAATTTTCCTCTACTAGCGAAGAACGGTGGACGCGGACAGACGGCTTTCAGGACTCCTTCAGCCAGATGAAAGGGGAAGTTCAGTCGTCTGCGGTATGCTCACCCGTACGCTCCAACCACCAATCTAAGGCGGACTTTGCAATAGGCCGGTAGAAGGGAGAGGGGGCAGCCGTCATGAGTCAACTTACTCAACATGAGGTCCTTGTGGCGCATGTTCGCGCCTCTTGGATAATGCATATCTGGCATGAGGCGCTCCACCAGGCGGGGGCGAGTGTCGAGGTCGACCTCTACGCGTGTGGCGCTGCGGTGGTTCTGGCGCAGCGGGGTGATTGCCGCACGTTTGAGGACCTCGTCACGCGCTTTCAGGCGCCGGACGACGACTTGGTGAATGTGCTGATCTGGTTATGCTGGGCGGGCGAGATCCTCTTGCGTCCACAGGTGCTGCTCGGCGCCTCCTGTGCTTTGCGTCTGGGCCAACTCATCGCTGAGGCTATCCTGTAGTGATGCGGCTCCTATGCCGAAGTTCCAATAGTGCCTACTCTGATGGAGAGCGCTTGGCGGATGGCTTGACGCCATTCCTGGATGGTTCACCGATGAACATTCAGAACCTGTAGTAAGCGGCCCGTGCGAGAATGGTCACCCTAGTGCTGAGTTGGCTCCATTCGGCAGTGTCTGGCTCACCACCCTAGTGCCGCAGCGGCGTGCTAGCCCCCTGCGCTGAGCTCTTGGGCAGGCAGACATAGATGAAGAGTCTGCTGGCGAGCACGCACGAGGACGAGGCTACGCCGTGACAGTAATGGTGGCCTCCATCAAGGGATGGATCGTGCAAGTGATGGTGTAGGTTCCTGCCGTCGGAAAGACAATGGACATGCTGTCCCCTGGAGAGAACGAGATCCCATCCGCCGTCGCAAATTGGCTTGGTGCGCCAGCTTCGGCCGAAAACGTGCCATGGCTTCCCGTCACCAGATGGTGGATGCCGCCCGAGGTCGGATCGACGAACATGACCGCTTCTCCCGCCTTCACGGTGGCGTTTCCCACCGTGAAGTTGACGGAGCCCATTTTGATGGTAGCCGCCCCACCCGCGCTTGATGTCGCGGTGGGAGCCTCCACGGTTGCTGCAACGGTTGGTGTCAAGGTGGCGCTGGAGGCCGTGGTCGTGCTCCCGCAGGCAGCAAGCGCCAGCACAAGCGCGAGACCCAAAGTCAGCAAAGGTATCCGCATCGGAGATCCTTCCCCTCATGAGTGAAGTGGTTGTATCCGCCAGTGAAACCTGCAGCGTAGTAGCGCCATCCACGCGGTATCACTAGTGGACTACGGAACATGGTTACACCTGACGCATTTTGATCCTACGCTGGCGCCGCCGTGGCCGCTACGCTCCAAAGCGCAGCCCGTTCGCTCCCCAACAAGCGATTGAGCAAGCTCCGTAGGCGCATCTACGGGCTAGCCCGTAGGGAACTGCGGTGATCCCGTATGGTCACGGAGCGCCACAGCATCTACGCTCGTGACTAGAGCGTGACTGGCGTGCGCATGTTCACGCCGTTGTCTGGGTGACTATCCAGGCATGCGGTGGTCATAGTTCTTATCGTTTGCCGTCTACATGCTGAACGCTTACTCACTCTGGGAGAATGCGTTATGGAAGGAGATCTGACGAGGCAGATACATGCTCTAATGGCGACCTTTCAACAAGCTGAGACCCAGGCCAAAGAGCTGCGTGAGGCGGCGCGAGCGCAGGGACTCTCATTTGGCCTCGATTACAATCACCTCGATGATGACATCGCGCACCTGCTCGGACGGTTGCGCTACATGGAGCGCATGGCACAGCGCCATCACGCTACACAGTACGATGAGACCTGATGGGAGTGGACCAGCGGGGGCGCTACACGTACGACAGATCGGCGGCAGCCATTTGTTGGGCATCCAGAGACATACCTTGGTAGACGAGCATGAAGGTGAATGCAAGGATCCGCATCCAGCATGCGCTGTCCAAGGTTCATGACACGACGCCAACTCAGACGGGTTGAGTCAGTACAGGACATACATATGAAGACAATATATGCCCATTTTTCGGGCACTGGTATACAATGGTGGACGTAGATGGGCGGAGAGCCTTGAGCTTGAAAACCACTTGCCGAAAGGCCTGGAAGTTCGACTCCCCTCTCTCTCCACCTCTGAACTTGCCCGATATGACACTGATTTCATCGTGCGGTTTGGCGTATGTGCGCCGATGCTACGCAACCCATGCGCCGTCAATTGCGTTCATGCGCTGCGCCGGAGGTACGGCATTACACACCACTCATCATCGCGTGTGAGCGCGTTCAGGCGGCAGGCGATGGCAGTGCTGCGCGTGGGCTGGCCAGTCTTAGCGCTCCTGGGGATATTGTGGTTCCCGTTCGACTGGCTCAGCGAGGTCTGGCCGGCGTTTGGCGTCCCATTCCGCATGATCTTTCGCGACGCGCACGATCATTTCGTCGGACACGCCATCTTCTTCCTGATTGTCGGTCTGCTGCTCCTGGCCTATGTTCCAGCGTTGCGGCGGCCATACTGGTATTTCCCTGCGCTTGTTGTGGCGGCGCTGGCGCAGGAGACGATCCAGGCCTTCGTTCGCGGCGCGGCGCCGACCTTCACCGATTTCAACGCTTTTACCGGAGACGCCATCGGCGGACTTTCGGCGTTCGCGCTCTGGGTCGCCATTGCGACCTTCATTACCATTGGACGGCTGCAGTTGTCCGGACGCAAGGCGCGTCAATAAGGTGATGGCGTGAGTAGGCGCGCCGGATGCATGAGTACGAGAAAACGCCACCAGACATTCCTTCGGCGTACACCGATGATATTGGTGGCGTTCTTCCGTCTTCCGTTCGGTCGTGTTTAGTGGGTACCAGCCGCCTGCTCGCGCGTTTTCCACGCCTGTTTCAGCACTTCAAGCGCCTTCCGGCTCTGTCCGCGCCGCTCCAGGAACTCGGAGAACGCGGCGTAGGCGTCGCTGAGCTGCGTCAGCGCGTTGGCCTCTTTCAGTCGCTCGATCGCCTGCTCAAAGGTGTGTTCGGCGTTCGTAACGTCTTTCCTGGCTTCGAGCACCTGAGCCATGACAAGCTGCGCCTCAGCCATTTGCGCTGAATCGTCGAGCGACTCCGCCAGCGTCATGGCCTGCTCGGCCGCTTTCGCCGCATCATCTGTGCGCTGCTGACGCAGATAAAGAGAGGCAAGATTGCTCTGCGCCTCGGCCAGTCCACGAGAGTCGTTCTGCTGCTCGGCGCGTTGACTCGCCAGCTCGAGTTCAGTCAGCGCGGCGCCCAGGTCACCAGACTGCGCAAACGCCCGGCCAAGCCGGGTGTGCGCCTGCGCCATGACCCGCCGGTAACCGGCGTCTTCATACGCCGCGAGACTCCGCGCGGCAAACGCGCGCGCGCTCCGATAGTCACCCTGTGTGCGCGCCGCGGTCGCGAGCTGTGAATAGCGCAGGCCGAGCTTCTCAGGATCAAGCGCCTCGTCCGCGAGGGCAGTGGCTTCGCGCAGATACGTGAGCGCCGCGTCTTGTTCACCGAGTATCCAGGATTCGCTGCCGAGATAGAACAGCACCTTCATGCGGAACAAGGGGTCGAGTACGACGGCCTTCTCGATGGCTTCAAGACAGAGACGCAACTGATCGAGCGCGGCCTGGTGCTTCTGCGCAAGGCTGTACGCCTGACTGAGTTCCAGACGCGCCCGCTCGCGCAGATCAGGATCACCGACACGATCGGCGAGCAAGATGCTCTCCTGCGCTTCGCGTCTCGCGTCGTCTGAGCGGCGCAGCGCGTTGTAGCAGAACGCCAGATGCCACTTCAGCGTCGCCTGCTCCCGCAGCGAGGGTCCACGCTCGGCCAGGGAAGCGAGAATTTCGAGGGCGGCTTCGGCGTTCCCCTGGCGAATGAGGATATTCGCTTCTCGCATCTGCGCGTCAATGTCATCGCGATCAAAAGCAGACACAAAGCCGCCCGCGGCAGGAGCGACGATATCGCCCGGTTCGATTCTGAGCAGATCGGCGACGGATACTTGCAGTCTCTGTGCTAGTTTTTCTAGTGCTCCTAGACTCGGACGAATCTGCCCTCTTTCTACAGCACTAATATAGCTCACTGAAAATTGAGAAGCAGCGACTTCACTCTGGGTTAAATTTCTAGCAAGCCTCGCTTGCCGCAGTCGCTGTCCAAGTCGCACTGTGGTCGTAGCCTCAATCGC
>CAVTFE010000045.1:0-185672 GCA_963733745.1 uncultured bacterium
ACCGCGATGCTGCGGCTGGCCCGTCACATGTGAGAAGAATAAGGGGAAACACAGTGGTTCCCGTCTCTTTAGACGATCTTCGCCAGTGGCAGAGAACGTTGATTCCAGACACCAGGGGATGGCAATCATATGGCCTATCAAACGCCTTGGACCAAGATGCAGCGCGCCTGGCTACGTCGCTGGGCAGGCAAGTATATCTGGTGGAAGACTCCCCAGGAGGCGCTTCAGCAGCCGCAGCGCATCCTGGCGCAGGTCATGGCGCTGGGGGAATACAGCGACGCCCAGACGCTGGTCGAGGTATTCGGTGAAGACGCGCTCCGCGAGACGTTGCGCCAGGCGGAGGTCGGACAGTTCGACGCGCGCTCCTGGGCCTACTGGCACTACCGGCTACGACTCGCTGAACCTGAGCGTCTCCCTCCCATGCCACGGCGGCGCCTCCCATCGACGCCATAAAGAAAAGAGGAGCGATATGCGTATCTTCACGACGCGCCTCGACCAGCTACGGCCGCCCAGCAACGTCTCTGGCCGTCCTAAGCCCACTCACGTCAGCGGGCTTCGTGCTCTACGGCGGCACGGCCATTGCCCTGCGGCTAGGTCATAGAGCGTCGGTGGATTTTGATTTCTTCACCGAGCGTCCTCTGGACAAGGACAATCTCCAGGCGACTCTTCCCTGGCTTGCGCAGGCCGTCACGCTCCAGGATCGCCTAGAGACGCTGACGATCCTCGCTCAATAGCCTGGGGTGGCGTCGGAAGCGGATCAGGTCAAAGTCTCGTTCTTTGGCTCGATCCGCTTTGGGCGGGTGGATGAGCCGGAAATGACCGCCGATCAGGTGACCCGGTCGCCTCTCTGCGCGA
Source organism: uncultured bacterium (assembly GCA_963733745.1). Lineage (GTDB taxonomy): Bacteria > Chloroflexota > Ktedonobacteria > Ktedonobacterales > JADMIN01 > DASWAC01. Next base: position 856 of record CAVTFE010000045.1, read on the forward strand.
TCTGCTCGCTACCAAACTCAAGGCGATCCTCCAGCGGATCGAGGCAAAAGACTACCTTGATATCGCTGCGCTGCTTGGGGCAGGTGTTCGACTCGATCAAGGGCTGGCTGACGCGCAGGCGCTGTATGGCCCGACGTTCCAACCGAGCGAATGCCTCAAGGCATTGGTCTATTTCGAAGGTGGCGATCTGGAGACGTTGTCAGCGGATATCCGTGCGCAGTTGATCACCGTGGCGAGCGCAGTTGGCCCATTGCCGCCGTCCGCGATTATCTCGACTACCTTGGCGGTATCCTCCGAAGTCCTGGCGCGTACTCCCACCTGTCCTCGAAAGTGCTGGCTACGGCTCAGGCGTGGGAAGCGCCACGTTGGGATTGGGGCGCGGGAAGCCGTGGCGTGATAGTTGGCGTAAGGGTTGGCGTAGGTCGGCGGCGTCGCGCTGACGGTGAGCGGCATGCTGAGCGAGCGCGACCCGGCGGACGAGTGCGCGGTGAGCTTCAGCGTATAGCTTCCGGCCTTGGCGTAGGCGTGGCTGGCCGTCTCGCCGCTGGCCTTCGCGCCGTCGCCGAAATCCCAATCATACGTCAGCGTGCCGCCCGCGGGATCGAACGATGGCCGCGCATCGAAGGTCAGGCTTGCGCCGGAGGTGAGCGGGCCGAGGTCGGCGACGTCCGGACGCGGCAGTTGATCGGCTGGCGACCTCGCCCAGAATATCGGGCTGATGCAGCAGCCATGCGCTCAGCTCGCCGGGCAGGGCCAGCGCCAGGACCAGCGCCTGTGACTTGGCCTCTTTACCACCGGCGAAGACGTTCATCAGTTGCAGCGTGTCCTGCGCCTGATCGAAGGGATAGGCCCAGGCGTGCGGATGCGGCTCGTAGTAGTCGGAGTCGCCAACGAGGGTGACGCAGGGGAGGCCAGCCAGCGTGAAGGGAATCTGGTCGCTGCCGCCCATGTTGTCCTCCGTCACCAGGACGTTGCGCAGGTCATCGCGCGTGAAGATCGGCTGGCTCTCGGCGCCGCTAGTCGAGCGGTAGGCCAGCGTCGTGTAGCCGCGCGAACGGAACTGGTCGAAGGTCGCGGGCAGGCTGCCGGAAATGAGCGAGCGGAAGCGCGTGATCGCATCGCGCTGTTGGACGCTAAGAGAGTTGCGGTTCTCGTACACCTGGTTGGCCTGTAACGGTGATGTCTGCACATACAGTGGCAGGACGGGATTGCTGGTCTTGCCCAGGAAGCGTAAGGGATAGGCGATACCGCTCTGCTCCTCGTTGAGCATCGCCGTGATCTGGCCAAGCTGTCCATTGATCGTCTGGTTGACGTAGTGGAACGAACCGTAGAGACCCTGCTCCTCAGCGTCGAAGAGGACGAACTTTATGGTGCGCGCTGGGGCCACATGCTTCGCGCGCCAGTAGTCGGCCAGCGCCTTGGCGACGCCCATCATGATTGCGCAGCCGCTGGCGTCGTCGTTCGCCGATTGCGTCGAGACCGCCTCGCCGTCATAGTGACAGCCGACGACCACTATCTGCTCAGGATGCGTCACGCCGGGAACCGTGACCTCGACATTCATGGCAGGCTTCAGCGCGGGACGGCCCTCCCATCCGGCGACGGTGAAGGGATCGAGATGCGAGGTGGGACCGAACCCAGTGAGCAGGCGCGTCATCTCGGCGATCCAGTAGTCGGCGTACTCGTCGTGGCCGTTCTGCTCCGGTGGCAGCCCGGTGTCGTAGCCTGCCTCACGACGCTGGAAGCGCGAGGTCATCGTCGCAAGCTGGTCGTAGATGTAGTCGGGGTCTATGGCAGGCGCGTCGCTGGAGACGACTGGCGCGCTCGGCGTGGGCGTCTGCTTTACGCTTGTGGTTGGGCTGGCGCAGGCTACCAACCAGAGCGCGAGCAACGCAAGCACAGAGATGGCCGCTATCGCGCGCTCGGTCAATCGCGGTTTGCTCATAGCGACGTGATACTCCTGAGCGCACTACGCTCTTTGGCGGCTGGAACATGCATCACGAACGCAACTCCACCGTCGTCGTGGACCGCCAATGTAGTGACGCGGCAACCGCCACAATTCTACAGTTCCGCCAGCGCTTTGGCGAAGCGCGCCGCCTGTGTCGCGTTGTTCAGCAGCAGCGCGCGGTTGGCGACAACGCTCTCGCCGCCGGTGAGCTGCGCCAGACGGGACAGCAAGAACGGCGTCGTGGCGGGACCGCGAATGCCCTGCTCCTCCGCCTCGGCCAGCGCGACGGCGATCTCAGCCTCGATCCGCTCGCGTGGCAGGGCGTACTCTGCGGGGATGGGGCAGGTGACCAGCAGCCCGCCGCCCAATCCCGACCGCCACTGCGCCACGGCGACGCCCGCGACCTCCTCCGGCGTGTCGCAGCGATGAGAAACGCGCAGGCCACTCTCGCGGCTGTAGAACGCGGGCAGCTCGTCGGTCCCGTAGCCGATCACCGGGACGCCGTGCGTCTCCAGGTATTCCAACGTCAACGGCAGGTCGAGGATCGCCTTGGCCCCGGCGCAAACCGTCACGATGAGCGAGCGCGCCAGCTCTGGCAGGTCAGCCGAGATGTCGAAGCTCTGCTGGCCTCCGCGATGGACACCGCCGATGCCGCCGGTGGCGAAGACGGGGATGCTGACAAGCGCGGCGCAGGCGAGCGTGCCGGCCACCGTCGTCGCGGCGGTTCGCTTCGACGCCAGCGCGACGCCCAGATCGCGGCGGCTCGCCTTCATCACGTTGTCCTCGGTCGCCAGCCACTCGATCTCCTCCGCGCTCAGCCCGACGACGATCTGCCCATCGAGCAGAGCGATGGTGGCGGGCGTCCCCCTTCCGCTGCGACGGCGTCCTCCATCGCGCGGGCGACCTCGACGTTGGCCGGATAGGGCAGGCCGTGCGCGATCACGGTGGATTCCAGAGCGACGACCGGCTGGCCCTGGGCAAGCGCCTGACGCACAGGATCGGCGACGCGAAGATACTCGGCGAACTGCGTATCGGTCATGAAGATGGTCCTCTCGCACATAGGCGGCGCGCTGATGAAGAGGCAGGTTAGTCCGCGCGCTTGCGGCAGAGCGCCACCAGGATGGCTGGAACCTCCGCCCACACCGGACGGCCAGACGACGCGAACGCGGGCGACTTCGGCCGGGGGACCTGCCATGCCAGGTTCGCTCAGGCGCTCCAACTGTAATCCCGCGTCGCTGAGCGTATTGACGTAGGTAGAGAGTGTCCGGTGGTACGCTCCCACTTTGCCCGGCGGCCCTGGTCGCGTGTCGGAGCGCCAATGCCCCTCCACAAAGTAACAGCTGATGGTACCGGCGGCGCCGGTGGGTGTCTCGATCTCGCCCGACTCTGAGGTATGAAAGCACGGGTGCAGGATCGAGAAGGCGAACCATCCACCGGGCCGCAGCAGATGCGCGACGCTGCGCGCGATGGCGGCCAGATCAGAAATGTCCATCAGCGCCATCGAGCAGACGACTCCATCGAAAGGAGAGAAAGGAGCAAATGCTGCGCCGTCAAGCCGCTGGGCATCGGCGTGGATATAGTCGATGCCCTGTGGCGCGGTCTCCTCATGACGGCGCGCGATCGCCAGGAGCTTTGCGGAGAGGTCTATACCGACCACAGTGGCGCCCTGAGCGGCCAGATACCGCGCCACACGTCCCTGCCCACAGGCGAGGTCGCAGATACGCTGCCCCGCCACGTCCCCAATGAGGGCTTCGACCGGTCGAAAGAAGGGATCGTCGCTCATGGAGTGGGTCCCGATCCAGGTGTCGTACCACTCGGCGATCTCGTCATAGGCGCTCGCCATTGGATGCTCCCCTCGCTAGTGGCCAGGCCCCTGCTGTACTATACGGTAGTCTTGAGGTTGGCCTTGACGGTAGTCTTGAGGTTGGCCTTGCGCCAGCGCCAGACACGTGCGTACCGCGCACATGCCGCTCACATCGCCGGAACACGCTCCAGCGCAGGCAGCAGCAGCGCCTCGGCGCAGTCGCCCACCAGTTCACGGACGCGCTCGCTCGCCACGATGCGGATGCGCCGCTGATGCTGTTCGTAGACGCCGAGGTCGCTCGGACGTTGCCCCGTCGCCTCGGTCCACGTCATCTGGCGCGACATGCCCAGCGGCGGACGAGAGAAGCGCACCAGCACGTCCATCTCCCACTTCTCCGGCTTGGGGATGTCCACCAGTAGATCGTGCGGCGCGATCTGGGCCTCTAATCTCTCAGCGAGCGCGGAGGACAGCGCGATCTCGACACGGCGGCGCTTCGGCTGGTCCCAGAAGAGCGCGTCGAGCTGATGATACACCCGTCCGGCGCGCCCGCTGACCTCCAGCAGCACTTTGTATGGCCGTCGCAAGCGCAATGCGTCTACCAGGTCGCGTGTCGCCTGTGGCATGGCTGACGCCGAGAGCAGGGCGAGGAGCGAGGCGTCGTCCTGCGTAGATACTACCTGCGGGTCGAGCGCGTCAGCTGCAACCGCCTCCTGGACGGCGCGCAGCAGCATCGCCATCATCGCGCGGTTCGTGTGGTGCCAGTAGACGTTATCGAACATTTCCTGGCGCGCATGCAGCAGCGAGTTGAGCGGGCTGATGCCCTTGTCGCTGACGCCCAGACGCGGGCCGTTCGCGTCCTCCAGGGTGCGCAGGGAGCCGAGCAGCCGTGTCACGTCCACACCACCGTAGGGGACGTTGCAGGCGCGGGCGTCGCGCGGGAGGTAGTCGAGCTTGTCCACATCCAGCGGGCCACTGAGCAGGCGCATGAGCAATGTGTCGCTCAGCGGGAGCGGGCGGTCACGTGGCGGGTCGATGAGGTCGGCGACGCGCTGCCGTGGGACGCCATGCCGGTCGAGAACCTCAGCGACGGCGCCAGATTCGATGATGCGGCGGCCCACGACTTCGTGCGGCGCGATGGGGTAGCCCAGCTCTTCGATGGCGTGCGAGAAGGGATAGTGGCCGATGTCGTGCAGGAGGGCTGCGGCGAGCAGGACGCGCAGGTCGAGCGGGTCGCGGCTGATGGTCGGGGCGTCGCGGCGATCCAGCAGGGCGCGCAGGCCACGCAGCGCGAGAAAATAGACGCCGAGGCTATGCTCGAAGCGCGTGTGCGTCGCGCCGGGCCAGACGCGGTAGCAAAAGCCAAGCTGCTTGACGCCCTGCAGCCGCACGAACTCCGGCGCGCCGATCAGGTCAAGCTCGAGCTGGCCGAGGGGGATGAAGTCGTAGAGGCTGTCGCGGATGGCGCTGATGGGGCGCGCGTCGGGCAAAGATAAGCCGTCGCTCTCCGGGCCATCACTCTGCGATGGCGCTGGCTGATCCTCATCTGGCACGCTGTCCGTCACTTTCACTCTACCTGTCCTGGCGTCTCGTCGCTGCATTATACCGTGCATCCCATGCCCGCCAGCCATGAACCGTCCTCAAGTTCATTGAGCCGAGGAGCGACGCGAGCGCAATGTGAAAATGCGCGATGATGGCCTGCGTCTGTACAAGCGCCCCTCCAGTGGAAAGCGCCGTTCGTTATGAACACGCCGTTGGGCGCGAGGCGCGAGCAGGGATGCGAAAGGAGAGACGATGCCACCACGAATCCGCGTTATGCTGGTCGTCATGACTTGCCTTGCGCTCGGCCTTGCGCTCGGCCTTGCGCTTGGCGCCTGCGCTGGATCATCGCCGCAGGCTGGCCAGACGCCGTCACCCACAAGTCGCCCCATGCCTACCGACACGCCGCCCGCAGATACCTTCTATTTCACCACGGAGGATGGGGTAACGCTCAACGGGCAGATCATTGGCGGCGGCAAGACGGCCATCGTCTTCTCGAATGGCCAGAGCCTGCCCAAGTTCTTCTGGCTCCCTGTGGCCCAGCGACTCGCCGGGCAGGGCTACCTGAGCCTGCTCTACGACTACCGTGGCATGCCGCCCTCCCAGGGAAGATATGACCTCTCACGACGCGACAGCGATCTGCGCGCGGCGGTGGCGGCGGCTCGCGCCCGTGGGGCGACATCGGTGGTGTTGGTCGGAGCGAGTTTTGGCGGGACCCTCGCGCTCGCCCTCGCCGCCCAGATCCAGCCGAAGGCGGTCATCATCCTCTCGGCGCCAACGTCTGCGGACGCATTCACCGTGAGCGAGGCGGATCTGAAGGCGCTGACGATACCAAAACTCTTCATGGCGAGCCAGGATGATACACAGTACGTGGGCGCGGTCCAGCAGATGTACGACCAGGCGCCGGAGCCAAAGCAAATCCACATCTTTCCGGGAAAGAACCACGGCGATTCGATCCTGACCGCTGCGGATACTGGCGGCGCGGCGATGGCGCTGATTGACGCCTTCCTGCAGCCTACGCGCCCACGGCCTGAACATATGCTGATCAAGCGGAGATCACCTCACTTCCAATAAAAAAGAAGAGAGTCAGGTCATCGCCAGTCTTCGCAGAGTTCCTTACCTTCTGGGAATGGGCCTCCACTGGCGCGGGATGTTTATCTCTGGTGGTGACCTCCCTCACTACACCCAATAGCCGCCGCACCAACGCTTGCCCTGATATATACTTGGGCTGCGTCGCGTGATTACGTGTAATCATAGGCGCGGCGCAATGGGAGCCAGGGGCGGCTATGACACGAAAGAAGGCGCGACCAGATGCGGATGACACCGAGACCATCGACGCCTCTGGCCGGACCGTCGCCGAGAGCGCGATCGTCGTGGCGCGCGTGATGCAGCCACCCGACGCCAACGTCTGGGGCAACGTCCACGGCGGCGCGATCATGCGCATGGTGGACGAGGCGGGCGGCGCCGTCGCCCAGCGCCACTCGCGCCGTCCCTGCGTCACGGTGGCGATGGACTCGATGATCTTCAAGGAGCCAGTCTACATCGGTGACCTGCTCACCATCCGGGCGCGTCTTACCTATGTCGGCAGTACCTCGATGGAGGTGGAGGCGCATCTAGAGGCGGAGAACCTCCGTAGCGGGGCCATGCGCAACGCCGGGATGTGCCATATTATCTACGTCGCGCTCGGCGACGACGGCCAGCCCACACCGGTCCCTCCCCTGCGCCTGACCACGCCGGAGGAAGAGGCGCGCCACCGGGCGGCGGAGGAGCGACGGGCGCAACGGCGAGGTGACGGAAGCTAAGTGGCACGCGACGTGACAAGCGAAGAGGATAGAGGCGGTATGCGCAAGAGTGGGGCGGCGGAACACGAGGGCGCGCGCGTGCTCGCCGAGGTGGAGCGGCGCGGCATCCGTTTCATCAATCTGGAGTTCACCGACATCTCTGGCATGGCCAAGTGCGTCACCATCCCCGCCGAGCAACTCCCCGACGCCCTCGCGCACGGCAAATGGTTCGACGGCTCCGCCATCGAAAGCCTCGCCCGCGTCGCCGAGACCGACATGTACCTGCGGCCCGACCCCGCCACCTTCGCCGCCGTCCCCTGGAGCGCCCCGCCCAGCTCGAGCGACACGCCCTCCGTGGCGCCGTCCGTTGGTCGCCTCATCTGCGATGTCCTGCTGCCAACGGGCGAGCGCTTCGAGGGCGATCCCCGCGCCGCCCTGATCTCCGCGCTGGAGCATGCCCGGCGGCTCGGCTACCGCTACGAGGTCGCGCCGGAACTGGAGTTCTTCCTCCTGCGCGAGGACGCCCGCGAGAACGCCATGCGCGAGCCACTGCCACACGACCGTGGCGGCTACTTCGACCTCTCGACCGACCTCGCCGCTGATGTGCGCCGCGAGATCGTCGCCGAGCTGGCCAACATGGGCGTGCTGATCGAGAGCAGCCACCACGAGGTCGCCGCAGGCCAGCACGAAATCGACTTCGCCCCGCTCGAAGCGCTCGCCGCCGCCGACGCCGTCATCACCGCACGCTACGTCATCAAGGCCATCGCGCAGCGCCACGGCCTCTGGGCCACGTTCATGCCCAAGCCGTTCTTCGGCCTCAATGGCTCCGGCATGCACACCCACCAGACAACTCTTTCGCACCAGCGACGGCCAGAGCGCCTTCACCAACGCCGCCGACACCCAATACGGCCTCTCCGACGCCGCGCGCGACTTCATCGCGGGGCAGATCGCTCATGCGGCGGGGATGTGCGCCTTCCTCTCGCCGCTGGTGAACTCGTACAAGCGGCTTGTGCCCGGCTTCGAGGCGCCGGTGATGATTAGCTGGGGACGTGTCAACCGCGAGGCGCTGATTCGCGTGCCACGCGCCGCGCCCAACGCCGCGCCCAGGCGTGCGGGTGGAGCTGCGCTCGCTCGACCCAAGCTGCAACCCTTATCTGGCCTTCGCGCTGATGCTGCGCACGGGGCTGGATGGCGTCGAGAAGCAGCCCGCGCTCCCCGCGCCGGTGGAAGAGGGCCTCTACACGCTCGACGAGGCGACGCGGCGCAAACGCGGTGTGGACCTCCTGCCGGGGACGCTGGGCGAGGCGCTGGCGGCGCTGAAGGCCGACGAGTTCGTGATGGCCGCGCTGGGCGCGCAGATCGCGGAGTGGTTTATCGAGGCGAAATCGCGCGAGTGGGACGAATACCGCTCTTTCGTCCACCCTTGGGAGTTGGACCGCTATTTACCAATCTACTGAGTGTTGATAGTGCATTGGATTGCCACTAGACGGCCATTGTGCGCTATGGTATGCTGTGGCGAACGGCTGGTTGAGGACCGCGTGGGCTGGGAAGGGCCGGCAGGTGACGGGGGCGACAGAGGTTTTGCTGGGTACCAGCAATGCGCATAAATTGGCGGAATTACGCGCGATCCTCGACGACCTTCCGCTCATGCTCCTGAGTCTCAGTGATGTCGCGCCTCTGCCTGATGTCGCGGAGACAGGCGCCACCTTCGCCGAGAACGCGATCCTCAAGGCCACGGCCTACGCAAGCGCCAGCGGTCTGCTGACGCTCGCCGACGACTCTGGCCTGGAGATCGACGCGCTGGGCGGCGAGCCAGGCGTATACTCCGCGCGCTGGGCTGGCGCCTCCACCCCCTACAGCGAGCGCTTTCGCATCATCCTGGAAAGGATGGCTCAGACGCCTCCGGAACAACGGACGGCGCGCTTTCGCTCTGTCATCGCCATCGCGGGGCCAGACAGATTACTGACGACCACCGAGGGCGTCCTGGAAGGGATGATCGCTCCAGAGCCACATGGCGCTGGCGGCTTCGGCTATGATCCGATCTTCTACCTGCCAGCGTACGGCAAGACAGTCGCCGAGCTTCCCGCCGAGGTGAAAAACCGCATCAGCCATCGCGCCTTGGCCGCCGCGCAGGCGAGACAACAACTACTGGACATAGTGCGGAACGACGACCCGTCTCCGCCTTCGTTGTAGTACACAATGTAGTACACAAAAGCGCCGAAGAAACCACCACAACGCGGATCACGACGAGCCACTCTCGTGTAGCCGCGAACAACTGAGAAACACTAGGAACGGGGTGGGCTGTGGCCCAACATCCGCAACCTCCGCTGCGTGTCGCCATTGACCTGGAGATGACCGGATCCAACAGTGAAGAAGACGAGATCATCGAGATTGGCGCGGTCAGATTTAACGGTCATACCCAGGACGGCGAGCCGTTCCACTTCTTCATCCGGGATACACGCCCAGTTCCCTATCCCGTGCGCCGCCTCACCGGCATCCGCGAGGACGAGTTGCGTTCAGCGCGCGCGCTCCCGCTCGACGAGGCGCTACGCCGTCTGGCGGAGTACATCGGCGACGCCCCACTCGTCGGACACAACATCGCTACCGACGTGGCGTTCCTGCGCGCCGCCGGGCTGACGCTGCGCAACCCGCTGCTCGACACGTACGATCTTGCCGTCACGCTGCTCCCCGATCTGAAGAACCAGGGCCTGGAGGCGATCGCCACGCATCTTGGCGTCGGCGCGACCCGCTATCATCGCGCGTTAGACGACGCGCAGACAACCCGCCGCGTCTTCCTCACACTCCTCGCCCGTCTGCAAGCGCTCGATCCCCAGACGCGCGACGATCTTGCGCGCCTGCCACACTCCACGCCCTGGACCGTCTCCGCGCTGCTCGAGGCGGCGCCGAGCCGCATGAACGGCGCGACGCCGCCCAGCGAACTGGGCGACCTGGGGGCGCGTCTCGCCGAGCAACGCGACATCAGCGCGCGCGTCTACCAATTTGACGGCATCGGGCAGACGCCGACCCCGCCATTCGCCACCTCAGACGAGATGGCGGCCGTCGCGGGGCAGATGGCGCCGCTGGTGCGTCCTGCCGTCGCCGAACGGGCGCACCGTCTGCTCGTAGAGGGCGGCGCGCTCATGCTCGACCTCGACAACGACCAAACCGATCTCGTCTCGCTGCTGGCCCCGGCGGCGCGCTGGGCTGTGGACACCGGCGGACGCGTCGTTATCAGCGCCCCTACCGCCGCTATCATGAGCCGCCTCGCGCGCGAGATCACGCCACACGCCTTCGCCGCCGCGGGCGTCTCGCGGTCGCGGATCAGTGTCGCCGAGCTGGGCGAGCGCGAGTCGTATCTGTGCCTGCGTCGCTGGTTCGGTGGCGCGACGGTCGCGGACGGAGTGGAGGTCGCCCCGGGCGTCACCCGTGGGCTTGGGAGACTCACCATCTGGCTGAAAAGCGCTCAACGTGGCGCGCGCGTGGACTTGTCGCTGCCGCGGCAGGAGGAGTACGCCTGGGAGCGGGCGCGCGCCGGTATCGAGGTCCGCGACTCGGCGCAGAGCTGCCCCTACGACGCGACAGGCTATTGCTTCCTGACGGCGGCGCAGAACGCGGCGAAACGCGGCGCGCATCGTCGTCACTACCCACAAGGCGCTGGCGGCCGCGCTGCTTGGACGCGACGACCTGCTCCCCAGGACGACGCGGGTCATCGCGCTCGATCCCCACGCGCTGGAGGAGGCGCTACGCGAGGCGCGCACACATGCGCTACGCTACACGTTCGTCTCCGCGGTCCTGAGCGATCTCGCCACCACGACGGACGAGGGCCAGCCAGCCGGGCTGCTGCATTGGGCGTGGCGGGCGCTCTGTCCGACGGATCCGGCGCGTGGGCAGGCCTGGGCCGAGATGGTGAGCAACACGCAGCGGTCGGCGGAGAGCTTCTTCGCGGCGCTGCATGTGTTCGGCCATGTGATCCAGCCAAACCTGGAGCAACGCACCGCACCGGTTGACGACGAGGCGCGTTATGGGTCCGCATGGCGTCGCGTGGCAGGCGAGTGGAGCGCGTTGCGAAGCGCGCTCGATGGCGTCATCAACCTGCTGCGTGTCATCGCCACGGATGCAAAGGCGCAGTCTCCGCGCGCGACGTCGGAGCTTGGCAACACTGCCGTCGAGTTGCTTTTTGCGGCGCGCCAACTCGAGGCGGCGCGCGAGGCGGGCGAAGAACTGCTTGCTCCGGCGACGCGTGGCCTGGTCACATGGATCGAGCGCCCAGACATCTCTGGAGAAGGCGCCACGACGCCTCGTGGCCTGAAGATCAGCGGCGGCCCGGTGCAATGTGACACCGATCTGCTCGGCGTCTATCACACCTATGGCGACGCCGTGCGTCCGCTGACCGCGAACGGCAATGGCTTGCTGCTCGCCGGACCCGGTCTCGCCGCCGGTGGCGACTTCGAGTTCCCGCGCGTGCTCTTCGGCATGCCAACCGAGGCGCGCGCCGCCAACTTCGGACGCGACCGCGCCGAGCAGACGCTCCTCTGTCTGCCCACGGATGTGCCGGCGCCGAATCGAGATCATTACCAGGAGCGGCTCAATCAGACGTTGATCCGGCTGGCGCTGGAGCTTGAAGGCCGTCTGGTTGTGTACTTCGCCTCGCGCAACTCGCTCAGAGAGGGCGCGCAAGGCATCCGCAAAACACTGGAGCGCAATGGTATCCTCGTGCTAGCGCAGGGCATAGATGGGCGCCGCACAACATCTGGCGCACGTTCAACCGGGAACGGCGTGTGGTCCTGCTCGGCGGCGGCGGCTACTGGAAATCCGATATCGAGCCAACACGGCGGTCGTACTGCATCGTCATTCCACGCCTGCCGATCCCGGCGGAGAGCGATCCGGTCCACAAGGCGCGCGGTGAGCGCTGGGATGATCACCATGGGCGCTACTTCATGCCCGCCGCAGCCCAGCGCATGCGTATCGCGCTCTCGCGGCTCGCCTGGAGCCATGAGGAACGCAACGCCATCCTGCTCTTTGATCGCCGCGCGCACAGCGGCGACGACGGCCATGCAACGCTCGCCACCCTGCCGCGCTGCCGCGAGTTGCGCGCTCCAGTGGATGAGATCACGCGCGAGATCTCCGACTGGATCGGCCCGGCGTAGCCATCACGCCGTCAGCGGAATCGAGAGGCCGCGCCAGGACGCGATCCTGTCTCCTGCGAAGGCGATGAAGCTCATGCCGGCGAAGGCGCGCTCCTGCCTATCGCTCGCGCTGACGTAACGCCACTCCCACTCTGCGGCCAGCAAACCTCGCTCAGGATCGGCGACCGCGCGCAGGACGGTGAAGCGGGCGTTGGAGTGGCGGGCGGCGAAATCGCGGAAGAAGGCGCGAATCGCTTCACGTCCCTCGAAGTGAAAGTGTGGCGGCTCCTCATAGATCGCGTCCTCGGCGAAGAGATTCGCCGCCGCGTCGGCGTCGCCACGCGCCAGAGCGTCCGCGAACCGGGCGAGGGTTTCTTCCATGCGGCTATCCGTTGTCTTGCAGATCAGCGGACGTCGAAGAGCGCGTCGCGTTCGGCAGGCGTCGCGCAGATGATCCCGGTGCGAATCAATTCGACCACCTTCTTGCGCCCCTTGGGGCTGCCGATGAAGACCGCGCCGACCAGCCGGTTCTCCAGGAAGAAGAACTTGCGGTAGTCCTGGTTGCCCTTGTCGCCCGGCGCGGTGCGCGAGACCGACTCCAGCCGCGGGTTGTTCGACTCGGCGATGCCCATCACGGCGATGTTGGTGTCGAAGAGCGGGCTGGTGTAGGTGGGCACGTCGATATACGGCTCATGGGCGCCGGCCATATTGGCGGCGACGACGCGCCCATGCGCCAGCGCGTTGTCCCACGTCCCCATTGTGTGGTGCTGTCCGATGACGGGATCGTAGAACTCGGCGACATCGCCCGCCGAGTAGACATCGGGCGCGTTGGTGGCCAGATACTCGTCGGTCACGATGCCCAGCCGCCGCTCGATAGGCGTATCCGCCAGGAATCCATGGTTGAGCGTCAGCCCCAGCCCGACGCCGATCACGTCCGCTGGATACTCCTTGCCCGATGAGGCGACGACTCCGGTTGGGACGCCGTTGGCGCTCTTCACCTCGCGGATCTCCTCGCCGTGGATGACCTCGACGCCGTGGCGCGTCGCGATCTCGTCCACCAGCCGCCCGCCTTCCGGATCGAGGATCATACGCAGCCAGTAGGGGCCGCGCATCAGCCAGGTGACGTGGACGCCGCGCACGTTGAAGCCCTCGCTCAACTCGTAGGCGATGAAGCTGCCGCCACTGGTGACGGCGGTCTTGCTCTCCAGCGCGCGCGCGATCAGATGCTTGGTATCGTCGAGCGTGACGAAGTTGTAGACATGCTCTAATCCCTGCGCGCCAGGCGCCTGCAACGGATTCGCCCAGCCGCCAGTCGCCACCAGCAGCGCGTCGTAGGGCAGCGGGCCACCGTGGTCAAGGTAGATCACCTTCGCCTCCGTATCCACGCGAGTGACGGTGGTCTCGGTCAGGAGGGTGATGCGCTGCTCCTCATGCCAGGCGAAGTCGCGCATCATGACCTTCTGCTCGACGAGCGCGCCCTGCAGGAAGCGTGGCAGCGAGACGCGATTATAGAGCGGGTACGGCTCGTTGGTAATGAGCCAGATCTCGCATGAGATGTCGTTCTTGCGCAGTGTCAGTGCGCAGGTGGTGCCGGCGATGCCGTTGCCGATGATGACGTATTTGCGACTGAGGTTGGCCGCCACGGCGAACTCCCTTGTTACGGCTGTTGCGGCGCGCGACCACGGCGCCGGGACATCGTTCGATACAGGTGTTATGTGCGAAGATCGTTATGCCGTACGATTATCGCCTGCGCCATCTTAGCACGCCCCGGCCAGCAATTGAATCGTCCCTGTCTGGCCGACGACCACGATATGATAGCGCGCCGCTGCGGCGTGCGCATACGCAGTGAGTGCCGCGCCAGGGGCGACCGTTCCGGTGAGCGTCGCCTGCCCCTGGGCGTCGGACGTGGGCGCGAACGTGGCGTCACCCGCATCGGGGCTGCCAAGTGAGAATGTCAGCTGGGCCGAGCCGAGGTTGCGCAGAGTGATGGCGCTGCGTCCTGACTGGCAGACTGGCGCGCCTACTAGCAGGGCGCCTGCGGAGAAGGAGGCGTTGGCGGGCAGGAGCGTCGGGGTGGCGCTGGGCTGTGCGTTCGCCGCTTGCCCAGACTCCGCGCCGAGGAGCCCATGCGGCGTCAGTCCCGCGTAGGCGCTGTAGGCCACGCCTGCGATGGCTCCGGCGACGATCAGCGCAAGCGCGACGACGATCCGCGTGAGAAGACTGATCGCGCGGCGGCGCGCCCACGATTGCTCGGCAGCGCGCATGGCTGGCGGCTCCTCGTCATCCACATCGCTGCCCGGCGCATTGGATGGTGCGGGGGTATGACCGTTATTCCCTGACGCCGCGTGGGGCGCGTCCGTCACGCTGGTAGCGCTGTGCGCTAGAACCGCGACTGGGCTTGCCGACGCCGCGCGACCCGCCACAGGCGCGCGTCCAGCGCCGGTCTTCGGCATCGTGGCCTCTTCGCTCACGGCCGGTCTGCCAGTGAGGATGCCTGAGACGCCGCTGCGCTTGAGCGCTTCGGCGATGCGCCGCTGGACCATGAGCGCCACCTCGACGGCCTGTCGCGCCTGCACGGTGTCTACCGCGCGCAGCGGGTCGTCGTGCGTGCGGAAGTTGCGCTCGTCGTTGAGCTTCTTGATCTCGCTGTCGAGACCGTTGAGCGGAAGCCCCGCCTGCTGGCAGGCGCGGATGAGATCGGGCATGCGGTTGCCGGCGGCAACTTCCGGCCAGTCGTTCTGGGCGCGACTTCCCGACGACTGCGCGATCTGGTACATCAGGTAGCCTTGCAGGCTGTTCTTGATCGCGGAGATAGCGTCATCCAGCGCGGAACGGGAGACGAGGTCTTCCTGAAGCATCAGGCCGTGCGCCTTATCGACGAACGCCTTGGCGCGATGAAACCGCTGTCTGGCCTGCTCTTCATAGAAATTCGGCACGATCTCTTCCTCCCGTGTGGCGTCTGCAACCGTGCGCACACTGTAGCAGCCGGGAGGCGATGCGCCAAGGAACTGTATCGGCTAGCCCAAACGGCGAGTGGAAGAAATCCAGGAATACAGGCGCATCAAGGCAGCGCCGTCTCATTTGCCAGCGCAAGATACGCACGCCAAACGGGCTACACAACCTATCCGAAGTCTAGGCGAGCAACTCAGGAAGCCTCGCCACGTCTACGTTGCCGCCACTGATGACGACGACCACCCGCTTGCCAGCGACTGGAACCTTGCCTGCCAGCAGCGCCGCGAGTCCCGCCGCTCCCGCAGGCTCGGCGAGGGCCTTGGCGCGTTCGAGCAGCAAGCGCATCCCCGCGCGGATCTCGTCGTCGGTGACGAGGACGATCTCATCCACATACTTCTGGACCGCCTCGAGGTTGAGCTTTCCGGTAAACGGCGCGGCGAGCCCATCGGCGATAGTGCTGCCGCTCACATTGACCGGCTCTCCAGCCGCCAGCGCCGCCGTGACGGTCTGCGCGCCTTCCGGCTCGACGCCGATCACGCGCGTATGTGGGCTGCGCAACTTCGTCGTGAGCGCGACGCCTGAGATGAGGCCGCCGCCGCCAACCGGAACGATGACCACCTCTGGATCGAGTAAGTCCTCCAGGATCTCAGCTCCGACCGTTCCAGTCCCTGCGATGACCATCGGATCGTCATAGGGTGGCACGAAGGTAAAGCCCTGTTCGCGCTCCAGGTCAAACGCGTGCTCGAACGCCTGCAGGTGGTCGTCGCCAAAGAGATCGACGGTCGCGCCGTACGCGCGTGTCGCGGCAACCTTGTTCGCGGCGGCTCCCTTGCGCATGACAACTGTGGCCTGCAAGCCTTCGGCGGCGGCGGCCCAGCTCACCGCGGCGGCGTGGTTTCCGGCGGAGACGGTCACCAGGCCACGCTCGCGCTGCTCTGGCGAAAGCGTGGCGATGCGATTAAGCGCGCCGCGCGCCTTGAATGATCCGGTCTTTTGCCGCTGCTCTTCTTTGATGTAGAGGCTGATCGGCGGATCGGTGAGGCCGCTCAGGCTATGCAGTGTGCTAAGTGGCGTGCGGTGAACGCGTCCAGCGATTCTGCTCTGGGCCGCCGCGACATCTTCAAGAGTGGGCAATGTGTCTGACGCTGCCGACATGTCCGCACGCTCCTCGCTCTCGCCTGCGTCTCCGCTTACGATATACCTGATACCTGTATGCGCATGTGTCATTACCATATGGTTAGGCGGGCAAACTGGTCAAGAGCGAGGCGCTAGCTCATTGAGCGGTCCTGCGCGCGTTGACACTCCGGCGCGAGGTGGCTAGACTAACCCCGTCGCCAGCCAAGAGAACCATGAGAGAGCCATCGGCTCAAGAGGGAGTGCGCATGAGACAGGGCAAGGCCGAGCGCGAAACGCGCCACCGGCGAGCGCTGGTGTCTTGCGCGCTGGCGCTCCTCTGGCTGGTGGTTCTGGGTGTCGGAGCGCTGGCGATGGGCAATGCGCACACAGCGCAGGCTCACAGCGCAGACCAGCCCACGCCCACAGATACCCCCAACGGTCCGCCATTCCCGACGCGCACGCCACGCGTAACCGCGACACCAACGGAGACCGCCGAGGCCACCCAGACGGTCGCTCCCACACGGGCGCCGACACAACCTAACTCCACGGCTGGCCCGCAGCCAACGCGCGTCAACTTCTCGCAACCTACCGTCGGCGCCTCCGCGCGCTTCGATAGTCCTGGCATTACCGGCGCGCCGGGGGGGCCGAACGGCCTGGTCATCGCGACGATTACGGGCTGTATTACTGGCCTGCTTGCCCTCATTACAACGGTGATCGCATTCACTGTGCTCCGTCGCGGTGGCTATGCGCCCTTCTTGCGATTACTGCTACTCGGCAACCGCCTGGGGATGCGCGGCCAGTCACGCGCGCGGGCAGCGCGAGGACGCGGGAACTCGCGTCGCGCGCTTGGCGGCTCTCACGACGAGGTCAACCGCAACTATGCGCGTGGCGGGAGTGAGCGGTACCGCGACGGCTCGTGGTGAGATTGTTACGCGGAGATCGTTCGCAGCCGCCAGGTGTTTTGTCAGGATGGTGGTGAGGACAAGCATGGGGCGGCGTATCGAGTTTGGAGCGGGCGTCGCCACCGTCATCCTGGCGCTGCTGGCGGCGCTGCTTCTCCTGTTCGCGCCCCTTGTCCCCTATTGCCCGATAGCGGCGCATACATGCGCGGCAAGCGAGACGCAGTACCGATCGCTTCCGCAAAGCGGCCTTGGCGCCGGAGACTGGGCGCTCGCTCTGCTGCCCGCCATCGTCGCGCTTGCCGGTGGGATTGGAGCGATTCTCGATACGAGGACGAGTGGGCGGATTGGGCTACTCACGCTCGGAGCCGCGCTTTTTCTGGGATTGATCTTCTGTGTGCTAGGCGCGACGGGCCTCGGCATTGTCTATCTGCCCGCGATTCTGGGGCTTGGCCTGGCAAGTTACGGCGCGTACCTCCGCCGTCGCCCGTCAGGCGCCGCATCCGATGGTGGCGTCTAGGTCTCGTGGGTCTTGACGAGCGCTCGATCCTGTGGTAGAGTTTCTCTCAATGAAAGGAGGTGGTGTGTAATGAGTGAACGTATAAGCCGGATCACAATGCGCCACCGCCAAGAGATTGGCGGAGGCCTGGGATTCTAGCGATATGTCTGAATCACTGCTACGCATTGTGATTCGGTTGTCCGATAAGGACATGGACGGCACATTGCCCTCCTGACTCCCTTGGGACAAAGAGCGGACCTCTGGTGACGGAGGTCCGCTTTGTTTTGTCCGGTTTCTAGCCTGCCGGACAAGTCAAGACATGAGTGCGCCTGAGATCCCACCTTGTTTTCTTGTATGTCGCTGGGATGTTCGCTGACGTGTATAGCGTGAGAGGCAACAGGACACGGTACGGGTATCACTTGCTCTCGGTTGTCTATTTCACACAGATGCCTTGCGTATGTGGCAAAAGAGCTGCGATGCCGCCTCAATCTAATTGAGGACGCGTTCTGCGAAGCTCGCCCTGCGTGATCTAAGGCGTGAAAAGAGCGGAGGACTGCTGTAGAATGATTGAGTCTGCCGTATGTGATAGCCCATTGCCGTCGGTCCCACTGTAGGGCATTGCCTTCATCGCCCAGTTCCTCTGGGGCAGGCGTGACTTCTGACATGGAGGCTTTTGAGCGCGTGTGTTGCTCAAGAGGTGGCAAAGGCAATGGAGACGCTCTCCGGTATCCCGATCAGATGCCCAATTCTCATTGGTCGCAATGCCGAGCTCTCCGCCCTGCGCCTGCTTGTTGATCGAACACAGGAGTGGCAAGGGGCAGACTGTACTTGTTTCTGGCGAAGCGGGGATTGGCAAATCTCGCCTGGTGACTGAGGCGAGGACCTATGCGGCTGCACAAGGCTTCCTGCCTCCTGCAAGGCCAGTGTTTCCCAACGGATCGTTCCTGTCCGTACGCTCCCCTGCTTGATCTTGTGCGGTCACACTTAGCCACATCATCCCGAGAAGAGGTGGTCACGGAGATGGGTTCCCTGGCCTCCGCATTGTCTCCCTTGCTTCCTGATCTGCTCCCTGTGCCGTCTGAACTTCCTCCGCTGCCAGCACTCACGCCTGAGCATGAGAAACGTCGCCTCTTCGCTGCGCTGGCTCAACTCATTCTTCCGCCAATCAACTAAGCAACCAATGCTGCTGATCGTTGAGGATCTGCATTGGAGTGATGAGACCAGTCTAGAATTTCTCTATTATCTGGCGGGACGATGCGCTGCGTTCCATTGCTTGTTCTGCTGACCTACCGCAGTGACGAGGTTCATCCCAGGCTGAGCCATTTCCTCGCGCAGCTGGACCGGGAACGTCTCATCCAGGAATTTGCCCTTCCCTCACTCACACAGAGCGAGATGAGCGCCATGCTGTATGCGATCTTCGCGCTTCGTCGCTCGGTATTCATGGTACCTCCCCTGGCGCAAGGTGGACTGCTAGATGCCATGTACTCTCTTACTGAAGGCAATCCCTTTATCATCGAGGAGTTGCTCAAATCGCTCATCGAGACCGGAGATATCTATTACGAGCAGGGACGCTGGGAGCGCAAGGACTGTGCGATGGCGCACATCCCACGCAGCCTTCAGCATGCCGTCGACCTTCGCACCGAACATCTGAGTGAAGGAGCCAGGCAGATACTCGAACCTGGCAGCCGTGGCTGGACGACGCTTCAATTTTGCCCTCCTGCAAGCGCTCACCCACCAAGACGAACGTACAGCTCCTGAGGCTCATCAAGGAGTTAATCGCTGTCACAGCTCGTCGTCGAGGAGTCCGCTGAGCAGTTTGCGTTTAGGCACGCTCTGACATGGCAATCCGTGTCTACACGGAGCTTCTGACCCGAGAACGAAAGGCGTTGCATCGCACGATTGCCGAGACCTTCGAGCGTCTCTACGCTTCGAGCATCGAGTCGCACATTAGCTGATCTCGCCTCCCATTTCTCTCTCGCAGGAGGTCTGGGAGAAAGCGCTAGAGTATGGCCAACTCGCAGGTGAACAGGCACAAGCCCTCTATGCGCCGCAGGCCGCAATCGTCCACTTCACGCGGGCGCTCGATGCTGCGCGATTCAGCTGTCTCTCGCACCTCCCGTAAGCCTGTACCGGGCGCGCGGGAAGGCCTACGAAACCCACGGGGAATTTGAGCGCGCGCGCACTGATCATGAGACCGCGCTTCAGCTTGCCCAGGAAGCTTCCGATCGCACGCGGAGAATGGCAGTCATTGCTCGACTTAGGCTCGCTGTGGGCCGGACGCGCTTACGCAAGAACAGGAGATTACTACCAGCAGGCGCTTGCCCTGGCACGCACCTTGGATGATCCAGCGACCATTGGCCCATAGCCTCAATCGCCTGGGCAACTGGTACCTGAATTGCGAGCAACCGCATGAAGCGCTGCGCTACCATCAGGAGGCGCTTGCTACCTTTCAAGCGCTCTCCGATCGGCGCGGCAAGGCTTCGACGCTGGACCTGCTGGGGATGGCGAGTTTACTGAGCGGCGACCTGCTGCAAAGCGCAATGTATTATGAGCAAGCCATCGCACTCTTGCGTGAGTTGGACGAGCGCGAGCGCTTGCCAACCAGTCTGGCAACCCTGATGTTGTGTGGCGGCAATTATCAGACCGAGACGCTCGTCCCAGCGGCAGGAGGTTTTGCCGAGTCGCTTCAGCAAGGTGAACTCGCGTTGAAGATCGCAGGCGAGATTGGCCAGCGCTCTGACGAAGCCTACACCCTGATTCACATGGCCATGTGCCTAGGCCCACGGGGTGAGTATACACATGCGCTGGAGGTGGCGCAGCGTGGCCTTGCCAGTGCCGAAGAGATCGAGCATCGCCAGTGGATGACGGCCGGACACCGGGCATTGGGAGCACTGTATCTCGATCTGCTCGCACTCTCAGAGGCACAGCAGCACCTCGAGCAAGCGCTCACACTCGCTCAGGAGATCGGTTCGCGGTATTGGACTCGCATTGTGTCGGGGTTCCTTGCTCTCGTCTTACTTGCGCAACACGATGTGACGCGGGCTGAATCCCTCCTCAACGCCACACTTGAGCCAGATGACCCCATGCAAACCGTTGGACAGCGGCTTGTCTGGTATGCGCATGCAGAACTCGCGCTTGCCTGCAATGATCCATCTCACGCCCTGCGCATCGCCGATCAACTGCTCGCATCCGCCGCGAACATGTCTGCGGCGTCGTGTCATCCCGCGCCTCTGGAAACTACGAGGTGAGGCTCTCATGGCGCTTCATCAGGAAGCAGAAGCAGAAAGGACGCTGCGAGCCGCGCAAGACGCTGCGCATGCGCAAGGGCTGCGACCATTACTCTGGCGCATTGCCATCGACCTGGGACAACTGTATCAGAATGAGCGCCATGCTGAGGAGGCTGCGGATGACCTTATGCAGCTGCGCAAGAACTGATCGAGGAACTGGCAGCCTCCGTTCCAGACGCGTCTCTCCGTGATCATTTCCTGCACGAGGCCGCTGCGCTGATCTCTCGTCAGGAGCCACTCTCTCCGCGCCGCGCCGCAAAAGGAGCGTTCGGGGGACTCACCGAGCGTGAACGCGAAGTGGCAGCGCTGATCACACAAGGAAAGTCGAATCGAGAGATCGCTGAGATTCTCGTCGTCAACTACCGGACGATTGAGAAGCATGTCGAGAACATGCTGTCCAAACTGGCTTTGCCTCGCGTACACAGATCGCGCTGTGGGCCAGCGAAAAAGGACTGGGGACAGACAGCAGAGCCCGCTCTTAAGCGTGAGCCAGGGGCCCGCAACACGCAAATCTACGGGAAACATGGTGGTATCGTTCTGTGGGCGACTCCACTGACATTTCCTCACTGACCCCTCGGAAATCTTCGTGTCATCTCCGCAGTGATCTTCGTGGTTCCACGAAGAGATATCCAACAGTTTTCGGGCATACTCGTGTTGGAAGAGATCAATTGAAGGCGCAGACGCGCCAGCCGGAGTGAGTGCTCACAAATCGCGGCGGAAGGTCAAGAAGGAGGCGATGAGGCAAGAAACCCGCTGCATGCAAGAGGTCACGGCTAGGATAGGTCGTCTGTCTGGCGCACACTGATTTCCATCGGCTGCACGAAATGCAGTAGGCGCGCGAGGAGAAGAATACGATGACAACTCAGGCGGATACACAGAAGGCTTACGTCCTGGATGGCACCCTGCTGGAAGCCTGTTCCTGCGCGGGGCCATGTCCTTGCTGGGTGGGCGACGATCCCGATGGCGGCCGCTGCGACTCCGTCAATGCGTACCACATTGATCGGGGCCAAGTGAGGGGTATGGATGTCTCCAACCTCTCGTTTGTCCAGGTCAATCAGATTCCCGGCAACGTACTGGCGGGGAACTGGCGGGCAATATTCTATATTGATGACAAGGCAACGCCAGCCAACGGGAAGCCATCCTCAACGTCTTTGGTGGCAAGCTCGGGGGGCCGCTGGCCGACGTCGCGAGTCTGGTCGGCGAACGCGTGGCAGTCCACTCTGTGCCGATTGAGCACCGAGTCGAGGACGGGAAAGGGACCCTGCGTGTGGGCCAAGTCGTAGAAGCGGAGATGGCTCCCTACACCGATGCGAACGGGAGACCCACCACGATCCATGACACTGTCTTCAGCACCATTCCTGGTTCGCCGGCCTACCTTGCCAAAGCGTCGCAACACCGTGTGAACATTCCCGAGCACGGCATGAGCTGGAATTTCAGCGGACGCAACGCCATTCAAGGCGCCTTCCACTTCGAAGCGTAACCAGAGATCCCGAGACATCAAGGGGAACGAGGTGTCCGATGCATGTCATCCCAAGGCGCCGAAGTGAGGGACAATGCCCTACCTGGCAGTCGGGTGCCTCTCCTGTGGCCCTGGGCGCTGGTGGTCGCGGCCTGGATACTCGCGGGTCTCTCGGTTCTTACCAACCAGGGTTACCTCATCGATCATCACTACCTGCTTGAGGAGAGTCATCTCCCTGTGCTGGTGGCGCTGGGCGTGTTCTTGGCGTGCTGGCAAGTCATGACGGCGGGGATGATGCTGCCATCAAGCATGCCCATGGTCTACATGATGGCGCATGCTGGCCGGCAGCAGCGACGCCCATATGTGGTACCAGGGGTGTTCCTGGCTGGCTATGCCGTCGTCTGGACGGCCTTCGCGCTCGTGGCGTTTCTGGCAGATACACAGATTCACTGGCTCGCGCATCACTGGCTCTGGCTCGACACCAATTCCTGGATGATTGGCGCAACTACATTTGCGGTCGCGGGAGTATTCCAGTTCAGCCCCCTGAAGGGGCGCTGTTTGAAACAGTGCCGCAGTCCATTCGCCTTCTTCGTGCGCTACTATCGCCACGGTGTAGGGGGAGCTTGGCGCCTTGGTGTACGCCACGGCGCATTCTGCCTGGGCTGCTGCTGGGCGCTGATGCTAGTCATGTTTGGGATTGGCGTGGGCAGCCTCGTGATGATGGCGCTGCTGACCAGCGTCATGGTCATCGAGAAGATCTATCCTGGCGGGCAGCGGCTGAGTCCGGTGATCGGGATCGTTTTGCTGGGACTTGCGGGCCTCTGGCTGGCCCATCCCGGCTGGCTGCTCGGCGGGATCGGCGTGTAAGCATTCGTAGCGACTGGCAGTGGCAACCGTTTCGATTGCCCTGAACCACGACACCGAAAGAAGGGAACACCAATGTTAGCGAGTTATCCCATCCATGCAACGCTTCCGGCAGCTGACTTGGAACGAGCCAAGCGCTTCTACACGGAAAAGCTTGGCCTGACGGCGGAAAGCGAAGCGCCGGAAGGCGTCTTCTTCCGCAGCG
Source organism: uncultured bacterium (assembly GCA_963733745.1). GTDB lineage: Bacteria > Chloroflexota > Ktedonobacteria > Ktedonobacterales > JADMIN01 > DASWAC01. The sequence goes on from CAVTFE010000045.1 coordinate 24,329, forward strand.
GCGACACGCGCTTCCTCGTCTTTCCATCTGGCGGGACTGCCAGCGGAACCCATACCCAATTGAGCTGGACAGTTGACAACATCGAGAACGAAGTGGCTGCTCTCCAAGCAAGAGGAGTGGCCTTTGAAGAGTACGATATGCCCTCCCTGAAGACCATGAACGGCGTGGCGTTGATGGGGCCAGTCAAGATAGCCTGGATGAAAGATAGTGAGGGCAACCTCCTGAGTATAGCGCAGTTCATCTAGGCGGTCAGTCAACGCATTCTTTCACCCCGTCCGCTGGCATACGACCATAAGATCCGTAAGACCAAGTGACCTCTGTATTCGCACACCCTTGGCCGACTGGTGCGCATGCGAGGAGGGCGCTCTGCTGGAGACGGTTCGCGCCAAGGTTGACGCAGCGGGACCGCGACCGGTCTCTTCGTACTTCGATCAACTTTCCACTTCAGACAGGAGAAGTCCAAATGAGCTGAACCCTTACGAGAACCTTCCCCCAGCGGCCTCCTTCTCACTGACCAGCAGCGACCTGCGTGAGGGCAAGAAGCTGGCGATGCCACAGGTCAGCGGAATCTTCGGGGCCGGCGGCCAGGACGTTTCCCCGCAGCTGTCCTGGAGTGGCTTCCCGTCAGGGACGAAGTAGCTTCGTGGTCACCATGTGCGACCCTGAAGCGCCCACGGTCAGCGGCTTCTGGCACTGGGCCGTGGTGAACATTCCTGGTAACGTCACCCAGCTGCCTACCGGTGCCGGCGACGAGTCCGGCGCGGGGCTCCCGCCGGGCGCCTTTCATCTCCCAAATGACGCCAGGATGGCGTGCTACGTTGGCGCCGGGCCGCCGCCGAGGGCCACGGGAGGCACCGCTACATCTTCGCGGTCCTCGCCCTCGCCGCCGAGAGGATCGAGATTGACAGGGAAGCGACGCCCGCCTGGCTGATGTTCAACCTCTTCAACGGCACCCTTGGACGCGCCTTCCTCGAGGGCTGGTACGAGAGGTAGACCCTGCGTTCGGTACATGTCAGAGGTGGAGGACGGCGAGAATGCTCCCGGTTACCTGCGGCGCCGGCCTAAATCGCAGCTTGGTATGGATCCGACCGCTTAGCACCTGCAGCGGTGCTCGACGCGGTTGAGCGGACATGCTATGCTGAACTCCAAAATCGGCCTAGGCCCACATGCTGGCAACTTCACCAACGTACAAGCCGGATCACAATGCGCCACCGCCAAGAGATTGGCGGAGGCCTGGGATTCTAGCGATATGTCTGAATCACTGCTACGCATTGTGATTCGGTTGTCCGATAAGGACATGGACGGCACATTGCCCTCCTGACTCCCTTGGGACAAAGAGCGGACCTCTGGTGACGGAGGTCCGCTTTATCAATCTGCGCCAGAAGACCCCGCCCTTCAGGTGTACCGTCAGGGCTGGGGATGAATGGCGCACTGTGACTGGTTGCCTGTCAGGTGCGATCCTGTCCACATACCGCAGGGCCTGCGGAAATTGACGCTTGTGGAGGTGGCTTCGGGCCACGACATGACGGTGTAAGACCACGCGAGTGTGCTCGTGCGGCGGTCGTCAGCCCAAGAATCTCCTGGCTTCAGCCATGGGGAGTGGTCAAGGGAGAGTACCGCTGCTAAATGGCAGTGTGCTATTGCCACGTGGCGGGTGAGAGCCTGCCTGCGGGGTTTACAGCCGGGGAGAGGACCGAGTGGTCTGCTCCCCGGCTTCTTTTTGTCTGACGAACTTATCATGGATGATGCTTTGATCCACCTGTCGCTCACGAGACTGTCGGAAGCTTGCGCCTCTAGTGACATGCTTCACGCGCGCCATCAACGCATGCTGCATTGGGGACGGGAACGCTCAAAAAGGCGGACAGCATGACACGGTTTCTTTCACTCGCCGACGCTATGGCGGACTATGTGCATGACGGCGCTAGCGTCGCTATGGAAGGCTTCACACATCTGATTCCATTCGCCGCTGGCCATGAAGTGATCCGCCAGGGCAGGCGAGATTTGACGCTGATCCGAATGACGCCTGACCTGATCTATGATCAACTCATCGGCATGGGCTGCGCGCGCAAGCTGATCTTCTCGTGGGGCGGCAATCCTGGCGTTGGCTCGCTGCACCGCCTGCGCGACGTGGTCGAGCATGGCTGGCCGCAACCGCTGGAGCTTGAGGAGCATAGCCACGCGGCCATGGCCAGCGCCTATGCGGCAGGCGCGTCTGGCCTGTCCTGCGCGATCCTGCGCGGCTATGTTGGCTCCGATCTCGTTGGCAAGCACCCGCACATTCGCTTTCTCGACTGCCCCTTTACCGGTGAGCGCCTCGCCGCCGTGCCCGCCCTTCGCCCTGACGTGGGGATCATTCATGCGCAGCGCGCGGATCGAGCAGGCAACATTTTCATCGAGGGTATCATCGGCGTCCAGAAAGAGGTTGCGCTGGCGGCTCGACAGACGGTGGTGACGGTTGAAGAGATTGTGGATGACCTGCTGCCGCCAAGTCTAAACTCGGTGGTGTTGCCCCATTGGACCATCGCGGCGATCGTGCTGGCGCCGGGAGGAGCGCGTCCCTTCGTACGCTCACGGCTACTACCCGCGCGACAACGCCTTCTACACCGCCTGGGACTCCATCGCGCGTGAGCGTGAGACGTTTCTTGCCTGGATGCGGGAGCATGTATTGCAAGCCGCGGCGCTGAGCGAGACGCAGGACCATGATTGAGGAAGAGCAGAGGGAGCGCTGATGGACTATTCTCCCACGGAACTGATGACGATCGCCGCCGCCCGCGCGCTCAGCAATGATGACGTGTGCTTTGTCGGCATCGGCGCGCCCTCCACGGCGTGTAACCTCGCCCGGCTCACCCATGCGCCCGACATCACCTTGATCTATGAATCAGGAACCATCGCCACGCGACCCGACACGCTGCCGCTCTCCATCGGCGACCCCGAGCTCAGCGAGACGGCGCTCACCACCGTCTCGGTCCCCGAGATGTTCGCCTACTGGCTGCAAGGGGGCCGGGTCTCGGTCGGCTTTCTCGGCGGCGCGCAGATCGATCGCTTCGGCAACATCAACTCGACGGTCATTGGCGAGTACGCGCATCCGACGGTGCGCCTGCCCGGCGCCGGCGGCGCGCCCGAGATCGCCAGCGCCTGTGGCCGCATCTTCGTCATCATGCCCCAGTCGCCGCGTTCCTTCGTCCCCGCGGTTGACTTTATCACCTCGTTCGGGCATGGGAAGGGGGGCGATGAGCGACAGCGGCTAGGATTATCCACCGCAGGGACAAGTCTCGTGTTTACCGACCTGTGCGTGCTGCGACCGCATCCACAGACGAAGGAACTCGAAGTCATCAGCAATCACCCAGGCGTCACCGCCGAGCAGATTGTTCAGGCGACGGGATGGAAGATCACGTTCGCGGACGATGTCGCGCAGACCCCACCTCCGACGGAGGTGGAACTTGCCACGCTGCGTGATCTGCTGGCGCGCACCGCGAAAGCGCATGGCGGCGGAGACGCTCATTGACCTGAATGAGAACTCGCGCTCGTCCGGCTCATTGGAATCTTGACTTCACAGATGCGGCATGCCGCAGTGCAAGCTCATAACGGAGTGTGATCGCACTACCCGTGGTATTCTAGCGACAAGTATGCGACAGGATGGCAAGTGAGCGCAGTAGTCCAGATATGCTGCTCTGCTGAAGAAAAGGAGAGGCGCATGGCATCGGGAGCCGCATCCGGAGGACGCGCACTCGTCTTGGGAGGTGGCGGCGTTACCGGCGTCGCCTGGGAGATCGGCATACTGCTGGGCCTAGCAGAGGCTGGTCTCGACCTATCAGCGGCCGACCTCTTCGTCGGGACCTCGGCAGGCTCCGTGGTCGCCGCGCAATTGACGAGCGGTGTCCCACTTGACCGGCTTTTCAATGCGCAACTTGCCGATGCTACTGGCGAGATCGCCGCCCATATGAGTCGCGCCGCCCTGGCGCGATTCGTGCTGGCCATGGCGTGGCCCGGCGACCCACAGCGGGCGCGGGCCAGACTAGGACGTGCCGCGTTGCGCGCTAAGACGGTGAGCGAGGCTGAGCGTCGCAGCGTCATCGAACAGCGGCTGCCCAGCCATGATTGGCCGCAGCAGCGGCTCCTCATCCCCGCAGTCGACGCTGAGACGGGCGCGGTCGTTGTCTTCACCAAGGACAGCGGCGTCTCCCTCGTGGACGCGGTCGCGGCCAGCTGTGCGGTACCTTTAGTCTGGCCGCCGATTACTATTGGTGGCCACCGCTACATGGACGGGGGCGTGCGCTCCGTCGCCAACGTTGATTTCGCTGCTGGGTGCGAGCGGGTCGTGGTTATCGCCCCGACCACGGCTGGTCTGCGGCGCGCGGATCGGCTGTCCTCACAAGTGCGGGAACTGAGCAAGGCTGGAAAGGATGTGCGGGCGGCCATCGTGAGTCCGGATTCAGCGGCGCATACGGCGATCGGCCCAAACGTGCTCGACCCTTCCCATCGGGCGGCATCCGCCAATGCTGGGCGGACGCAGGCGGCTAGTGAGGTTAAGCGGGTTCAGGCGATGTGGTCGTAGCGTCTCGCTATCGCGCTTCTTGCCTCTGTCGTTGCGAGTCCTGATGGCCTCAGGTCCAATGCGTATTGGCAAAGGGGGCAGTGTCCAGCGTTCAACGCTTCGATTCGTCGGGTGACTGCGCGGTCCGTTCCGGCGCTCGCATACTGCGGGGCGCTAAGAGATTGAGCCGTAGCCATATCCCCAGCGTACTCTCGCTGTGTCGGCGCACGTCTTGAGGTGGCGCAAGAAGTTGCGAGAGAGGCGGGCGCGAAGCTTCAGCGCTGGTTTCCCCACGTGCCCATCACCTGTCTCATGATGGCAAACTCGCCGATGTGGTAGGCGTTGTGATCCGCCACCAGCAAGAGTTCGCGCAGAACCGTCTGCCCGGTTCCCCATGGAATGCGAGCATGTAGATCGGTCTGCGCATCCATGGCAATGGCTTGCAGCGCCTGCATATCGCGCTGAAATGACGCGAGCGTTTCTTTCCAGTCCGCTTCGCTGGCCTGCGCCGACGGTGGCGGCCAGTACTCTTTAGGCCACTCGAGTTCCTGATACTCGGGATTGCGGATAAAGTCGAGGATATCCCACTGGGACAGGCGTATGTGCTCCAAGAGATGCCAGGCCGTGTAGTCCCCGTTGGGAAAGAGCGTGTTCATGCTCTCGACTGGATAGCCTGCGACCGCCTCGTCCAAGGTCATGTGAGCGTTACCACCGTCGAGGAGATGGAGGAGTTGCTCGCGAAGCAAGGTGTCTGTGGTGGTCGCGCTCATCCATCATCTCCCTTCACATGACCAGACTGGATGCGCATTGTTTACTACACACGTGACGACAGACGTCGATGGCGCCATCGCCTCTATTGTACCTGATCACATAACGTCCTCTTGACCCGCACTACATCGCAAGGGACGCCACGCAGAAATTCTGAAGTCAAGCGGTTTTAGGTGGTAGGCCGGGGGGGACTCGAACCCCCACGCCCCTTTCGGAGAAGCGGATTTTAAGTCCGCTGTGTCTGCCATTTCACCACCGGCCCAGGATGGAGTCCAGCGCATGGAGCGCTAGCTTCACATTGTCGACAGCATAGCATATCGGCGCATGGACAATACGGCGGAAAAAGGCGATGGAGGCCAGGAGAAGCTCCTGACCTCCACGCGACGAGAAGAAGTGAACGAAAGACTAGTCTTTCGCTTACTTCTTCGTGGTCTTCGCTCCAGCCTTCACTGGGGCCTTCCCCTTGTGTCCGGCGACGGCGTCGTTTAGCTCTTTGCCCGGAGTGAACTTCACACGTTTGCGCGCGGGGACGTTGATCTTCTCGCGCGTCTGCGGATTCACACGCACGCTCGCAGCAGTGTCGCGCACGCTGAACACGCCGAAACCGACGAGCCGCACTGACTCACCCGACTCGAGCGTCTGACGGATGACCTCGAGGGTGGTGTTCACGAAGCCCGTCGTCTCCTTGATGCTCTTGCCCTCTTTTTGGGCAACTGCCTTGATCAGATCCTGACGACCTACTGGCATAGAAGGAGCCTCCTTGTTCGGATCCCCTGCAACCGCGCCGTCTCACCGGCTCCTGCAGGGAAAGTTGAATAGGGCCAGTGGCCCATCGTGCGCGCCAATCTGACGACGCCAGGCGAAAGTATAGCACGCAACTGGCTTTGCGCCAAGCGCACAGCGCCTGAGTTTCTGATGACGGACTATTATAGCGCCGCCAAACCAAGCGCGAACACCACTTCATACCCGAATTCATGGGCATTGCGTACAGTTGAGCCAGATTTGCGCGATTTGCCGCGCCTGAAGAATTGATGTCAGGAACAGAGGTACTATTTTCCTATTTTTGACGCCAAGCACAGCCGTTACAGAGCGCGCAGCCTGGCACGGTGAAATTACATTCTGAATGCGTCATGCGCTTTCACGGGCGCTAACTATTGATTGTCTTGTAGCGAGAGTGTAGCTGATGGCGTCGCTCTGTCGCTGCCGGTTCACGCGGTCTTCGCCACATAAGTACTCCAGATGCGCCACCGTCTCCACGCAGCGCGAATCGCTGGTCATCGGAGGTGCGCAGCCGTCCCGCAAAGAGCGCGCTCGCCAGCTCCCACGCCTGCGCGCCAGCGGGATACGCGGCCAGCTTCTCCATGAGGGTTGCGCTGCGTTCCTCATGATGCGCGCGTAGCTCGTCCACACGTGTCATCACGTCGGTGAACTGATGGCCATGTCCTGGCAAGACCAGTCGCGCCTGCGCTGTCCGGACGCGCGCGAGTGACTCGAAGTAATCGCGCAAGGGATCAGGTCGCGCATCTGGATAGACGCCGATATTGGGTGTGATCGTGGGCAGAATATGGTCGCCCACGAAGAAGACGTCATCGTCGCGTAGCAGGCAGAGGTGGTAGTCAGAGTGTCCCGGCGTCCAGATCGCCGTATGCCGCCGCCCTCCCAGCGTGAGCGTCTCGCCGTCACGATCGCGACGATGGAAGGCGCGGGCGATAATCGGAGTATCTGTCGCATCTTCAGCGTGGATGGCGCGACGGTGGCGAGCGCATCTTCCGGGAGGCCATGCGCGCGATACATCGCCTGGAGCGCTGGGATCACCTGATCCTCTGTCTCCTCGTCGTACCTGCTCCAGACGCGATACATCCGCTCGGCTTCGCGCGGGAACATGTAGACGGGGCAGCCTGAAGCGGCGACGACCATGCCCGCCAACCCGATATGATCGGGGTGCGCATGCGTCAGGACAAGCGCCGCGATGTTCTCCAGCGACGGCGCCTGCGGCGGCCAGCCCCGCGCGTAGCGCCGCTTCATCGGCGGGCAGCCCCAGCCCAGCGTCGAAGAGCGTCCATCCACCTGCGCCATCCGCCGCGAGATAGACGTTGACCGAGCGCAGCGCGAACGGCAACGGGAGCGGGATGCGCCAGAGGCCGTCCTCGATTTCATCGGGGCCATCGCCAGGTGGAAAGATCGCCGGGTCGTTGGTGGGCGCGGAGCGCATGTGGTTATCCTTGTGCATTGCCCTGCGAACGTCCTTGGCGCAGCCAGGACGTTGGTCAGCTACAATCATGAAGAAGGTACAACGTCTCTATGCGCAAGCGCCACACAGCCAGCTATGCCTTTGCATTACACGCTCACCATATCTCAACTTGCTGCTGTCCGATCTGCCAGCGAGACCACCGTCAAGCGCAGCCAGTCCTCCAGCGAGAGCGTCTGCGCGCGGCGCGCTGGCTCGATCCCGGCGACGCTTAGCCAGGCAAGAATGCGCGCTGGCTCGGCGTCCAGATGACGCGCGAGGCTATTGTGGATCTGCTTGCGCTTCTCGGCGAATCCCGCGCGCGCCAGCGTGAAGAACCAGTTCCGTTCTTCCAATGAGAGAGGCGCAGGATGCAGGTCCACGCGCACAATCGCAGAATTCACCTTGGGTGGCGGATAGAATGCGGACGCTGGAACCTGCGCGATGATGCGTGGCGCGCCGTAGAACTGCACGCTTAGGCTCAACAGGCTCATCTCGCCTGCGCTCGCCGCCATGCGCTCGGCGACCTCGCGCTGGACCATCACCACGAGCAGGCGCGGCGCGTTGCGCGACTCCAGGAAATGACGGAGAGTGGCGGCGGTGATGTAGTAGGGCAGGTTCGCCACCAGCTTGTACGATTCAAGCCCAAAGAGATCTTCCGGCTCCACGTCGAGTAAGTTGCGCTCGACGATCTCCACGTTCGAGAATTGCGCGGTCGTCTCGCGCAAGACCGGCAGGATCGCGCGATCCAGCTCCACGGCGACGACTCGCCGCGCCCGCCGCGCCAACTCCACCGTCAGCGCGCCATGCCCCGCGCCCACTTCGAGCACAGCGTCATCGGGAGTCAACTCGGCGGCTTCCACCACCGAGCCCAACGCTGAACGGCTGACGAGCAGGTGCTGGCCAAGCGCTTTGTTGGCGCGCAGCAGGCCGTGGCGGCGCAACAATGCGCGCACCTCGTCGGCGTTCGCCAGGTTGATTGACCGCGCCCGCTCCGCTGTAGCCTCTGTCTGCGCTTCCTCCGCGCCGCCCTGTGGCGACGACAGCGAAGGCGCTTCCTGATCCCGTGTAGAGGTTCGAGCGCTTGCCGCAGGCGTCACATGCGCTCGCTGGCGGCCGCCAGACGCACGACGCGCGCGTTTCCCCGCCGGTTTCCGCGTCGCTCTGTCTGGCTGTTGGTTCGAAGTCACGATATCCGCTTGCTCTATCTATGGCGCTGCGCATCTCACACCCGCCTGGCGTCAGCACGGCGCCTGACCAGCGTAGCACATTCCCTTATCAATGCGAGGCGCGTCGTTACTTCAAGAGCATCACGGGATGCGGAAGGAGTAGAGGTAGCCATCCATCGAGCCAGCGTAGATGGCGGCGCTAGACAGCGTTGGCGAACTCCAGAACTGCCCACCGTTGGGGTTTGCGGCCTGATAGCGTGTAGCTCCGTTCCCCCAGTTCAGCGCGAGGACAAAGTTACCTTCTTCGATTCCCAATAGGCCGTTCTGGTAGACGATCGCGCCGAGCACCGGCCCTTCCTGGAAGCAGCGCTCCCAGATCGTCGCGCCATTCGATGGATTGAGCGCGCGCACGCTTCCCTTACAGTGCGTTCCATTCGCGGCATTTGTCTCGCCACCGCCGACGTAGAGCAGATATCCATCCCAGGCGGCGGTTGAGATAGATCCCTCATCGCACTGCGGGCACGCGCCTGCGATGGCTACCTGGCGCTTCCAGAGGTAACCGACGGCAATATTGCTGCGTTCGAAGGCGTAAAAGTAGCCGTTCTTGTTTACCAGCCCCACCATCTGATGCGCCACGCCTCCCTGATTCATCGCGAAGAGCGTGGGCGCGGCGCCGAAGTCGCTATCCGACTGTCTCCTCACTCGCTGGCAACTTCCAGGCGCTGAGAACGCTCAGATCGCTGGCGCGGACTTTCACCAGCGACGCGCTGTACGCGCCACACGCGCTTGGGGCGCCTGTCGAGAAGTAGATGCTGTGGTCCGTGGCGTCGTAGGTCAGGTTGGTCCAGACGCCGCCGCCAACGCAGCCATTCGGCACAGACTTGAAGGTCGCCTGGACGGCGCCGGTTGCGGGATTCAGCTTCACGACCAGCCCTTGCGTCAGCGGACAATCGCCGAAGGACGAGACGCCGATATACAGGCTGCCATTGATAAAGGCAGGCGACGCCCAGAGGAAGTTATCTGGGGAGACGCCGAGTCGCCGGATCCAGATGATCGCGCCGGTGTTCGCGTTGAGCGCATACACCTGGGCGTCGCCTCCGCCGTAAAAGGCGGCCGACGTGTTCACCCCTCCAATGATCACGCTCGCAATGACCGGCGCCGCCGCAGGCCCAACCGCGGGAGGTAGGCAGTTGTTGTCCACGGTGCGTCCGATATACTTATCCCACAATTCCACGCCATCGGTTCTGGTGGCGTGCGCGTTGCCATCCCATGAATCCCAATACACGACATTGCCTACTAGCGTCGGCTGGCCGCTCACGCCGCTGTGCGCATTGATGTTCCACTGTGCGCTCAGAGAAACAGGCGCTGGGCGCACGGGTACGCCTGGGCCACCGGCGCGGCTCGACGACTTTGGCTGAGCTGGGTGCGCGGCTTGTGGCGCCGCAGAGGCAGGCTGGACAATCGCAAGCGCGGTCGTCAGGAGCAGCGCGGCTCCGGCGAGCAGACGCAGCACGGCGCGAGGCAGCTGTGGCGATTCCTTGTGAGCGCGGACGCATGTTCATGGGTGAACACTTCATAGGGAACGTGGGAGGACAATTGAAGCGCGGAGGTAAGGGCAGCCGACACGTGGAAGCGCTGGCTGGCGAGTTACCGAGATACCGAGCGAGAGGAGACAATAGCAATAAATCGCCCGGTACCCGCGAGATGGGATATAGAGTACAAGACGAGGGACACAAGGAAACAGCGCGCTATGCCCCAACTCGCCTATTGAAGTCCCTATACCTTCGTTATGCGTTCGTTCGGCGCTGACAGGGGCATTGGCGCTCCTGATGAAAGACATCAGAAAATTGCTCGCCATCGGTGGCGCGAGATGACATACTGAAGGCGCTGGCGTGAAATTCGTGAAATTCACGCGCACACAGAAAGGATCGTGTCATGGGTGACAAGAACCCTAAGAAGCGCCCCAAGCCCAAGGCCGACAAGACCAAGAAGTAGGCGCGTCCAGCGCGACAGTTTCTTCTGGCGCGCGTTGCCGGTCTCCGGCGCATCCCGCGGAACTTCATGCCAGGGGGTCCGCGGGATACTTTTTGTTGAACGGAGCATTTGGCAGGCAAACCTAAGAGGGGGCCGGTCGTGAGCGACGAGGAAGATGCGGTAGTGGAAGATCGTGTTCCACAGCCAGTGAACGCCTTCTACAGCACGCGCGAGGCCTATGGCGCTTTCTCAAACTTCGCGCCACACTCCCATCGAGTTGCACAGCCTGCGCTGGCCGACCGTCGAGCACTACTTCCAGGCGCAAAAGTTCGCCGGAGACGCCGCACATCGAGGCGATTCGCCAGGCGCCCTCGCCGATGGTCGCCGCGCGTATGGGGCGTTCACGGGCGCGGCCATTACGGTCTGATTGGGATCAGGTCAAGGATGAGATCATGTTGCGCGCGGTACGCGCGAAGTTCGCGCAGCACGCGGATCTGGCGGCGCTACTGCTCTCAACTGGGGACGCGCTGATCGTCGAGCGGTCGCGGCGCGACCACTATTGGGGCGACGGTGGCGACGGCACAGGAGCGAACAAGCTCGGCCAGATACTTATGCAGCTTCGCGCGGAGTTGCGCGCCTAACGTATCCAAGCCGTATCCAAATGGAGTCCTGAGATAGCAAGAGGACGCCCCCATGCTTAGGGGATCGTCCTCGATTTGGAAGATATGGACTACCTTAGCGCTGGCGCCCACCGATGCCGCGCCCGCGGGTGATCAGGTTGATGACGATCAGCAGGAGGGCCGAGCCGATCAGCGCGGCGATGAAGGTCCAGAAGAACCCGGAAATCTGGATGTCGAAGATGAGGTCCACCAGGAATCCGAACAGCAGACCGCCAATGACGCCGACGGCGACGTTTCCGAGGCACCCAAGGCGATTACCCTGTATGATCCGGTCGGTGATGGCTCCTGCGATGCCACCGGCGACGATCCACACGATCACGGTCCAGATATCGCCGAAAATCGTCGCAAACACCAGCGCCGCTGTGCCCATGAGTCTGCTCCTTCTTCCACGCTTACTGGCCCTGCCCGCGCCGATCGCGTCTCAACGACGTCTCGCTGGCTGAGCGTCTTAGCCAAAGAACTACGTGACGAGAACCATGGAGCGCTCTGAATGACAGGAGCTACCAGTCCTGGCTCAGCGTCGCTGGCAGCATATCACATCAGTATGGACACCTGTCGCGCGGAAGATACGGGCGCTTCACGTCACAAACATCATGAACGTGAGGCGCGGCGCAGCGAGCGATAGCCTGCAGCAACGACGAACCCGATCACTGCGGTAAGCGCGAGTGTGACCACGCCCGTCAGCAGAGGATGGCGGCGCGCGGAGTCGAGTTGCTCGGAGATGGTCTCAGCTCCGAGGCGTGGAGTCTGGCCCAGTGAGCTTTCACCCTGGATGGTCTTTGAAATCACGGAGAACGCCTGCTGTCCAGCATTCGATTGCCCGGCATTCGATTGCGCCGATTCTGGCTGGTCCGACATCCCTTAGCTCCCTTTCCCCGCTAGCGCCACCCCTCGCTTTGCAGCGTGCCCTTTGGCGAGCGCCCCACAGCCGATCATGCGCCAGCATACCGCATTTTGAACGTCGCTTGCCCAGCGAGCCATTTGAGCCGCCGTTAGAGGATGAATGAACGCCTTCGCGCTGTGATATGCTGAGGGGCGCGCCCGGAGCCGCGAGGATGATCTGCTCGCATGGGAGTGGGTTCGCGGCGTTTTCCGATGCGCAAAGGGAGGAACCATGACCACTGATCCGAATGAAGGACCTGTGTGGCCCTCGGAGAATCCATCTGATCGTCCAACGCCATCTTCAGAACCGGTGTATCCTCCAAGCGCGGCAAATGAGCCGCCGCCACCGCCAGAGCAAGCGTCGCCCGAGCCGCCGGGAACTTATCCTCCCACCGCCTCCTCCGCCTGCGTATGGTGGTGCTCCACAGGGTTATCCACCTCCACCACCCCCGCCGGGATACGCGGCGCCAGGGTATGGGGCGCAGGCGGTGACGCCAGGCTCCTGTCCCCGCCGGAATCAATGGGCTGTGGCAGAAGTTCATCAACGTGACGACGAAGCCGGGTGCACAGTCATTCACGAACGAGTTGCCAACCGCCAACTGGAGCGACATCTGGCTTGCGCTGATCGGCCTGGGTGTCCTGTCGGGAATCACGGCCCTCATCCGCTCATTCTATGTGCGAGCGGCGTTCGCGGCTGGCAATCCGTTTCTTAGCGGACTGCCCTCCGACCAGCAGCAGGCGTTAGACCGCATCTTTAGCAACACAGGGGCTGGTATTGGCTCACTGATCGGGCCAATTATCGGTGTGCCGTTGGGGTTCTTTATCGGCATGGGGATCCTCTTCGTCTCGGCGAAGATCTTTGGCGGCGCTGGCTCATTCCTTGGGCAGGCCTACTCCTTCATGCTGTTCTATGTGCCGATCAACGGCCTGGCGGCGATTCTCGGCCTGATCCCGTTCCTAGGTGGTCTGGCTGGATTCGCGCTGTGGATTTACAGCATCGTCCTTGCGGTCTTCGCCATGATGGCGAGCCAGCGACTCCCAGGAGGACGCGCGGTAGCGGCGGTGTTGTTGCCAGCCGCGATAGTGCTGCTACTGGCATGCGCCTTTATCTTCATCATCGCCGCATCCTCGTCGGCGTAGCAAACGCTGGGCGCTAGACAACTGCTTGGTTGTAGAGGGGTGGTGGAGTCTCGCCACCCCTCTTTTCCGTATAGCGACGGACGCGCTGGCGCCGCACTCCTCTGACCTGACTACCTTGCTATCTTACCTTTCGGCCAGAAGACACAGCCATCAGTCACTTATGTTATGGCGACTAGACACAAGATGTTGTGTATATTGTGTTTATTTCCCCTGATCTACTAGATATTGTGTTGGCTCGATCTTCTATTGCCATATATGGGTGAGAATGTGGTATACTCTTCTTCGCCGGTACGCTCCGCGCGCATCGCGTACCCTCATTCCTCCCGGCTGGCGCCGGACCCCAGATGTGGTTCTCGCAAGTTTCCCCTGGAGAAGAGCAGTGGAGAAAAAGAAGACTGCTGTAGCCGCTCGAAGCTACACGATTCCCGCGCCGAGCGAACAGAAGACTGGAACGTGGTCGGAGACGGCGACTCGCGTGTTGCGCGAGCGCTATCTGCTGCGCGACGCGACGGGCGAGATCGTCGAGACGCCCGACGAAATGTGCTGGCGCGTCGCCTCGGCGGTCGCGATGGCAGAGACGCAATGGACAAAGGATCGCGCGGCGGTCGCCAAGACGGCGCAACGCTTCTACGACATGATGGTCGAGCATCGCTTCCTGCCGAACTCACCCACGCTGATGAACGCGGGCAAGGGCAACAACCTCCAGCTCTCGGCCTGTTTCCCGGCCGGCACCATGATCGCGACGCGCGAAGGTCCGGTGCCCATCGAGGACATTCAAGCGGGGGATACTGTCCTGACGGACCGCGGGCGCTATCGCCCTGTGGTGGAGACCATGACTCGGCGAGACCTGGTGTATCGTATCAAGGTGGATAAGCTGCCGACTTTCGAGGTCACCGGCGAACACCCATACTTCACGCAGCGCGGCTGGGTAAAGGCTGCGGAGTTGGAACCATGCGCCGATTTCGTCTTCATCGGCACCTACACCGAGCGTCATGATGCGGATATGGGGCTTCCGCGCATCAGTGTGCGAGGCGTCCGTGTTGGCGAACACATCTATCATCCCATCTCGGTGACCAGCTCGCGATACAGCCGAGGTGAGGAGGTGTCGCAGCAGATTCGTGCCGTAACGGCCGATGTGGAGGTCGACGAGGAGATCGCCTGGCTCCTCGGCTACTACACCGCCGAAGGCTCCATTTCAGCGGGGTATGATCTTCGCTTCACCGCAAATGTGAGCGAGAGGGCGCTCTTGGAGCGCGCCCTGGATATCTTGCAGCGGCGGCTCAATCTCACCGGCAGCATCTACGCCACGGAACGTACCACCACCCACGGTGAGTGGCTCAGCGCACGGGTGCATAGCAAGCTCTTTACTGAGTGGCTGGACATCCACTTCAGCCATGGCTTCGCGCGGAAGAAACTCCCAGCATGGCTCTTTGATGCCCCCACGAGTGTCATCTCCAGTTTCTTGGAGGGTGTGTCGGACGGTGACGGCACGCGTATGAATGCCACTCAAATTCGCATTACTTTGTCCAACGAAGCGCTCGTTCGGCAGCTCTTCGAATTGCTGCGCATCATGGGTCACGCTCCCTGTCTCAGTAGAGAGTACCTACCGGCCCACGCCACCACACAAGCCTGGTCCGTCACGTACGGACTGCACGTCAATCGGGGTATGGTCCATGACCGGGCAGACGGCGCTGTGGCATATCGAGTGCGGTCCGTCGAACGGGTGGACGACACCCCGGTCGACGTGTATAACCTGGAGGTGGCAGAGGACCACACCTACGTCGCCAACCAGATAGTCGTCCATAACTGCTACGTGGTGCCGGTGGAGGACAGCCTAGAGGGTATCTTCGAGGCGGTCAAGCACGCCGCGCTGATCCATCAAAGTGGCGGTGGCTGCATCTCTGGCGACGCACATGTCTTTACAACCTTTTGCGGCGTTGAGGCGATCGAGACCCTCTATGCGCGCGTCCAAGAGACTGGATACGCCGAAGAGCGACGCGGCGATCACGCCGTCATTGATGTACGTGACCTCAATATTCGCACGATGGCGCTCAACCCCGCCGATGGCGGCTATGAGCCAGCGCAAGTGACACACTTGTGGCGGTACAACGTGCCGCTCGACGACCAGGTACTTGTACGCGCCGCAAATGGTCTTGAGGTCACCACGAGCTGCTGGCATCCGTTCATGGTCTTCAATGGTCAGCAGCTTGTCGAGCGCCGCGCGGACTCGCTTCGCGCAGGCGACATCCTTCCGACGTCGAATAGGACGGTGCGTGAACGCTGGCCTCACAGCGCCTACCGAGAAGTAGCGGGCGTCCTTCTGGACGAGGAGATCGCCTGGCTACTGGGCTATTACCTTGGTGACGGCAATCTTGGCTGGGCAAAGGTTCCATCGAGCGAACCTCGGCGCGCGAAGTTGCGCTGGCGTCTCTTCGACGGCCGGACGGCGTCACTCGAGCATGCGCGCGACATCCTGGCGCGCCGCTTCAGTGTCCACATTAACATTCAGTGCGACGCGCGTGGCCTCTACTGTCTCGCGACAACGGATTCCGGGTTTATTCAGCGCTTCCGCGACCTGATCGAGATATATCCCGGCCCCAAGGGGGAACTGCCCTTCCCCGAGATGGTTGCCAAGTCACCCCTGTCGGTCGTCGGCGCATTCCTGGCAGGGCTGGTGGACTCTGACGGCTATGTTGAAGCCAACCGGGATCGCGTGACTGTGACGACACAGTCGCATCATCTCGCCAGCAAAGTCCATACACTCGCCTCGCTGCTCGGCCTGGCGCCAGGGCTGCGTTCACGCGCGCCGCAGGGCAAGGGCAAAGTGACAGTCTACGAAGTGAAACTGGCCGCCGAACCGATGATCGCTGATCTGCGTGACCTTATCGGACCCTACATCAACGACACACTTAAGTCGGAGCGACTCGCCGCGGATGCGCGCAACCACGACCACTCGACTGAGACAAGGCTCTCGCTTCCTTTCTCCGCAGTTGAGGACGTTTTGCAAAGCGTTGGCGTTGTGACGACTACCACTGAGATCCACCGTCAGCCAGTGCACATCGGTGAGACGGAAATCTGGTTGCACCGCTGGAAGGAGGGCCTCGGCGTCAACAGCCAGAAACTCCTGACGCTAATCGCCGCGCTTCGACCGTTGGTGGCGAACAGCTTTCAGTCGCGACTGGACGTGCTGGAGCGGCTCGCTCGCGGTGCGACCACTGTAACCGCGATTGAGCGCCCGGAGACAAATGTTCCTTTCTATGACTTCACCGTGGCCGATCACAGCACCTATCTGGCCGGTGTGAACGGGTTGACCGCGATCCACAATACCGGTTTCAGTTTCAGTCGACTCCGCCCGAAAGGTAGTATAGTAGGATCTACACACGGAGTCGCATCCGGACCAGTCTCCTTCATGAAGATTTTTGACGGCGCGACTGAAGCCGTAAAGCAAGGCGGGTGCGTTATTCCCGAAACGCGGGTGGCGACCTCCGCTGGTCTGGTCAAGATCGGTAGCCTCGGCCCGCTTGAGGCTGAGCCAAAGAGTTGGCATAAGCTTGAGCGGACACTAATCGCAGCAACAGATGAAGGCGCTCGTAGCATCGAAGAGTTCTATCACAATGGCGTCTCCGAGGTGCGTCGAGTCCATACGCGCCATGGATACGAATTCACAGGTACACCAGAGCATCGTGTCCGGGTGATAGACGACCATGGCGAGTATGTGTGGAGGCATCTGAAGGACCTTCGTGAAGGTGAGTGGGTTGCACTCCAAAAGCACACGTACCCTGACAGTACGGATTACCGTTTCCCTGCCTGGGACCATGTCAGGCACTTCAACTCAACTCCTATTTCGACGCCCGAGAAGCCGACGGCTGAATTGGGCGAATTCATCGGCTACCTCATCGGCGATGGTAGTATCAACTACTATAACTCCGGTGGCGCAACTGGCCGACTAATCATGACGGTAGCTGACTCTGAACCGGATGTCAGCCAGCGAGTTTTGAGCCTTGCACAGGGCCTGTTTGGGGTCCAGCCGATTGAACACAGGAAACACAAGGACTACCGTACGGCAGTAGCTGAGGCAGTAGCTGAAGTCGGAGGGAGCGAGGCTGAGGTCGACACGATTGCTGAGGTCGGCAAGGCCCTAACAGACACCGAAGCAGTAGCTGAAGTCGGGGGGAGCGAGGTTGAGGTCGGCAAAGCCCTAACAGACGCCAGCGTCAATTACTTCTTCAACTCGACCGAGCTTGTTACTTGGCTTCGGCACATCGAAGTCACCAAGGAATCGACCTTACAGCTGAGGGTCCCGGAGATTGTGTATCGGGCGGGCGCAGAGTTTGCCCGCGGATTCCTGCGCGGCCTGTTCACCGCCGACGGAACGATCTCGTCTGAGGGGTATGTAACGCTGTACACCGTGTCGGAAGGGCTTGCTCAGGACACACAGCAATTGTTGCTGGCACTTGGGATCCCCAGTACAGTTGTGAAGTACGAGGGCGAACAGCGCCGAAAGGGCGCATTCAGTCACAACCCTCTCTATCGAGTCCATCTAATTACCCAAGATGGTATGCGGACGTTTGCCGAGACCATCGGCTTCATGTCCGGCGCGAAGAACAACCGCCTCGATGCTGGCTTGGAGAAGGCGTTTGAGTACAACGATGTTCTTCCCAATCAACAGCAGACGGTCGCAGCGATCTACCAGGGTCCAGGACGCGGGAGTGGTCCGGAGCGCGGCTCTCGTGGCGCGAACCGAGAGTTGTATCGCGACCTATCTCACTACATGCCCAATGTCGCTGCGCCACGCAACCTTACGCGCTCACGGCTACGCACCTTAGCCGAAAGGCACGAGGAGGTTCGGAATAGCCCTCTGGTGCGGTTTCTAACTAATAACCAGTTTTACGACCAGGTGACATGCATTGAGGCCGACACGGCCCTCACCGTGGATCTGTCCGTAAAGGACAACCATACCTATGTTGCCAACGGGTTCGTCAGCCACAACACCCGTCGCGGCGCGAACATGGGCGTGCTGCGGATTGACCATCCGGACATCGAGGAGTTCATCGATTGCAAGCGCGACGGCTCGGTGACAAATTTCAACATCTCCGTCGGCGTCACTGAGGTCTTCATGCAGGCGCTGGAGAACGACGCCGAATATGAACTGGTGAACCCGCACGATGGGACCATCGCCGGAACGCGTCGCGCCCGCGAGATCATGGACAAGATCGTGGACGCCGCCTGGGCGACCGGTGACCCCGGCCTGCTCTTCCTTGACCGCGCGAACCACAGCACTGCGAACCCCATCCCAGAAATAGAGCGGCTCGAAGCAACCAACCCGTGTGGCGAGCAATGGCTTGGCCCATACGACGCCTGCAACCTCGGCTCGATCAATGTCGGCCTCTTCGTCACGCGGGATGAGCGCGGCAAGGCGACCGATGTGGACTGGGCCGCGCTGGAGGAGGCGACGCGGCTGTGCGTGCGTTTCCTCGACGACGTCATCGACATCAACCCCTATCCGCTCGAAGAGGTGCGCGAGAAGGTGACGGCCAACCGCCGCATCGGCCTGGGCATCATGGGCTGGGCGGAGATGCTCTTCGAGCTGGGACTGCGCTACGACAGCGACGAGGCCATCGCGCTGGGCGAGCGGCTGATGACCAGCATCCGCGACTGGTCGCGCGCGGCCTCGGAGGACATTGCCGCCGAGCGCGAGGCGTTCCCCAACTGGTCGCGCAGCATCTATCAGCAATGACAAGCCGTTGCGCAACTCGACGCGCACCACCGTCGCGCCGACCGGCTCCATCAGCATCCTGGCCGAGTGCTCGTCGGGCATCGAGCCGATCTTCGCGCTGGCCTTCCAGCATCGTGTCAAGCAGCCCGATGGCGGCTACCGCGTGCTCGACTTCGTCAACCCGTTCTTCGAGCGCGCGCTGAGGCGAGCGACATCGAGGAAAAGGACGGCGTGCTGGACGTATGTCAAAGAGCATGGCTCGCTGCACGGGCACGCCGCCGAGGAGCATCCAGCGCTGCGGCCGTTCGTCACGGCGCACGAGATCGCGCCCGACTGGCACATCCGCATGCAGGCCGCCTTCCAGCAGGGCGTGGACAACTCGTATCTCGCAAGACCATCAACCTGACCCAATGAGCGCGACGCTACGAGGACGTGCGCGAGGCCTACATGCTGGCGTGGGACCTGGGCTGCCTCGGCATCACCATCTTCCGCGACGGCAGCAAGGGCGAGCAGGTGCTCAACGTCGGCGTGAAGGAGGAGAAGAAGACGGAGCGAGGCGGCCGAGTGACGGCGGCCGCGCCGCTGCCAGCCGCACGCTATCAATGGTGGGATCAAGGAGCGGCCGGAGGTCGTGCATGGCTACACCCGCCAGGTGCGCGCGCCTGAGGGCAAGGTCAACATCACGCTCAACAGCGACGAGGATGGACTGCTGGAGATCTTCGTCAACGTCGGCAAGGCGGGATCGGACATCGCTGCGCTGGCCGAGGCGGTGGGCCGGCTGGTCTCACTGCACCTGCGGATCGATAGCCCGCTCTCGCAGGACGAGCGCGCCCGCGAGATCGCGCGCCAGCTGCAAGTCCATCGGCGGCAGCGCCTCGATCGGCTTCGGCATGCAGCGCGTGCGTTCGCTGCCAGACGCGGTCGCGCGCTCGATTGACCAGCACTTCGCGGGAGAACTCGGCGAGCAGGGCGGCATTGGGCTGGAGGCGTCGGGCAATGGCGCTGGCGCTGGCGGTCACGCCAACGGTGGAAACGGCGCGCCAGGACTAAACCCGATGATAATGGCGCAGTACACCGTCAGCGGCAACCTCTGCTCCCACTGCGGCAACAACACCATGATCTATGAAGAGGGCTGCAAGAAGTGCGCCAGTTGCGGCCACAGCGAATGCTAGGACGCTAGAATAGGGCCTACTTGCGGGGAGATACGGGCAATCCGTGTCTCCCCGTTTGTTTTGCGGAAAAGACACGTTTACCTGGCGCAAACGCAGCTAGCGCAGCACCCAGGCTCCGTTACGGATGATCGGCGTGCGCTGGCCGTCCGCTGTCTCGCCGTCGATCTCAAGTTCAGGCGAGCCTACCATGAAGTCCCAGTGCGCCGCGCTGCTGTTCGCGCCCGCCGCCGCGAGCTGCTCTGGCGTCATGTCGTGCGCGCCCTCGACGCACTCTGGGTAAGCGTTACCAATCGCCAGATGGCAACTGACATTTTCGTCATACAGCGTGTTATAGAGCGGGAAAGTCGCAAATGTCGGCGAGTCCGAGGTGACCAGCGCGACCTCGCCAAGATAGCGCGAACCTTCGTCGGTCTCGATCAGGTGTCCGAGCGCCTCGCGCCCTTGCGTCGCGCCGAACTCGACGATGCGCCCATCCTCGAAGCGCAGGCTGACGCCATCCACGACTGTACCCTGCAAAAGGACAGGCATCGTCCCGCGCACGCTCCCGTTCACACCGTCGCGTTGCGGCGCCGAGAAGACCTCCTCAGTCGGCAGGTTCGGCACGAAATAGACGCTACGGCTATCGGTCGCGCCACCACCAAGCCAGCGATGCCGTGTGGGCAACTCGATGGTCAGGTCGGTTCCCGGACCGCGATAGCGCAGGCGGGCGAAATGCGCTCGATCAAGCGCGTCTACACGGCGCCCCAGTTCTTCCGAGTGCGCTTTCCAAGTCGCGACCGGATCAGGCGTATCCACGCGCGTCGCATGGAAGATATGGTTCCAGAGCGCGGTCAGCGCTTCGTCTGGCGTCTTGCCGGGAAAGACCTTGCGCGCCCAGGCGGGAGAGGCAACAGCGGCGGCAACCCACGGTATGATATTCGAGCCGATTTGTTGCTGGATGGAGGATGAGGCGATGGCCTGCGCCTTCATCGCCATGCCCATACGTGCGGGATCGACGCCGGCGAGAGCATCGGGATCAGCGCCGATCAAGCCGACAAATGCGGCGTGGGCGTCGATGAACTCTTGCCCCATCGCAACCTGCGCCTTCGAGGGCGTCTGCAGCGCTTCGGGCGACGCTCGCTCGAACCACATACGCTCGACGGCGGGATCAGTCCAGGTGACCTTGACGCTGCTGGCTCCCAGGTCATACGCCCGCCGCGCCAGCAGGCGCACGCTATCCGCGAACTCGAGCGGAACACCTCTGCCGCCCACCGTCACTGGCTGTCCGGGCTGAAGATTGACGCCGACACGCAGAATGACATCCATATACCGCTCAAGATTCACCGCAAACTCGGCCATTTCGTGCGCCCCTTCAATGTACCCATCGCCGCGCGCTGATCCAGCAAACCTGTGGTAGCATACCCGATCAATGAGACGCGCGGCCAGCGGCGATATTTGCGCCGTTCATGCTTCTCCTGGCTTGCTTTAATGCGGCAAGATCAGGAAAAACTGCTTCTGGCTCGCCATCTTGTCCCCGGCCTCCGCTTTCCGCTCATGCGTCAAGGAGGAGCGCACGGTCTCCGCCTCCTACTCGAAATAGCTCACCTTCACTATGGCGCGGTATTGACAGCAAGCGATAAAATGAGGCCAGAATCGTCCCTTTCCACTGTCAAATCGCGCACGAGCGGTCCGGGCAGACCTACATGGGGCCTCAATCTCCGTGCGTGGAATACAGGCGAAACACTTAGCGCAGGTGTCTTGTCTCAGCCGCGTGGTGGGTAGAGACGATGGAGAGGGCTTCGACGCGAACCCGGGAAGGATCGTACCATGCTCATTCGCGACGCCGAGCCACAACTTCCGCGACCTCGGCGTATCACCGCGGCGCAGCAGCGGGTCAACTGGTGGCTGCGATTGACGAGCGCAGGCTGGGATAAGCCACAGTATACCGTCGCACAGCGCGAGATGACGCGCCGCAGCCGCCTCGCCTCCTGGTT
Organism: uncultured bacterium; assembly: GCA_963733745.1. Taxonomy (GTDB): domain Bacteria; phylum Chloroflexota; class Ktedonobacteria; order Ktedonobacterales; family JADMIN01; genus DASWAC01. The sequence goes on from CAVTFE010000045.1 coordinate 46,564, forward strand.
GATCTTAGGCCTGTTTCTCGCGCTGGTCGTCGTCTCGCCGTTAGTGACCGGAGATACGCAGACCCTCGTGGCGTTTTCCCTCTTTGCGGTCGGCCTGACCCTCTGCGCCGTGCTGAACCGCCGTGGCCTGGTAAACGCGACCGGCGCGATCCTGGTCGCGCTGATCATTCTGGTCATCATGGGTCCGACGGTCACCAGCCCGCTTGGATTGACCATGGGCCAATTGCCGAACTACGACGCGCTCGCCATCGCGGTGCTGGTCGCGGCGACCCTGCTGCCGCGCTGGGCGATCTTCGCCGTCGCCGGACTCAACTCGGCGATAGTGGTGGCTGATTTTACGCTGCGCCCGCATCATCCCAACGTCCAGCAGGACGCGGCGCTCTATGCCAGTCCGACGCTGCAGACGCTCTCGCTGCTCGTGCGTCCCATCGCGCTGGAGCTCATGGTTGCCGTGGTGGCGTATTTGTGGATCCGTGGGACAGACGAGGCGATCCGGCGCGCTGACCGCGCCGAAGAGATCGCGCAACTCGAACAGCGCGAGGCCGAGCGGGCGCGCGATCTGACGGAAGGCGTCCAGCAGTTGCTTGCCGTCCATGTGCGTCTGGCTAATGGTGATTTCCGCGCTCGCGCGCCGCAAGTGCGCAGCCCGCAGCTTGCGCAGATTGGCCAGAGCTTGAACAGCCTGATCAACCGCTTGGCGCGATTCGCGCAGGCCGATGCAGTGTTGCAGCGCACGCATGTGGAGGCCACCCGGCTTGCGGACGCGCTCCAGCGCGCACGACAAGGCCAGCCCTTTACTATCCCGCCTGCGACCGGCACGCCACTCGACCCTGTAGTTGAGACACTCCGGCTGCAGGCACAGCGCTCCGGGCGCAGGTCGCAGCCTCGATCGGATGCGCAGGAGCCGTCTTCCAGCCCGTTCTCACAGCCGCTGTCTAACCCGTTACCCTCTTCGCAGTACAGCACACCTGCGTCGCAACCGCTCTCCGAGCGGCGTCAAGAGCCCGATCCGTCGCTGCCAGACTGGCTGCGCCCTCCTCCACCTGATGGGGCAGACGCGCAATGACTATGCCCGCTGACCAGACCACGCGAACCGCGGGGCGCACCCCCGAGAGCAGTGGCGATGGGAATCAGCCACCATCAGTGCGCCCATCGCTCCTTACACGAGCGCTGATTCGCGTCTCGGTCGCCTGGCTGATCGTAGCGTTGATCTTCTGGGCGTGGTATCTCGCCGCCGTCGCGTTCGTTCCGCAGTTTCTATACCCTTTCTTCTGGCTCGGGCTTGTCGGCCTCCCCGTCTGGTTCTGGCGGCGGCCACTGGGCCGGCTGGTCCAGGCCTGGCGATTCCCCGGCTTCCTCAAATTCATGGCCCTGGGCTATGCGATGGTATTGATCGAGGAGATCTTCGCGGCGCTGGTCAACCACCTCTCCGAAGGGTTCTCGTGGCCGCTCTTCCTCCAGCGCATCGGTCAGTTCTGGGCATTGAACTTGTTTACGTTCACCGGCTTCTTCGTCGGGTGGTATCTGCTGGCGCGCTTCATCGGCTACTCGCGCGTGGAGATGTTCTATCTCGGCGGCTGCTTTGGTCTCTACTCCGAGCATGTGATCTTCCTGCTGCCCCAGGGACAACTGCTGCCGTTTATCCTCTTCGCGCCGCTCATGATCTTCACCTATGGCTTAATCCTGACGCCAGCAATGCTTAGCAGCGGCGAGCCGAGAAAGTCGCGCCTGATCTGGCTGCTGCGCTACCCACTCGCGTTCCTCATTCCCTTCCTTTGCTCGATTCCGCCCGTGATTATGCTCCAAACCTTGCGCGCGAGTTTCCCCGATCGGTTCCCGCCGCGAAAGTTCGTCTCCTGAGTTGCTCACACGGGCGGGCCGTGTCTATTCGACGTATGGCTGTATAGTTTCCAATCACTAGCGAGCTAGTGATTGGTTTATACGGCAAGCCGTATGGGGTGAACTACGCACCCTCTACGCCCTCGCGCGAAGGCATCAGGAGCTACTTTGCGGATGATGTTGTAGGCACCATTTACATCGGCATTGATCGACATTCCATCCGATGCCCGATAGAGCCCACGCTTTACCCGCCTTCCACTGAAGATTGGCGACCTCCTGGTGCTGTGCGTCGTAGACGGGCAGCGGGTCTGCGTCGAGGAAGCTGGCCTGGCTGGTGTAACTCTCCTCCGTGATTGTGACTCGAATGCCCACCAACTCGGCCTTGTACGTCAGCATCTCAATGAAGCGCGCATGGGGCACGCTGACGAAGTTCTGGTTGTTCCGCCTTCCGAGGTTCACTTCCTGTTTCCAATGGGGATTCTGGCCAATGCACAGCGTCCCGATGCCCTCAGCGACAAGCAGATCAATGATGCGGCACGACGCAGTGTGCAGGTAGTGGTCAATGCGTCGATTGCGCTTGGTTGTGATGCGCTCCAGACGCCGGCTCGTGTGCGCCTCTCCCAGTCGGCTTTGTAACTCTGCGCGGCGCTTGTTGTAGAACTGGTTGATCGACTTGACTGGTCGCCCGTTGACGACGCGCGGGACAAAGCCCGGCTTGTCTGAAGTTAGCATGGCCAGATTGTTCAAACCAATGTCTACACCGGCGCGCAGCGCAGGATTGACGGCTGCTGGGATGGGTTCTTGCGCGTAGATCACCTCCACCACATAGAAGCCGATACGGTGAATGATGCGGACCTGCTGAACGCTGGTTGATCCTCGTCTTCACTTGATGCCCAGCATGGATGGCACGATGATGCCCGCCGCGAACGCTGGAATGCTGAGCGCCTGGATGCTGTAGACCAACAGGTTCCGGCCCTTTTGCTTGTCCTTGTACCCGGGCAATTGGGGCGTCCCAGGAACTTTGAGGGGTCTACTTGCCAGGCGGCCAGCGTCGCAAAGTAGCTCTGCCAGTTCTGATCCAGCAGGCGCAGCACCCACTGGGCGACCTTGGCGCGGCAGCGCTTGGTATGCCTCATGGTCCGTCATGCGGCGGTGCATCTCCTGGTAGTCGAGATAGACGCCCGCTTGGATGAAGGATTGCCGCACCACATAGTTGGCGGCATTGTAGAGATTCTTCGAAGCGAAGGCTGCCGCGTCAATGGGAGCGTAGCGCACATCAGCGCGCTTGATGACATGGCGCTCAACCAGTTGCATCAGCGTCCCTCTTTGCTTCTCACTCACGCACCTTTATCTCGGTCCCGCGCTTCAGCCGCCCTTAGTGATGGGGCTCTTTTGAGCAACACGCTGAGATTCCACTGGGCTCAAGCCTTACGGGTTCTCAGGCCACGCATGTGGTGACCCACTACGTTCACGCCTGAAGACGGCACCCTCGCCTCCTGGATGTGAGCCCCATCTCCGGGCGAGTGTAACCCGTGAAGCGAAACCCGCCTCGTCCAAGATGCGTCGCTGGTTATACCCACAGGAGCGATTTAGTGTGGACCCGCAAACAGTGTTTGACTGGTGAAGCGCAAAGGTCCCACCAACCTATTCCCGCGCAAGCAGACGAAATCGGCAATGGGAACGGGATAGGCGGACGAAAGCACTTCACTGCCAGATAGCTCAATGTCTCCAATGTACGTGACGATGCACGGATTGTCAGGAATGAACAAGGATAGGACATGAATCCAGCGACTGTATATAATACTGATACTTGGCGAGCGAATGAGGTCAGCAGAGGCGGAAGCGAGAGACGCATGCGAAATCCACCGGGCGCTGGTATCCCGGAATTGCAGGAAGAGACACGCGCCGCGCGCGGGCGCGCCTTCGAGTTGCTGCTCAGCGTCGTGCTGCTTTCTACACTCTTCGGCGTCGCACTCAATCTCGGCACATCGCTCCTTGTGCAGACGCTGACGCAGGATCAGGAACTACTCGTCGTCGCGAGCGCCCTCGCGCTGGCGCTCATTGCGCTGATCATCTTCGTGCCGCGCGCCTCCACTACGGTGAAAGAGTTCCACGAGGAGATCGAGCTATTTCTGCCGCTGCTGGTGACGCCACACGATGTCGAGGTGGTCCAGGTTTCGCGCTTCACCCCGCTCGACGTGGCGCACGACGCGCTGAAGCGGCGTCCCGACGAGGAGCGCAAGGCGCTGGCGGAGTATCTGCGCTCGTCGCATGGCAAGAGCGGCGTTGGACATCAGGCGGTGAAGCGCTTCGCCCTGGACACAGCGCAGTTGATACTTGCGGTGGAGGTGGCGCGGCGCTCGCGGCAACTGCTCGGCGACGAGGCCGAGTATCACAAGGTGCGCCAGATCGCGCGCATGCAGCCCGCCATCGTCAGCGCTGATTTCCTGCGCATTATGGCTCAGGCCGATGGCAACGTGTTGTTCCAGGGCAAGACCAACGGCCTGCCAGAAAAGGCGCTATTACCGGAGCGTGTGCGGCTGCGTCTGCCCAGCGTCGTGCGGCAACTTGATTTACTGAGCGGAAAGGGCAAACAGTCGCGCTGGCGTGACATTACGCTGCTGGCCGCCGAGGCCGGGCGCGACACCGCATTCCGTATCACCGCCGTCGCCGACTACAGCGAGCATGGCATTCCTACGCGACAGGTTCCACGCCGGGGGCTGACGGCCAGGGCGATCCTGCGCAATGCCGAGAATCAGCGTATCCGGGAGTTGGCGCGGGCCGAGGAGGATGCCGCCGATCTGCTCGATCCTTCAGGGCGGGCGCGCTCGGATGACCCCGAATCAGTCGCGCTGGTCGAGCGGCATCGTGAGGCATATCAGAAGATTACGACGCCAACACGCGCCCACGCCTGCTGCGCGTTTTCGTGCGCTTCGACGGCTCGTTCCGCATCCGTCTGCTGGCCGGGCAGCGCCGCCAGCGCGCGATCTACGCCTGGGCCACGGCGCTGGCGCAGCTCCTCGCGCAGAACGACATCGAGGTCTACATGGCGCGACTAAAAGAAGCGGGGCAAAAGGTACCGACGCGCGACTTTTAGCAGGCGACGAGGGATATGCGCTGTATTGCGATTGAACTTGCGTACCACATCATCTGCAATCGGCATACCGCCACGAGATCTCCCTCAGCAACAATGGCGCCGCATGCTATCTTTTGCGCCGTTGGATCGTCTTGCATATGGGGCGGATACGCCTGCTCATTGGCTATGGAATTGACCTTCGCTGGTACAATGAGAGATGGCGTCAGCATCTCGACCACCTTCTAGACCATCTTCGCTGGTCGGCGCCCCCTCAGTACCAGCTATCTTCCCCAAACATGCTCCGTACCGCTTGTAGCGACGCCTGGAGGGACACAGCATGCCTTTTGACCTCGCCAGCATCGTGTTTTACTTCATCGCCATCGTGCTCGTCGGCGCGTCGCTCGCGGTCGTGCTCATGCGCAATATCGTGCATGCGGCGCTGGCGCTGGCGCTGGTCTTCGGCGCGGCGGCAGGTGTCTACGTTCTGCTGAACGCCGAGTTCATCGCCATCGTGCAGATCCTGATCTATGCGGGCGCGGTGACGGTGCTGATGCTCTTCTCGATCATGCTGACGCAAGGCGCAGCGACGCGCGCGGGTAGTCCCTTCAGTGGGCAGTGGTGGCTCGCGGGGCTGATCTGCGTCATCCTCTGCGCTGGCGTAATCTACGCGGCGGCTAGCAGCCAGATGGCGCTGACGACGGCGGGTGGCTCAGTCAACCTGGCCGTCAGCCTCGGCGCAAGATGGTGGCTCGCCGGTGAAGATCGGGCAACTGCTCTATAGCCCCTTCAACTACAGTTACGTGCTGCCCTTCGAGGTCGCCTCGGTGCTTTTGCTGGTCGCGATCGTCGGCGCGATCGTGATCGCGCGGGAGGAATAAGCGACGATGGTCAACCTGAACTCGTTCCTGATACTGAGCGCGGTGATGTTCGCCATCGGCCTCTTTGGAGCCTTGAGCAAGCGCAACGCGATCGCCATCCTGATGAGCATCGAGATCATGCTCAACGCCGTCAACATCACGATGGTCGCCTTCGCCTCGGCGTTTATCGGCAAGTCCGACGCGGCGGGCGTCGCGATCGGCTCGCGGCTCACAGGGCAGATCTTCGCCATCTTCATCATCACGGTGGCGGCGGCGGAGGCGGCGGTCGCGCTGGCGATCATCATCGGCATCTACCGGCGCATCAGCACGGTGGACGTGGGCCACATCAACCTGATGAGGTGGTAGCGCCGCCAGGCTCGCACCGCTAACGGAGTTCTCGTATGGATATCTTCTCCAATCCGGTCCAGTATGCGTGGATCGTCGCCGCGCTGCCGCTCGCCGCGATGATCGTCAACTTCTTCGGCTTCCGCATGCTCGACGTGCTTACGCGGCCTAAAGAAGCGGTCGCGCAGACCGACCCGCACGCGGCGCATGATGATACTCACAGCGCCGCGCCAGAGACGGTGGACACGCACGCAGAAGAGGCGCATGGCGCACATGACGACGAGCATGGCGCGTCAACTGGATTCTGGGCCAGCGTTGTCGGGTGGATCGCCTTCGGCGCGATGCTCCTCGCCTTCCTCTACGCATGTCTCATCGGCGCGCAGTTCCTCGGCTGGCTGGGCTATCCTTCGGGCGAGCAGGCCTTGCATGAACTCCAGTCGAAGGGTGTCACGCTGCACATCTACGACTGGTTCAACTTTGGCAAGCTCGCCTATACCATCGACTTCCACATCGACGCTCTGACCGTCGTGATGCTGGTCGTCGTGACCGCCGTCTCGATGCTCGTCCATCTCTACTCGATGGGCTACATGGCTGGCGATCGCGGCTACTCGCGCTTCTTCATCGAGCTATCGCTCTTCACCGTTCTCGATGCTGCTGCTCGTCCTCGGCGCGAACTTCCTCGTCCTCTTCATCGGCTGGGAGCTGGTCGGCCTCTCGTCCTACCTGCTGATCGGCTTCTTCTTCAGCCAGCAACAGCCGCCCGCTGGCTCAGAGGTTCCCTGGCCGCCACCCGCGCAGCTCAAAGCCTTCGTCACGACACGCCTGGGCGACTTCGGCTTCCTCATCGGCATCCTGCTGCTCTGGGTCACGACCGGCACCTTCAACTTCACCGACCTCAACTTCAACACCAAGACCAGCGCGACGGGACTTGACGGTTGTGCTCGCCACGACGGCGATGATTCTCGTCTTCTGCGGCGCGGTCGGCAAGTCCGCGCAGTTCCCGCTGCACGTCTGGCTGCCCGACGCGATGGCTGGCCCGACGCCGGTGAGCGCGCTCATCCACGCCGCGACGATGGTGGCGGCGGGTGTCTATCTCGTCGCGCGGCTCTTCCCGCTCTACGCGACCGTCGCCGGACCCGAATCGTTGCAGGTCGTCGGCTACGTCGGCGCATTCACGGCGATCTTCGCCGCGACCATCGCGCTCGACGCAGACGGACATCAAGAGCGTGCTGGCCTACTCGACGATCAGCCAGCTTGGCTACATGTTCGCCGGTCTCGCCGTCGCCGAGAACAACACTGTTGGCATGTTCCACCTCTTCACGCACGCCTTCTTCAAGGCGCTGCTCTTCCTCGGCGCGGGCAGCGTGATTCACGCGCTGCAGCCAACGGCATCGGCGCGCAGAACCTGCGCAAGATGGGCGGGCTGGCGCGCTGGCTGCCGATCACAGCGTTCACCATGTTGATGGCGAACCTGGCGATCTCCGGCATCCCGCCGTTCTCCGGCTTCTTCAGTAAGGACCTCATCCTGGCGACAGCCTACGAGCGCGGCTACACCTGGATCTACTACATCCTGCTCTTCACGGCCTTCCTGACCGCGTTCTACATGTTCCGCCTCTTCTTCCTGGCCTTCGGCGGACGCGGTGGCGCGCTTGGCGGCCTCTGGGGCGGCGAGTATCGCGGCGTCGGGCAGCCGCACGAGTCGCCATGGACGATGTGGCTGCCGCTGGTATTGCTGGCGATCCCAACGATCTTCGCGGGCTTCCTCTCATACAACAACGCCTTCGCCAACTTCCTGACCGGTGGCGAGATCACGACGCCCTACGTCAGCCCGTTCACCGAGACGCTGACCTATGTCAGCGTCGGCGTCGCGGCGGTTGGTATCCTGCTCGCCTGGGCGATGTATGGCCTGGGGATCATTCCGGCTAAAGCATTCACTGGTAATCCCATCGGCGCGCCGATCTACCGGCTGCTCAAGAACCGCTACTACATCGACGAGTTGTACGGGCTCATCATCAAGTACGTCGTCTTCGGCCTCTCGCAAGGCTTGCGTATCTCTTCGATAAGTACATCATCGACGGCCTCGTGAACGGCACAGGGCGCTTCGTGCGCGGCCTGGGCGGCGTCACCCGGCGCTCGGAGAGCGGCTTCCTGCAGAACTACGGGCGGTGCTCTTCGGCGGCGCGTTGCTACTAATGATCGCCGTCTTCTTCGCCGTCGGCGTCTTCCGCTAAGCGAGGGAAAAGGAACTGACCATGAACTGGTTACTCAGCGCCATCGTCTTCCTGCCCCTCGTCGGGGGTATCGTCGTCATGCTCCTGCCAGAGCGCTTGACGCGATGGACCGCCGCTATCTTCACGCTCGGCGTCTTCGCGCTCTCGCTCTGGCTCTACATCGGCCTGCTGACCACTGGCGGGAGCTTCGGCACGGTGGCCAACCCGGCCTGGAAGGAGAGCTACGACTGGATCAACATCACGGTCGGCACCTTCCACTTCCAGCTTCGCTATGAGCTGGGGACCGACGGCCTGAGCATGCCGATGATCATCCTCAACGGCCTGCTCTCGTTCCTCGCCGTCGTCAGCTCGTGGCACATCGAGAAGCGCATCAAGTTCTACATGGCGATGATTCTCGTCCTTGAGTTCGGCGTGATGGGCGTCTTCGCCGCCTTCGACCTCTTCCTTTTCTTCCTCTTCTGGGAGGTCGAACTGATCCCGATGTTCCTGCTGATCGGCATCTGGGGCGGCGCGCGGCGCGAGTACGCGGCGTGGAAGTTCCTGATCTACACCTTCACCGCCTCGGCCTTCACGCTGGCGGGCATCTTCCTGCTCTACTTCCAGACCGGCGCCGTCAGCGGCGCGTTCGAGTATCTCTCGTCGCAAGTCGCGCAGAGCAAGGTCGTCGGCACGCTGCCGTTCTTCGGCGCTGGCGGTCTCGCTGCCACTAGTAATCTTCCTGTTTCTCTTCGTCGCCTTCGCGGTGAAGCTGCCGATGTGGCCGGTGCATACCTGGCTGCCCGACGCGCACACCGAGGCGCCGACGGCGGTGAGCGTGCTGCTGGCAGGCGTGCTGCTCAAGATGGGCGCGTATGGCCTGATCCGCATCTGCCTCGGCTTCGTGCCGCAGGGCGCGACAGGAGTTCGCCACCAGCGCTCGGCATCTTCGCCGCGATCAACGTTCTGTGGGGCGCGGGCGCCTCGATGGTCCAGCAGGACATGAAGAAGATGATCGCCTACTCCAGCGTCAGCCACATGGGCTACGTGCTGCTCGGCGTCGCGGGAGCGGCGGCCGCGGCGGGAGCCTTTGGCGCGGGGACGGCGAGCGCGGCAAATCTGCAAGACTTCCGCGAGGCGGCGCTGACCGGCGCGGCGCTGCAGATGTTCACCCACGGCACGATCACCGGCATGCTCTTCTTCTGCGTCGGCGTGCTCTACGACAAGGCGCACATCCGCGAGATCGACGCCTTCGGCGGCATCGCCAAGCGTCATGCCCATGCTGACGGTGCTCTTCTCCATCGCCTGTTTCGCCTCGCTGGGCCTGCCGAGCTTGAGCGGCTTCGTCTCGGAGTATCTTGTCTTCACCGGAACCTTCGCGCTGCTGCCGGTGCCGACTATCCTCTGCGCGTTCGGCGTCGTGCTGACGGCGGGCTATCTGCTCTGGATGCTGCGGCGCTCGTTCTTCGGGCCGCTGAACATGAAGTGGAGTGGGCTGACCGACGCGACGGCGCTGCAAGCATTCCCGCTGATCGCGCTGGCGGTGGTGATCTTCTTCGTCGGTATCTTCCCTGGACCGATCATGAATGTGCTCGGACCGAGCCTGCACTACATGGTCTGTCTCCATGCAACAGGTGGTCGCGCCATAGGCTGCCCAGCCAGGAGCGTATTGCTATGCAATCTCAGATTGACGCGAACGCAGATCTGGCTGCTCTCGCCACAGTTGAGTGTGGCGCTGCTGGGCATGCTCGTGCTCGGCGTGGACCTGATTGGTCGCCGTCGCACGGCTGACCTGGCTCGTGGCGCTCGTCGGGCTGGTCGTTCCCGCCGTGCTGATCGCTCTCGCTGGCGTTTCAGTGGTTCGGCCCGCTGACGCTGCCCGCGACGGCCTTCTTCGGCACGCTCGTCGTCGACCAGTTCACGTTCTTCTTCCTGATCCTCTTCCTCGTCGTCGCGCTTCGGCGTGATCCTAGTCTCATACGAGTACGCCGAGAAGTATCTGCGCGCGACGCCGGGGGAGTATTACAGCATCATCCTCTTCTCGCTGGCTGGCATGATGATGATCGCGGCGAGCGGCGAGTTGATCACGCTCTACATCTCGTACGAGCTGATGAGCATCCCGCTCTATATGCTGGCGGCGCTGATGCGCAACGATACGCGCTCGCAGGAGGCGGGACTCAAGTACATCCTGCTCGGCGCGATGTCCTCGGCGATCCTGCTCTATGGCATGGCGCTGATCTACGGCGCGACCGGCACGACGTCGCTGCCGGAGATCGCCACGGCGACGGCGAACGTACTCAAGAGCGGCAACCTGCTGCTGGTTCGTCGGCGAGATCTTCATCTTCGTGGGATTCGGCTTCAAGGTCTCGGCCGTGCCGTTCCACATGTGGGCGCCCGACATCTACGAGGGATCGCCGACGCCCTCGACGCTCTTCTTCTCCATTGGCTCAAAGGCGGCTGGATTCGCGGCGCTGCTGCGCATCTTCGCCTTCGGCGGCCTTGCCGTGATCGACAGTTCGACGCTGTGGGTGATCGTCGCGGTGATCGCGGCGCTGACGATGACGCTCGGCAACGTCGTGGCGCTGCTGCAGACGAACATCAAGCGCATGATGGCCTACAGCAGCATCGGCCAGGCGGGCTACATCCTCGTCGGCTTCGCGGCGCTGCTCAAGGGAGCCACCGATGTCGGCACGGTCGGCATGCTGACCTTCATCTTCGTCTACGTCGTGACCAATATCGGCGTCTTCGCCGGCATCATCGCGCTGGGAGACGCGACCGGACGCGAGAGCGTGCGCGACTTCGACGGCTTCGGGCGGCGCGCGCCGTGGCTGGCGGCGGGAATGTCGCTCTGCCTGCTGGCGCTGGCGGGCATCCCGCCGATGGCTGGCTTCCTGAGCAAGCTCTTCATCTTCATCGCCGCCTGGAGCGAAGGCGGCTTCATGACCTTCCTGGTCGTGCTCGGCCTGATCAACAGCGCGGTCTCGCTTGTCTACTATACCAACGTGACCTGGCGCATGTACTCCGTCGAGCCGGAGAAGCGCGAGCGCATCCAGGCGTCAACGGGGGTCAAGCTGACGATGGCGCTTGCGGTGATCGGCATCTTCGTCCTGACCGTCGCGTTCGGCTTCCTGGCGCAGGCCGGCGCGGTGCATCTCATCCCTGGCGCCGCGAAGTGATGCGGATTTCGCTTGGGGAGTTGGAGAACATCAGGCATCACGATGCTCTCCCATGAGGTCATTCTCTTGCCGACCAGACGGGGTCCGCGAGGCGGATGCGCAGGATGCGGCGCAACTCCTCAATTGGCTCGGGATGATCGTCCACCCGGAGGTCAATCAGACGGTCACTGTGGCCACGAAACCCTTGACCTGCCGCCACGACCACCAGTGCTGCCGCTTGCTGGCCACGCCGGTCGCCACCAGCGGTTTGGCCTGCGGCCAGCGCCGTGATGAGGCGGTCCCACAAGGCGCCAGGGGAGACTTCAAATGCCTGCGCCATCGCCGCAAGCACTGCTGGCCCCACCAGAAAGTTGCCTTGGCAGGCGTAATCGACTCCTACCTATCCCCCGGCCCAGTCAGGACACGCTGCGCCGGTGTACGTCGCTGGCGGATACCCTATGCCCACGGCGCCCACCTGCCGATGGTCGCGGAGGGGGTCTGGCTGCGTTAGTTGCTCAATGACCGCGGCAGCCGGGAGGCCGCGAGCGAGGAGGTCGAGCCCGCGCGGGCCGTAGCTGGTGTTCATCCACGCCTGTGTGGCGACTGCCCCGACATCGGCTCTGGCCCAGGGCGTGAGCGCGCCAATGGCGACGAATTTCGATTGGACGGCGACGCCACACATCCGGGCCTGCGGGTCGCGAGCGACGATGGAATACGTCATTGCCTACATCCTACAATTGCCTCACCGAAATTGGTATGACTGGCGTAAGCTCTCGGCTCTCAAGAGCCGGAGCACAAGGATTGCGAACGAAAGTCCGCCATACGCCAACCACCACAACTGATTCCACATAAAGCCTTCATCGCGCTTTCATGGAATGAGCACGGCAGCGCCCTGCACATCACCTGCGGCATGCGCGGCGAGCGCCTCGTTGGCCTCCTCTAGTGGGAAGGTGCGCGTGGCGGTCTTGATTGGGATGCGCGCGGCAAGCTCTAGAAACTCGTTGGCGTCGGCGCGGGTGAAGTTGGCGACGCTGCTCAGGTTGCGCTCGCCCCAGAGCCAGTCGTAGTTGAACGCGGGCATCTGGTCGAGGTGGATCGCGTTGATGGCGACGGTCCCACCTGGCGTGAGCGATTTCAGCGCCTCGATCACCACTGAGCCGAGCGGCGCGAACGTCACGGCGGCGTCAAGTGGGGCCGACGTAGGTTTCTCGTAGCTCGCTACATCCACCGCGCCAAGGGCCAGCGCCTCCTCCTGATCCTTCTTTGAGCGCGTACGCACGAAGACCTCGCAGCCCCAGTAGCGCGCCACCTGGATGGTAAGGCTTGCCGATGCGCCGAAGCCATAGAGACCAAGGCTTCCGCCTGGCTGAATGCCCGAACGCTTGAGCGCGCGGTAGCCGATGATCCCGCCACAGAGCAGTGGCGCGGCTTCGGTGTCGCTAAAAATGTCGGGCAGACGCAAGGCGTAGTCGGCGCGCACGGTGATACGCTCGGCGAAGCCACCATCGCGGTCCCAGCCGGTAAACTTTGCGTTGGGGCAGAGGTTCTCGCGCCCGCTCGCGCAGTAAGGACAGACGCCATCCGCGCCGCCAAGCCAGGCCACGCCTGCGCGATCGCCAATCTTCCAGTCGGCTACATCTTCGCCAATGGTCTCGACGACGCCGACGACCTGATGCCCCGGCGTGATTGGCAGGCGATGGGCCGTCACATCGCCCTCACACAGTTGCAGGTCGGTGCGACACACCGCGCACGCCTTCACGCGCAGCGCCAGCTCGCCTGGCGCTGGCTGCTGCTGGTCAAGATCACGAAGTATGAGCGGTCGTTCGGCAATCGGCGCTGGCCGCTCCAGTCGCATCGCGCGCATAGTGAGGCTCCGTTTCTCGCGTGGTCAATATCCCTGGCGTCTCTGTTCATTATCGTCGCCGCGTGGGCTGATCGCCAAGGTCAAGCGAACCATTCTCCAGAGAGACTGTGCGGGATGACACAGTCTGATCGCTGCTGTGGACCATGCTCGTGTTACGCGCTATGCGTCTGGGCGTTACAAAAGGGGAGCAGAAAGCCTCGTCCTTTATGGTCGGGGTGATATGCGACTTGCTTGGCATGGCAAACCGTCATGACAAACCGATTAGCGAGGATGCTGCACAGGGTCTGTTGTGACCAAGCGGGAGGTCATATGCCCTACAAGCGGATGAGCGACGAGGTGTGTCGTCCGCCGTTGTTCCGTTGGCGCAGTTTATCTCCTGTCTATACGAGCCCATTGTCAATCGCTCCGTCAGGAGGCGGGACGGCTGTGGACAAACCTGGTACGCCTGCATGCTGACGCACGCGCCTAGGGGCAGTGGCTGAAGATTGGGGAGCTAGAGCAGGCGACCAAGCGGTGGACAGTACGCGCTGCATAGCCAGAGTGTGCAGGCTCTCTGCCACGGGCCGTCGCCAACGTGGCGAGCTGCGACCGAATTGCAGTCAGCAGCGAGATGGCCGAGAGTGGTCATCCGCAGACGCACTGCCGCGACTGTGAGAAGCCCTATCAGACCAGTGGTGTGGAAGGACTCAGGCGCTCGCCGCCGAGGTCAGTTTCGCCCACGGCCTGACCGACCACCTGGTGACGGGCGAAGCGATCCGGATGACGCTGCTGCGCCTGGGCATTGGCTGGAAACGCGCCAAGCACTGGATCACCAGCCCCGATCCGGCGTATGCGCGAAACAAAGGCGCCGCGACCGCCTGATCGCGCACACCCAGGCGCATCCCGAGTGGGCGCTGGGCTTCGCCGACGAGGTGTGGATGAGGTGTGGTGGAGCCGCTTGGCGCAGCCGCGCCTGCATGCCTGGGCCGAAGAGGAGCAGTCCCTGCGCCTGGTCGAACAGACGGTCGCCAAAGCCGATCCCGATCCCAAAGCGTTGGCCTGCTACGGCCTCTTGCTGCGCCGCGTCGGACACGCGGAAGCGGTCTGGCTGCGCTTTGTCCAGGGGCGCCCCTCAGTGCGATCACCATCCAGTTCCTGGACTGGTGCTGCCCCAAGCTGGCGGCGCTGGGCGTTCCCGTGTGGGCGCTGATCTGGGACAACGCCTCCTGGCACGTCAGTAAGGCCGTCCGCGCCTGGATCCGAACGCATAACCGCGCCGTGAAGCGACGGGGCCAGGGGGTGCGCATCCTGGCGTGCTATCTGCCCGTCAAGAGTCCCTGGCTCAACCCGATTGAGCCCAAGTGGGTGCACAGCAAGCGCGCCAGTGTCGAGCCGACCCGCTTGCTCAGTGCCCAGGAGGTGGCCGACCGCGTGGGCGCATGGCGCGATCATCGCTGTCCCCATGAACCTCACCTCTCGCTTCCTGACCCGATTCAGGACAAGGCCAGTTGACAGAGGGGGCGTTACACAGTATGGTTAGCATGCGCTCATACTGCTCAGGTAACACACGACTGCGCAGCTATCGCTTCGGTGGAACGAATGAAAGGAGGCATTCGGAATCCCAGAAGAACGCGGCGTCTTCATGCTGGCCGTTTCGGACATTTTGTCGCGCCACCAGCCATTACGCGGCGATTATCCAGACATGAGCGCATCTCACGTCGCCATGAAAACCAGAAGAGACCATAGAGAGCCTGCGCCTCCACTGCTCCTGCTCGCCGCTCCAGCAAAGCGCTGTGCAGGAGGAGACCAGGCAATGCGGAGTTCGGAGTCGCGCCGCCCAGGATGGACGGCCCAGGGAAGGACAAAGGATCATGAACCGCGTTCGGCAATTCTGGCGTCATCCTCTCGCTCGTGTAGGCAGTGTCGCGGCGCTCGCCACAGTGCTCCTTGGCAGTTTGGCGGTGGTCGTCTTCCACCCGGCCGCCACCGTGCAGGCCGCGAGCAGTTGCCATCTCTCCTCTGCGCGCGGCGATATCCAGCATGTGATCCACATTCAGTTCGATAATACCCACTTCCAACGCGACAACCCCAACGTGCCATCCGATCTGGAGCAGATGCCGCATTTGCTCAACTTCATCACGAACAATGGCACGCTGATGACGAACGATCATACCGTGCTGATCTCGCACACCGCGACTGGCATCCTCTCCACACTCACGGGTGTCTACCCCGACCGTATGGGCCAGCCCGTCTCCAACAGCTTCCGCTACTTCACTCCAGCGGGCACATCACGCACAGGCGTCTCGTTCGCGTACTGGACCGCGCCGCTCTTCGATCCGGCAGGCTCGGCGACCGATACGACGCCGACAATGATCAACGAGAACGGCAAGATCGCGCCAGCGCCGTGGGTTCCTTTTACGCGCGCTGGCTGCAACGTCGGCTCTGTGGCGGCGGCGAACACCATCCTCGAGAATACTGCCATTGATATCCCAACCGTCTTTGGCGCCGGCTCGCCAGAGGCCGCTGAGGTTGCTTCGAATCCCGCGCAGGCCTTCGCGGACTTTGTCGGCGTCGGCGTCCACTGCGCGCAAGGCTCCGCACTCTGCTCAGACGCCAACCATGGCCGGCCAGACCTGCTTCCCGATGAGCCAGGTGGCTACAGCGGCTACAATGGCCTCTTCGGCGCGAAGTACGTCAACCCGCAGATCCATCCGAGCGGCCCGATGACCGACCTCAACGGAAACGTCATCCAGGACGCCACCGGGCATGTCGGCTTCCCTGGCTTCGACGGCATGGAGGCGACTACCTCCCTCTCGTGGGTCGCGCAGATGCAGGAGGCTGGAATCCCGATCACCTATGCGTACATCTCGGACGCGCATGATGGACACGGCACAGCGGGCAACATCCACTTCGCCTATGGACCAGGCGAGGCGGGCTACACGCAGCAGTTGAAGGACTACGACCTCGCGTTCGAGAAATTCTTTAACCGGCTCGCCGCCGACGGCATCAACAAGTCCAACACGCTCTTCGTCTTCACTGTTGACGAAGGCGATCATTTCGTCGGCGACCAGCCCACCCCCACTGGCTGCGATGGCGTGACGACTCCCTGCAACTACAACCGCGTGGGCGAGATCAACGGCGACCTGCGGCGCATGGTCTACACGCAGACTGGCGACTCGACGCTGTTCTCGGTGCATTCGGATGACGCGCCAAACGTATACGTCAATGGCACGCCGACGCAGCCCATCCGCGATCAGACTGATCCAGTGGTGCGCAACCTCGAACGGGAGATGGCGGGGCTAAGCTGGCAGAATCCGTACACCAACACCGTCGAGAACAATATCATGGTGGCGCTCGCCGATCACACTGGGATGAAGACGCTGCATATGGTCACGGCGGACCCGAACCGAACGCCAACGTTCACGCCGTTCGCCGATCCCGACTGGTTCTTCTTCGCCAGTGGAAACGTTCCCCCGTTGACGACGTGTCCGACACCAGCCACCTGCGCGTCTATCCCCGCGCGAACGTCGCAGAGCTTCGCCTGGAACCACGGTGACATTCAGGATGAGATCGCCTCGACCTGGGTCGGCTACGTCGGACCAGGTGTGCGCAACCTGGGGACATCGGACGTCTGGACTGACCACACCGATGTGCGGCCCACAATGCTGACGCTTTTGGGATTGCACGACGACTACATCCAGGATGGCCGCGCCGTGACCCAGCCGCTCTATGACTGGGCTATTCCGCAGTCGCTACGCGCGCACCATGAGACGTTGCTGCGTCTGGGCGATACCTACAAGCAGCTCAATGCCTCGTTTGGCGCCTTCGACATGAATATCCTCAAGGCGTCGACAAAGGCGCTTGCCTCGAATGATGCAGGCGACGCAACCTACACGTCCATCGAGAATCAGATAGCGGGTCTGACCACGCGACGCGACTCGCTGGCTGGCCAGATCAAGGGCGCGCTCAACGCCGCCGCGTTCAATGGGCAGGCGCTCAACGAACAGCAGGCGAAGGGCTTCATCGATCAGGCGAATAGCTTGATCGGTCAGGCGCATACGCTGGCGACGGCGTAACCGCAAGCTAGACGCTCACGACTGATGTGAACGTCATACTACGAAGGCTGGGGCGGCCGGGATCAGATCCCGACCTCTCCAGCCTTTCGCATGTGCAGCAACGGATAGGATTTGCCCATGCCGTCCATGGCAGTTCGATACAATTCTTCAGCAATGGTACACCGCCTGACGCTCCCTGTATATGAACCTGGAAACGCCAGGTGGTCTGTCACCGCCAAAGGCGATCCGAAAACGAAACTACTTCTCGCGCGAAGGCACGGAGCGAATCTGCTCGTCGGTGAACTGCTGGTCGGCATGCTTTTCATTCGCGTGGGCGCGCCCCTTGGCGAACAACTCCTCATCGGTCTCCGCTTCGATCTCTACATGGCAAATCGGGCATTCGGCGACGCGCATGGTGGCTCCTTCTGTTCTGAGAACAAACCATCCGGGAGCAATCTCCCGCCAGCAGTATAGCCTACTGCGCTCCTTCGGTGTAGGCGCCCTAGCGAGATGGCGTGCCTGCGGAATTCGCGCGCTCAGGAGCCGAAGCGTTGCGCGGAGCGGACGCGCGCCTTCGCCGCTTCCGTAGCGCGATCTTTGGGCTGCGCTGTGGTCTCCAGCGCGCTGAGAAGCTGCCGTGAGACGCTTGCAATCGCCTCGACGGCGGCGTCAAAGGCGGCTTCGTTGGCTTTCGATGGCTGGTTGAAGCCGCTGACTTTGCGCACGAATTGCAGCGCGGCGGCGTGAATCTCGTCGTCTGTCGCGGGTGGTTCGAAGTTGAAGAGCGGTCTGATATTGCGGCACATGGGCACGACCTCCTGAAAGCACGCTGCTGTAGCGGAAAAGGGTTCAACACACTTTCTATTCCAAATCATGGGTCTGCTACGGTCATATCGAGGCGTGTTAGTTGACGAGCATACGCCAGCAGTTACAGCGATTTGACTGGGCGCGACATGAGCACTTCATCCGCGTACTGTCCAGGCGCCAACTTGATCGCCTGGATGCGCCTGCCTTCCTCGACAAAGCCCACCGCCGCGTAGAGATGCAGCGCTCGTGGGTTGGTCGAGAGAGCGCGCAATCCAAGCCGTTCAATCTGCGAATGTGTCGTCGCCCACGCGATGAGCGCGTCGAGCAGGCGCCGCCCGACCCCCCGCTCGCGCCAGTCCGGCGCGACATTCATCGCCAGTTCTCCAGTATGCGCCTGCCGTTTCTTGCCGCCTGGCTCGAAGTGGATGAGTCCCACCACCTCGCCATCCACCTCCGCCAGCAGCAGTGCCTGCGCCGGATGCTCCGCATGCTGGCGAATCCACACCTCTTCGTCTTCTGGCGTAATGTTGAACTCCTGCGGCTCGCTGATGTGGTAGGCTCCCTCGGCGATAGCCTGCGCGGTGATGGTGTGAAGGGCGAGCGCATCTGCAGGGCGCGCTGTGCGAATGAGGATGGTTTGTCCTGATCTGGACATATACGTACAGGGTTCAATCGCGCTCATAGAGGTATTCTCCCCGCAGAGTGGCCATCGCCGTCGCCGAGCATCGCTGCCATTGTACACGCCACACATTCCTGCTCGCCTTGGCTCACTTCGCTCGCCATGGCCGCACGCTATCAGCACACACAACCACGTGCGTCAATTCAGTTGTCCTTTCACGACGGTTCTGCGTTTTGACATAGAAGCATGTGGCGCGCCGCCAGTGAGTTGTGTGCGGAGCGTCTGACATCCCGCCTCAGTGAGTGATTGTTGACTGTGATGCTACGGTAGGGCTGGGCGGAAGATGGAGATAGACGGCAGGGCAGGGGGCGAGCAGATGGCTGATGACGAACTGCTGCCAAGCGCGCCTGAGCCAGACGAACCTGAGCCAGCGGATCGCTTCTCGTATGAGATCGAGGAGCTCATCGCAGAGCGTCAGGCGCTCCAAACCATCGATCCCAACGCCTGGACTGTGCGGCGCAGTTCCTGGGATGATATGACGCTTGTGTTTGCTCAGGCCAGGCAAGAAGTCTGGGCGCAACGGTTAGACTTCACCGTCGCGGGACTTGCTATCATCAGCTTGATTGGATGCGCGCTACTCCTATTCGCTCTCATCGGCGGCGAGCAGACTCCCGTCCCATCCCATCTGCTCTCGCTGACGACTCCAACATCGCAATCCAGCCCAAATACCGCTGTCCAGTCCGTAACGACGCCCACCGCTGACGCGATTGTGTCTGCCACTCCGACGCATGTTCCACAGCCCACGCCAGCGCTCTTAATACAACCAATAGCGCCAACTGCGACGCCAACCCTCCCAACCCTTCAGCCGACACCACAGCCTACCGCCACCCCCAGGCCACAACCTACCGCGACTGCGACGCCACAACCGACGCCGACACAGCAACCTACTCCAACGCCGCAGCCCACGGCGACGCCAATCCCACAGCCGACTCCGACACAGCCACCAGCGCCAACCCCAACTCCACAATCGACGCCGACTCCGCCGCCTGCGCCAACGCCTACTCCAGAGCCAACATCGACTCCAACCGCGGAACCACAGCCTACACCAACTCCGCAACCTACGGCGACGCAGCGGCCTGCGCCAACAGCAACGCCGCAGCCGCCACCCACGCCGACACCGCGACCAGCGCCGACGCCTACCCCAGTTCCGCAGCCAACGGTGACGCCAACATCGGAGGCTAACTTCCGCCGGGATTTACTCGCCACTCCGCGGCAGTAGGATTTTGGGCTATCGTATTAGGGCGGGGCATGAAAGCGCCCAATCGCTATGTCATCTTGCTCTATCTGAGGATTGGATCTCTGTCGGGTGGCGTCTTGTCGCTGGGCATCGGTCGCCAGCGTCCACCAGCGTCCACCGCCGTTCATAGGCGTGGAAGCTGTCAGCAGTCATTGCCCCCTTGACGGTTCATGCTGTGGACCCTTAGAATAGTTGCGCTATAGCGTTGCCCTTCCCTGCATCTGCGCGCATTCTTCGACTTGACTCCATACCGCATTCTAGAAAGCGGAGCATGGGGCATGATGCGACTTCCGCCTCGAAACTTGGGAGTAACGCGCCGCCACCCACGTATCCCACAGGATCGCACCCCGCAATCTCGCACCCCACCGGATCGCGCTCCACAGTTTCGTTCCCCACAGAAACGCGCTCCACAAGACCGTACTCTTCAGAATCGTGTTCCACAGGACTGGCGAGAAAGATCGCGCTCATATAGAAACATCCCACCGCCCCCAGACGGCTTTCGCAGGAGGGAGATGTGGGGGAATCAGTTTGATGAGTTCTCTCTGCCTGTCCACGCCGACGCGACAATCGCTACAGGACTGATGAGCTGGTCTGGACTGCTTATCGCTCTTGCGGCTGTCATGATTGTCGTCTTTGGATTTGTCGCGTTCAGCCTGGTGAGAAGCATTGGGGGTCAGAACGGTGACAACGGATCTACTCTGGAGACGGTGTCCACACCGACTAACGTGCCGTATGCTGGTCTCGTTGCGACGGCAACCTCCTACGCGCAGACACCAACCGTCACCACAGGGCCACGCACCCCGACCCCAACCCCGCGACCCCCTGTGCCAACGCAAACACCACTCCCTACCCCCACAGCAACGCCTGCGCCTGGCACACCGACGCCCCGCCCACCGACACCAACTCCGACCGCGACCGTTGCGCCAACGCCCACCAGCATACCCACACCTACGCCCACACCAGCGCCTACCGACACAGCAACACCCACGGACACCCCAACGCCGGCGCCTTAATGGCAAGTCACTGGGATGCGACTCAGTCCTGCCGCCGCTTGTCTGACTGATTCCGACTGCCGCGTCGCCTCGAACCCCGCTTCACGTGCAATTTGGTCGCAGGATACAGACGCGGCCGAGACGACGAAGCGACGAAGCGACGAAGCGAAAGGCCAAACCGGCGCTGAGGCGCTCAAGCGGCATGGCGCAGAAAGTCTTGCGCTATCTCTCTGAACATCCTGACCAGATCCTGTAAATCACCCGGCTTCTCGTCTCCAGGGCGGGCGCCTGCGCCTGCCTGCGGTCGAGCCTGCGGGCGATTGAGTTGCGCAACCATCGCGTACAAGTCAGCAACCCGATCCGAGGGCACCTTTACGACCACGTCGACCAAATCCGTCACAACAGTTTCTCCTTCTGGCCAGGACGATCATAGCGCCATCGTACACCATGCAGTATCTGTATTGTCGAGAAGTCAGTTGGAGCGGCTGGGAGGTAGGCCAGAGTTGGTGAAGGTTATGGTGTTCGCCAATGTCCATGCAAGTTCGCCACGGGCTGCTGTCAACGTTCCTGGCAAGCATGTATGAGTTGCGGCGGCTCTTGGCGCCACTAACCGAGGACTTCCGGCTCGATTCTGGTCTCCTCGGCGCCATCGCCGGTTCTGACGACGTGATAGGCGTATTTGCCGCGCGTTTCCGCGATGACCTTGTGAAGCGTCTCATCGACGTAGTGCAGCGCCACTTGGTCATCAGTGGCATATCCCGCAGGCAGCGTGCCATCCCCGATGAGCTGTTGGAAGAGGGGACGCCTGCGTTCTTCGCTGTCGTAGTGGACACCGTTGGAGTATGGGAGAAAGCCCAGGCCGTTAGTGACTGGCCGCAGTTCGACGCCAAAGGAATCGGTGACGCCGCCCATATGCCAGCAAATGGAGCCAGCGCTGACTCCCGCCAGCACGATGCCACGCTCCCAGGTGTCATGCAGAATCGCGTCAAGCCCATGCACTCTCCAGATGGCGAGCAGATTGGCCACGGACCCGCCACCGACCCAGAGCATATCCTGCGCGAGCAGGTGCGCGCGCACATCACGCACATTCGGCATGGGAAAGAGCCGCAGATGACTGGGGATCAGGGCTTCGCCGATGCAGGCGGTATAGAACGCCACAGTCCAGGTGGGATCATCGCCGCCAGCGGAGCCGAGATAACAAAGCTTAGGACTCGGCTTGCCCGTGACCTGGAGCCCATAGCGCATAATTGGCCCAAGGCGCGGAATGCCGTCCTCGATGACAATGCCGGCGCTACCCGCAATGATATGTTTATTCATGTGCCAAGTATAACCTCCAGATGTCTCGCCTGGCGCCAACTGAATCTTAGTCCAGCATGGCGATGAGTCGCTTTACATAACCGGGGCGAGAATGTCCCTGGCTTCAGCCGGGAGATGAATCGCCCCGCCCTGCCCTTGACAAACATCTGTTCTAGCGAGTATGCTGCGTTCGCGGTGAGCAGGAGGCGACCAATGCCCTACAAGCAGACAAAGACGCGGTGCGCCGTGCGTCTCATCTCTCTGCGTAGTCTCTCCGCAGCGCAGCTGTCGCAGTCTCAGGCGCTGCGACAAGAGGCCGGACGCCTGTGGACGGATTTGCTCACCCTCCATGCCCAGGCGCGAGCACAGGGACAGTGGCTTTCGGCCGGCGAGTTGGAGCAGGCGACCAAGGGCGGGCAGTATGCGCTGCACAGCCAGAGTGTGCAAGCCCTCTGCCAGAAATTCAGCGCCAACGTGGAGACGGCCACCGACCTGCGGCGGCAGGAGCTGGCTGCAACCGGGCGCATCCAGACGGACTACCCTCGCCACCCCAAAGTCTACCAGACGGTGATCTGGAAGGATCAGGCGCTCACGATCCATCCCTCTGGCGAGTTGCGTCTGCCCTGCGGTGCCCAGCGGCCACCCTTGCTGCTGCTGATGCCGGAGGAGTACCGCCAAGCCAATCTGCGTCGGGTGGAGGTGACCTGGCGGGCGGACCACTATGAACTCTGTCTGACGCTCGACACGGGCACGACGCTGCCGCCTCCACTGCCGGCGGGGGCGGTCGCCGGGGTGGATCTGGGCGAGGTCCACATCGCCGCCGTGACCACGACGCGTCGGCATGCCCTCGTCCTCTCGGGACGACAGTTACGCGCGTGCAAGCAATGGCGCAACAAGGTCCACAGCGTGCTGCAGGAGAAGCTGAGCCGCTGCCAGCCCGGATCTCGCCGAGCGCAACGCTTGCTCAAGCGCAAGGCGCGGGTGAGCGCCAGGGTGTATCGCCAGCAACGCGACCTGCTGCATCAGGCGGCGAGGAAAGTCGTGGACTTCTGCCACACCGAGGGCGTCGCACGGATCGCGGTGGGGGATGTGCGTGACATCCAGACGGGAGTCAGCCTGGGCAAGCGGACGAACCAGAAGATCAGTCAGTGGCCCCATGGGCAGTTCGCCCACTACCTCAGCGAGAAGGCGGCGCAGCTGGGGATCACCGTGGAGTGGATCGACGAGGCGTACTCCACCAGAACATGTAGTGTGAGTGGGCACGTCCAGCCGTCCTCGCCGCGCGGGCGCCGCTTTCGGTGCTCGGGCTGTGGCGCGCAGGTGCATCGGGATGTGAACGGCAGCGCCAATATCTGCTCGAAAGCGGTCTTTGGCCGCTACAGCCAGATCCAGGCGGACCGCGTGAAGTATCTCCGACCGATCGGAGTAGTGCCCTGGACACGGGCCACAAGTAGCTGGCGTTGAGCCAGAACTCCCGGCTTCAGCCCGGGGGAGTGTCAGTGTCAACTCATCGCCGAGAGCATGGGCGCTAGGAGTAGAATAATTCGGAATTTCTCGCTGGCGCCGGCGGTGGAATTCGAACCCACAACCCGTTGCCGGGAGCAGTTTTTGAGTTCGCCAAGTCCTGTCTATCAGTGTCCGCTGTTGTCCGTGAGCATAGATATTTTCAGGGGTTGCTGAGTTGTCAAGTCTATCACCGACCCTGATGTCCGCCTGGGTTGGCGTCAGAGTTGGCGCTAAATTGGCCCTGGTTATCACGCCCAAGGCGATAGGGTCGCTGCCGTCCTTCCACGGCGGCATAGAAAATGAGGAAGCGAGGCAGACGTGCTTGCCACTCCATTCCGATCAGTGTTTCTGGGGCAGTCCACATCATTCAAAGAGGTCTTTGCTCAATGACTCAGTTTCCACGTGGAGAACGCGCCCCAGCCAACCTGGCGCACCGTCACGAGCATACCCGCATCCAGACGCGCGTAGTCCTCGTGAGAGATGGTGACGACCTTATCGGCTGCCAGAGCGGATGAGCGCACAATCAGATAGCACCCTTTGCCTGACCCTTCGCCCCCTTTTCGCATCACTGTCGCCGTGATGGTCTTCCACTGCATCAGCGTCCCTACCTCTCGAGTGATGCTCTGAACTCTTCCCATACACAGTTGTCGCATAGAGCGGCGGCATGTCTAACGTGCGTCAAACACGCTCACTTTTGCGCCGCTGACCGAGGGACAGTCACCTGATGCGCCTCTGGCCGCTCAAGAGCGGGACCACGGCTGGCGGCCACCTGTGCCGCATGGACGCGTGCGCGGAGCTTTGCAATGTAGGCGCGCTCGCGCACACGAAACATGGCCGACCGATCACGCCACTCAATCGTACCTGCCGTCGCCTGACCCTCGATCACGTCTGAGCCTAATCTGGCGGTAATCGCCCCCGAGTCGGAGATCTCTACCGCATAGCCCAGTAGCAGGAGGGCGTCAAGCGCCGCTTCGCTTTCCATGTTGGTCATGTGCCCTTCCTTCGCTGGTAAACTGAACAAGCGCCTCCCTGGCGACAGTTGGCATGCCTCGCGCGCAGAACAGGCTAGCGGCAGCGCAGGCAGAAGGCGTAGAGTTTGAACTGGCTGGGCAGGTGCGCTAACGCAGGTAGATCATGCGTCAGTTCGCCGGTAGTCAATCGCCGCTCGAGGCGACTCAGGTGCGCATGCTGGGGGCACAGCGGTTTGCCACAGCGCATGCACGCATATGCTGCGCGCGCTTCACAACCCGTGGTATAGCACTGCCTCTCCAGGTTCGTGCTGCGCATCGTACCTGCCTCGATCCTCGACGCCGGGCGCGCTATGAGCTTCCCAGACATGGGGTTATGCACAGCGGGCCAACGAAGTGCGTTGAGGCGCTATCGGTAGTCGCCTCGATCACGGTAGTCGCCCCGGTCGCGTCGCTCGGCTTGTGGGCGCGCCTCGCTGACGGTCAGCGTGCGCTCGCCTTGCTGGACGCCGTTGAGATCGGCGATCGCCTGGCGAGCAGCCTCATCGCTCGCCAACTCTACAAAGGCAAAGCCCTTGCTCTGGCGTGTGTCGCGGTCCGTGATAACGCGTACCTCACGCACCTCGCCATAGGGGGCGAAGAGTTGGGCGACCTCTGCCTCACGATAGGTGTAAGGGAGATTGCCAACGTAAATGCGTATACTCATAGCGCTCGATGCTCCTTGGCTGGATGGCAAATGACACACCAGGGAGAAAGAGATCCCACTGGCGTCCGCGCAAGACCCACTGTCAGCGCCGGTGGTGCGCAACCCATGAGGAGTATGGGAGAAGGGGAGCGCAAGAAGGGGACTAGGCCATCTCGTGCCAAAGAAGCAGCCATACGGCTTTGGCGTAAACGCGATCAGATGCGCCAGGAGTGTACCACATGAAGGAGAGGCGCCGCTTTGATGGGCGTTTGGCCATGCTGTTCCATCGTGGCGCATCGGTTAGCACGACTGTGTCAAAGGGGTGAATACGGGATACGATTGAGCCAGTTCACTGACCTTCGTGGTTGTCCGTCAACGTTCATGAATTCAGCATTTGCCGTGATCATGTGTTCAGCCACGTTCAGGGTAATCCGCGCGGGTTGGTGTCAGGGTTGGCGCCAAATCAGTCCATGCCGCTGCAATCGCCGGTCAAGCATACTCAAGAGAGCGAGGGTCGAAGTCCGAATTATTGAGGGTTTGTGAGAGGCGCCGGCGGTGGGATACGAACCCACAACCCGTTGCGGAAAGCGGCGAGCGCGTGCTGATTGTACTGAAGTTCTCTCCTGCAGGAGCGCACTCTGGTGAGTCGTCGGCGGGTAGAGCGTCACTCATCCTCACGGTGGGAGGAAAGGTAGTCCAGCGCGGCCCGCAACCACGCCGCTGGACTGCGCGACGTCTCCCCTTGCTGGCATATCAAGCGATCGGGGAGAGTCAAACTTTCGGCCGCCTGTTCGTATGTATTTCTGGTTGTCCGCCAGTCTCGAGATATTCTGCCGTTTTGTCATCAAAAGTGTTGTCAGTGTCCGTCTGCATATGCCTCGATGATCTCGCGGCGCTATGCCGCTTCGGCACGCCGAAGCCCCGGTCGAGCAAAGCCGTCGCGTCGGCGAAGCGCTTACATCGATGGCAGTTGAAACGCTGAAACAACCCGGAGTGCGTCAGGCGCAAGCCAAGGCGCGTGTCGGACCACTGGAGGGACGCTATGTGCTGCGTCACTATTTGACCACACCTCCAGCGAGCTGGCCTCCCGCTAATCCGCTTCCACGATTTGCGGCGCACGACGGCTACGCTCCTGCCGGCTCAGGGGGTACATTCGAAGGTAGTCTCAGAGATGTTCGGACACACCGCCATCGGTATCACCCTGGATACCTATTCGCATGTTCTTTCACAGATGCAGCGTGAGGCAGCGACGACCCTCGGCAGCTTATTGAGCCGAGACGAGCAAGAGTGAGAACCGGTCTGGTCCAGCTCTCTCTCCGCCTTGCAGACGATGAGATAGAATGTTTCCGAGCCTGGGGCGCGTTTCTGCTGCGTCTTGGCATTGCTGGAAGTCGCAGGGATGACACGATGCATGAAGAGACCCTACGATTGTTTATTGCAACAGGTGAGTCCGGAACGGTGGAATTTAAGGTCAATGCGCCCAGGCCAGCGGAGCTCGCAGAGCGGATGTGCGGGATGGCAAACTCCCGCACAGGTGGCGTCATTATCTTCGGCGTGAGAGATGAGGACCGGTCAATCGTCGGAGTGAACCAGACGAGCGACACCATCGACACGATCCTGCGAGCCGCGCGCATGGTCAAGCCGGCAATCACACTCTTAGACGAGAATATCAGCGCGTGGTCTCTTGACGGCCACCCGATCGTCACCGTCGAGGTGCCAGCCAACGATGGCAAACTCTACCAGTACAATGGCGCGTGTCTGATCAGGCGTGGGACGTTCACAGTGCCGCTCTCGATTGAAGAGATATGGGCCTATCTAAACGCAACTGGAACTACTCGCTGGGAGCTTGGCGCTTGTGAAGGGACGACGCTCGATGATTTGGATATGGACGCAGTCGAGCGCCATCTTGCCTATCGCGCCGAGCAGAGTCGCCAGCGACGGCGTTACGTCGCTCCGGCTGAGCTACTGGTTGGGCTGCGCGCTGCCGTACGCAAAGAGCAGCAGAACGCCGTCCAGCCAGCGAATGCTGGTATCTTAATGTTCGGCTTCGATCCTCAACTCCCGCTCCCGCAAAGCGAGGTAGTCTGCGTAAAGTATGCTGACGCGCTCGGCGTGCGCAGCTACCTTGACCGCAAGAACTTTCGTGGCCCTCTCCCGCAGCTGATCGATCAAGCGTCAGGCTTCCTGCGCCAGTACATCCGTGTCGGCGCGACCATTCGTGGTTTCAAGCGCGAAGACGAGCCGGAGTATCCATATGAGGCGCTCCGCGAGGCCATAGTCAACGCCATTGTCCACCGGGATTACGGCCGCATAGGAGAGACGTCCGTGTCTTCATGTACGCCGACCGTGTCGAGGTACGTAGCCCTGGCGGACTAATGCCAGGAATCACAGTAGATGACCTTCTCAACTTGCGCGTCACCTCGATTCCTCGTAATCCCGTTCTTGCAGGATTCTTGCGCGACGTTCCCGGCTACATGGAGCGCATCGGCTCAGGCATCCGCTTCATGATGAGCGAGATGCGCGCTCTCGGCCTCCCTGACCCAGAGTTTATCGAGCACCACGACTTCACCGTGACGTTCCGCAATGGAAATCCTGAGACCCAAAGCGCCGATCTCAGCGAACGGCAGCAACTTGGCTTGCGAATCGTTCGTGAGCGTGGGAGCATCAGCACTGGGGAGTATTGCGCGGCGACTAGCGTGGCAGAGAGTACAGGATTGCGGGACCTTCAGGAGCTTGTGTCAAAGAGCCTCTTGGTGGTGCGCGGCAAGAAGCGGGGAAGTCGCTACTTCCTCCCCTAGCTCGACTTGAAATAACCGCCACGAATAACCACCACGGATGGCGGATATAGATGGCGGATAATGTGGAAGTGACGCTCAACGGTCCGTATGGAGGCGCGCAACTCATCTGCACAGGCTGGCGTCAGGGTAGGCGTCAAATCATATTGCAGAATCGTTCCCGCCAATCAGGCGCTTTTGGCTGGATACGCGCTGAAGCCTGAATTCTTCAGGACCTGCAAGAGGTGCCGGCGGTGGGATTCGAACCCACAACCCCGTGAGGGGAGCAGTTTTTGAGACTGCCGCGTATACCGTTCCGCCACGCCGGCCAGCGTGTCAGGCGCTCCACATGATGACTCCTCATGCGCGACGCCTGCCCGCATAGTGTACGCGATGACGGCGCGACCTGGCAAGTTTGCCGTTGCTCTTCACCATCCTTTCACCATGCTGGCCGTACCATGCGTGCGCGCAACGTCAGCCTCGCGCGTAGAATATGGAGGCGCATAGAGCGAGGAACGGTATGGTCGAGACGAAACGCATCATCACGCGCGCACGGGCTATCTCCACGCCGACATGGCTGAAAGCCGGAATCATCGCCGTTGCGCTCGTCGCCATTCTCGTCGCTGTGGGCATTCGCGTTTCCGCGCCGACTGGCGCCTCAACGCGCGCGCTCGTTGGCAAGTCCGCGCCGGACTTTGCGCTGGCAGTCGCCACCGCTCCCACTGCCGCGCCACAGACGGTCTCGCTCGCCGCGCAGCGTGGACATCCCGTCCTGCTGGTCTTCTTCTTCACGCTCTGCACGCACTGCCAGCCGCAACTCCGCACTGTTCACACCGTAGCGGCGCCATATACTGAGCGCGGGCTGACCACATACGCTATTAACTCCCCCGCCGAGTCGTACGACGTGCTCGCCAGCTACTCCGCGCGGCTCGGTTTCGATCCCGTGATCCTGCGCGACTCGCATGCGACGATCGCAGACGCCTATGGCGTCCAGCTCTATCCGACGACGGTTCTGATCGACCGCCAGGGGATTGTGCGCGCTGTCTGGACTGGCGAGACTGACGCGGCGACGCTCGATCAGGCTCTGCGGCAGGCAGTCACGCCATGAGCGATAATCCTGTCCGGCGGCTGATCCTGATACTCGGAGGGGCGCGCAGCGGCAAGAGCGCCTACGCCGAGGCGCTGGCCGCCAGTGTCGCGCGCGAGCGAACCGTCCTCTACGTGGCCACCGCGACCGCCAGCGATGAGGAGATGCGCTCGCGTATTGCGGCGCATCAGGTGAACCGCCCACCACGCTGGGGGACAGTCGAAGCGCCACTGGATCCGGCGAGCGCGCTGGAACGCGAACTAGCGCAGAACCCTGCGCCGGTTGCGCTGCTCGACTGTATAACACTGCTGGCCGCGAATCTGCTCTTGGATGGCGCGCCACATGAAGGCGAAGTGGATGCCGCTGCTGGCGCCGCGCGGCTAGACCATGCGATTGACGCCCTGCTTGCGCTCTACGAACGCAGCCAGTTCACGCTGATCGCCGTCTCGAACGAAGTAGGGATGGGAGTCGTCCCGCCGTATCCGCTTGGTCGCGCTTATCGTGACATCCTGGGGCGCGCGAATGCGCGGCTGGCGCGCGCGGCGGATGCGACGCTGCTGATGATCGCGGGTATGCCAGTCGAGATCAGCGCGCTCTCTGACGCCTGGGAGGCGCGGCGCCACGAGCTATTTCCCGACGCCGAGGATTAGCAGCCGCATGGCAGGGAATGTGGCTTGTAATATTGGGCCAGCCACTGTCCCGACGCCTTGCTCGCGGCGAGCGTGTCGCCAGCCCATGCTGTGCTCAAAGCCCAGTTCGCCTGCGCGCTGTGCGGCGTAAGCGGTTGTTCGGCGGACCAGAAGACACCCGCCCACCAACTCGCCTGGCTAAAGGTCGCCGTCAACGCCTGCATATCAGAAAGCTGTTCGCTCTGGTCAGGGTCGCTGCCGCTGGTGGTTCCAGGGCTGGAGTTTGAGCCGGGCACGCTCTCGTAGCCAGCGGAGGTAAAGATGATCGGATGGAAGTATTTATCTGAGACCTTCCCCAGCCGCGTATAAATGTCACCTTCGTTCGTCGGGTCATCCGTTTTGCCGTGCCAGCTATTCACCAGATCGCTGACGCTGAGGCCAGCGTTGCCTGGACTAAGAGGGAAGTATGCGGCGACGCCGATATAATCAACGGCATCCCACCAGGTGATCTTCTCGAACTCGGCGGCGCCATCCAGGCCCCAATTGGCGCTGTAGATCAGCTTGCCCGTGTAGTTACCGCCGCCGCCATCGGAGGGTTGATGCTGGTAGGTGCTGTAGTCCGAACTGCGGATCGCGTTGATGACGTGCCGCCACTCACAGTCGCGCCGGCCCAATGTGCAGTTGAGCAACTCACCGGGAACGCCGGAGTCGATGCCCGCCGGATCGGTCTTCTTGCTGGTCTTGTCGTTGTCGGTCGTCACGCTGCTCAGCCGGTCACCGATGATGAAGTAGGGAAGATGATAACGCTCGGACATCTGCGCGAAGTGCGATGCAAACGCCGAGTAGGCGTCGAACCAGCCGCGCTCTGTGGTGGCGACTTGCGCCTTACCGCCACCCTCCAGGCCAAAAGAGCTGCCTGATAGCTGCCCATCCCATGCTTTGCCGACCAGCGTCGAGCTCTCGTCGGTCCCGCTGACCGCCTTGTCCTGCTGCTTGACGACCAACTCGAGGATTGGCAGGAGGTTCGCCTTGCGCGCGTCTTTGATCGCAGCCTCGTAATCGCCATCGGGCAGGGTGTCGAGGTTGCCCTTATCGGTCGGACGCCAGAGCAGCGTCGAGCCGCTACGAATGGGCATGTCCGCCACCACCGGGATGATGACCGCGTTCATGTGAAAGGTATCGGCCTGGAGCTTGAGATTTTGCAGCGAGGCGGCCTTGGTAAAGCCGCCGCTGGGGTTCGCCTGGGCGTCGCGGCGCGTCCACGAGAAGACGAAGCCCTGATACGACGCGCTTCCACCATCGCCATTGCCGTCTGTCTCGGCCTGCGCCTGGAGTCCGGGCGTGAAGAAGACGATCTGCGTCATGAAGAGCTGCCCAATCACCAGCAGGGCAATGAGCGGGGGCAGCGTGAGGAACACAGCGACGCGCAGCGCACGGCGATCCGGTGGACGCTGTCCGGGGGGCGGCAGCGGTGAACCACCAGGCAAGATCGGCGCGGGCGAGAGCGGCATCCAGCGTATCTCCTTGGCGAGTAAGTGAATCGATCAGGCGGGG
Source organism: uncultured bacterium (assembly GCA_963733745.1). Taxonomy (GTDB): domain Bacteria; phylum Chloroflexota; class Ktedonobacteria; order Ktedonobacterales; family JADMIN01; genus DASWAC01. The sequence continues at coordinate 78,155 of CAVTFE010000045.1, forward strand.
AAGGCCAGCTTGCGATATTTCTCGGCGGTCTCGTACCAGGCCTCCTCAGAGAGGCCCAGCTTCTCGCGCAACTCCTCGATACCCACGCCTGCGCGCAACTGGCGTACCGCGTAGATGTCGCGCAGCAGTTGCAGGGTAACGCGCTTCTCGATGCCAGCACGCTTAACCGTGGAGGCCAGCACATAGTTCAGGTTGCGGTCGGTACATTCGAAGAGCCGCTCGCGTGGCTGGTAGCGCTCGATATACGCCTGGTAGGCGGCGGTCCAGGCAGCGGGCAGCTCCAGGCGTCGCTCGCGTCGGCGTTTGGCCTGACCAGGGAAATGCACCTCGATGGCGGGATGATCGGGGTTCGACACGTCCACATGCCGCAAGGCGAGGCCCATGACCTCCTCTTTCTTGAGGCCTGTGGCAAGAAGCAGGGTGATGAGGGTCTGCGCACGCGGCTCGTCCGCGGCGGCAGCCTCCAGGCGCGCGACGTCGTCGTCGTAGAGTAGTTCAGGCAGCGGCGGCGTCGGACGGCTGAGCGCGATCTGTGCGGAAAGGTCCGTGGGCGAGGCTTTTTCAGCGGCGAGCCAGGCGCAGAAGTTGCGCAGGAAGGTGACACGCCGCGCCATCGTCTTGGGGGCCGGACGCGAGTCGCCGTCGAAGCGCAGATGGTCGAGCCAGTCGCGCAGGTGGTCGAGCGTCAATGCGCGCACGGGCAGGTCGCGGCCAACGAACTCGGTGAACATGCGCAGGTCGGAGAGGAAGCAGGTGATGGTGTAGGCGGAATGGTCGGTGCGGCGCAGGTATTCCTGATAGGGCAGCGCGCAGGCTCCTAGCGGCGTGTCTCCCGTCGGCGGCGTGATGGTGACGAGCGCAGCTTGCCCAACAGGGGAGATAGGGGTGGCTGGAGCTTCAGGGAAGAACAGGCTCGGCTGCTCGACCCGCTGCTCTCCCTCCGGAGACTCTCGCTGTGTCATGCTGCGCTTCCCACCACCTATCGCCACGTTAACGTGGCGTTCGCCCAACCCGTCTCGCTGCCCAGTATGCCGCATGCGCCGCCGCAACGCAAGCAAAGCGGGGCCAGCTAGCCTATCAGGGCGCCGACAAGTCTATGTGGCGAACGTAGATATAGTCGCGCTCCGATACCACGAATCCCACAGCCTTATACATTCGTTGCGCAGCGATATTCGTTCCCACCGTGATCAGCACAGCGGTCTGTGCGCGGTGTGACTTCAACCACCGCAGACCCTCACTCACTATCGCGCGGCCAAGTCCATGTCCCTGAACATCTTGCCGGACACCAACGTACTCGATCCACCCTGTTCGCCGACCGCCCCGCTCCCATTCTTCACGGTCAATCGAACACTCACAGAACGCAATGAAGTCGCCGTTTGGCCTGACGGCGACGAGATGAACGTAGTCTGGACTATCGCAGGAGTTCCAGGCGATGATCGGCGCTCATCGGCGTAAAACTGTAGAGCGCGTTGTAGCGCGCGATCTCCTCCTCGCCGAGTAGCGGGCGGATAGTAATGTCTTGAGGCGCATCAGGCGAAGATTCTCTCTTGTCGAGCGTGCAGGTCAGGTACACATTGTGGCCGTCTTGCAAGGTAAAACTGCTGCCACGCAGGAGCGCCTGCAATCGTCGTTGATCGTCGAAGGTCGCGACGCTCAGCGTCATATCCTCTTGCATATTTGTCTCAAGCGCCGTCGCGCGATTCATCGCCCAATCCAGCATGTCGCGCACGAGGCCGCCTGAGGTATCGCCAAAGTCCGTCACCACCTCCAGGCTCAGGTAGTGGCTGGTCTCCTCACGCCGCCAGAGCAGCGCGAAGCCTACAAGTCGTCTACTGGAAGCGTCCTCTGCTGGCTCTTCCCAGACGTGCGCATCCTGCGCTGGCTCCCACAATCGTGATGTCGCCAATAATTCCAGCCGCCTGACGGTCGGCGCGCGATCTTTGCCCATTTGGGCGCGTGAAGCCACAAGACAGTCAGATGCTCGTTCCAGGTCGCGCTCGCCTTGATACGAACGGTCTACAAGAGCAGCCATGATCGTTGCCCTCCGCGCTTACATCTCCACCTCGACACCGCAACGGTCGAGCAATGCGGCACAGCTCGAAGCGGGATACGGGATGGGCAGGCGGCCACGCGGGCCATGTGAGTCGGAGCCAGCGCTGCGCAGCATGCCACGCTCGGCGATGAAGGCGCTGAACTCCTCGACCTGTTGCGGCGTGTGCAGGGGATACAGAACCTCGGCGCCGTCAATGGGAATCTCGGTCAGGATCTCGGCAAGCACAGCGGGACTATGGAGCTGGATGCCATCGTTGTCGCGTCCGGGATGCGCGATCAGCGCGACAGCGCCGCTGGCATGCGCCGCATCCACGGCCTCGGCGAGCGGCACGGTGATCGAGATATATCCCGCGTCGTGGATTATCTCCATAGCTGCGCTCGGTGTATCGGCATAGCCATGACGCAACAGCAGCCGCGCGTTATCGGAGGGCCTGCGCAACTTACCACCTTGAAATGCCAGCTCGTCAGCCATCTGTGGAAACCGGTAGCGGCGTCGCAGCAGGTACTCATATACGGCGAGGGTGTTCTCGTACTGAGTGCGCTCGATGCCCCAGACGAAGCGAGCGAGCGCGCCACTCGTCAGCTCTCCCGCAAAGCAGAGCAGGTCGGCTACGTCCGCCGCGCCAGTTCGTCGAGACCTCGCAGGCGCGCAAGACGATGATGCCGCGTTCGTCGCCGAGCGCCACCAGTTCATCTGCATGTTCCAGCGTGTCGTGGTCCGTAACCGCCACGGCGCGAAACCCATGCGCCGCGAGATAGTCGAACAGTTCGGCCGGCTGCCAGTGTCCATCGCTGTAGACCGTGTGCATCTGGAAGTCAACAGCATCATCGCCTCGGACACAGCGCTCCAGATTACGCTCGGACACGATCATCTCCTGGCTGGCTCGTGCGTCCGGCGCCGCTTAAAACTTCCTGATAGAGCGCCACAGTCCGGCGCGCGACTTGCTCCTGGGTGAAACGGTCGAGCACACGCTGGCGTCCTCGCCGCGCGAGGTCCGCACGCAGCGCCGGGTCGGCGCCGAGGCGCGCAAGCGCTGCCGCGAGCGCCTGTGCGTCGCCTTCGGGCGTCACGAGACCCGCATCGCCGATGACGTTGGGGATCTCGCCGGAATCCGAGCCGATCACCGGCGTCTCGCAGGCCATCGCCTCGATCAGCACGCGCCCGAACTGCTCCTTCCAGTTCTTGCGCGTCAGCGAGGGAAGCGCCATCGCGTCCATCGCGGCAAACACCTGTGGTATCTCCTGCGAGGAGACTGCCCCTGCGAACTCCACGCGTTGGGCGACGCCTTTGCCTCGCCGCGAGTTGCCCTAACGCCTCACGGTCCGGCCCTTCGCCGACGAGTCGCAGCCGGTACGATGGCGGCAGGCTGGCGATAGCCTCGATGAGCACGCCTAAGCCCCTTATCAAAGAGGAGCCGGCCCACATAACCGACAACGAATTGATCGCCCGTACGCGGCTCGCGCGGGCGGGGACAGACGATCTCGGGATCGACGCCATAGACGTAGAAGACGGAACTGCGCCCTGTGTAGCCCTTGCGGCGGATGACCGTCTCGACATCGGAGTTGACCGAGATGATGTGGGCGGTGCGCCGGTAGTTATACTGCTCGAAGAGCGAGTAGGGCGGTGGATAGCGCCGGTAGATGCTCTGCAGCGCGACAAAGATTGTCGGGATGCGCTGCGCGGTGGCGATGCGCTGCGCCTGGAATCCCGCGTAGTTGTATGGCTCCTCGTCGATATGCAGGATATCAGGGCGCAACTCGTCGATCACGCGATCGAGGCCAAGATAGGCGTAGTGATGATAATGCCCGTTGAAGCGCAACTCCAGCGATCGCGTCTGGTATCCGCGTGTGTACGTGGGCGAGAAGGCCCAGGTGCGTCCGTCGTCCATCCGCCAGGCGCGCGGCGTGATGAGCGTTAGCTCGACGCCAGGCTGTTGGGCAATCCATTCGAGTTGCCGCTGCGCCGCGTCGGCCACGAATGTCTTAGAAAGCAGCGCGATCCGCATGACGCCGTGTCTCCTATTTGCCGCTCTTCACGCGCCTCATTCGCGCTTCGTTCCCGTCACCTCGGCGTACAGCGCGCTCGTCTCCGCCGCGACTCGATCCCACGCGAAGCGCCGCACATGCGCGAGGCCGCGCTGGCGATAATCATTAGCCAGTTCGCGCGAGGTGAGCACACGCACAATGGCGGCGCTCATCCGATCCACATCGGTTGGATCAACCTGCAATCCCGCGATGCCGACCGCCTCGGAGATGGCCCCGACATTCGAGCAGACCACCGGCGCGCCGCACGCCATCGCCTCCAGGGGCGTCAAGCCAAAACCTTCGTAGAGCGACGGGAAGACGAAACAGGAACAGGCGCTATAGACCGCAGGCATATCCGCTTCGACGATCCAGGCGCACTGGATGCGGTCCGCGATACCAAATGTCGCGGCAATTGGACGCCAGTCGGGATAGAGCGCGCTGGAGCCTAGGCGCTGCGGATCACCAGCGATGAAGAGTGAGAGGTCGAGGTCGCCGATCTCGTTGTAGACCGCCGCGAAGGCTCCGATGAGGAACTCGAGGTTCTGCCTCGCGTCCAGCCCGCCAACATGCAGAAGAAAGCGTTCGCCGAGGCCGTACTTCTCGCGTGCGGCTGCCTGCGCCAAAGGGTCAGCGGGACGAAAGCGCGGATCGGTGGCGGGAGGGATGACATAGATGCGCTCGTTGGGAATATCCAGCAAGGCGCTGATCTCGCCGCGCGCATGCTCAGAGTAGGCGATGATCGCCTCCGCGCGCTTGGCGGCCCGCCCCGTGAGGACCGCATGCGCATGTGCAGTGGGGGCTCCGCGATACTGCGCCCAGCGCAAGGGTAAGACATCGGGAATCGTCACGACCAGGGGGATTCCGCCTGCGCGCAATGGGGGCGCGAAGTAGGGGACATGCAGCAGTTTCGCGCCTTCGCGCCGCGCCACAGTCGGGAAGACCCGCTGTTCAAACAAGACACGCGCAAGATGTTCGCTCCCTTTGCCCAGACCGCCTATCGGCGTGCGCTCGATGGCGAAGGAACTGGGCGCGTCAGGGAAGGTCTTCTGCTCATCATATGGGCTGAGGATGAGATACTCGTTTATGCCATCAACGCGCCCTAGCGCAGCCAGGAGGTGATAGGTATAGCGCCAGACGCCAGTCGAGCGCTCATGCAGCCCCAGCCCATTGATTGCGACGCGCATACGTATCGACCCAACTCCGTTGCTTGGCGTCCAGAAGGCGCCAACGCCTTCCACCGCGCCACCAGGACTGGCGGCTTGAATGTGAACAGGATAGCACACGGCGCCACCCTGGTCACGGCGCGTGGGCAGCTAAGGTCCTCAGGCGCAGCAACGCAGCCAGGGTTACAGCGATTTGCAGTTCCATCGCGTGGACGAAGACATTGTCCACGAGATTGTGGACGACGACTGTGACGATGCAGGCAAAGAAGCCGAGGGCCAGCGCGAGGCCATACCCACTCACATCGCTCCGCAGCATTGCCTGGGTAGCGCGCCAGCCCACAAACCCCATTGCGACCGTAAGGGCAAGAAAGGCGACCAGACCTATCACGCCAGTTTCCGCAGCGGCGTTGATGTAGTAGTTGTGCGCGTGGCCAAGCGAGTCTGGCCAGCAGACAACCGAATACTGTGGGTACGCCTCCGAGTAGTTGCCAGCGCCGACGCCGAGAACGGGATGCGCAAGAAACATATTGATCCCCGCCGCCCACTGCGCCAGTCGCTCTAGCGTTGAGAAATTGGCCGAGACCGGGGGACGGCAGAGGGAGGCAGTATCTATTGCGACCAGGCTGCTGACGCGAGCGTTTATGCTCTGTGGCAGGAGATGCGCGTACCAGGCAACGCCAAAGAGAAGCGACAGGACGCCTCCGGCGATCGCGGCGATGCGGTCGAGCCGCAGGCGGGCGAGCGTGACAACAACCACCGCGACCGCCAGGCCCAGCAACGCGCCACGTGAGCGTGCGAAATACGCGGCCATCCCAATGATGGCCGCCGCTCCTCCGGCCAACCAGCGTATGCGCCAGCTCTTTGTGAACACCAGCAGACAGAGCGCCAGCGGCAGTGACAGATTCAGAAACGCGCCATAGGGGTTCGGCTGGTCAAATGTCCCCGTGACACGATCCACAGTGTCCCCAGTGACGGTAGCGTACTGAAAACAGCCGATGATGGCTTCGAGGACTCCCGCAGTGATGGTCGCCCAGGCAAGGGTCAGCAGTTGTCGTGGAACGCGCAAGAAGTAGAGCGCCGCGCCTGCGACGATCAGAACCTCCGTCCACTTCAGAATCTCCTTCGCCGTCTCGACACGACTCAGCGCCTGGAAACCTGAAGCGATCACGACGAGCAGGTAGAGCGCCACACAACCGAAGATCAAGACCTGCTCAGGCGCCGTACGCCAGGCCTCACGCACTCGTTCGACCATAACCGAAGGACGCGCATCGTATCTTTGTTGGCGCAGCGAGTAGAGCCAGGCAAGCGTTAGACCAGCGACCAGCGCATCAGTGGGACCAGCGCGTACACCTGCGGCGCTGACGGCGACGACCGAACCGAAGGCGACCGCGCCAGGAAGCAGGTAGAGGCCAACCGTAGGCCAGAGCAACGCCACAAGCGCCACTGCCAGATCCAGCGCAAGCGGCGCGCCAGTCTGCGGTGAGAAGATAGTAAGCGCTACTACCACTAGCGCTACGAAAGACGCGAGTATGATCGTGCGCCAGTGCGGTTGTGGGCGTCGAGAAGCCGTTAGATCGCCGGTAAGGGTAGCCACGAATCCAGCCGTTCCAATTCAGCGCGGTACCAAGCAATCGTGCGCCGCAGGCCATCCTCCGGCGTGATTGTTGGCTCCCATCCTAGCCGCGCGCGCGCTTTGTCAATATTGGGTTTCCGCCGCTCAGGGTCATCTTCACGCTTTTCGGTGTACTCGATGCATGAAGAGGAGTCGCAAAGCGCGATGATTGTCTCGGCCCACTCCAGCACCGAGCGCTCGTCGGGGTTGCCGAGATTGAACACCTCGCCGGTCGTTCCCTCGGTGAAGAGGGCGCGCACCAATCCCTCGACCATATCCTCGACATAGCAGATGCTGCGCGTCTGCTTGCCTGTGCCGTGTATCACCAGCGGCTGCTGTTTGATCGCCTGGGTGATGAAATTGGGAATCATGCGACCATCGTCGATCTGGTTATGTGGCCCGTAGGTGTTGAAGATACGGACGATGCGCGCGTCTACGTTGCGGCGGCGCACGAACTCCATCGTGATCGTCTCGCCTAGCCGTTTGCTCTCGTCGTAGCAGGCGCGCTCGCCGAGCGAATTGACGTTACCCCAGTAGTCCTCAGTTTGCGGGTGAACGAGCGGATCGCCATACGCCTCTGAGGTCGACGCGAGCAGGAAGCGTGCGCCGTTGCGCTCGGCCAATTCCAGCATCCGCATCGTGCCTTCGGTGTTGACGCGAATGGTCTCAAACGGGTAGGTCCAGTAGCCGACAGGACTCGCTGGGCTGGCGAGATGGAAGATCGCGTCAACCGCGATATCCAATGGCTCGGTCACATCGTGGCGCAGAAACGTAAATCGTGGATTGTCGCGCAATGGCTCGATATTGCGCTCACGCCCGGTGAGCAGGTTATCCGCGCAGACCACCTCGTAGTCATCGCGCAACAGCCGCGCGCAGAGATGCGAGCCGATGAATCCGGCTCCTCCAGTGACAAGTGCCTTCAACGCCACCCTCCCAACGACATCCGCCAAGAAGCGCATATCAGTGTATGGTCGTATGCGACCTCATAGCCTGTCGCATTCCGTTGATTCTATATCTCTTGCGCAAATCACGCAACCAGAACGGGCCCATTCCCTAGGCATCCTGATGCGCCGCTTCATCTGGCAGAGCGCGTAGAAGCGCGATCGCATTGTTCAATCGCGCGAGTGTAGTTGAACGCCCGAGCGCCTCCATCGTCTCGAAGAGTGGCGGCGAGACTGTGCGCCCCGTCACGGCGATGCGGATGGCGGTGAAGAGCTGGATCGGCTTGAGTCCTAATTCCTCGACCAGCGCACGTAGCGGGGCTTCCATCGCGGCGGCGCTCCATTCCGGCAGCGAGGTCAGCAGATCATACGCACGGCGCAACCCCTCCAGACTCTGCTCCCGTGTCATGCGTTTGGCGAGCAACTGGCTCGTGTCGTAGCTCAGCGTGGGCGTGAAGAAGAACGCGGTGAGTTGTGGCGCCTCGGCGAGCGTCTTCATCCGCTCCTGCTCCAGCGACAAGATGCGCGCGACGTAGGCGCGATCCAGCGGACGCGCGACCACATCAGGCAACCCTCCCGCAGCCTCCGGTCGTTTCATGAAGGGCAGCGCGCGCTCGGTCAACTCGTCGAGCGAGAGACGGCGGATGTAGACGCCATTGAGCCAGAGCAGGCGCTCCTCGTCGTAGCGCGCCGGAGCCGTCCCCACACGCTCGAGGCTGAAGGCGGCGATCAGCTCGTCTCGGCTCAGAACGTCTGTCTCGCCATCGTATGACCAGCCGAGCAACGCCATGCAGTTCAGCGCCGCCTCCGGCAGATAGCCAAGGTCGCGATACTCCAGGATCGGTATCGCGCCGAAGCGCTTGCTCAGCTTCTTGCCACCTTCACGTCCCAACACATCCGGCACGTGAACGAGGCGCGGAATAGGCCAGCCGAGCGCGTGGTAGATCAGGACATGGAGAGGCGCGCTGGAGATCCACTCCTCGGCGCGGATGACATGGGTAATGGCCATGAAGTGGTCGTCCACAATGTGCGCCAGGTGATAGGTTGGAAGCCCATTGGTTTTCAACAGCACGGGATCGTCAAGGTTGGCGTTCTCGAAGACCACCGCCCCGCGCAGCTCATCCTCGACGACCGTCTGCCCCTCTAGCGGCGTCGCCAGCCGCACGACAAACGCCTCGCCTGCTGCGGCGCGCGTTTCAGCGACATTCGCGCTTAAGGCGCGACACAGCCGGTCATAACGTGGCGGCTGGCCCGCCTGGCGCTCGGCCCCGCGCACCTCTTGTAGGCGCTCGGGCGTGCAGAAGCAGCGGTAGGCGGCGCCAGACTCGATCAGACGCGACGCGCATGAGGCGTAGAGCGCGCGGCGCTGTGTCTGGAAATACGGGCCATATGGCCCACCTATGACAGGACCTTCGTCCCAGTCCATCTCCAGCCACTCAAATCCGCCGAGCAGGGCCTCAATCGCGCCGGGAATCGAGCGCGCCGTATCGGTATCCTCGATGCGGATAAGGAACTGGCCCCGGGTATGCCGGGCGAGAAGCCAGCTAAAGAGCGCGGTGCGGAAGCCACCAATATGCTGTAGCCCGGTCGGGCTAGGCGCAAAGCGTACGCGCGCGGCAGTTGGCGCCGCCTGTGCGGTGAGCGCCGATGATTCCTCGTTTTTCTCCATAGCGACTGCCCCTCACGACTGCTGGATGGCCCATTCATCCGTCCCTGGCAGCGAACAGGCTGAATGTATAATGCTGGTATCCAGCAGAGCAGACTGCGTATTCGCTCGATGGCGCTTACCACCGCAGAATCTACGCGGCCTTCCCCAAGGAGCGGGTCGCTGGCAGTCTAGCCAGTCTCAGATGGGACTGTCAAGCCGCTGCAGCGATGCGCTAGTTGACTCTGGTTCGATGTCCTACCAGCACTCGGCGCAGCGTTTCCGTCGCATTGTTTTTTTTCTAGCGGAGCAGCGCGTGGACACTCAAGATTCTGACGGCATTTTCCCCAACCCCGACGACGAAACTCTGAGGTCTGCGCCACCTCCTCCGGCCGCCAACGCATCAGAGGACCCACCCACGGCACCGCCAGTTTTGAAGCGCCGCCCAAGCGCGACCCGGCTGACGCTCGAAGACATCGCCGCCTCTGGCTCAGACAGCATGGATGGCTCAAGTACCACGCCGCCAGCCAAGAAGACTAGCGCGCCACGTCGCACGCCCGGAACACCGCGCGTGACACACGAGTTGTCCGCTGCGCCAAGTGAACCGGCTGCCGAGGAGGCAGCCTTGCCGGCGGCGCCACCACCACGCCCGACGGGCGGAGAACCAGCGCGCGCAGGCGTACATCCACGGCCGACCCGGCACATTCCCCCATCCTCCAGGGCCGATGCGTCCAACGATGGCCAGATCAGCGCCGGGTATCAGACGGCGCAGGTGGGCTTTGGCGCGGGAGCGGGCATCACGACGCCACTGAATGGATCGGGCTATGCGCCCATCGGGACATCGGCCAACTTCCGTCGCCGTCGCCGTCGCTACATGCTCTATGTGCGGCGCAGCGCGCGCGCGCGCCAGACGGCGCGGTCGCTAGGGGCGGCGCGCGCCGCAATGGCAGTCGCAGTGGCTATCGCCGTCTTGGTGACGGTCGTGACGAGTGGAGCGGTCAGCGCGGCAGCGGGCTATTACCAGGTGCGCGCTGCAGACATCGCCGCTCTCAACCGCACGGTCGCGGCGAAGGACAGTGTGCGTGTCTACGACGCGAATGGCGTCCTGCTCTACGAATTTGCGGACGCTGGCGTGCAGCACAGCGTACCGCTGGCGAAGATACCGGTCAGCGTCATCAACGCGACCATCGCCATCGAAGATCATTCCTTCTGGGATAACCAGGGCGTCGATTTCAACTCGATCGTCCGCGCGGCCTACACCAATGTCGTGCAGCACGGCATCAGCCAGGGCGGCAGCACGATCACACAGCAGCTCATCAAGCAGAATGTGCTCAATAGCAACGAGTCCTTCGAGCGCAAGATCAAAGAAGCCATTCTGGCGTATGGGATGACGACTCAGGGCGTCTTCTCCAAGCGGCAGATCATCGAGATGTATCTGAACTCGATTCCCTATGGGCAGGAGGCCTACGGAATCGACGCAGCGGCGCGCGCGTACTTTGGCTACACCGACGACAGTGATTCCGGCGTCTCCGCCGCGCAGCATCTTGACCTCGCGCAGTCGGCGATGCTCGCTGGGATTCCACAGAATCCGAACCTGAACAATCCCCTTCTGCACCCGCAGCATGCCCACGACCGGCAGGTGGAGGTGCTGCGCAATATGGTCGAGCAGGGATACATTACCCAGAAGCAGGCCGACCAGGCGGCGACGGAATCGCTCAAGCCTGGCTTCTTCAAGCCGCAGCCTGCGCCCAAGAATCTCGCGCCGCATTTCGTCAACTTTATCCGCGACCAGCTCGAACAGATGGTGGAGACAGGTCAACTCCGCAATCTCTCCCGCTCCGGCCTCAACGTCTACACGACGCTTGACCTCGATCTGCAGAACCACGTGCAGGACGCCATCAAGCAGCATCTGTACGGAGATGACCGCGACGACTACGTCGGCCACCACTTCATCCGCGACGATCATCTGACCAACAGCGCCGCCATCATCGCCGATCACCACACTGGCGCGATCAAGGTCATGCTGGGCAGCGTGGACTACTACAGCGACAAGATTGATGGCCAGTTCAACGTCGCCACACAGGGCTATCGTGGACCCGGCTCCTCCTTCAAGCCCATCGTCTACGCGACCGCGTTCTCCAAGGGCTGGTTCCCGGCGATGACTGTCTCCGATATGCCGACGGTCTTCTGGGACGAGGGGCAAAACAGGGTCTACAAGCCGCTCAACTTCAACATCGACCAGTTCGAGGGCAACATCACGTTGCGCAAGGCGCTGCAATGGTCGCTGAATATCCCCGCCGTAAAGGTGATGCAGTACGCCGGTATCGATGACGTGGAGCGCAACGCGATGCGCATGGGCATTCGTAAATGGCAGGGTCAGTGGGGACTGTCCTCAGTCCTTGGCTCGCTGGACGTAACGCTGTATGACATGACGCAGGCCTACACGGTCTTCGCCAACGAGGGCAAATACATCCCCATGTACTCGATTGACCACATCACCGACGGCGCGAGCAACGTGCTGTTCCAGTATCATGCGCCGTTGCCGGTGCAGGTGCTCAGCCCGCAGGTCGCCTATATGGTAACGAGCGTACTCAGCGACAATCCCGCGCGCGCGGGCGACTTCGGCACATGCAGCCCACTGTATCTGGACCCCAGCAAGGACGACTGCCTCGCCCACAATGGCGATTCGCCCAACGCCTGGCCCGCCGCCGCCAAGACTGGCACCGGACAAGACTTCCGTGACGACTGGACGCTCGGCTATACGATGGACTATACGATGGGCGTCTGGGCTGGCAATAATGACCACACGCCTATGGTGCGCATCGATGGCATTACCGGCGCGGCGCCAACCTGGTACCGTAGCCTGATCTACGCCGAGCAGAACTTGCCCAAGCGCGCCTTCCCCGTACCCGACGGCATGCAGCGGGCGACGTATACATCGAACGGCGTGACCTCCACTGACTGGTTCCTCGCCGGACCGCTGCCGCCACCCAATATCGGCAACAGCGGGCCAACCGTCGTCCCCTGCATCGTCTATCACGACGATCCCAACAACCCCTGGGACTACTGCTGAGCGGGCAAACGCGGCTATTCGCGGGCAAAAATGAAACCGGGGCGATCATGCCCCGGTTGTTCGCGTATCTCTCGCTAGAAGGTCAAATCTAATCAGGATCGCCGAAATCGTCGAGCGCCTGCAAGCTGTTGATGAACTCGCGGTACACGTCCAGATTGTCCTCGGTGTTTCTGCGCTCGCGGCGCAGCGGCTCATGGTCGTCAAGATCCTGCAAGGCGACACCGGCCTGGTCGAGGATACTCTCGGTGACGTAGATCGGCGCTTTCATGCGCACGGCGAGCGCGATGGCGTCGCTGGGACGAGAATCCACCTCGACGTGCCGACCGTCGGCGTCCAATACGAGACTGGCATAGTAAATGTCGTCGCTGAGCTTATGGATGATGACGCTGGTGAGGGTCGCTCGCAGCTCAAGAATAACCGACTTGAGCAGGTCATGCGTGATTGGGCGCGGTGAGGTAGCGCCTTGCAGCTCCATCGCGATGGAGTAGGCTTCGGGGTTGGCGATCCAGATAAACAGATAGCGGTCCGACTTGGCATCCTTGAGGATTACCACTCGCTGATTGTTGGCGAGATTGATGCGCACGCTCTCGACCGTCATCTCCACCATGGACGATATCCTCCTCGCGGTACCAGCGCTGGCCGGAGCCCACCAGCCGCTTACGCGCATTGTACACCTTAGGCGCATGGCCACGCAAATCATCAGCCCGATCGCGTATGTGTCATCAACCTAGAAAACAAGCGGCGCCGTGGTGTGTACATGATCCGCTGAATGGGGGCGCGCTTGCCTGCGCCGGTCGCTCGTATTGCCAGGTGATGGCGTCTGACAACGACTCTATTGGCAGGGATTGACAGGCGTTTATCTTGCTGGTACACTATAGAACACGAGTTCTATGCGCGTGAGCATGAGGCGAGCATGGGGAGGAAAGACCGATGGCGGATGATCTGAGCGCCAGACAGACCGATATCATGAAGTTCATCGAGGAGTATATTCGCAGGAACCGCCGTCCTCCCACCAACCGCGAGATCGGCGAAGAATTCGATATCCATTCGACTGGACATGTGGATCATCACCTGACCGTGCTCGAGCAGCGCGGCTACATCGCGCGCGAGGCGAAGAAGAGCCGCAGCATTCGTGTCCTGCGCCCGCTGCTACGTCCCGGCTTGCCGATCCGTGGCACGATCGCCGCCGGCCAGCCGCTCGGTATCTATGAGGAGTCTGAGCAGGAGACCCTCGATTTCAGCCCCTATGTGTCTGATCCTCCTGCCGATGAGTATGTCTTATTTGTGCATGGCGATTCGATGATCGAGGACCACATCGCCGACGGCGATTACGTCGTCATCAAGGAGTCGCCTGACGCGAGCGACGGCGATATCATCGTCGCAACGCACATGACCGGCTCGGGCGAGATGGGCGCAGCAACCCTCAAGCGCTTCTACCGCGAGAAGGATCGCATCCGCCTTCAGCCAGCCAACGCCACAATGGAGCCGATCTACATCAAGGCGCGCGAATGGGATCGTGAATGGCGCATTCAAGGACGGGTGCTGGCGGTCTATCGCTCCTGGGGGCGCTAGTGGTCCCACAGAGCGGACCATTGGCTCTTTGAAAAACGCAATACACCTGGAAGCGCCTGCGTATTCGGAACAGCTATCCGGAGCAGCTATCCGGAGCGCGAGCCCATCGTTCGTCGCGCAACCACAAAGTAGGCGTTCGGCAGGCCAAGCGTCTTAGCCATCGGTGGTCGTGGCGGATAGGGCCATCTCTCCAAGCGCCTGCCCACCTCTTCAGGCGTTGTGGCCTGCGCATCCCACTGGAGTGGAGCCAGCCAGGCGCGAGGATCATCAATCCCCAACTGCCAGGGCATCCCGCGTCGCGCCAGTCGCGCTATGCGTTCCTGTGTCCAGGGTGAGGTCAACGTCGCAGTATTGAGCAAATCCAGTCCAATCCAACTGCTCTGAAGCGCCAATCGCGTTATGGAGTTGATCACCGTTTCCGCTTCTATCTGCGTCAGATACATCAACAAACCTTCCAGCAGCCAGAATGACGGGCGCTCCGGCGTAAATCCCGCCGCCAACAGCGGCGCCACCCAATCGGACGCGAGATCAACGCCGAGGGCTACTCGCTCGCACCGTGGCGTTGCTCCTTGTTGCTGGAGAAGCGCCTCTTTGCGCGCCAGCACCGCAGGCTGATCAATTTCATAGAGGCGTGTTCCCTCCGGCCATACCAGGCGATAGGCGCGCGTATCATACCCAGCCGCGAGGAGCACGACCTGACGCAGCGACGCATCCCCCATGCGCTCGGCAAAGAAGTCGTCGAAAAAACGTGTTCGCAGGATGAGTGGCAGGCCAGGATATTCGGACTGCTGGCGCGCCAGCCAGGCGTCTCCTGCTCTGCCGGCGAACAACTCCGCCCAAGGGTCATGAAATAGCGCGTTCGCTCGCTGGCTCTCGATGGCGCGCGCCTTCGCCGTGAACTGCGCAGTGAGCGCCACTGGCCGTGTCTCATCTGTCATATGCGCATTCTTTCTGCCGATCGTTCTTGCTTCCGGCGCACGTCCCATGGTCCTTGCGCGCTTGCGTCCCCTGCTGGCGTATGATACCCTCCCCCTGACCTGCTACACTCACGCAGGCTGGACATGATACCTATACCGTATGAGGGGGATGGTCGTGCTGACAGGTCTTGAAGAATCGCTCATCCAACTCATTCAGAACTGGTACCTAGCCACTGGCTATCTCGGTATTGTTATCGCGATGACGCTCGAAAGCTGCGGCATTCCGCTGCCGAGCGAGATCGTCATGCCGCTGGCAGGCTATTTTGTCTTCGCGCACCCCGGTCAGTTCTCGCTCGTCGGCGTGGCGCTGGCAGGAGCGATAGGTTGCGTGATCGGCTCAGCTATCGCCTATTGGATCGGCGCGACGGGCGGACGTCCACTGCTATTGAAGTACGGCAGATACATCCTGATCTCAAAGGCAGACGCCGACCGCGCGGATAAGTGGTTCGAGAAATATGGCAATCCTGTCGCCTTCTTCTCGCGGCTGATGCCAGTGATCCGCACCTACATCTCGTTCCCTGCGGGCATCGCGCGCATGAACTTCTGGTCGTTCATTCTCTTCACGTTCCTTGGCTCGCTGATCTGGTCGTTCGCGTTGGCCTGGGTTGGCTATCTGCTTGGCCCGGCGATTGGCTCCGATCCTACCGAGTTACCGAGCAAGCTAGGCAGCATCTTCCACGGGCTGGATGTCGTCATCCTCCTACTGCTGGCGGTGGGCGTTGGCTACTACATCTACCGCCATGTCAAGCACGACCGCGAGGCCCGCACCGCCGGACGCGTCGAGGACTAATCGCTCGTTTGGAGCGATGGCGAAGTGCGCGGTCAAGATCACGAGACTTTCCCGACGCTCACGAACCGAGGAAGATGCCACACGTGTTCGATTGGATAGTCGTTCCCGTGTTGAGTGTGCATAGCCATGAGACGGTCCCTGGCGGAGCCGGAGCAGCCGCCGTGGATGTCTGCCAGGGGGGTTCGGAGGGTGGAGAATTGCGGGTGAAGACGCGAGCTGGATCAGGTGAGAAGAGCTGTGCCATGGCCTCGCTGTGATAGACATGGATGGGAATGTTGCTCCCACTGAGCACCTGATCTCCCGTGTACCGCGCATCAGGTAGCAAGAAAGAGAGCGCGAGGGCTGCGAGCATCGAGGGATTGTACACCTCCTTCGATTGGTCGTAGGAGGCAGGGCCAATGAGGATCGAGGCCACATGTGACTGGTGATCCAGCGCGCTGGTTGCCTCAACGCCGTAGGCGCGGACAAGGAATGGCCGGCTGAAGAGCGAGATCGTCCAGGTGGCGATGGGCAGCGCCCCTTCGCTCGTCTTCTGCCCTGCTGGCGTGGGCGTAGGCGAGTTGGGCGGGCCATAGAGTCGGGTCAGGCCGGCGATCGTCCCACCAACCCGCTGGTCATCCGCAAGACTCAAGGCTGGCGGCACCGAGAGCATCGGGACTGTCGGGGGAACTGGGTCGGGTGTTCCCCGCCCGCTCCCGACAGGGGCTGGTGATGTGAGGCGCATGGCCAGCAGCGCCACGCCCACGATGATAAGCGCCGTGACGATTCCACCCCACAGTGTGGCTGCACGGGAACGGCGCAACGGCAGTGGCGTGCGCGAGTGTGCGCCGCGCTCTTGCTCTGCCTCTTGCGTGGCTCGCATGATCTCCTCCATCGTGGTAGGTCGTATAACCCAGGGACGCGCCGGTTCCGGCTCCAGCTCGCGACGCAAGGTGGCGCGCAGCGCAGCGTATGACGCCACCTCGCGCTGGCAGTACGGACAAGTGGCAAGGTGCGCGGTGGTCGCAGCGTCCTCATGCTCGCCGAACGCCACGAGGGGGAGCAGGGGCTCGAATGGGAGGCAGGCAGTGGGCATGGGCGACTCATGGTGGCTCATCGAACGGACTCCCCTTTCGCAGGCAGGGTGGTATTGTGGCGCTCATAGGCAGTGCGCAGCGCCTTGATGGCGCGTGAGAGCCGCTTGCGAACCGCATCCGCCGAGATGCCCAGGCTCTCGGCGATCTCCGTCGAGGTGTAGCCGTGCAGTTCATGCAGCAGGAGGCTTGCGACGTCTTGTGGGTCGAGCTGGGCCAGGGCCACGCGCAGAGCCTCGCGCTCCGTGATCTGGTCTTCAAGGGATGGGCGCAGCGCCACATCTAGCAGGCGCGCGCTCTTCACGTCATCAAGTGGCTCCCAACTCAAGACGTTCCCTTGGCGCAAGGCGGAAACAGCTCGGCAATAGCCAACACGGAGAATCCAGCGTTGGGCTGCCGCGTCATCCACAGGCTGTGTGAAGGGCGGAGAGCCGCGTTGGGCGACGCGCCACGCCTCGACATAGACGTCTGGCACCAGATCCCGAGTATCTTCGCCATTG
This sequence comes from uncultured bacterium, assembly GCA_963733745.1. GTDB lineage: Bacteria > Chloroflexota > Ktedonobacteria > Ktedonobacterales > JADMIN01 > DASWAC01. Next base: position 95,578 of record CAVTFE010000045.1, read on the forward strand.
CCGAGCAGGCGACGAAGGTAGCTCATAAGCGTCGCTTGCGTCAGGTCAAGGATGCGCGCGAAGGTCGGCTCCGGGAGACCATGACCCTTGGGCTCTGTTCCCATCTGCCCTCCGTCGGAGCCAAATTGCTGACGATATGAGGCTGTCACTAGAGTAACCGCATGAGAAGGCAGGTGTGTGACAGAGCGCGACGCCACGGACAGGAAGCTGATGTGGAAAGCGTGATGAAGCCAAGAGATTCCCCACACAAATCTCGGCGGGCCTGGTCAAGCGCTACCTGCTTGCCCTTCGCTTCACCAAGAGTGGGCGTGTTATCTCTTGCTATGTGGAGGCTCTACGAGCGAGTGCTTGCCGAGGTCTGGAGCGGCTGCACGTCGTACCAGTTGCGGCCAAGTTTGAGTTCGACCTTGACCGGCACATCGAGCGGCAGCGCGTTCGTCATGGTCTCGACGACTAGCGGCCCGACCGCTTCTACCTCGGCGTCCGCCGCCTCCAGCACCAGTTCATCATGGACCTGCAAGATCATGCGCGAATGGAGCCGCCGCTCGCGCATGAGCGCGTCCAGCCGCACCATCGCGATCTTGATCATGTCGGCGTTCGTCCCCTGAATCGGCATGTTGATCGCCTCGCGCTCGACCGCCTGCCGCTGCGCCAGTGGAAGCGTGGCCATATCAGGCGGGACGTAGCGACGGCGTCCCAGCAGCGTCTGCACGAAGCCCTGCGTGCGCGCCTGGAGCAGCGTGGACTCGACGTACTCACGCACCTTGGGGAAGGTCTTCTCATATGTGCGAATGAACTCGACCGCCTCGGCGTTCGTCATGCCTGTCACATTCGCCAACCCGAAGGCGGATTGCCCATAGAGCACGGCGAAGTTGACCGTCTTGGCCAGCCGGCGCTGCTCCGGGCGCACCTCAGCCAGCGGAACCTTGAAGAGCTGAGCGGCGGTCGCGGCGTGGATGTCCTCATCGGCAAGGAAAGCGGCGACGAGCGCTGGCTCATGCGTGATGTGCGCCAGGATGCGCAGCTCGATCTGGGAATAGTCGGCGGTAAGCAGATACATGCCGGGATCGGCCAGGAAGGCGCGGCGGATGCGCCGCCCGACCTCCGTACGAATGGGGATGTTCTGCAGGTTCGGGTTCGACGAACTCAGCCGGCCCGTCGCCGCGATGGTCTGGTTGAACGAGGTGTGGACGCGATGATCGGTCGGGCTGACCAACTCCAGCAGCCCATCCACGTAGGTGGATTTGAGTTTGCTGAGCTGGCGGTACTCCAGAAGCAAGTCCACCATCTCGTGCATCCCGCGCAACCCCTCGACAATCGCGGCGTCCACGGAGTAGCCGGTCTTGGTCTTGCGGCCAGAGGGCAACTTCAGCTCGTTGAAGAGGATCTCGCCGAGCTGTTTGGGCGAGTTCAGGTTGAACTCATGGCCGACGGAGGCGTAGATCGCTGAACTCAGCGCGCCAAGCTGCTCGTCTAGTTGCGCGGCCATCTGCTGGAGGAACGGCGGATCGATCAGCATGCCGGTCAGTTCCATACGCGCAAGCACTGGAATCAAGGGCAGTTCGATCTCGCGGTAGAGTCGCTCGACGCCGCGCCCGGCCAGTTGCGGATCCAGCTTGAGGTGCAGCCGCAGCGCCATATCGGCGTCGGCCCCGGCGTAGTCGGCGGCGACACGCACAGGAACCTGCGCCATCGTGATCTGCTTCCTGCCCGTCCCGATCAGGTCGCTGATCGGCGTCATGATCACGCCCAGGTTCTCGAACGCGAGCTCCTTCAGCCCCAGGCCACGTCTGCCGGGATTGAGCAGGTACGCCGCGACCATCGTGTCGCCCACTAGCCCCTCGATCCAGACACCCCGCCGCGCGAACGCCATCATGTCGAACTTGGCGTTATGCGCGGTCTTGCCCACCTTTGGATCGGTCAGCGCCGGACGCAGCCGCTCGATCACGTCCTTGAGCGACAATTGCCGCGCCTGCTCCTCGCCCTCGGGCGTCGCTCCGTGTCCGACTGGAATGTAATAAGCCTCGCCAGCGCCAATCGCGAAGGAAAGACCCACCAGGTTAGCCGTCATCTCGTCGGTGGTGTCGGTCTCAGTATCGAAGGCAAAGAGCGGCGCTGAGGCCAGCGCGCGCGCCAGCACATCCAGCGCCTCCGGTGTGTCGATGACAAGCGTGTTGGTCGTCTGCGGCGCGGCGGGAATGGCAGCGCGTGGCATACTCGTCCCTGGCGCGACAGTTACGTCCTCCTCGGTGATGGCCTGAAGCTCGTCCTCGGCGAAGAGGCTCAACTGCGCCGCGCCATCATCTTCCGCCTGCGCTCCGGGCTGCGCTGGAGGCTGCGAAGCGAAGACAGTCGGCGTAGCCGTCCCTGTGTCGGCGCGGCGCGGCAGCCTCTCTACGAGGCTGTAGAACTCGAACTGGTGGAAGACCTTCATCACGCGCTCAGCGTCGTAGTCCAGCGCGCGCGCCGCCTCCAGATCAAGCGTGATCGGCACGTCGGTCACGATGGTGGCGAGATACTTCGACTGGATCGCCTGCTCGCGATGCGTCTCCAGCAGAGATTGCGTGCGCACTGGCAGGTCCGCCAGATGCGCCAGGATATCCTCCAGCGAGCCATATTCCTGAATGAGCTTGCTCGCTGTCTTGGCGCCAACGCCCGGCACACCGGGAATATTGTCCGACGTGTCACCGACGAGCGCCTTGTAATCCACGATGTGTTCTGGTCCAAAGCCATAGCGCGCGATGATGGCGGGCACATCGAAGTAGTCGAACTCGCCCCGACGCGGTGTGCGAGCAAATGTCACGCGCACCCAATCGTTCACCAGTTGCAGCGTGTCGAGGTCGCCGGTGGCGATCACTGTTCGCACGCGCTTCTCCGTCGCCTGGCGCGCCAGCGTGCCTATCAGGTCGTCGGCCTCGAAACCGTCCACCTCGAAGATCGGCATACCAAACGCCGCGACGACCTCACGCACGGACTTAAACTGCGCGCGCATGCCGTCGGGCAAGGATGGGCGGTGCGCCTTATAGGGTACATACGCCTTGTGGCGGAAGGTGGGCGTCGGACGGTCAAACGTCATCACCAGATAGTCGGGGCGGATGATGCGATAGACATCCAGCAGCATGCGCGTGAAGCCGAAGACAGCGTTGATCGGCACGCCCGCGCCGGTGCTCATCTCTTCGGGGAAGGCGTGGAACGAGCGATGGAAGAGCGCGTGTCCATCCAGCACGGCCAGAATAGGGCTGACGGCTGGATCGCTGGCGCCGTTTGGCGATGAGGGCTGAGATTGCGATGGCTGGCTCATAGTGGCTCGCGGCGTCATACCCCACAGCATGGATCACGCGCAGGGGATGGCCGCTCCTCCTTCTCGATGGTGGGGACGAGTGAGCTATTCTTCTTCAGGATAGTTCTAAGCAACATGGACATTGCTGCCATGGGGCCCATTCGCCAGGGTAATCCTGACGGGGTGAACTACAACACCCCCTATCCCGTTGCCAAAGGCGTTCGGGACTACTTTGCGCAGGATATTGTACGCGCCATTCACATCCGCGTTGATGCGCCGCCCATCCGCGGCGCGATACCGTCCGCGCTTGACTCGCCGCCCACTGAAGACGGGTGTCGGCTTGGCAGGGTCGTAGACAGGCAGCGGATCACCATCCAGGAAACTCGCCTGACTGGTGTAGCTCCCCTCTGTGATCTGCACCTGGATGCCAAGCAGTTCCGCCTTGTAGCGCAGCATCTCGATGAAGCGCGCATGCGGCACGAACACGAAGTTCTGATTGGTCCGCTTCCCCAGGCCAATCGTTTGTTTCCAGCCGTCGTTCTTGCCAATGATCAGTGTGCCGATGCGCTGTCCCACCAGCCAGTCCACGAGGCGACGACTGGCGACATGCAGATACCCAGTGATCTGCCGCGCCCGTTTGTCAGCAAGGATGTCGAGTTGGCGCGAGACGAAGACACCGGCAGGGAGTTTGGCCTGTAACTGAGCGCGACGTTTGTTGTACCACTGGTTGACCGCCTTCACCGGACGGCCGTTGACCAGAAACGGCACGATGCCGGGCTGGTTTGCAGTTACCGCCGCGAGATTGTTCAACCCAATGTCGATCGCCGCTATGCGCGTGGGATCGATATCAGCCGGTGTCACGGGGCGCTCATAGATCACCTCCACAGTGTAATGAGACGCATGCGGTACGATCCGCATTTGGTCAATGGCCGTGCGTCGGGTCTCTACGCGGATATCCAGCCCTGAGGGGACAACATATCCACGATGCTTCGGGGCGCGGCTGATCGCCTGCTCAGTGTAGGTCAGCAGATTGCGTCCCTGTTTGGGTAGATACTTCGGCAGCTTGGGATGTCCCAGGAAACGAGAGGGATTCGCTTCCCAGGCGGCGCAGGCCGCGAAGTAGCTCTTCCACGCCAGGGCAACCTGCCGTAACACCCATTGCGCTACCTTGGCTGGTAACGCGCAGTAGGCCTCAGTTATCTTTAGTTCATGCGCCAAGTGCTCATACGGGATCACCTGGTGATGATGGATGAACTCCTGTCGGGTCAGATAGAGTGCCGCGTTATAGAGGTTCTTTGAGGCAAAGGCAGCGTCATCAATCGACCGCCACCGTGAGTCGTGACAGTCAATGCGATGCTGTTCAACGAGTTGCATGGTGGGCCTGCATTTCCTCATACCATATACCATCGTCTATTCCCAACAAGCGCAGTGGATTCGGTATGAGTTCCCCATTGTACTTAGTTTCGCACAATCATTAGGTGGCATGCGCCTTAAGTAGCATCACTGTCTCCCATCCGGCATCAACGCTCTACTGCGCTTGCGCAGGCGCTTGTCGGTGCCCTCGCTGGACCTTTAAGCGGGGAGATCGCCGATCCTTCTACAATCGGGCTTGCTTCGCCAGGGAATGTAATCAATACCCCACCCGGAACCCCACGAGGCAAGGCGCCGCTCCCGACGGCCAGATGGCGAGGCGCATCACTTCACGGTGATGGTGTACGAGAGTACATCGTCGGCAAGCGTAACGCTTGAAAACTGCGGATTTGCGGATTGCGCGTTGGGCGGCAACCGGCCGAGAGCACCATTGATCGACGACTCAAGCTCTGGGCCACTCTCGACAAGCGCAATCAGACCAGTCACCGTCGTGCCACGCGCGACGAGATGGCCAGAGGCGGTCCCCAGCGTGGTCGTGATGCTGTTCTGCTGGTTGTTTGAGTCGAAGGTGATCTTGAGTTGACCGTCGGCAAAGCTCACATGCGTGTTACTCACGGGACTCTGCGACGAGGCGCTTGCGGCGATCTGCTGGTTGAGCGTGCTGGCCGCGACCGACCTAACGAAGCTGCCGCGATTGGCCTGAATCGTCGGTATCGCCTCGATGAGCGCCGCGTTGGCCTGGTCAGCAAGGTTATCCATCTGCGCGCGTATGGAGCCATCCACCTGGTTGTGCAGCGACGGGCGGATCACCAGCCCCCACGCGCCGGCGCAGACACAGACGAGGATCAGGATGACCACGCCGAGGATGAGAAACACGCGCGCGACGGGACTCATCCGCCGCCCAGTGGGAAGAGGCGGTGGCGCAATCGGCGTGGCGCGGCCACGTGGCGCGGCCACCGTCTGCAGTTCAGGATCGGTGATCGCCTCGTCGGCTGGGACGCCACCCTTCATTGGGGCGTTCGTCACGCTTGCCACGAGTCGACGGCCACAGCCTCCACACATGCGCGCGCCCGGGTCGTTCAGCCAGCCACAACGCGCGCATTGGATTCCAGGGACTCCAGTCGATGCCATCGTGGCCGCCTCCGCCGTTCGTCCTGCCGGACGCTACAAGTCTTCACGCTCTTCGCCGAGTTGACCGGCGCGTGGCGCGCGGCGCAATCTCAACGAGAGGAGCCGCCATGGCTGCCGCCAGGCGCGCTGCGTGATCTCGCGTGTGAGCACGCGCTGTACGCGATGATACATGTCCGGTAGGTCGTTGGCAAGGTCTGATGGCACACCTGTCCCCCACCGCCCAAGGGTATACGCCTCACCGAGCTTTTTGATGTCCTCCTGCTCCTCTGGCACGAACTTGCCCAGTTGCGTGGCGTACTCGTTTGGCGTCTGCGCGGACCTGCTGGCGGCGAGCCTGCCCAGCCTCCCAGGCGTGTGACACGCCCAAAGAGCGCGGCGGCGCGCGGTAGCCCGCGGAAGAGCGAGCGCCACCAGATCAGACCAACCAGCGCAGACAGCAGCGCCAGCAGCAGCACGACGGTGAGCGAGATCGTCGTCGTGATGACGACTGGAGACGAGCCTGGGCCGACGGACGGGCCAAGGGGGGTATCGCCGAGGTACCCTCTATCTCTCAGTCCCGGCGTCGCCGTGGCTCCGGCGCCTCCTGCGCCAGCGCCTGGCGTTGAGGTGGCGTCCTGCGCGGATGGCCGGGGGAAGAGGCTGAAAGACGAGGTCGGTTCGAAATTCACCCACCCGTACTTGGCAAAGTAGATCTGCGTCCAGGCGTGCGACGCGCTCTCCTTCACGATATAGCTTGCGCTCTTCGAATCATAGGAGCCTGACGTGAAGCCGACGGCCATGCGCGCGGGCATACCTAGCGAGCGCGCCATGAGGGTCATCGCCGAGGCGAAGAAGGTGCAGAACCCAACCTGATGCTGCAGAAACCAGACCACCGCGTCCTGCCCTGCCGGTGGATCATCATTCTTCGTGCTGTACTTGAAGGTCCGCAGATAGTCCTCGAGCGCCGTCGCAGCGTCGTACATGTTGTTGGCGCCCTTGGTCGCCTCCTGCGCGGCCTTTTTCACCTCAGGCGCGATCACGGGTGAGCCGGGCTGGACATACTGCGAGATGATGCCAGGAGTAAACTCGAGCGGGCCGGTTCCTGTAGCATCCCCGGGCAATCGAACGGCGCGCAGTTGCTGCACTGTTCCCTGCGTAATGTAGCCTTTCGCCACATAGCTTTGCCCGTTCGGCCGCGCTGATTGTGAACGCCAGGCGGTCGTCTCTCCTCCGGTCTTGCCGACCGTTACCACTGAGGGAACGCTGAAGAGAGACGCCTCTGCCCCTGGCGCGAGCAGCAGCTTCTGGCCAGAGCCGCCAATCGCATCATAGGTGATGGTATAGGTCACCGTTCGCGTCGCTGAACCAGCCGGCGGAATATTCGCGTCCGCGCCAAACTCACTCAATTGTCCAGGTGAAGCGGTCCATTGCGACGTGCCATCGTATTGATCGAACGTCTGGGCAATGAGATACTCAGCGCCATCAGCGGCTGAGCCAGGCACGTAGTGCAGCACTGGGGTCTCACTCAGGTTCACCGTTCCCACCAGCCGGACACTGTCGCCGAGCAGTCCACCGTAACTGCTAAAGCCACCTGGACCTTTCGCCCCATTGACGCCCCCAAAGATGCGTACAAAGCGATCCTGGAGCTGCTGCCAGGCGCCCTGGGGATCGTTCAGGTAGCCGAGCGCCTGCGCGTTGGCGGTCCCGGCCGGCAAGAGATAGGCCAGCAGCAATACGATCACCGCGAACACGGCGCCCATCTGCATGAAGTCCCAGCCAAGGTCTGGTGAGTAGCGCAGCCGCCTGGCTCGCCAGGTGCGCAGATTCTCGGCAAAGTTGAAGCGTACCAGCAGAAGCAAGGCGAACAACAGAAAGAAGACGAGAAACAGCAACATGTCCTCGCCAGCCCAGCCAATGTTGATGAGCAAGACCATACAGTTCGCCAATATGGCGAGCCAGGGGCGTCGAGCGCGCAACGCGAGCCAGAAGCTGATGTAGGCGAGCAGGAAGGTCAGCAGAGCGAGCAAGAACAAGAAGACCGCCGGGTCAGCGTTGCTTTCTCCCGAGAGGATCGCATGGCTAAACCAGATTCTCAAGCTGGTGAAAAGCGTGTCAGGCGGATTTTGCGGGAACTCCGCTGACGCCGTCTGCTGATAAGCGAACGCGACGCCAAAGGCGATGGCGATAGGATGCGTGATACTCTCTGGAACTCGCCGCAACTGAACAACGAGGTAGCCGAGCGCCATCCCGGTGACCGCGAAGTACGAGAGGATGTGCATCTTCCCCGGCACCCAGGGAGGGTTCGCCGACTGAATACTCGCGATCGTGATATAGACAACCGCCACCAGCAGCGCGATGGTCAGCCATCCATCCTCAGGCGTGAGCGTCTTACCTACCGCGCGCAACACGCGCAGGGTCAACGGCTCGCGCACACGCTCCTCTGGCTGTAGAGAATCTGTCATGACGGCGCTCATTGGCTGCTCCAGGTGTCTATGCCTCATCGCTCTGGGCGGTGAACTGCTACTAAGCGCTACTGCGGTCCCTGTTCCAGGATATGTACGAGTGGATCACCGCGACGCACGCCGATCACCGGGATGCCGGCTGCGACGAGCGCGTCATGGGTGCGCCGGTTGTCACCAAGCTCTTCGTTGAACGTGTGTGGGTCCAGCAGGATCACGAACGGCCGTACCCCGCGCCGGTGGAGATGATGTACTCCCTGAGGCCAGTCAAGCGCGGCCGAAGGCGTGATAATCACCAGCACGGTGTTGCGCTGCAATCGCGTCTCCTCGTTCGCCAGCGCCTCGGCGAGCGATACATCATGTGTGGCGTGCGACACGGCAAGCATCTCCAGCATGCGGTCCAGTTGCCGTTCGCCGCGATCCAGCGGCAGCGCAGACATCGGTGGCGCCGCTCACCGCCATGCCGACGGCAAGCTCCTGCTGGCGCAGGAGATATCCGGCGACACTCGCCGCGATGGTCACGCCATATTCCTCGGTCGAGCTATCGCCTGCGCCCGCCTGCGCCTCCCGGTCCAGGTCCAGCAGCACGACGACATCAATCGTCGGATCGAGATCGAATTCTTTGACCATGAACTGGCCGAGACGGGCGGTGCTAGGCCAGTGGATGCGTGTGAGCGGGTCACCAGCGACATAGTTGCGCACGGTCACAACGTTGGTCGTCGTCTGTAGCGAGCGCTGCGAGCCACGACCACGGCCAGGCATGGACCCGGGATACAGATCGAAGCGCGCGAGCGGCAGCACCGGTGGCAGGACGATCAACTCATTCTCCGGCGCCAGTGTCACCTCGCGCCGGTAGAGGCCTAACGGGTCACCGGTCGTCGCCGTGACGGGGCCGATGGTGTAGCGACCACGAGCGCGGCAAAGCGTGCGCGCGCGCCAGGCGATGCGCTGGCGTGGGCCGATACTGGTGACATACCCGGCGTGATGTCCCGGCAGTGTCGAGCCATCATGCACCTGCACCCAGAGCTTGGGGAAGAGCGAGTGATTCTCCAGCGCGAGCCGTTCCTCAACACGCTCGCCTACCTGCGCGCGGCCCCCGAGGGCCGAGCGATTGAACGTCATCCCCCGGATCGCCATCGCCTGCCAGATGGTGGAGAAGATCAGCGCCGCGATCAGCAGGTAGGTGAGGATGAAGAACGGCTTCCAGCCAGTCCCAATGCCGAGGATCGCCGTCACCAGGGCGACGAGGGAGAGTTGAATCGGACGCATCGGAGAGGGCCTTCCTGATCGCGCTGGGGCTAGCGGCGGCCATTGAACGAGGCCGGGCCGCCAGGCACCGGCACCATCGCGATGACCTCATCCAGGATGGCGTTGGCGGTGATGCCACGCACGCGCGCGGCTGGCGCGATGATCAGACGATGGCTGAGCGCCGGCCTGAGCAACTGTTTGACGTGATCGGGCAGCACGGAAGACATGCCACTCAGCGCCGCCATGGCCTGCGACGCATGGAACAGCGCAAGCGAGCCGCGCGGGCTGGCGCCGAGATAGACGTGCTGATGCTGACGCGTCGCCGCCACGAGCGCGACGATGTATTCCTTGACTTCCTTGTGAACCTCGATCTCGCGCACTTGCCGCTGCATGAGGATGAGGTCCTCAGCTTCGAGGATCTGGCCGAGCGAGTCGATTGGATGGGATCGCTGCTGGCTGCCGAGGATCTGCACCTCGTCGGCTGGCGCGGGATAGCCCAGGCTGATGTTGAGCATGAAGCGGTCGAGTTGCGCCTCCGGCAGCGGGAATGTGCCCTCGTACTCGATAGGGTTCTGTGTCGCCATTACGAGGAACGGGTCGGGCAGACGATGCGTGACGCCGTCGACCGTGATCTGCTGCTCCTCCATCGCCTCCAGCAACGCCGACTGGGTCTTGGGCGTCGCGCGGTTGATCTCATCCGCCAGGATGAACTGGCCGATGATCGGCCCGGGGCGAAACTCGAACTCGCGGGTGCTCTGGTTATACATCGAAACGCCGGTGATATCGGTCGGCAGGAGGTCCGGCGTGAACTGGATACGCTTAAAGGTACAGCCGATAGACCGCGCGATGGACTTCGTCAGGACCGTCTTGCCGACGCCAGGCACATCCTCGATCAGGATATGACCACGGCACAGTACGGCGATCAGCGCGAGACGCACGGCGTCGTGCTTGCCGACAATCACGCGCTCGACATTCGTCGATGACCCGCTGGCTCGACTCGCGGATCGTGTCTATGGAAACCACCTGGCGATCTTCTACTGTCACTGCCGCTTGCGGCGCGCCGGGATCAATGTCCAATCGTCATAGCCTGGCGAATCGGACGGGCGCCGCGCTCCTTTCTGAACTTCGTCCTGAACTTCGTCCTGAACTTCGGTCTCTGGTTACGCGCGGGCCGCTCCTGCGCTGATCTTGCTGATCCTTAGGCGGCGATTAGGAGATGGAACGCGCCTAGTGCAAGTGTCGCACACTTCTGTACGATATTGTGGCAAATCCCGCCATGCGCGTCAAACTCGCGCGCAAGACTGGCGGAACTTGTATCTCCAATGACGCGCGTATGTGAGTGTTTTTACCGACGCTCAAACGCCTGCTGCAGTTCCTGTGCTACCATGCCAGCGTCGAGGAATCGCTGCTGCGTCATTGCTCCTCGCAATCTCTCTGTAGATTACACACTCGTTGACACTCTGCCCGGATGAATCCGGGAGATTCCTGGATCCGCCAGCCGGGGCAACGGAAGGGCTCTCACCCCTCCGCAGGAGCCCGGCTGTCCCCAGGCGTTACGTTCCCGTGTGCCCCACGGTACCCCTGATATGTTCACTCGGCTCACTCGGCTCACCCGCTTCCTGCGGCCAGCGTCCCTGCTCCCAGCGCCAGCGCCAGCCCACGCCAGAATATTGCGGCAGCGTTCTCGTCGCGGTCGAGGATCAGCCCACAGCGCGGACAGATGTGCGTCCGCACGCTGAGCGACTTCCTGATGCGGGCTGAAGGCACGGAGTCCCATCGGGCAGGACCCCGCTACAGTCCTGACTCGTGTAGGCTGGCGGCACCGCCACCACCGGCACATCCTGCAGCCGGCCTAGTACTCCACCCAGCGCCGCAGACGGGACCACCCCACATCCGAGATGGCCTTGGCCAGATGGCGATTGCGCACCAGGTTGCGCACTTGCAGATCCTCCAGGGCAATCAGGTCTCGAGAGCTGATGAGCGCGCTCGCCGTCTTCCGGGCGAAGTCTTCACGCTGTCGTTGGAGATGGAGGTACGCTCGCCCCACCCACTGTTTCGCCTTCCCCCAGTTGGCCGACTGGCGCGTGGTGGGAGGTGTGGTGGCAGGCGCGGTGGCAGGCGTGGTGACGGGGGATGTGACAGGATGGTGGTGGCGGGGGAGGAGTGGCAGCCGGATACTGGTTGTGGCGCGCCCGCTGACGGGCAGCGTGGTTGTTCCTGGGCTTCTTCCCCTGCTTGTGGTGCACGCTGCGACGGGACAAACGTTGCTGGTAGCGCGTGAGGCGCGCCTCGGCCAGGCGGATGAAGCGTGGGTTGGCCACGGTGGCGCCATCCGAGTCAGTGAGGTAGGCGGCGATGCCTACGTCGATTCCAAGCACCGAACCCGTGGGGACATGGCTGATGCGCCGCTCCACCTGGAGGACGAACTGAGCGTAGTAGCCATCCGCTCGGCGCAGCAGCCGCACCCGCTTGATCTGCTCGAGCGGGAACGTCGCCAGATCCCGTGAGCCGATGAGCCGCACCTGCCCAATCCCGCAGCCATCGGTGAGCGTGAGACGCTTCCCAGCGGAGTCGAGCTGCCATCCCGTCTGCTTGTACTCGACCGAGCGGCAATCGCGTTGGAAGCGGGGATACCCCTTCTTCCCCGGTCGCTGCTCGCGGCAGTTGGTGTAGAAGCGCTCGATTGCCGCCCAGGCGCGTGATGCGGCGGCCTGGCGGGCTTGCGAGTTCAGCCGGGCGGCGAAAGGATACTCCTGGGCCAGGCGGGCGCAGAGCAGCTGCAAGTCGTTGGCGGTCACGGCATGCCCATCCATCCATAGGCGCAGGGCTTTGTTGCGGATGAACTGGGTGGAGCGGATCGCCTCGTCGATCGCCGCTTGCTGGGCAGGGGAGAGGCGCAGCTTGTACTCGTAGAGGAGCATCCTGCCTCTCCTGCTCGGTGGACAACGGTGGTAGAGAACGGCGGTGCACACTAGCGGTGGACCATGACAGTGGACCATGACAGTGGACCATGACTTTGGGGCAGACGCCCACACGGAGTATGGTCGCAAGATCAGGTGGTGGTCAAACGCAGGAGCCATTCATCCCCTGCTTCAAAGCAGGGGCTTTCTGGCTCGATTCTGTAACAGTCAGATACCCCCAGCTCAAGCACGGGGGCTCGTGTCTGGACTCCACCGCAACTCCATTAGCGTCGCCGCTGCATGGCTTTGGCTTCACCGTCCGACACATCAGGGCGTTCTGACAACACGCCCGTGCTCACCCAGTCTTGCCGAGCGAGCAGCGTTCTGAGCGCCACATTGCGCGCGCCGATCAAATCGGCGTGGAGTATGAGATCGCATGCCTGACAAATGAACAGCAGCCCCTTCTCCGGGCGATTGCCCTCCGAGATGTACCCGCAGCGTGGGCACGCTTGACTGGTCTTGTATGCATCCACCTTCACGGCCATTGAGCCGTCAGCAGCGCCTTGTAGGCAATGTGGCTTTGCAGTTCAGCGAAGGCCCATTGGGAGGAGTGCCGGTTCGCCTTGCGCTGCTTTTGACTCGCCCGCTTGCCATGCTTGCGCTTGGTCCGCTCGCGGATGTGGGTCAGGTCCTCCAATCCGATGAGGCTGGCGGGGTAGGTGTCCACTATGCGCCGACTGATCAGGTGGTTGCGCTCTTGCTTCAACCGTCTCTCTCGCCCCGCGATCACGACCAGCCGTCGGGTCGCCGAGCGAGTGCCTTTGTGCTGCAAGCGCTTCCGCAGTCGCGCGTAGTGGTCCGCCTGGCCCGGTACTTTGCCAGGGAAGAAGGCCGTACGGTTCCGCATGTCCGTGGCCACTGCCAGATATCGTTGCCCCACATCTACACCAACAATACGCTGATGTGTCGCTGGTGTGGGAGCAGCCACCTCCACTTCCAGACTCACCAGCAGGTAGAATTGCTTGCGGGGCTTGTCGTACCAGAGCTTAGCCGCGCCCATACGCCCGCCATGCTGGAAGAGTTCCACGTGGCGAGCATAGCCCGTGTAGGACAGGATGACACGCCCCTCCAACGTCAGGATACTCACCTGCTGGCCGGTCTTGAAGCCATAGTCGTGCCCGAGTTGATACGTCACTGTGGGCGAGACGTATTTGGGGCGCTGGTCCAATCCGTGGTAGCGCCTCTTCGTCTTGCCAGCCGCCCGTGCGGCGGCGTTGGCCTTCATCTTGGTCCATAGCGCCTGGTAGGTGGCACCCACCTGCCGAGGTACTGAACATGCCATCTGCGCAGGCAAGCCGAAGCGGGCACGGATCTCCTGATACGTCCCATCTTGCAAGCCGACCGTGTTGCTCATCTTACCATGCGCGAAGGCGTAGCTACTCACATAGTTCAGGGCATCGCGGTAGGCCAGTTGCGTCGCGCGGAGCGCTTGGAACTGCATAGGTGTCGTGTGCAATTTGAGCTTGGCGATGAGGATGGTATTCATGTGACAAGTAGATCATATGTTCGCCAGATAGGCAAGCATGGTATGCTGCTGAAAGGAAGCCTGCCTCCAGGCAGCAGCGCAGTCCTTTACGACCTAGAGGCGCCGGAGCTTCATGCGTCGGATTCTGTGAAGAGGAACGTCTCATGCCAGACATCGCGCACATGCAAGAGGTGATCGCCGCCGAGGGGCTGGACGGGTGGCTCCTCTTTGATTTTCGCCGCTCGAACCTCATCGCGCATCGCGTCCTGGGTCTGCCTCCGCACGCCTTCTTCTCGCGGCGCTGGATGTACTATATCCCGGCGCGGGGCGCGCCGACCCGGCTGGTGAGCGCGGTCGAGGCGCATGTGCTGGATATGTTGCCCGGCGAGCGGCGCGTGTACCGCACTTGGCGCGAGTATCAGGCGCTCCTTGGCGAAATGCTCACGGGGGCGAAGCGCGTCGCCATGGAGTATGTTCCCGACAACGGTATCCCCTACGTCTCGCTGGTGGACGCTGGGACGGTCGAACTGGTGCGCTCTCTGGGGTCGGAGATCGTCTCCTCGGCGGACTTTACGCAGCGCTTCGAGGCCGTGCTGACACCAGCGCAGATCGAGTCGCACCGTGAGGCGGGACGGGCGCTCCTACGCGCGCGCGACGGCATTTTCAACTGGCTGCGCGACCAGCTTTCCCACGACACTGAATTGACCGAGTATGACGCGCAGCAGGAATTCTCGCGGCTGATGCGCGCTGAGGGGCTGCATCTCGATCCCGGCGAGGACCCGCTCTGCTCCGTCAATGGCAACGCGGGCAATCCCCACTACAGTCCCGACCGCCGAGCGCCACAGCCCCGTGCGCAAGGGCGATCTGCTCCTGCTGGATTTCAGCGCGCGTATGCCCGGCGATGAGAGCGTCGTCGCCGACTACACCTGGATGACGTATCTCGGCGACGAGGTTCCTGAGCGCGTGGTGAGCCTCTTCGCCATCATCCGCGATGCGCGCGACGCCGGGATCGCCCTGCTGCGCGAGCGCTTCGAGGCGGGTCAGCGTGTGGAGGGCTGGGAGGTTGACGACGCCGTGCGCGCGGTAGTCTCCAAAGCAGGCTACGGCGACGCTTTCGTGCATCGGACCGGCCACAACATCGGGACGCAGGTGCATGGCAACGGCGCCCATCTGGATAACTATGAGACGCACGACACACGTCCACTCTTGGTCAATACCTGCACGAGCGTCGAGCCGGGCATCTATCTGCCGGAGGAAGGACTTGGCCTGCGCACCGAAGTGGACGTGTTGCTGCTAGATAGCGGCATCGAAGTCACCGGCGTCCCGGCGCAGACCGAGGTCATCCCGCTGCTCAGATAGCTACCTTGCTAGCACGAGTCGTAGGCAGGCAGAAACTGACATGGGCCCCTATCCCGAACTGAATAACCTGAGTTTGGACGTGCTGATCGCGCGCTTCCGTGGACCCTCCACCGAGCCTGAGGGCTACGAGCAGAATTACTACGATGAGATCGCTCATCAAATCTGGTTCCAGCATGACGAGGCAGGGAAAGCATTCCTGCTGGAAGAGCTTGAACGGGTACGCGACGATGAGATACGCCTTCGCGCAGTGCTAGGCAGCCTCTGGTTCCTGCCGCCACACGATCCAGTTGGGACGCAGATCAACCTCTTCTACCTCGATCATGCTAATGAATCCATTGTCATGGAGGCGATCGATGGCCTCGCGCATCTTGAAGCCACTGAGGCGCATGACCGCGTGCTGGCGTATCTCGCCCATCCATCGCAGTACCTGGTGGGCGCTGTATTGCGCTACATGAGCCGGCTCTTCCGAGATGAAGCAATGCCCATCCTGCTGGACGCGTTGCGCGATGAGCGCTACATCGTGCGCGAGTTGCGCGGTGGATGAGGTTAGACGAACTTGACCCACCCGCTTTCGACGCCGAGGTGGCGTCCCATATTCGTCCATTACTGGATGATCCCCATCCCGATGTTCGCTCGGCCGCCAGGTGGTACTTCGCTCATCTGGCTGGCAAGTGTGAGCCAGACGAGGAAATGTAGTCTGCTCTTCTGCAGCCACAAACTCAGCTTTAACATGCCGATCATCCGAACTTAATGGAGAGTGCGGCCAGCCTTAACACATCTGTTCCATCCTTTCACTGGAGGAACAGGAGGTTCGCCATGCGTGTCGCGGTCGTCACCGAGAACTTTCTGCCCAAACTGGATGGTGTCACGCGGACCCTTGCCATGCTGCTCGAACATCAGCGGCGGCGCGGGCATCAGGCCATCCTCATCGGTCCCGAAAGATCACCACGACGCTACGCTGGATTTCGTGTCTTCGGCGCACGCGGGTTACCGCTGCCCTTCTATCCCGAACTGCGCGCACTGGCGCCACCACTAGAATTCGGCCAGCGTCTCTCACAGTTCCGACCAGACGTACTGCACGTGGCCGATCCGATGCTGCTCGGCGCGGCGGGGATTGGCTGGGCGCGGCGTGTCGGCGTGCCGATCGTCTCGTCGTACCACACCAATCTCGCCGCCTACTGCGCGCACTACGGCTTTCCGTTCCTGCAGGAGCCAGCGTGGTTCTACCGTAAGCTCCTGCACAATCAGTGCGAAACTACGCTCTGTCCTTCCCCATCGACGGCGCGCGAGGTTGAGCGACACGGCTTCGAGCGTGTAAGCGTCTGGCCGCGCGGTGTCGACTCCATCCTGTTCAATCCTTCTAAGCGCTCGGAAGAGTGGCGGCGCGCAGTTGGTGGCGAGGCAAAGAAGATCGTCCTCTACGTGGGCAGGCTCTCGTACGAGAAGAACCTCGCCGTGCTGGTGGATGCACTCAAGTCGCTCGAAGACCCCGATGCGCGCTTGGTCTTCGTTGGCGACGGTCCTGCCCATGAAAACTTGGAGCGCTCGCTCGCCGGGAGCGCCGTCGCCTTCATGGGCTATCTGACAGGCGATGCCCTGGCGACGGCCTATGCATCCGCCGATGTCTTCGTCTTCCCCTCACTCACCGAGACCTTTGGGCAGGTCGTGCAGGAGGCGATGGCGAGTGGCCTGCCGGTCGTCGGCTTCGACGCCGAAGGCGTGCGCGATCTGGTCACCAATGGCGAGACGGGCCTGCTGGCGCGCGCTCAGTCCCCATGGGCCTTCGCCGCAGCGCTGAGACACGCGCTCCATTCCAACCAGGTGCGCGCGACGCTCGGCGCGCGGGCGCATGCCTTCGCCGCCACCCGCACATGGGAGAGCGTGATGGACCGGCTGACCGCCATCTACGAGGACTCCATCACCAGCTACGACTCCGACGCGGCGGCATGAGTGGACTGGAGAACTGGCTCACCGGGCTGCCGCCGGAACCGCTCTATCTCTTCGTCCTCGCGTGGCTTCTTGTCGAGAGCGTCGGCTTCCCCATCTCCGACGAGCCGATCCTTCTGCTCGCAGGCTATCTCTCGACACTGGGCCATCTCTCGCTCGTTGCGGTTATCTTCGTCGCGCCGGTGGGCAAGGTTGCCGCATCGTGTATTGCCTGGTGGATTGGCAGGCAACTCGATCTGGAGGGCATCAAGCGCCCGATGGAGCGTCCGAGTAGCGGAATCGCGCGCTGGCTCTACTACGCGCGCCCAACCGAAAAGATGGCGCGGCAAACCGAGTCCTTCTTCGCCAAACGTGGCGCGTGGAGCGTTTTCCTGGGGCGGCTCGTCCCCATAGTACGCAGCTTCATCAGCTATCCGGCTGGCGCGGCGAGGATGCTCTTCGGCGTATTCCTGCTCAACACCGCCGCTGGATCGCTTCTCTGGATCGCGGGCTGGACGGCGCTTGGCGCGGTCGTCGGGCATTCCTACCGCGCGCTCGAAGGGCCATGGCGCACAATTAGTCTCTGGATCATCATCGCAATGGTCTTTCTAGCGGCAGGCTATTGGCTCTGGCTGCGCTTGAGCAAGCGGCGGAGAATATCGAACGCAGAACGGGCTACGCAGGAATAAGCTCGCACACGCGCATTACGCCGCGTGCCATGAACAGACGAATGCTCTGGCAATTGCCCTGAGCGCCGGAGCGCTTCCCTTATCTCCTACCCGTCATGCCGCCCACTCTTGTCGAGCGCCTGAGTGAGGTCGGCAAGGATATCCTCTGCGTCCTCGACGCCAGCGCTCAGGCGGATGAACCCTTCTGGGATGGCGTCGCCTCCCCAGCGCGCCCGGCGCTCGGCCGTCGTGTGGACCCCGCCGAAGCTGGTCGCTTCGTAGACGAGTTTACAGTCGCTCAAGAACCGTTCTGCCACAGCACGGTCGGCAAGCGTGAAGCTCACGACGGGGCCGAAATGCCGCATTTGACGTTTGGCGATCTCGTACGCCGAATCGGTTGGCAAGCCCGGATACCGCACAGATGCGACATCGATGCGCTCGGCGAGATACTCCGCCACACGAAGCGCCGTCTGGCACTGCCGCTCCAGGCGCACTCCAGCGTCGCCAGCGAGCGGTGCGCCAGCCAGACCTCCATCGGCCCAGGCACGGCTCCCATCTGCGTCCGCCAGACGCGCAGGCGCTCTGCCCAGACCTCTTCGCGCGCCGCCACATGGCCGAGGATCAGGTCGGCGTGACCGGTCAGCGCTTTCGTATCCGAAGCGACGGCGAAATCCGCTCCGAGTTCCAGGGTTGCTGGCCAAGCGCCGTAGGCGTGGTGTTATCTACCACGACAAGCGCGCCTTGTTCGTGCGCGGCGGCAGACCAGCGCAGCAATGTCACAGACATCCAGATTTGGGTTGCTCGGCGACTCCAGCCAGAGCAACTTCGCGCCATCGAGCGATCGGAGTTGGGCGTTCTGCGCGGTCGGCGCGAGCCGAACCTGCACGCCCATCTGAGCAAAGTACCCGTCGGCAATCAGCGCGTCGTGTAGTAGCTGTCCGCTGGCAGCGCGACCATATCGCCCGGACGCAGTATCACGCCAAAGAGTGCGGCGGTCGCCGCCATTCCAGAGGCGAAGACGACCGATGGGCCACCTTCGAGTTCGGTGAGAGCATCCTCAAAATGCGTCCAGGTGGGATTGTGGAAGCGGCCATAGGTGTAGGGCGCCTGCGCTGGATCGCCAGCGGCATGATATGCTCCTGCAAACGTGGGACCTGGCAAGAAGGGCTCTCCCTGCGTCGCTGGAGGTAATCCTGCCCGCACGACACGTGTCGCATCTCGCATAGGTCCAGTCTCTCCCGCGTGGGTTATGCGCCGCGCGCTATTTGACCCTGTTGTACACATCAAGCCAGTTTGACGCGATCTGAATTTGCGCCGTGCGCAGGTCTATCTTGCCGGAACACACCTGATTCTGGAAATACACCTCGACCTGGTCTTTTTCATGGAAGCCCGGCTTGGGGCTCGCCGCCTCCGGCCAGAGGTTGGAGATGTCGTTCGAGCCGCCGATGGAGAGATTCACCAGATGATCGACCTCATACTGGCCGGTTTGCCGGCTGGTGATCCCATACGCGGCGTAGACCTGCTCTTTGACGCTTTGTGGCACGTCGCGCACCGAGCTAGAGTAGCCCGAAACGCAGATCTGGTCTTTCGTCGCATTTGTGAAGACATCGCCGGGAGTGCAGGCATGATCTGGCAAACCGCCCTGGGCGACGCAATGGGAGGTCTTCGTGCGCGCCCCAAACTGGTATGCGCCTGTGGTTGATCCGCCCGCATTGACCTCCGTGCCACAGCCCACGACAACCGCCGCCAGACACAATCCGATTGCGATCATGCGCGCTAGCGCGGCGCCACGATTCCACCATCCGACTATACCTGGAACCCCCGCCTTCATGTAAGAGAGGCGCCTAGCGGCCTTTGCGCAACACGATGACTTATTCCTGAACATTAGTCCGATTGCAACACGACCCAGACACGTCGTCGAACGTCGCCGCCGCCAGCGCCGCGCGCTCGATCCAGAAGTAGAGCCGACCCTCGCTCGCCCAGCGCATCCCCGCGTTGGGATCTGAATCCACCTGGAGCAGCAATACCCAACTCATCGCGCCAGGCAGTAGCGCCTTCGCCTTGGGATCGTCGCTGTCGGTCAGGCCGTGCGAGACGAGTTGGGCCTGCAGGCGCATATCGTCCTGGATGGTGTCGGCGTAGCCGAGCATGCGATTGCGTATGCCACGGCTGCCTTGCGGCGTTGGGAGAACTCGAGAGAAAGGTCTCATAGGCTTTCTGCTCCTCGGCGGTAAGCGTCAGGTCCATGCGTTCCAGCTGCGGCTCCAGCGGCATGGTCAGTTCCGAGGAAAAGGCGAGCGCGCACGGCTTGAAGCGCGCGTCGTCGGGCAGGTCCACAGGCGCGTCAGTGCGCTGGAGCTGAGTCGCGGCGGCGAAGTAGTAAACCTGCCAGCCGCCATGATCTTTCGGGGCGTCGCCATAGGTCTGCTGCCGCGCGTCGTAGAAGAAGGCGAGCAGGCCGGCCGATGGAAACTGTGCGCCTCGCGTCGAATGGTCGCGCGTCCTCCAGGCGAATCTGGCCGACGAATGACATGGCGACGCCGTTCAGGATCGGCCACGCCGTCCCAATGGGCATGTCGGGCAACCCGCCGAACTTCGACCCGCCAACCGCCAGTTTCGCTTCGTCCGCCTGGGTTGTCGTCAGACCCATGGATGGCTGCGTCAGCGCCGCCAGTTCTGGAGCCAAGCGGCTGAGTCCAGCGCTTGCCAACGCCTTCTGTGTCTGCGCGCTGTCCATGAGAGATTCCTTCCCGGCGTCTTGCGCAACGAACCAGACGCATGCACACGATACGCGGCGTCGAACGGTCATAGCAAGTCAGCTCTGGCGACGCAGGCTGGCCAAAACCAGCGTCGCTAAGCGCTGGACTCCCAGGCCTGGGCCAGCGTTTCGGCGGAACGGTCCAGCCAGAGCCAGAAGGCGTCGGCCCATTCCAGGCGTGGCAGCGCGTCTTCTTCATCCGGCGCGCCCTCGAAGTCGTCCGCGAAGACCAGATCCTCGGCGGCTCCATTGGCAAATGCGACGGGAAAGACCAGCGCCAGCGCGTCAGCTAAATGACCGGCCTCTCCGGGCGCAGACGGAGCCTCACTCCCATAGGCGCGCAGATAGCGGTGCGCCGAGAGGATGTCCAGCCCGTCGTCCGCGAGCGGTGGTGTCGGGCCGTCGCGCTCGTCCCAGCGCAGGCCGGTGAAGTAGAGCAGGCTGTACGCCAGTTCGATCAGCCGCAGTTCGTAGCGCGCGGCGTCGAAGTCGTAGATCGCGCTGACGTCTGGCTCGGCGAACGCGAGGTGATGCGGCTGGTAGTCGCCGTGGATGTGCAGTTGCGGCGCGTCGGCCATCTGGAGCGTGGCGCCAGGCCTGCTCGACACGCGCGGCGCAGCCTTCCGCAACCCGCGCCAGCCCATGCCTGGTCGCCGGTGAGAGTGCGTCGTTCTCCACTGTGTCGGCGATCAGGGTGACGTAGGAGTTTGCGATATTGGTGGCGGAGCGCTCCTCCGGCCATGTGTGTGGCTGCCACGTGAAATCGCGCCGAGGCCTGATGTAATCCGGCCCAGCGTCGCCGCCGCAGCCTCCAGTCGCGCGCCGCTGGCCACTCCTGAAGAGAGAAAGGGGTGCCCATCCAGATATGTTTGCAGCTCGTAGACGCCATCGCCAACGAGCGCCCAGGTATGTCCATCTCCCGCTGGGAGCAGCGCAGGCACACGCAACCCTGCCGCCCTGAGATGCGTCATGAACGCGTGGCGGAAGCGCGCGTCGGCCAGCGTCAGATCGGGCGGCTGGCGTTGCAGCACATAGCGGGTGTCTCCGATCTCGACGACGGGACGCAGGATCGCGCCGCGACTGCCCGGTACTGTCCCGACGAGCCGCCACGCGCCATCCTTGAGCTTCCACGCGGCCAGCGCCTGGCGCGCCTCCGCAAGTACCTCGGCAGGAAGCGCTCCTTGCTCCATGCGAATGCATCCTCTCTTGCGCCAGATACTGGTCATTCTCCAGGCGCTGTGGGGATTGTACCGCAAGGGCAGGTACACTATGATCTGCGAGTCATCGTGAGCAGGCAATGAAGAAGCGGAGCGCGATGTGAAACAGGGCCATAGTGGTAGTAGCGTGATCCACCAGATCAACATCTCGCCGGGCGGCGTGCCCAAGCTGCCGGTGGACGAGGCGAAGGTCACGCGGCTGGGCATCGTCGGTGATGGGCACGACGATAAGGAGAATCACGGTGGGCCACTGGCAGCCTCTGTCTCTACTCTCTGGAGGAGATCGAGCGCTTGCAGGCGGAGGGGCATCCCATCGGGCCGGGAACCACTGGCGAGAACGTCACACTCGCAGGCGTAGACTGGAGCGCTATGACGCCAGGCGCGAGGCTCGCGCTCGGCGATGAGGTCGTGATCGAGCTGACCGACTATGCGACGCCCTGCAAGACGATCCGCAACTCCTTCATTGAGCAAGAGTTCGTGCGCATCTCACAGAAGCTGTATCCGGGCGAGAGTCGCGTCTACGCGCGCATCCTCCGCGAGGGCGTCATCCGCCCAGGCGACGCGGGGCGAGTGCTTCCGCCCAATGTCTTTAACCAATACCAAACGCTCGTGTGCTACAATCCTTCAAATTCGCACGAATGATTCGAAGCAGGAGGAGTGGCGTGGCGACGGCGCATGTGGCGAGCATCCTGGACGAGCGACCCGAACTGACCGAACTGCACTCGCATGTGGGCGGCGCGGTGGACCCGGCGATCATGTGGAGCATCGCGCACCAGGCGGGCATCCGGCTGCCTACCAAGGATTACTGGCAGTTCGTCGAACTCATCACCGTCAGCCACCCCGATAAGGTGAACAATCTCGCCGAGTACGACCAAATCTTCCGCTGGACCGAGCTGATACAGTCCAGCCCAATGGCTATCGAGCGCTCGGTCTACGAGATCATCGGCGGGGCATATCGTCAGCTGCAACATCACCACACTTGAATTGCGCTTCAACCCGATGAAGCGTAACCGTGGCGGCGAGCAGCGACCTCGACCACATCATCTCCGCCGCCATCCGCGGCCAGGACCGCGCGCTCTCGAATATCCGCAGGTGCGCGCCGGGCTCGATCTTGATGATGGACCGCACCTTCCCGCCGGAGCTGAACGCGATCATGGTCGAGAAGGCGCTGCGCTACCGCATCGCGTGGCATCATCGGCATCGACATCGCCGGGCCGCCCAGCCCCGACTTTTCCTATCGCGAGCACCAAGCGCTGGTCGAGCGCGCGCGCGCGGCCGGGCTAGGCATCACCATCCACACCGGCGAGGAGGGGCGCGTCGAGGATATGTGGGAGGTCGTCGAGCATCTGCGCCCCGAGCGCATCGGCCACGGCATCCTCTGTGTCTACGACGACGCGCTGGTGGAGCGCGTGGCGCGTGATGGCGTCACGCTGGAGATTTGCCCGACCTCGAACCTGCGCACGAAGGCCGTCCGCGACATCGAGGAGTTGCGCCACATCATCACGACGCTGAAAGAACGCGGCGTGCGGTTCACGATCAACACCGACGGCCCGGAGATGCTCGTGACGAACTTGGTGCAGGAGTACCAGTTGCTGCTCGATACCGGGATCTTCGACGACGAGGACGTGCGCCGCTGCATCGAGACCGCCCAGGGCGCCAGCTTCCTCACCGCGCGCGAGCCAGCCCAGGTCGGGTAATCGTCCGCGCCATCACGGCTGGTCGGTGGCAGACGCCATCACCGCATCATCAGCGCTGGACGCCAAGACGGCGGCAGGCGTCGGCTCACGATTATTGAGCGAGCGGACAACTGGCAGCGAGAGGGCGAACAGGCTGAGGATGACGATACTCGCGCCGCCGATCCAGAGGCCAGCGCGCGGGCCTAACTATCGCCGAGGACGCCTGCGAAGAGCAGTCCAAGTGGGTTCATCCCCATCGTGATCAGGCTGATGAAGCCGAAGACACGGCCACGCATTTCGATGGGTACGATGCGCTGGAGGAAGGATGAGGAGACCACCTCAGGCACGATGAACGTCACGCCCATCAAGGCGTAGGCCAGGTAAAGCGTCCGCGCGTCCTGCGCGCAGGCCCATCATGATGATGGTTCCGCCAAAGAGCGCCATAGACAGACAGATGACATGAGCGCGCCGCCGCACGCGATACGCGAATAGCCCGACGAAGAGCGCGCCAAGCAGCGTGCCAATGCCCGCAGCCGAGGCGAGCAAGCCGAAGCTAGCCGCGGAGAGTCCGAGATCCACGCGCGCCAGACGCGGCACGAGCACCGCCTCCACATCATTGAGGCCGTTGGTCAGCGAGAAGAAGACGACAAGGGCGAACATTCCCCGCTCAACCTTGAGAAACTGTAAGCCGCCGAAGATGTCGCGCCAGTGTTGTCTGAAGCCGCGCCGTTGCTCATTGCCTGGACTGGCGACCTGGAACGTCTGCCGCCGGGTCAGCGAGAGCGCCAGGAATGAGACGACGAAGGTGAGCGCGTCGAAGGCCAGCGCCGCGCCGACGCTCCACTGCGCGATCAGGTAGCCGCCCAGCGCGGGACCGCCTAGGATAGTCACCTGCGCGAGCATCTGGCGCAGGCTGTTGGCGGCCTCGTAGCGCTCGGGCGTGGTTAACGAAGGGTATAGGGCGCTCAGCGCCGGATCGAAAAACGCCCCCACCAGGCCATAGATCACGGCGAGAATGAATATCTGTTGTAGTGAGACGACATTGAGAGTCACAAGAACGGCGAAGACGGCGATGACGACGGCGCGGAGGGCATCGCATAGAAGGATGATGCCGCGACGGTTACTGCGATCCGCGAGGAACCCGCCAAACAAGAGCAAGAGCAGGGTCGGTATGTAGATGGCGATCAGCACGGAGCCGAGCAGCAGACTCGACCCCGTCAGCCCGACGATAAGCCAGACCAGGGCGATCTCGGTAGAGCGATCGCCGATCTGGGAGATGCCCTGGCCAAGCCAGACCAACACGAAATCGCGTTGCGACAGTGGAGCTAGCAGGGTGCGGATACGCCGCATGAGGAGCCTCCCGCCGGGCAAGCCGACTCATCAAGGTTAAATGCTGCTATAACACACTGTGCTACACATATGATATGCTACTATAATGATATTATAGTGTCAAGATGCATGATGTCATAAGCCTCGCAGGGATATACTGCAAATGGTATGAATGCGATCTGCTCTCAGATGGAGCAATACAAGAGCGAGGACGATAGATGACGGCGACAACAGAGTTTTTGCGCGGCTTTATCCGCGCGCTATCCGATCCAACACGCGGCGCCATCCTGACAGAGCTTGAGCACTCGGGAGAGTTGACGGCGACACAACTGGCAAAGCGGCTTGGATTGACCGCAAACAACGTCTACCACCACATGCGTGTGCTGCGCGAACTGAAGGTCGTCGGAGAGCCACGCGTCGTGCCGCGCGAGACCTATGTGGAGAAGTATTACCAGTTGGCGCCAGAGGCGCAGGAGGTGATTGGCAGCGATCCTGAGTGGCTTGACAGGGTCCAAAAGGGCTTGACCGCCGAGGAGCGTAAAGAACTGTTCGTCAGTATGTGCCTGACGATGGCGCAATTGCTCCAGCGCGCGGCGCGACGCTATGCGGAGATGGATGTCGAGGCATTTGACACACTGATACACAGCGCAAGCTTGGCATGCTCTCGATCAACGAGATGGGCCAGGCGCGCCTGGAATCACGCCTGAAGTCGCTTCGAGACACGCTGCGTCATGAGCATGAATCTGGCATTGCGGACGAGGGGCCGCGCTCTCAACAGCATGTCGTGCTGATGGCAGGGCTTCCATTCCTCTGGGACGAACAAGAGGAAGGGAAGAAGAATAGTGACACGTGAGGGGATGCGATCAATGACCGAGGGTGAATTGCGTCGCATCGCTACGAGTGTTGGGGCGCGGCGAGGATGGGATTTCTCGCGCATGCGCGAGACGCAAGACCCGGCGCCCTGGGATTATGCGGACATCGCGCGGGCATATCTGGCGCCTGACAGTCACGTGCTCGACATTGGTACAGGTGGCGGCGAGCGTTTTCTCGCTCTGGCCGATTCGTTTCGCTCAGGCGTCGGGATAGACGCTAGCCCTGAGATGATCGCCACCGCGCAGGAAAATCTGCCGCCAGCGCTCGCTAGCAAGATCAGCTTCGCGGTCATGCCGGCTCAACGTCTCACCTTCCCGTCCGCCTCGTTTGACGTCATGCTGAACCGTCATGCGCCGGTTGAAGCCACCGAGGTCGCGCGCGTACTGCGTCCGGTGGCGTCTTTATCACACAACAGGTTGGCGCTGGCAACACAGCAAATATCTGCGCCGTCTTCGGCTGTACGCCCGGTGGGACATACACGAGCGACCCTACACAAACGCCCGAAGCGCTGCGAGCGGCGTTCATAGACGCTAGCTGTCATATCGTCGCCGAGGCTGAATATGACGTTCGCGCGTGGTTTCTCGATGTCGAGTCGCTGCTGTTCTGGCTACAGGCAGTTCCCTTGCCAGAGGGCTTCGCCATCGAGCGTCACTGGCGGCAGGTAGACGCCATCGTTGGCGTGTACACCACAGGGCGCGGCATCGAGACCAACGAGCATCGCACCTTGCTTATTGTGCGCAAGGAGTGAATGAGCAGAACGCGCCTAAAGCAGAGTCAGCATGTCACGGTTGGAGCATGAGCTTGCCGTCTTTGAGGAAGAGCGTGTCGTCCACGTAGACCTCGCCGCCACCCGCCGCCGCGCGCAGGTCGCAGATCATATCCCAGTGCAGCGCCGACTCGTTCTTGCCGCCACATTCCGCGTAGCTCGCGCCGAGCGCCAGATGGACCGTTCCGCCGATCTTCTCGTCGAAGAGGATGTTGCGTGTCGGACGCTGGATGCCGAGATTGTTGCCAAAGGCGAACTCGCCCAGACGGCTCGCGCCCTCGTCCATCGCCAGCATCTCGCGCAGGAACTCGCCACCCTGCTCGGCGCTGGCCTCGACGACGCGCCCACGCTCGAAGCGCAGGCGGATATCGCTGACGAAATGGCCGTTGACGGAACTGGGGATCGTGTAGCGGATCGTCCCCTCGGCGGAGTCCTCGATGGGGCTGGTGAAGAACTCGCCACTGGGGAAGTTGCGCTGCCCGTCGCTGTTGCGGAATGTCCGCCCGGTGACAGAGAGGCGTAGATCGGTGTCGGGGCCGACGATGTGAACGCGCTCCTTGCCACGCAGCCAGTCTACGTAGAACTGCTGCTGGCGGCCCACCGCGCGCCAGCTTTCCGCTGGGTCTTCGCTGTTGAGGAAACACGCCTCGTAGACGAACTCAGTGAAGTCGTTGAGCGACATCCCGGCGTCCTGCGCGTAGGCCTCAGTGCGGAAAGAGCGTCAGGCACCAGCGCAGCTCTCCCGCGACCGAGCGCCTGCTGGTGATGGCGCGCGTCTCGCGCATGCTCTGGCGGCCCAGCGCCTCGCGGCTCGGATCGATCCCTGAAAGCTGGCGCGTGTTCGTGTCGCTCTCGATGAAGAGCCGCGCGTCAACCTTTTCGGCGAGGAGCACGCTAACCGGGTTCGCCCATCGCAGTTGCTCGTCATTCGCCTCGCGCAGCCGGATCTCCTCGAGCGCAAGTTGATAGCTCTGCGTGACGGGATGCCCGCCCGCGCGCAGCGTCTCGCGATACACTTCTACGAGCAGCGGCTCGGCGACCGGCGCGGCGATCAACAACACCATCTGGCCCGGCTGAACCTGGAGGCAATAGTTCACCAGTGTCTTCGCCCAGCGTTCGATGCGCGGATCCATCTGTTCGAGTCCTTTCTGATTGTGACTGGCGCGACGCCTGCATAGTCGCGCACACGGGAAACCCTAATCCCATCCGCAGAAGATTGTCCCACAGGCCGCAACGAGACGCAATCACGCGACAACATTAAGAAAATCTAACCATATATTGACATTCTTCATTCGCCGTGCTACAAAATGAATAGTAAGAGTCTTCACTGGCCGCGGGAGAAGGAGCGAGCGCATGAGTCAGCGACGGCATGTGCCGGGTAATTGTCCGGTCTGTGGCGAAGCGCTGGTGGTGACGCGCCTCACCTGCACCTCCTGTGGCAGCGCGCTCGAAGGGACGTTCCAGCCGAGCGAGATCGGCGCACAGGCTTCCGCTGGCGCGGAGCGCTTCGGGCGGCTGGCGCGGCTGGATGCGCCGCAGTTGCAGTTCGTCGAGGTCTTCCTGCGCTGTCGTGGCGTGATCAAGAACGTCGAGGACATGCTCGGCATCTCGTACCCGACGGTGAAGGCGCGTCTGGCCAATGTGCTGGAGACGTTGGGCTTCGAGAGCGACGAGGAGCGTCCTGCCGCCGACCGCGAGATGCGCCGCGAGATCCTCGCCGATCTCTCTAGCGGGCGCATTAGCGTGGAGGAGGCTCATCGCCGCCTGCGCGCCCAGGAGACGCAGGACAACGCCGAAGAGCGAGCGCATAAGCGCAGACGCATAAGCGCAGACGCATAAGCGCAGACGCATAAGCGCAGACGCATAAGCGCAGACGCATAAGCGCAGACGCATAAGCGCGAAGGAAAGCCCGTTCGACAATCATCTTCAGATTGGAAGGAATTGGAGGCGCCGGACACATGGAACCAACGGACCCGAACGAGCAGACTGGCTACGAGTCACAAGAGGGAAGTGAGGGCCAACCTTCGCAGCCGCGAGACGTACAAAGTGACGGCGAGGCGCATGCTGAAACGCCGACGTCAGGAGGTGGGCCAACCGTGCGTGTCGAGATTGGCGAGGCCGAGGGCGACCTGCGCATCACCGGCGGCGCGACACAGGTCACGCTGCATGCCGACCACGACGACATCTCCGGTGCGGATCGCGGTGGCGTGTTGTACTTCGAGACGCTGCCGGATGGCGCGGAGTTAGCCGTTCCGCACGGCGCGGCGGTGCTCGTGCGCGACATCATGGGCGAGCTTGAGGTTGATGACCTGGATGGCGCGCTCGAAGTCGTCAAGGCGCGTCGCGATGTCGAGATTCGGGGCGTCGCCATGGTCCGGCTGGATGTCGTGCGCGGCGATCTGAGCCTGCGCGATGGTGGCGAGGCCGAGGCGCGCGATGTCGGCGGCGACGTAGAGATCGCCAGCTTCCGCCAGACGCGACTCACTGGCCGGACCGGCGGCGACCTGGAGGCGCGCGACGTCGCCGAGCTGACGGTTGATGGGCCAGTCGGCGGTGACGTCTCAGTCGAGCACTGCGGCCTGGTCTCATTTGACGCGGGCATCGGCGGTGGTCTGAGTGTCGAGCAGTGCGCGGGAACGGTGCGCGCCAGCCGCGTTGGTGGGGACGCCGAGATTACGCTCAGCGGCGCGGTGACGCTCGGCAGTGTCGGCGGCGACCTGAACATCGAGCGCTGCGCGGGTCGCGCGCAGGCGAATGTCGTCGGCGGCGACGCCAACCTGGAAGAGGTGGCGGGCATTCGCATCGAGGTGATCGGCGGTGAGCTGGCGGCCGAGCGAGTCTCTGGCGACCTCGAGGTCAACACCGTTGGTGGCGACGCGGACCTGGCGGATATCGGCGGCATGGCGCGCATCGCCACAGTTGGCGGCGACCTGAACGCCAGACAAGCGCCGCGCGGAATCGCGGTCTCGCGCGCGGGCGGCGACGCCGAACTTGACACCGAGTTGGGTAAAGAGGCTGAGTACACCATCAATGCTGGAGGCGACATCACGCTGCGCGCGCGTGGTGACGTCAGCGCGCAGTTCGTAGCGCAGAGCGCGGGTGGCGAGATTCGCACGCAATTGCCGCTGAGTGTCGAACGCGGCAGGCGGCGCAATCTAGTCGGATCGATGGGGCGCGGCGAGGCGTCCGTGACCCTGAGGAGTGGCGGCGATATCCTGATCATCGCCGCGGATAGCATGTCGGGAGGTTTTCGTATGAGCGACGAGCGTGACACGTACACCGATGAGAGTTCAAGTGGCGCTGGGTCCCATACCTGGGAGGGCGTTTTCGGCGGCAAGAAGTACCGCGTGAATGTAGATCGCGCCCCAGACAAGACCCACGTCCATTTCGAGGGGCCAGTGGATGAGGCCGCTGGAGCAGGCGCTGGTAAGGCGTTCGACTTCGAGTGGGAGCGCGGCAAGGGCGCGCGCACGTATGGCGAGTATGACGAGCAACTGCGCGAGCTAGGCGCCAAGGCCGAGAAGCTCGCCCGCCAGGCCGCCGAGCAGGCGCAGGATTACGCGCAGCAGGCGGCGAACAAGGTGCGCGAGACCGATTGGGAGGGCGTTGGCCGCGAGGTGCGCTCGGCCCTCACGCGCGCGATGTCCGAGCTTGAGGACGCCTTCAGCCGTGTCCGTAGCGGCTGGGATGGCGGCCAGGGCGGCTCGTCGCCCAAGAGCGACCGGCCGAGCGCGCAACGTGTGCGCATCGAGCAGGACGACGTGCAGCCGGAGGCGTCTGCGTATAGCGCGCCTGCCAGCGGTCTCGATCGTGAGGCGGAGCGCCGCGACATCCTCGAGCAGTTGCGCAGTGGCGCGATCGCGCTCGACGAGGCGGAGCGCCGGCTGAACGACCTGCGGTAAGTTTGTAAGTCACAGCAAGAGCGGCGGTTCCAGCGATGGGGCCTCCGCTCTTTGTTGTCTCTGCGGTTCTAGCTCACTCATGCCGACCTTGACATGTGACAATTTGGTCACGTATAATATTTGACATGGATGAGACGGATACAACAGTTGACGAGATGGACGCCGTCTTCAAGGCGCTGGCCGACCCTACACGGCGGCGCGTGCTCGACGCGCTGTTCCAGGAGGATGGGCAGACGCTCAGCGCGCTCGAGTCTCGCCTGCCGATGACGCGCTTCGGCGTGATGAAGCACCTGCGCGTGCTCGAAGAGGCGCGGCTGATCACCACGCGGCGGCGTGGGCGCGAGAAGCTGCACTTCCTCAACCCCGTCCCGATCCGGCTCATCCACGACCGCTGGGTAAGCAAGTTCGCCGCGCCGTGGGCAGCGGCGCTCAGCGCGCTCAAGCAAGACCTCGAAGCGGAGGAAAGACGCATGGAGAGGATGTTCGAGATCTACATCAAGACAACGCCAGAGCGCCTCTGGGAGGCGATCACCAGCGACGAGATGCGGCGCACATACTGGTTCGGCGTCGGCGTCACCTCAGACTGGACGCCCGGCTCACGCTACGAAGCCACCCATCCACAAGGAGCGATCCCTATTTTCGCGGGTGAGAATCTGGAGGTTGATCCGCCACACCGCCTCGTGCAGACCTATACGGCGCAGTGGAGCGAGGACGCTCTGAGCGAGGGAACCTCACGCGTCACCTGGGAGATCGAGCCAATCGGCGATTCCTGCAAACTAACCGTCATCCACGACCAACTGCGCGAAGGCGCCAGCGAGGCTATCTACGGCGGCTGGCCACAGGTGCTCTCCGGCCTGAAGACGCTGCTGGAGACCGGCGAGTCGCTCACAACGCCCGGCTCACTGATGTACTCTCCGAAGTCGGCGAGTTGAGCCTGCTGATTCATTCTGAGGAGGATGCAATGGGCGCGCATGAGCCGCGAATCCTGATGACTGGCCTCACCTTCGGCGAGTCGCCACGCTGGCATGATGGTCGTTTCTGGTTCTCCAACTGGGTGGCCCAGGAGATCGTCGCCGTCGATCTGGCGGGCAGAAGCGAGGTCGTCCTGCGCATCCCGTTCGCGGAATACCCCTTCTCCATCGACTGGCTGCCAGATGGACGCCTGCTCATCGTCTCGGCGAGCGACCAGCCACTTCTGCGCCAGGAGCCGGATGGACAACTCGTGGCTCACGCGAATGGTCTCGCCCGTGGCTGGAACGAGATCGTCGTGGATGGTCGCGGCGCCGCCTACATCAACGGCGGCAGCCTCGACGTGTTCGCCGGTGGGGCATATACTCCCGGCGTCATCGTCCTGGTTACCCCAGACGGGTCGGCGCGCCAGGTCGCCGATGGCATCGCCTTTCCGAATGGCATGGCCGTGACGCCCGACAACGCGACGCTCATCATCGCCGAATCCTACGCTAAACGACTGACAGCCTTCGACATCGCCGCTGATGGGAGCCTGTCGAACCGGCGGGTCTGGGCCGACCTCGGCGCGGGCGTCCCAGACGGTATCTGCCTTGACGTTGAGGGCGCGATCTGGTACGCCGACGTTCCGAACAAGCGCTGCGTGCGTGTGTGCGAAGGCGGCGACGTGTTGCAGACCATCGAGCTCGACCGTGGCTGTTTCGCCTGCATGCTCGGCGGCGAGGATGGACAGACGCTCTTCATGCTAGCGGCTGAATGGCCAGGAATGGCAGGACTCTCTGGTGGCCGCAAAGGTTTAGAGGGCGCGCAGGCGCTCATCACGCGGGCGTCAGCGCCGCATGCCGGCTGGCCGTAATGATTTCCCTTCGGCTCTCATCCTGGCTGGCCTTGCCGGAGCCACCTGGCTCGCGATCAGAAGTGGCCGCCACCTACACTGCTGCCCGCTGAAGCGCCCGCGCCACCATCGCCTCCACCACTGCTGGAGCCTGACGTGTGGAATGCGCTCCAGTAGGGAAAGAAATCCACACCTTCGTCGTTTGAGGGCCAGCCAAGCCAGGCTGGCGCATAACCCGCCGCGCTCGCAGCCTTGAGCAGTGGATTGAACGCCTTGCCAAGACCGAGCGCAATGACCAGTGGCATCTGGTGATCCAGCCAGTCGGGAACGATGAGCGGCGCGGCCCTTTGCTTTGCCTGCGCCTTCAAATTGGCTCGATAGGCGCGCCAGGGAAGCGCAGCCATCTCGCCCGCCTCCGTCGTATCAGGCGTCGATGCGGCGAATCCATAACTCGCCAGTGCCACGACGAACAGCATGATAGACGCTCCTGTAGAGAGCATGGACTGCGCTATCGCGGCCACGATGAAGATTGCTATTGCGGTGATGACTCCGACAGTCGCAAGCTTGTTGAGTGGTCCAAGCTCCCTGATGCGGTCCCTGAGTCGAGACGGTTGTGTGGTGACCTCTGGCGTGAACCAGCCACGAGTTACTAACTCATCGTGTAGCGCCTCACGCGTCGGATTGTACTCCAGGCGCAGTTTCAAGACATCGCGCGCCGGAATCACGCCGTCGGGTCGAGCAATTTCAGCGATCGTAGCGAAGAGGCTCTGCTCATAGCCGCCCAGGCTCGGCGCTGGCTGGAGGATGCGAATACCGAGCGCTTCATCGTCATCCGGCTCCATCGCGATGACGCCGCGTCGCGCCAGATCGAGCAAGGTCGCATCTATCTGAGCGTCCAGCACTCGACCAGCCGTAAGGGCGCCCGCGAGCGCCGGAGCCAGATCATCCGGCGGATCAAGCTGCACATTCTCTGGCGGTGTTGGTGGCTTCTTGCGTCGGGGGCTGCGAACGATCAAAACGATGAGCGCCAGAATGAGTAGCCCGGCCAGCGTGATCAACGGCCATGCTGCAAGATAGTCGGCGGCCCTTTGCCAAATGCTTACAGGCGGTGGGCCAACCGTCAGATCGTGAGCGAGGGCGTCGAGACCTGCTGCGATGCCTGCCGCTGTCTTCTCGTCGCGCAGGAGCGGCTGCATGACACCGTCGTAGATGCGCTGGTTTTCGCGGTCGGTCAGAACGCCCTTGTCGTTCCATTTCTGCCCCGCGATGACCGCCGCCTGGCCGTGGCGTTGGTTGTCCGGTTGGAGGTTCAGGAAGATCACCACGCCATCACGCGCGCCTGAGGACGATTCGACGTTCCACGCCTGCATCAGGTCGCGCCCATCCTGAATCGTCTCATCCTGTGAGGCGTCACGCGCTTGCAGGTAGACCACCGCCGGAGCTCCCGCGCGTTCGACCGCCGCCGCGTGCGTCTCCAGGTCGGCAATCTCGCCTGGAGTGAGGATGCCCGCGCGATCATAGACATGCTGGCCGCTGACACGCTCGCCAAAACGCTGGAGCGGTTGCGCCGTGGATGCGCAGGCCGCGAGCAGGAAGGGAATGAGAACAGCGGCAAGTAGCGCAACCACGCGCGGGACTGGCTTGTTCAACGAATATGCCTTCGGCGCTCGTGACATTGGCAGCGGCTCCTTTGGGCTGGCGATGCGTTCGTAAACAAGCGAAAGTGACAACCGTCGCACTGAGCGAGACGCTCTCGTTATACACTACGGCTGAGGCAAGAGCTCTATGACCTACAATTCCGGGGAAAGGCGCATCATGACGACCACTATCCGCCCACTTACCGACGAGGAAATTGCTCCGTTCGCGCGCATCGCGGCGAACGCCTATCCCGCTATGCGTCTCGCGTCCGAGGAGGATGTGCGCGGCTTTGCGGAACGTCTGCGCGACCGGAGGGACCCGCCAGCCGACACACTCTACGGCGCGTTTCGTGATGGCGCGCTCGTCGGCGGCATGCGGCTGATCGAGTTCCACATGAACGTGCGCGGCGTGACCCTGCCCACCGGCGGCGTCGGCCTGGTCGCCGTAGACCTGCTCCACAAGAAGGAGAAGGTCGCGCGCGACATGATCGCCGCGTTCCTCGACTGGAGCGGCGAGCGCAACGCGCCCTTCGCCGCGCTCTATCCCTTCCGCCCGGATTTCTACAAGCGCATGGGCTTCGGCTACGGCGCGAAGTCGAACCAGTATCACCTGCGTCCGGACGCCTTTCCTGCCGCGAGCGACCGAAGCGCGCTGCGCTACCTCAGCATCGCCGACAAAGAGGCAATCGGCGCCTGCTATTCGCGGGTCCAGCGGCGCACGCACGGCATGATGGAGAAGCTGGCGAAAGAGTTGGGACGCTATCTGGAGGGCGGCGACGCGCGCGTGGTCGGCTACGAGCGCGACGAGGCACTTACTGGTTACATGGCCTTTGGCTTCGACACCGATCCCAAGGGCAACTTCATCGTCAATAACCTGCACGTGCGCGAGTTGATCTACGAGACGCGCGAGGCGCTGGCGGCGCTGCTGGCATTCCTCAACTCGCAGGCCGACCAGATCGCCCGCGTCGTGATCGAGACGCAGGATGAGGCGTTTCACCATCTCTTCGCCGAGCCACGCGACGACTCCGGAGCGCTCTTCCCCTCTGTCTATCACCAGACCAACACGCAGGGCGTCGGCATCATGTACCGCGTCGTGGACACACGCGCGGCGTGGGAAGCGCTTGCGGGCATAGACTTCGGCGGCGAGACGCTGCGGCTGCGGCTGCATGCGCGCGACAGTTTCCGTCCCGCCAAGGATTCTCCGATCACGGTCGCCTTCACGGATGGAAGGCCGAGCCTCATTGAAGAGAGTCAGCACGACGTAGCGCTGGATCTCGACATCGCGGAGTTCTCGTCGCTGCTGATGGGCGCGATTGACCTGGAGAGCCTGTACCTCTACGGGCTGGCCGAGGTCTCCGATCCCACCTGGATTCCGCGCCTGACACGCCTCTTCGCCACGCCGCGCAAGCCCATCACCACGACGCCGTTCTAAGCGCAGGATCACATTGCGTAGTAGAGGCGGCGCCCCTGACCGATAGGCTGAGAAAATTCAGGCTTACGGAAAAGGGAGCCAGAAAGCGCCTTGCCGATTTTATACCGATCAGACAGAATAGAAAATGTGGACGAGCAGTCGGTACGCAAGACCTTCAAGTACAAACTCAAGCCAACTCCTGAACAGGAGCAGGCAATGGCGTTTGTCGTGCGCCGCTGCCGTGAACTCTACAATGCGGCACTGCAAGA
This sequence comes from uncultured bacterium, assembly GCA_963733745.1. Lineage (GTDB taxonomy): Bacteria > Chloroflexota > Ktedonobacteria > Ktedonobacterales > JADMIN01 > DASWAC01. The sequence continues at coordinate 131,063 of CAVTFE010000045.1, forward strand.
ACGTCGTGACGCCTGGCAGAAGTGCGGCGTGAGCGTCACCCTCGCCGGTCCAAAGCGCCCAACTTCCCGCCATCAAAGAGGTACGCCCCGAATACCGCGACATCCATTCGCAGGTGTTGCAGGATGTGCTGACCCGGCTGGACAGAGCCTTCCAGGCGTTCTTCCGCCGCGTCAATGAGGGGAGACACCGGGCTATCCGCGTTTCCAGGAGCAAACCGCTACGACAGTTTCACCTAAAAGCAGTTCGGCAATGGGGCCGCACTCGGACAATGGTTTCCTGCTACTGTCCAAAATCGGGCGCATTGCTGTCCGCTGGTCCCGCCCAATGGAGGGCACGCCCAAGACGGTCACCATCAGCCGGGAAGCGGACGGCTGGTATGTCTGCTTCTCCTGCGCGGATGTGCCAGATGCACCCTGCCGCCTACTGGACAGGAGACGGGCATAGACCTGGGCATCGAGGCTTTCGCCACCCTCGCCGATGGCACACGCATCTTCACACCCCGCGCTGGTATCGCAAGGCAGAGCGCGCGCTGAAGGCGGCGCAGCGCGGGTGTCGAGACGCAAGAAGGGGAGCAACCGCAGACGGAAAGCCGTGGAGCTCCTCGCCAAGGCGCATCAGACGGTGACGCGCCAGCGGCAGGACTTCCACCACAAGACCGCGCTCGCGCTGGTGCGGCCAAACGACACGATCTATCACGAGGACTTGCAGACGGCCAACATGGTCAGGAATCACCACCTCGCCAAGAGCATTCCGGATGCGAGGTGGAGTGCGTTCTTGAGCATCCTCGCTTTCAAAGCAGCATACGCTGGGAAGCGAGCTGTAGCTGTGCCGCCTGCCTACACCAGCCAGAGGTGTTCTGGCTGTGGTGTGATGGTCGCCAAGGGCTTATCCGTCCGCTGGCACTCGTGTCCAGACTGCAGAACAAGCCTGCACCGGGACCACAACGCCGCCAGGAACATAGAGCGGCTCGGGCAGAGCCTTCGGGGAGAGGTTGCGTAGGCAGCCCCAGAGAACCGAGCATCCCTTCGGGGAGTGTCAAGGGTAGATGCCGCGGACCTCGGTCGCGTGCGCCACCCGCGCCACCGCCAGCAGGTATGCGCCGAGCCGGTAGTCACAGCTCTGCTCGGCGCACTTGGCGCGCACAGCGTCGAACGAGCGCATCATCGTGCGTTCCAGGCGCTGGTTGATCTCGTCTTCCTCCCAGAAGAAGTGCATCAGGTCCTGCACCCACTCGAAGTAGCTCACCGTTACACCGCCTGCGTTGGCGAGGATGTCCGGCACGACGGGAATCTTGCGCTCGGCCAGAATCGTGTCGGCCTCGGTCGTGGTCGGGCCGTTCGCCGCCTCAACGATCAGCCTCGCCTGCAAGCGCGGCGCGTTCTCCTCGGTGATCTGCCCCTCCAGCGCCGCGGGGATCAGGATGTCGCAGGGCATCTCCAGCAGCTTCATACCGTCTACCGCATCTGCGCCAGACAGGCCGGAGAGCCGTCCCGTCTGCTTCACCTGCTCCAGCGCAGCGGGCACGTCGATGCCATCCTTGCTATGGATCGCCCCATACATGTCGCTTAGGCCGATGATCTTCGCTCCTGCCTCGTGCATCAACTTGGCCGTCACCGAGCCGACATTGCCGAAGCCCTGTATGATGACGCTCGCGCCCTCGAAAGGGATGCCCTCAGCCTTGCAGGCCTCGCGCGCGGTGATGTAGACGCCACGGCCCGTCGCCTCGACACGCCCCTCGCTGCCGCCGACGGCGACCGGTTTGCCCGTTACGACGCCATGGATCGCGTAGCCGTGATGCATCGAGTACGTGTCCATGATCCAGGCCATCACCTGGGGGTTGGTGTTCACATCGGGGGCGGGAATGTCACTTTCCGGGCCAATCACGCCAGCGATCTCCGTGGCATAGCGCCGCGTCAGCCGCTCCAGTTCGGTGCGCGAGAGCGTGCGCGGGTCCACGATCACGCCGCCCTTGCCACCGCCATAGGGGATATCCACGACGGCGCACTTCCACGTCATCCACATCGCCAGCGCGCGCACCTCGTCCATGCTCACGTTCGTGTCGTAGCGGATGCCGCCCTTGGCGGGGCCACGATTGACATTATGCTGGACACGGTAACCGGTGTAGACCTCGACCGTGCCGTCGTCCATGCGGACGGGGAAATGGACAGAAATCTCACGCTTCGGAGAGCGCAGTATCTTGCGCAGGCCAGGATCGAGATTCAGGCGCTCAGCGGCGAGGTCAAACTGCGCGACGGCCTCGGCGAACGGGTTGTGCGTGGCCGGTTGAGCCGGCTCTTTGATAGCCACGGAAACAGATCCTCCTGTGTGGTGCGCCCTCGACGGCGCGATAGGAAGCGCCATTGCTTCCTCTGTGCGCTTGCCGCATTCAGATAGGGATGAGAACGCGCGAGACGGCACGATACTTGTAGCAACAGACGCTCGGAGCGCCGATAACACTGCTACTCCGAGCGGTTACGCGCAGGTTGTCCGCTCAGCTTCCCAACGCGGAGTCAGCCTTGCCGAGCGAGCGCGGGTCGAGCGTGTAGAATGCGGTCTGCATCGCGGTCTCCTCGACGCCGACCGTAAGTGAGGTCAGCGCCTCTCCGACACCACGCGCGCGCAACTCGCCGACGATGTCCAGCGCGAGCCGCTCGGCGAGCCGCTCGGCGGTCGCGTTATCCACCGGCAGCGGGACAACCGCCCACTTCGGCATGGAGTAGCGGATACGCCCATGCTCGCGCACGAACACCGCCGCCTCTTCTCCAGCGAACTCGATCTCCCAGGCGTCCTCCTGCTCGTTCACGCGCAGATGCGGATTCTCCAGCGGCAGCAGGAAACGGTGGTCCCAGCGCTTGATGAGCGTGCGCACGATGTCCTTCATGACGATGAAGTCAACTACGTAGCTATCGGTGGTCAGCTCGCCTTCCGCCTCGACCCGGACGCCGTAGTTGTGGCCATGCAGCGGCTCACACTCTCCATCGAAGGTGATGAAGTGCGCCGCGCTGAATTCCAAGTTGCCGCGCTCGATGAGGATCTTCCAGGAAGACATGGACATGCGCGCTCGGTTCGCGTTGGATGAACGCATCGCGGAATGAAGATGGCGCCTGTTCGCCAGCAAACATGCCCGTGCAATCACGGATTATAGCATGGCTCCCGACGAGCGGCAATCCGCCAGAGCGCCATCGGCAAGAGCACGGCGATCCACGTTGCCCGGCCGTTCCCAACGTGCTACAATGCCCGCCGTAGCCTGCGCGCACCCTGCCCAGATAAGCGAGATGACAATGCGCGCGGAGCGAAGAAGGAGCGCGCTATGGCGACGGATGTGAGATACGACGCGGAGCGCGTGGGCGAGTGGGGAACGCCGGTCGCCGTCGCGGGCGGCTCCTACACTGTAGAGACCTTCACGCTCCCAGATGGTGCGAAACAGAACCTGCGCGTCTGGCGCGCCGCGAACCCTGCCGCCCCCACACTAGCGTTGCTGCATGGTCTGGGCGCGCACGGCGGCTGGTTCAACGATATGGCGGACAGCCTCAACACGGCGGGACTGCACGTCTACATTCCCGATCATCGCGGCTTTGGTCGCTCTGATGGCGAGCGTGGACACACGCGCGACTGGCGCAGCTATCCCGCCGATGTCAATGCGTTGTTGGACGAGATTGGACGCCGCGAGACGAGCAGCAGGCTCTTCGCGCTGGGGCACAGTATGGGTGGCATCTTCGTCACGTATGCCGCCGCCGAAGATGCCAAACGCGCCACGCCGCGCCTCTCTGGGATCATCGCCATGAACCCCTGGATCAAGAACGTGACGAACCTCTCGCTGGGCAATACCTTCTCCGTCCTCTTCGGTGGGATGCGCGGCTCGGCTCGGCGCGTCATCTATCCCTATGATGTGAGTACGATGACGAAGAATCCCGAGGCGCAGCGCATGCTGGAGGCCGACTCCTACTGGGTGAAGACGCAGAGCGCATCGTTCCTCTACCAGATCGGGCTGCGCATGCGCGGTCAGGTGATGGCGCGCGCGAAAGAGGTCCGCGCGCCCGCGCTCGTCGTCCAGGGCGAGGGCGATGTGGTGGTCTCGCAGCCTGCGGCAAAGCAGTACTTCGAGACGCTTGGCAGCGCCGACAAGACCTTCAAGACCTACCCTGGCTACTCCCACGACTGCGAGTTCGAGACAGACCGCTCGGCGCTCGATCAGGACATCGCGGCCTGGATTCACGCCCACAGCGCCTAGTCGCCAACGACCCTCTCAACTGTTAGAAACACGAACCCTCATGCTGGAGATATTGCTGACCCTCTCGCGGATCTTCCGTGATTCAGGGTACGAGTTATACATGGTCGGCGGCGCCGTGCGCGATCTGCTGTTGCGGCGCGACGCCGCGCTGGATATTGACCTGGCGACCAACGCCCGGCCCGACGAGATCAAGCGGCTGGTCAACCAGACGCATCCGGCGGCGGTGATCGCGCTGGGCGAGAAGTTCGGCACGATCCGCGTCCACTACTGGCGTACTCGTACTGATAGCGCCGAAGACGCAGAGACAGCGAGCGCCACGAGCAGCCCAGCCCCTGCGCCGGTAGTGGCTGAGACACCCGCCGATGTGGATGTCATCGAGATCACTACCTATCGCAGCGACCGCTACGACCCCGACTCGCGCAAGCCCGAAGTCACCTTTGGCGACACGCTGGAAGACGACCTGCTGCGTCGTGACTTCACCTTCAACGCGATGGCGCGCGACCTGCAAACCGGCGAGATTCTCGATCCCTACGGCGGGCGCGAGGACCTGGAGCATGGTTTGATCCGCGCGGTGGGGGATCAGCCGGAGCGCCGCTTCGACGAGGACCCATTGCGCATGCTGCGCGCTGCTCGTTTCGCCGCCCAGTTCAACTTCCGCCTGGAGGAGCGCACGCGGCCCGCCATCGAGCGGCAGGCCGGGACGCTCGCCAAGATCAGCCGCGAGCGTATCCGCGACGAGTTCACCAAGCTGCTTGTCGCGCCGCATCCCGCGCTAGGCATCCGCCTGCTGGTCGATCTCGGCCTGATGCCGCATGTCGTCCCGGAAGTCCTCGATCTGCGCGGCGTCAGCCAGCAGCCAGGCCACTCCAAGGATGTCTACGAGCACGTGCTGCGCGTCGTCGAGCGCATTCCGCCGCGACCGGCGACGCGCTGGGCTGCGCTCACCCACGACATCGCCAAGCCGCGCACCCGCAGCCTGGAGGACGGCAAGGTCCATTTCTTCGGGCATGAAGACGTTGGCGCCGTGATGGCGCGCGAGATTCTGCGGCGGCTCAAGTTCGACCGCGCCTTCATCGATCACGTGACACGGCTGGTCAAGATGCACATGCGCGCCAACGCCTATACCTCCGAGTGGACCGATGGCGCGGTGCGGCGGCTGATGTATGACGCCGACGACGCCTTCGCTGATCTGTTGGATCTCTCGCGCGCCGACATCACCAGTTACCGGCCGGAGCGCGTCTCGCGGGCTGTGGCGCGTGTGGATGACCTGGAGCGCCGCGCCCGCTGGCTGCGCGAGGAGGCGGAGCGCGTCCCGATCAAGAGTCCGCTGGATGGCAATGATCTCATGGAGCTCTTTGGCCGCGAGCCTGGCGCGTGGATTCGCCCGATCAAAGATCACCTGCTGAACCTGGTGATCGATGGCGCGCTCGCGCCCGACGACCGCGAGGGAGCCATCGTCGAGGCGAAGAAGGTCATGGCGCAGCTAGAGGGCGACTGACCCAGTATAATGGCCGTATGCTGGCGCGTCAGTAGCGCGCAGCAAGAATATTCGTCAGAATCGACATTTTCTCATAGAATGCCTCGCCTGTTTCAGGCATACTATCTTTAACCGCTCCACTGTCTTGAGGAAGAGAGGCAGGTAGCGGTAATGAACGCGTCAGGGTGTGACGCGTAGCTGGCCAAGGACGGCCAGGGTTGGCGATCGAGCAAGGTGTAATCCGCCGCATATCTTTGCGCTCTTGAGCGACCGCCGGATGCTCCTAAAGCCGATGCGCCTCATCCTGGGCCATGGTAAGGGAAGAAGGCGTTATACGGCTGATGAGAACGAAGAAGTAGCCGAAGCCAAAACCCGCTAGCAGGCCAGGCGATCTGCTGCGCCATGGCGGGGTCGGGCTGAGATCTACGCGATGCGAGTAGTAGCGCAGACAATCCTCGGCGCACAGGACGCGAGTCGGCATGAGAGATGAGCAGTCGGGAAGTTGAGTCATCAAGGAGGAACAGACGATGCAACGGGTTTTTGGCTTCATCGGACACCTGATCAGCGCGATGCTCAAGGGCTTCTTCTTCGCCGGCGTCGCAGCAGCGATTCTCTGCGCGGTCGTGCTGTTCGTCACAGAGCCGAACCATCAGGTGCAACTCGACACCTCGATGATCTTTGGCATGACGATCGCGCTGCTGGCGGGCGTCATCGGTGCGGCGGTGGCGCTGATCTATCATCTCAGCCACCTCGACACCCTGCGCCATACGATGCGCCATACGATGCGCCACTACAGCGAGATGCGCGACGCTCAACGTGAGCGTCAATCGCTCCCACGCTAGGCGCCGCCCAGGTAACATTGACCCCTATGAGCAGTCTTAGGCGTTCGCGGCCTCGCCGAGCAGTGCGCGCGCGATGACGACGCGCTGGATCTGGTTCGTCCCCTCGAAGATCTGCGCCACCTTCACGTCGCGCATGTAGCGTTCCACCGGCCAGTCGCGCACGTAGCCCGCGCCGCCAAGCACCTGCACCGCGTCGGTCGTGACGGCCATCGCCGCGTCGGTGGCGAAGCACTTCGCCATCGCCGCGTACTGCGTCGGTGGAACGCCGTCATCCATCGCGGCGGCGGCCTGGTGCGTGAGCAGACGCGACGCCTCGACCTTCATCGCCATATCGGCGAGCATGAACTGGATACCCTCGAACGCGCCGATGGGCTTGCCAAACGCCTGCCGCTCGCGCGCGTAGTTCGTCGCCACATCGAGCGCGGCCTGGCCCACGCCGGTCGCCGTCGCCGCGATGTTGATGCGTCCGCCGTCCAGGCCGGAGAGCGCGATCTTCAGTCCCTCGCCCTCGGCGCCGAGCCGGTTCGTGGCGGGAATCTTGCACTGATCGAAGACCAACTCGCCGAGTGGTGAAGCGTGCAGACCCATCTTGCGCTCCAGCTTGCCGATGCTAAAGCCTGGCGTCCCCAGTTCGACGACGAAAGCCGAGACACCGCGCGACCCCTTGCCGCCCGTGCGCGCGAAGACGACGTAGAGATCGGCGGCACCTGCGTTCGTCACCCAGAACTTCGAGCCATTCAGAACATAGCAATCGCCGTCACGCCGGGCCGTGCATTGCAGATTCGCCGCGTCCGAGCCTGCGTGCGCCTCGCTGAGCGAGAAAGCGCCGAGCATCTCGCCGGAGGCGAGCTTGGGAATCCAGCGCGCCCGCTGCTCCTCATCGCCGTAGCGGCTGATGATGCCCGTCACCATGTTATGCACAGAGAGCCAGACCGCCGTGCCCATGTCGGCCTTGCCCAGCTCCTCATAGATCAGCGCGCCGGTCAGCCGTGGCAGTTGCGAGCCGCCGTACTCCTCTGGCGCGAGCAGCCCCGCCAGTCCCATCTCGGCCATTGGGCGGAAGATCTCGCGCGGGAAGCTATGCTCTTCGTCCCACTGGTCGGCGTGCGGCGCGATCTCCTTCTGGGCGAACTCGCGCACGGCGTCGCGAATAGCTTCCTGCTCGTCGGTGAGACGTGCGAACGTCATTGTTCTCTCCTATTTCCCTGTGAGCGCGTACATTTGCCGCGATGTCACGGAATGTTCCAGTCGTACCCGCTCCCTCGTCTATACTACTGCGCGATCCTTTTCTGTTGGCACAGCAGCTGTAACCGTTGAACGTAACGGCCATGGCGGCGAGTAGTTGGCGACTAGCGCGACGGTGGCGCCATGGGCGATTTTACGCGCCGAGCAGACACGACCGCAAACTTCGGCGTCGTTCGATGGAGCCTCGTTCCTTCTTACCTATGACCGCATGCAAGGATGATTGAGTAGCGCCACCTTAGGGAACTCGGAAGAGGTGGCGGTTCGCGCGAGAACGTGCGATGCTGGCGGGTGACATTATTACCCATGAGACTATTCGCCCGGAGGGAGACTGTGAAATTCTCGAACCTTGCCAGATTCTGGCCATATAGCGTTGGTCTGGTGGCGACACTCGCCGTGACGTTGGTCGCCTGTGGCCCGCAAGCCCCGAAAAGCGCTCCGGCGTCATCCGCCACACGATCTTCTTCCTCTTCTGTTACACAGCCCTCAGCGCCGACTGTTCCCCCCACGACAGCGCCGTCATCTGGGCCTGGACCGTGGTCCGATTCGCTCGCCGAGTACGGCATGCCTGCCACGCCGCAGCGATGGCAGCCCAGCAATTTCGACGTGCAGATCCATACACGCGATATGCAATCGGATAGCGGCAATGATCCACACGAAGCCGACCATGGCGCGGCCTGTGAAGCGCCGCCCGCCACGCATATGATTGACAATTGGCAGGAAGGCGTATTTGTCTGTCACAACCACGTCATGACCAGTATCAAGAGCGAGGGTTATGGCCTGATCACCCTGACGCCTGATCACATGGCAGACTGGTCGGGCGGCCCGGTGACGATTGGTTTTAGCGTCAGCACGTTCCAAACTGACCCGCGTGACTGGATCACCATAGACGTGACGCCCTTCGCGGAGCAACTGGCGCTGCCCTTCAACGAAGGCGAGGTAGACCTCCAGGGAATGCCGGCGCACTATGTGGAACTCAAGACCGACGTATTCGACGGCCACACGCAGTGGAAGGCGGTCGAAGGGCCGAGCAAGTTCTGCGGCTCCTTCTGTGGACTCGACGCCGGGCAAGAGTGGCCGGCGTTCACCGAGCAGACCGGTATCGTTCCAAGCAAGGTCACGCGCACGCCGTTTCAATTCACCTTCGATTCGCACTCATACACCTTCCGCGTCGCGCCGAACGCGCCCGCGGGCGCTGGAAAGGTAATCCTGTCCGGCAAGTGGCCGGAGCCGCTGACCTTTACTCAAGGTGTCGTGCAGTTCTCGCAGCATAGCTACAACCCGGACAAGTGTGACATCGGCGTGATCGATGCGCCAACGTGTCAGGCGGGGACATGGCACTGGTCGGATTTCAGCATGAGCTACGCCGTCCCCTATACGCTGCTGCACCCAACGAATACAGTGGTAGTGAACGATCCCAGTGGTGAGGTCACCTTCGCGCAGCCTGCCCCGGCGAACAGCTATCTGAAATTTGCGGCGATTGGAGCCATTCAGGTCAGCTACGATGGTGGCAGGACCTTCAGCGCCGCGCAGAAGCCGCCGATGGATGCGAGCATGTACCACGAGGAGCATTTCACCAACTACCTCACCCCCGTGCCGGCTGGCGTCAAGAGCGTCATGTTCAAGGTGACTGGCGGCTGGTACGGACCGGGTCAGGCGCGCGATTTCAGCATCATCAGCCAGCAGGGCGCATAGACAGCAGATTTGCCCTCGATGAGGGCGTCCGCCTCCCGAACAAGCCGCGCGACATATGCCTCCGGTGGTAGAATCTGAGTGTTTGATCCCCCACACTCAATCCACGAGCAACGACGCTCCAGGAGGCGCATACGTTATGCCAGATACCGATCAGACGGCGGAAGACACCCGCATCGAAGAAGACTCGCTCGGACCAGTGAAAGTGCCTGCAAAGGCGCTCTACGGCGCGCAGACCCAACGGGCAGTTGAGAACTATCCGATCAGTGGGATGCGCGCGCATCCAGCGTTCGTCCGCGCCACGGTGCTCATCAAGCGCGCCGCCGCGATGGCCAACCGCGACACTGGGCGGCTCGATGCGCGTGTAGCCGACGCGATCATCCAGGCGAGCGACGAGATCCTTGGCAAGGACTGGCGTGACCATTTCAGCGCACCGCTGCCTGGCGACTGGCAACAGCACTTCGTCGTGGATGTCTATCAGGCGGGCGCAGGCACCTCGCACAACATGAACGCCAATGAAGTGCTCGCCAACCGCGCCATCGAGATTCTCGGCGGCAAGCGTGGCGACGCGAAACTGGTCAATCCCAACGATCACGTCAATATGGCGCAGTCCACCAACGACACCGTCCCAACGGCGATGCGTATCGCCACGCTCTTCATGATCCACGAGATCATCCCCGCGATGGATCACCTGGCGCAGGCGTTCGAGGCGAAGGGACGCGAGTTCGACCACATCCTCAAGTCGGGGCGCACGCACCTGCAGGATGCGACCCCGATCCGGCTGGGCCAGGAGTTCGCCGCCTACGGGCTGACGGTACGCCGCGATATCGAGCGGCTCGAGCGCGCGCAGGAGACGCTCTACGAGCTAAACATCGGCGGCACGGCGGTCGGCACCGGCCTCAACGCCGAGGAAGGGTACATCAACGGTATCGTGCGCTACCTGGCCGAGTTGACCGGTTACCCGTTGCGGCGCGCGGAGTCGCTGGTGCAGATCGCGCCGAGCATGGCCTCCTTCGCCGAGGTCTCCGGAATGACGCGCGTGCTGGCGCTCGACCTGACCAAGATCGCCAATGACCTGCGTCTGCTGGCCTCGGGTCCGGCGACCGGTCTCTACGAGATCATCCTGCCGCCGGTACAGCCGGGATCGTCAATTATGCCAGGTAAGATCAATCCTTCCATCGTCGAGATGGTGAATCAGGTCTGCTTCCAGGCGCTAGGCAATGACACGACAGTCAGCTACGCGGCGCAGGCGGGACAACTCGAACTCAACGTGATGATGCCGGTCATCATCCACAACGTGCTCTGGTCGCTGCACATCCTCAAGAATGCGATGGTCGTCCTGGCGGACCGCTGCGTCTCCGGCATCAAGGCGAACGCCGAACGTTGCGAGGAACTGGCCGTCAAGAGCGCGAGCTTGGTGACGGCGGTGGCTCCCTACATCGGCTACAAGCCCGCCGCGAAGCTGGCGCACGATCAGGTCGAGTCAGGCCGCGACATCCGCGAGCTGCTGGCCGAGTCTGGCCTGCTGCCAGAGGAGGATCTGGCTGAGATCCTCAAGCCCGAAGCCATGACCGAGCCAGGCATTGCGGGGCAGGGCAAGACGAAGACGCCGATTCTGGGCGGTGGCTCGGCTGGCGGCTGAGAATGCGTGGCGCGGTGAATCATCGCGTGGCGCGCCTCCTGATCGAGACGCCTCGCTAACCGCTCTCTCGCCTTCTCTGACGTATGATCCCTCGAGTAGTGAGAAGGAATTCAGTGACATGCTCCCCACAGCTAAAGCCGGGGGCTTCTCAGTTCTCCGACGCGGCCAACGCCACGCCTCCCTGAAGGGCCTGCCCGGCCCGCTCTATGTTCTTCGCGGCGTTGTGGTCTCGGTGCAGGCTGGTTCCGCACGCTGGGCAGGAATGCCAGCGAACGGATAAGCCCTTCGAGACCAGCGCCCCACAGCCGCTACAGGTCTGTGAGGTGAACGCGGGATTGACGGCGACTACCCTCCGACCGGCCCATGCTGCCTTGTGCGTCAGGATGATGAGGAACGCGCCCCACCCCGCGTCTTGAATGCTCTTCGCCAGATGGTGATTCTTCACCATGTTGGCGGGTTGCAACGCTTCGTGATAGATCGTATCGTTGGCCTGAACGAGCGCCAAGGCTGTCTTGTGGTGAAAGTCACGGCGCTGGCGACGGACCTGCTGATGCGCTTTCGCCAGCAGTGTGACGGCCTTGCGGCGGCGGTTACTCCCCTTTTTGCGTCTCGATACCCGTCGCTGCGCCGTTTTCAGTGCGCGCTCGGCTTTGCGATACCAACCGGGGTGGAAGATACGCGTCCCGTCTGAAAGGGTAGCGAAGGCTTCAATGCCGAGGTCTATGCCGGTCTCCTGTCCCGTCGCGGGCAAGGGCTGTACCGGCACATCCGCACAGGAAATACAGGCGTACCAGCCGTCTGCCTCTCTGCTGATGGTAACGGTCTTCGGTGTCCCCTTCAATGGACCGTGCAAGCGAATAGGGATGCGACCAATCTTGGAGAGGCTGAGAAGACCGCCGTCCAGGGCCGCCCCGCCATGCTCGCCGACCTGGAGATAGGTGAAACTGTTGTAGCGGTCACGCCCCTGAAAGCGCGGGTAGCCCGGTGTCTCGCCCGCTTTCACCCGGCGGAAGAACGCCTGGAAGGCGCGATCTACCCGCAACACCACATCCTGCAAGACTTGGCTGTGGACTCCAGCGTACTCTGGCATGGCTTCCTTGATGCCGGGCAATTCCGCCTTCTGCTGGTAGTAGTTGACCGAGACGCCGCACTTCTGCCAGGCTTCCCGTCGCTCCTCGACGGCGGCATTGTAGACGTGGCGGCAGAGCATCAGGGTGTGCTCAAACATCCGCTCCTGCTCTGGGGCGGGCTTGAGCTTATACTTGAATGTCTTGCGAATGCTCTGCGTTTCCATGTCTCTCTATTCTGCCTGACAGGCACGAAAGCGGTAGCCAGTCGGTACTTCTGTGGCCCTGTTGGGCCACCCAGCTTTCATCCCCATAGCTAAAGCAAGGGGGCCTCAGCCGGGACTCCTGCTAGATCGGGGGACCGTGTATGACAATCTATCATTCTCCCGCCAGGCCACATGGATTGCTCAGATTAGGATTCAAGCTGCCTATCGCGCTCTATCGCGTGCGCTTGGGATGGCTGCTGGGTCATCGCTTCCTGCTGCTCACCCACCGGGGACGCAAGTCTGGCAGGACATATCAAACGGTGCTGGAAGTCGTCCACTATGATCCCGCCACGCGCGAGAGCGCGGCCTCTCGGCCTGGGGTGAGCGCGCGGACTGGTATCAGAATATCCTGGCGCTTCCAGACATCGAGGTACAGGCAGGCGGCGAGCGCTATACCCCGCAGTATCGCCTGTCGGGGCCAGATGAGCGCTTTGCGACGTTACAGCAGTATGAAAAGCGCTACGGCTTTGTCTTTCGGGCCATCATCCGCGCCTTCGGCTACCAGTATGATGGTTCGGAGGCCTCGCTCAGGGCGCTGGCTGACGCTGTCTTGATCGTCGCGTTTCGTCCGCGAGAGGCCGCTCCTCAATAGCGACATTGCGGCGAGCGGTTACGGACGCCACGTGAGAGATGCGGGCGGGCGGCGACGTAGAAGGTCTTCCAGGACACACCTGCAGGACACACCTGCGCGACGCGCCTGGCCGTGTTCCGTTCTGAGGCGTAACCAGTCCAGACGGATTTCCTCGGTATTCACCTGGAACTGGAGGCGGCGCCATGTTCTTGGGAAGACAGAGACGGATGCGGTCGGCAAAGTGCTTGTCCAGTTTTCGGCGGCCAATCATCGCACAGCGTCGCAATCAGGCATTTCACTCGGCGCTTCTGCGCGTCGCGCCGTTTAGCTTGTTGCTGGTCTTCGTGGCCTGTGGCACAACCTTGCCTGTCACACATCGTCCTGCCTCAGAACTTCGCCTTGAGATCATCATCAGAGACCAGTACAGTGAGAAGCCAAACGTATCTGTGTCGGTTCATTTCCATGATGAAACGAACCAACGCGAAGTCGCCCTGGCGGATAACACGCGTGTGACCTGCAATGGAACCGACATCTCGGCTAATGCGAAAACTATCCCAATTATCCGGCCAAACCCGATATTTGTTCTGGGCTTTTGTGCACGGCAGCCACCTGGAGGATCGTACAAGATCGCCTACACTGACGAGCAGGGGGCGTCCACGACGGCGACTGTGCCTGTGCCGTCTGGCGCATTCTCCATCCTCTCCCCACCTCCAGGCTCGACGGTCCCCATCCCGATTGATGACGCCTTTACTCTGCGCCTCTCACTGCCAACTCCACCACCAGGCGGGAGCGCGAGCGTCGACGACATCATGCTGACCTGCGGAGCCAACGAAAACACCTGTGAGGAAGTGTTTTGGACGGATCTTCAGACGGATCTTCAGAAGGAAGCCACTCCGCCGGTCTCCGCTACGCCAACGCCACAGGTTACGCTGACACCGTTCCTGAAGCGGACGCCTTCTCCCGCGCCAGCGCCCACCGCAACTCTATCGCAGGACGGCGCCATCGCAACCATCACGTTACGCGCCGACTACTCACAAGTCGCGCCAAATGCAGCCAGGATCGTTGTATTCGCACATGTACAGGCGCCGCCGATCCAGGCGGCTTCGCAGCGGCGACGGCGGTTTATGGCGAGCAGCTCTCCTCCGACATCACCTGGACACGCTGACGCTGATGAGCCTGTGACAGCGCGACATAATACGCCCCCTTGACAGAATATTTACTCTGTAGTGAAATCTCGCTCAGTGGAGGCGCGCCTTCTCATGAGCTAGATCGTCATCGCGCCTCCAGTTGCGGCCATCGACCCTGAGGACAAATCTCAGGGCAGGGTGGTGAGGAGACGAGATGACGGACTCATTCGACACGCATGACACGCCAGAGGCCTCGCCAGAACCAGCTTTCGACGCCGTACCCCCAGAATCGGCGCCAGAAGCCGCGCTTCCTGCGCGGCCTGAAGCGGCAGTGACGCCGGACGCCGAAACCGAACCACCGACCATTCCCGCGCTAGCTGAGACGCCGCCAGCGCCGCAATACCCACCCGCGCCAGAGCAATATCTGGGGCCGCAGAGGCAACCACCCGCCGCCTATCCCGGTCAGCCATCTGGCCCGTACGCCGGTCCCTACTCAGGCCCCTATCCTGCGCCTTATCCCGGCCAGCCGCCATATCCATATCCCGCGCCCACGACACAGCCGCCGCAATGGCTGCAATCGCTCGCGAAGCCATTCTCTTTTTGGATTCCTCTCATCGCTATCCTGGTAACGCTCGCTCTCTTTGGTGTCCTTGTGTTCATGGGAGATGACTGGGCGCAAAGCGCGCTCTTCGTCGGCCTCGCCGCTGGCGGCGTCTTTCTGCTGCTCGCCATGTTCACAATCATGCGGCTGGCTGGAGGAATGGCAAATGCGGAGAATACGCGTCGTGTAGCCCAGATTCTGAGCGCTGTGTTGGCGTCGGTTCTTCTGCTTGGCCTCTTCGGCGGCGCATTCATCCTGCAACAGCCCCTGCATAACGCACAGGCAGCCTCCTATGAAGCGCAGAAGCAGTGGCAGCTCGCCCTCAATGAGTACAAGCAGGCGGGAGAGAAGTCGCCCTCGTCGAACGATCTGGCGCGCGTCTACAACGAGTGGGCCGAGGAGTCGGAGGCGCAGGGCGAGTACTCATCGGCGATTGACTTCTTCTCCAGCGTGCTGAAGACCTATCCCAGCGCGACAACGCAGGTCGCCCGCGCGAAGTCCGGCCTCGTCGCCACGTACATCGCCTGGGGCAAAGCGGCTCTGGACAGCAAGGACTATCAGTCGGCGACGCAGCGCCTCGACACATTGCTGGCGCTCGGTTATTGCGACAGCGCCTGCAAGGCGACAGCGGGCGCGGCGGACGCGACGGCTTACTACAATCTGGCGGAGGCGGCGCTCGCCACGCAGGCGTATGACGTGGCGGTAGACAAGTTTCACTCGCTGGTGGAGCGCTTCCCATCATCTCCCGAAGCGACACAGGCGCACGCCGATCTAGCGAAAAGCCTTCTGGGCCTCGGGCAGAAGCAGCGCGGGGGTATCTGCAGCCAGGCAATCCCGACGTACCAGGAGCTTTCCACCAAGTTCAGCGACACACCGGAGGGGCAGGCGGCCACCAGCGAGCTGGCGAAGCCGCAGCCGGTCATTGGGCGCTTCACCAAGGCGATTCCTGCCGGGGCGTTCGCAATTCTGGCGAAGGGGATTAATAACAATATGAGCGACGCGGCGTTCTACAGGGCAGTCGGGTCTCCTGCTCCGCGCACGCGAGTCAACAGCGATGGCTCCTTCAGATTCAACTCCATCGCTCAAGGTGAATGGGACCTGGTCTGGGAGGATAGCCGTGGATACCTCTTCTCCTACCAGCGGGACACAGGCGATTCTTACTGGAAAGCGAAGGTTGGGCCGCTCTGCCCGTTCGACTTTGGCCCGATTGACGAGGATTTCTACTAGCGGCAGTGGCGGCGTTTCGCTGTCGTCTAGCTATACTCGATGCGGCGCAGCCAGTACCACGCGGTAGGCATGCCGCGATCCGTGCCCTGCTCGACACGCTGCACGGCGAACGTGCCCGCGAAGAGCGAGCCGATGTCCTCTGGCGTAATTCCCAGACGCCGCGTTGGTCCCGCCCCACGCTCAAAGGCATAGAGAAGGAAGAGCGCGCCAGAGGCTGCCTGCCTGGCGACACCTGCCGCATAGGCAGGACGCTCAGATGATGGCAGGCTGTGCAAGCAACCAACATCCAGCAGCAACGAGCATGGCTCCTGAAGCTGGAGCGTGTCCAGACGCGTCACGTCCGTCTGGATGAAACGCGTGGACCCGCGCAGAGGACGCGCCATCCTTGCCTTTTCCTTGGCCCGCGCGATCGCCGATCCCGCGAAATCGACGCCAGTGACGCTCCAGCCCTGGCGCGCGAGATAGACGCTGTTCGTGCCGGAGCCGCAGCCGATATCCAGCGCATGCCCTGGCGGCAAGGCGTTCGGCCCCTCGATCGCCTCGATCAACTCCGGTGGCGTCACACCGCTATCCCACGGCGGACGGCCGACCCGATAGAAGAGCGAAAAGAAGAGCCGCCTCAGCCCCAGACGGTCGAGCAATCGCATCAGCATGCCACGCCTCCTCACACCACACACGCACAGCTCTCAACTTTCATTGTACGTTCGCTGGCGTCGAGACGCAATGCGCAAGCGCGCGTACGTCTGGCGCGACGCGGCGGTGTGATCCATGTCACACGCGAGCGCGGGACAGATACTAATGAAATCTATTCCTTGATCAGCGACATGAACTCGGCGCGGGTGGCCGCCTCACGACGGAAGACACCACGCATCGCGCTGGTGACGGTATCGCTGCCGGGCTTGCGTATCCCCCGCATGGTCATACAGAGATGGCTTGCTTCGATGACCACCGCGACGCCGGCTGGCTCCAACGGTGGACATGATGACGTCGGCGAGCTGGCTGGTCAGCCGCTCCTGCAACTGCGGGCGGCGCGCCAGGATCTCCAGCGCGCGCGCCAGCTTTGAGAGACCCACGACGCGCCCATTAGGAATATAGCCAACATGCGCCACGCCATGAAACGGGAGGAAATGGTGCTCGCACATGCTGTAGAAGGGGATATCCTTGACCAGCACCAGCTCCTGATGCCCCTCGTCGAAGCCCACCCGCAGCACGTCGGCGGGTCCTCGCGCAGGCCGGAGAAGACCTCGGCGTACATGTCGGCGACGCGCCGTGGCGTCTCGATCAGCCCCTCGCGGTTGGGATCCTCGCCTACCGCCTGGATAATCTCGCGCACCGCCTTGCGCAGCCGCGCCGTATCAAACGACCGCAGCTTCTCGTCCTGTGCTTTCTGACGTTCCTTGTCTTCAATCGCCATGATCGCTCCTCTTTCATCCCCGGTCGGCGCGCCTCTCCGCAGGAATACGGGAGCTGATACGCGACTGCTGTCGTTGCCTGGTGACCGTGCAGCCTGCGCTCATCGGGCAGGCCGGTTCGCATACACTATTTCGCATACACTATAGCGAATGCGGTCACAGACAACAAAGCCTGGCGGCTGCGAAAGCGATATCACTTCGGCAGCCGCCAGGGGAATACGCTAGATAGAGAGTGATGCTCAGCTAGCGCACAGGCAACGAGATGATCTGTTCGGGATTGCGCTCAGTGATGACCTCGACACCATCCTTCGTCACCAGCAGCATATCCTCCAGCCGGACGCCGCCCCAGCCGTTGAGGTAGACTCCCGGCTCGTTGGTGACTACCGTCTCGTCGGGCACCTGTTCGTTCTTCGCCAGTTCAGCGTCCATCTCCGGCGTGTTGACGCGCAGCCGTCCCATACTTGGCAGCTCATGCACCGCCAGACCGATGCCATGTCCAAGTCCATGGATGAACTTGTCGCCGAAGCCCGCGTCGTCCAGCACCTTGCGTGCGGCGGCGTCCACATCACGCCCACGCCGGATACCGGATCGCAGCGCCTCTACAGTAGCGTCCTGCGAGGCGCGTACCGCCGTGTAGATCTCCACCAACTGCGCTTCAGGCTCGCCGATGCAGAAGGTGCGCGTCGAGTCGGAGCAGTAGCCATCCACGATCACGCCGAAGTCGATGAGGATCGGCTCACCGGCGCGCAGGTCGCGGTCGGTCGGCTCCCAGTGCGGCAGCGCGCTGCCAGGCCCCGCGCCGACGATAGTCGGGAAGCTCGGCCCCTCGGCGCCCAGATCCTGCATGATCTGCTCCAGCGTGGCGGCGACCTCGCGCTCAGTCATGCCCACATGGATGCGGGTCAACAGCTCGCGGAAGGCGCGGTCGCCAACGTCCGCCGCGCGACGCAACTGCTCGATCTCGCCCGCGTCTTTGGTCGCGCGCACGTGCCGGATCAGGTCGTCGCTCGGCGTGAGCGTGATCTCCTCGGCCAGCGCCTTGCGCACGCGGGCATAGCGGTCGTAGGAGAGCCAGTCCTTCTCGAAGCCGAGGTTCTTGACTCCATCCGCCTGCGCACGCTCGGCAGCCAGATCCCAGAAGAGCCGGCCATCCGCCAGCAAGACCTCCGCGCCACTCGCCGCGATCTCGTGCTCCAGGCCAGGGAAAAAGAATGGCCCGGCGATGATCCCGAGCGACTTTGGCGTCACCAGGACCCAGCCAGACGTTTCAGTGATGTCGCCATCCTTGGGTGTGAAGCCGGTCAGATAGCGGCGGTTGCTGGGATTGGAGACGAGTAACCCGTCCCGCCCGGAATCACTCATGCGCTTACGTGTCTCGCTCAACCGTCTGCCATAGTCGGCGCTTGCCATGTCATCCTCGCTCTCGCGTGACTTCTAAACCTATGCGCGCTCTGAACGCGCATACTGCGATCACTCGCCAGTGTATCATGCGCATCATACATACTTCCTGCAGCGCTCTGCGTAGGAGCCTGTTTGTCTGGGAGAAAGCTCAAAAAGTGCGCGGAGAGTCAGGTTTCATCCGGCTTCCAGAGCATCGCATAGACGCTCACATCCGAGCCAGTGATGGGGGTCTCGCTTACCTGGCGAAAGCCAAATTGCCCGTAGAAAGGCTCATTGCGTGGGTTCTCGTTGTCGAGGTAACACGCCTTGCTCTGCGCCTTGGCTTGCCAGAGCACGGTCCGCACGAGCTGGCCGCCGAATCCGTGGCCCTGGCACGCTGGATCAACCCCCAGCGACCAGATATACCAGTGCGCTCCCGGCGCCGCCTGTTTGTGCGCATAGTCACTTGCACTGGAGGCGCGCAGGAAGCGCCGCAGGCCGGTCAGGCCGAGTTGTAGCGTGGTCCAACAGGCTTATAGCGCCAGGCGACCGATGGTGGTGGTCTGCCCCGGCGGCAGGCAGCAGATCACTCCTTCCAGACCGGATGTGGTGTAGATGACGCCATAGCGCAGGCAATAGCGGACTACGACGCCGAAAAGAACTGGAAGGAGCCGTCTGCGCCTCTGGGCGTTTGGCAGCACATAGACCATAAGCGGGTCATTCTGAAAAGCCCGCGCGAGCAGATACGCAGATGCTTCGGCCTGTGCGCCGTTCAGCAGGGTGTGCTCATGTGGAGTTGGCGGTGGCGACATTGCGGGGCGTTCCTGCTCTGTGCGCGTTCATCGGCATTAATAGAACGCATCTTACAGACGCCGCTTGGAGCCTGAGGCTCTATGATCGGAATCCAAACAGTCGCGCCCTATGGACGAGATGGCTTCAACAGCGCCAGAGCGGCAGGGCGGTTCAATCTTCAAGCCACTCGGTGATGAAGCGCGGGCTGTGGTGGATATCCACCTGCCGCAGTCGCCCCGAGCCGGAATTGATGAACTTGTGAGGCACGCCCGCAGAGACAATCGCGATCTGTCCTGCCGTCGCTTCGAGGGTGGTCGAACCAATGGTATAGGTTGCCTTGCCCTCGTGAATGACGAAGACTTCTTCATGTGGATGCTTGTGCAGTTTTGGGCCTTCTCCTGGCGCCATGTCCACCAGGATCACGCAAACACCGGCGTCTCCGTCTCCATGCAGGTAGCCCTCGAACTCATAGGTATCGCCTGAGCGAGCGAGTTCATCCAGATTCACGATCGTGTAGTCCACGCTTGCCTCCCGCGTCTCTTACCTGTGTCGTTCCACCATGGGCAGTATATAACCGCGCCAGAGATAGCTGCGACGCAAAGCTTTCCGCCTTGAGCCGCATAGATGAGCGGTCCGCCGCCTTGCTATGATACGGCCAGCATGGGCGCCACATAAACGACGTCTGGCGCGTAGTAGATGTGAGTATGCGCTGGACGGACCAATGGAGACGCCATCCCATGCGTTGACAGCGCGGGATGGCGACCCTATACTCCACTATTGGCGCCCCTGACATGCGTTCGCGCGATGGCGCGCCACGCGCTACAGAGCAGGTATTATCCGATAAACATCATCCGCGTCGCGCGGGCGAGAGGAAGCGAAGAAAGAGCGCTATGAGCGGTCCAGGGGGAGCGTATACCAAGCGCGATCAGCGCCGGGAAACGCGCAAAGAACAATTTCAGCGACGCCAGCTTGAGCGTCAGCGCGAGCGCGAACGTCAATTACGCAACCAGCGTATCCGGCAGTGGGCAATCTACGGTGGCGTCGCGCTGGCGGTGATCTTGCTCGGCGCGCTCATCTTCGGTCTCATCCGCAACGCCAACTCGCCGTCTACTAACGGACTACAGGCTGCGAATGGTCAGCCGGTGGATGGCATCGAGTGTCAGGCGACTGAGGGAGCTGTCATCCACAACCACACGGCGCTCGACCTCTACGTGGACGGACAGCAGGTCACAGTACCTGCAGGCGTAGGTATCATACAGAACGGCCTATCTTCCTGCCTGTACGCCCTGCACGTCCACGACGGCGAGCCGAATCTGATCCACATCGAGTCGCCGGTGCAGAAGACGTATACCGTCGGCGAACTCTTCGACATCTGGGGACAGGAGTTGACCGACACCAGTTTCATGGGGCATCCGATCGACGCGCAGCACAAGCTGACGATCGAGGTCTATGACGAGAGCGGCAAGCTCGTACAGACGTATACCGGTAAGCCACGGGACTTGGCCTTTAATAATCGCCAGACCTTCGTGTACAAGTACAACAGTCCCGACGTCAAGCCGGCGCTCTTCGACTGGTCGAAATTCTAGGCGCCGCGTTCAGCAAGTCTCCGCCTCGTCCTGGCCATCGCGTTCGCGGCGCTGGCGCTGACGTGCGGTCCAAAGGCGGCGGTCGAAGCCGAGGGTGTGGTGGCCTGATAGCGCTGGATGACAGGCTTGACGCCGGGCGGCGTCTGCGGTAAAATGATGTGCGCGAGTAGCGTAGGCCTGTTCTTGCTGTTCGCGCGTCCGGCGCATTCGTCTAGCGGCCTAGGACATCGCCCTCTCAAGGCGAAGATCACGGGTTCGAATCCCGTATGCGCTACCAACCCAGTCCTCGGCAGCAATGTCGGGGGCTTCGTTTTGTGCTTTTTCTGGATTGATCGCAACCTTAACGGTCTTCAAAACCGTTGCGCACTACCACGCTGCACACGTCTGGCGAGCAAGCGCCATGTGAGAATTCGCACCGCAGCCACGTACTGCTAGCAGGCGGATCAGCCGATGGACTCTTACGATGTCACTCGACGATACCAGCAGGGCTCCGGTCCTCTACAACACATCATGGAATCAACAGTATGCGCTTGAGTGCTCTACGGCTGCCGCATCCAGGCCGTCTACTCATCACTCTCTTGATGGTGTTTTGCTTGGGGCTGACCTTTCCTGCTTGCGTGAGCATCACTCACCAGCCCGCCTCGCGCCTGCGTATGGCCATTGTGCTCGCACACCAATATGCTGGCGACCAGCCACTGGTGAACGTCTCCATCCAGCTCTATGAGCACGATCAACAATTCGTCATGGCGCCAGAGAATGCGCATTTCTCTTGCAACGGAGAAACCATGACCTATCCATATACCTGCCCGCGCCAGGCGGCGCCTATCAGATTGGCTACACCGACGAGCATGGCGCGACAACCATCGTCACTGTGCCGGTACCGATCGGGGAGTTCGCTCTTCTCGCGCCGCGTCCCGACGCCAGCGCGACTCTTCCCACTGTTGGGGCGCTGACGCTGCGCCTTGCGATACCTGCCCTCCCTCCAGGCGGGAGCGTCACAGTGGATCATGTGGTGCTTTGGTGCGGGTACTCGACTGGACAGGGAACCTGTGGCGTCGTCTCCGAGACGCCAGTTACGGCAGGTACTGCGCCTCCAGCATCCACCTCGTCACCAACGAACGAGACCCGCCAGCAGGCGACTCCACCTCTTGGCGCCGGTACCCCGACGAGTCCACCCACAGGCCCTGCCGCGGCGCCCAGGGCGACCCGAACATTGACGCCAGATGTCCCTCCAGGCCATTCCTGCTCGACCACATATCCCACCGTTGCGACGATCACACAGAAAGACAGCGAGGATGAAATCGTCGTCGACAGCGACTACTCCTGCTGGCCGCCAGCGCCAGGAGAGATCGACCTCACAGTCCGCGTCCAGACACGCCCAGCGCCCAACGGCTTTCTGGGTGTATCCGCCACCTTCGCAGATGAGCTGTCCTACGCAGTGATCTGGACGCGCTGACCGCCGTTGGCGACCATGGAAGGCGAGGATGCGCTCCAATTGGAAGAACTCAGCGCCCAGTTCCACCAGCGCCTCGCTGCTTCGCTAGTCCGCCTTAGCGCATCCTGATGGTAGCTACGGCGCGTTCACGCTGCCACGATGATTTTGCCATGCATCGACTTATGGACCGAGCAATGGTATTCATAGGTCCCGACTTGCGTGAACGTCAATGTGACGACGCCACCCTCCGCAATCGACTGGTCAAACTGCATTGGCGCGCTATCATCACTCGTTACCGTGTGAGCGCCGCTGACCCCCTTCCAGGTCACTTTCGTCCCGACCTTGACGGTCAGTGTGGAGGGAGAAAACTGGAAATCCGAGACATCCACCTGGTTCTCCGAGGACTCAGGCGTGTTGGTCGCCAAGACAGTGGCGATTGCCGTGGCCGTTGGCGAATTCGCGTCGCCAGGGGCTCCTGAACTGGAGCCGCAGCCGGCAAACACCGTCAACGCAAGCAAGGTGAGCAATGGTAACGCCAGGGAACACCGGAAGAAGCGCTGCGACAATGGACGCCTCCTTGGGGATGATGTCAACTTCTAGGAATGCGCAAGCGACTGTGATGGGCTACGGCTGTGGTTACACCGTCAAGTCGATCTGGGCCCGCAGCGCCTGAGACAGATCCATCCCTTCATCGATGAGTAAACGGGCGCCAAGAATTAGGCGCTCAGAGATAGCTTATTCTCTGTCCGCGAAGTTCTCACCGTCATAAGGATATCTGAGACAGCAACACTGACAGCAATTGGGATGGACACATGTGGACGCTGGCGAACAGACGGGCGCGATTTCCGTATGCGTTACCCTCAATAGCCTCCAAAAATCTCAGACATCGCTATTGAGGGCTTTTGCACGCTTCATTTCTAACTTCGCAGCGCCATCCTGTCGCTGGGAATCATCGCGCCATTACTATACTGCTAATATGCTGCGGCGGCCACTGTCTCGCTGATCGCATCGCTCTCTTGCTCTTGTTGAACGCCGACCCAAAGCGGCTGACAGGATAATTCACCTGCGATCATGATGGACTGTGCGGGAGAGTGGCGCACAATGCGGATGAACCAGTGCCCATGCAGCCGGCTCCCAATGAGGATGAGCGCAAGGCTGCCCGCGTTGAGCGCAACTATCGGGAACACGCGAAGACGACCTGGCGTCGTGAGCGCCATCCCGCGCGCATTGGGCCGATACATCCCTCGGAGGCTGATGACGCCATAGGCCACACCGAGCGTACCTACGGCCGCAGGAAGCCAGCGCCGGAGTGGTTCGAGTGATTGTACACGTTGCAACTGCTGCCTCGCTTTCCTGGTCAGATACTTGGTCAGATCCCTGGTCAGATATCGTCGCCTGTGGCGTTGTCCTGGGAGAGGCGTTCGCGCGCCACGCTCCGTCCAACGCCGAGCATCTTCGCCACCACACCATTGCTGTTCATTTTGTAACATAGTGAATCAAGAAAGTCAATATCAATATTGATATTCTTAATTCTGTAATGTGTGCGTCCTTGCTGCGCGCAGAAAAGCGGGTTGGCTTGGCAGGGCTGCCTCTGAGCGAATGACCAGTACGAATAGCGCCAGAAATCCGCTACTGTTACCGGATCGGCGAAGGGTGATGAGCAAAAGGGAGGACGCCAGACATCTGTCACTCGCCGACCCATCAAAGGATATGCGTATACTTGGCGTAGCTAGAGAGCCGAGACGCATTCAGCGCTCGCCTCTGCCTTCTGGAGTAAAGCTGCTGGTGTGGATCGCTATGAGTTCCCCTGGGTCCGGCTCCGTGCGCAGCTCGATGTGTGTGATCCATTTCACCCACTCGAAGCCTCGCCTCCCCGGCGCGATGAGCCGCAGCGGCGCTCCATGGTCGTGCGAGAGCGCGTCGTCGCCCACATGCGTCGCCAGGAGCGCCTGACGCGCCTCGTCAAGCGGCAAGCTCCAGCGATAACTCGTCACCGAGATGAAGCTGACATAGCGCGCGTCAACATGCGGCTGCGCCAGGTCGAGCAGACGGCTTATACGCACGCCACGCCAGCGTTGCGAGCTATAGAAGCCACCGGTACAGTCGAGCAGCGCCACCAACTCGTCCAGGCGATCAGCTTGAGCGCCCGCACCAAGGGGTATCTCACCTGGCGCGAGCGCGAGCAGTTCAGCATAGGTCAGTGTGAGGGATTTCGCCACTGCGCCGCTTACATGCAGCCGCCACGACGCGCGATCAATTAGTCTGGGCGCATCGGCCACCCAGCTCGACGTGGGAAACGCATTGCCCAGGAAGCTATCAGCCTCCCGTGAGCCGGTAAACCGTCGCGCCGCTCCAGGAAGCCCGAGGAAGCGTTGAGCCACTTGCTGCGCTGGCCAGAGCGTCGCCGCGCCGAGCGCAAAGGTGGCAAAGCGCAGCGCCTGGCGGCGCCCACGCAGATCACGCGAGCGCAACGGCTTGGCGCGCGCCAGCAGGTGAAGTCCAACGATAATCGCAAGCGCGCCGCCGAGGATAATGTGCCAGTTGAGCAGGTTGAAGCTCAGAAAGCTCAGATCACCGCCCGCGACCCACCAGGCGCCGGACGCAAGCGTCAGTCCCACTGCCAGCAGCGCCAGCGCGCCCAACACCGTGCGACGATCCCAGCGAGCTGGGTGTACGAGGCGGGGCCAGACACGCCGGACCTTGTCCCAGAGCAGGAAGATTAGCCACAAGCCTGCGACGCCATGCAGCGTGAAGACAATCCATTGCTCAGGACGCCCACTGATGAGGTTCACGAGACCAGTAGCAGCGCCCACACCTACGCCAACCGCCAGGCTCCAGTCGGTGACGCGCGGGCGCAGATGAGTTGGTGGCAATGGCGTTTGCACGCCAGTCGCTCGTTTGTCGGAACGATTGATGGCGGTCATGCGCGTCTCCAGCGCACGCTAGGCGGTGACCGGGCAGCGGCGAAGATCGCCCTCTGGGCGGCTGGCGGTCGTCAGTCTCACTCTACCCTGTTTCGCTCGCCCTGCGCCATATCCTGGGGAAATGAACACTCCATCTCGCGTCTTTCAAACACGCAGGTCGCCGCATGACAGACAAGAGATCGCGCGCATGACATGGGCATGGAGAAGGATACCTCGCCATGCTCATGTCATGCGCTCGTGATGGCTAGCGCTCGGCCTCAAGGCTTATGCGTGCGCGGGGGCCGCCTTGCCTTTGCTTGACGTGCGCGCCCGTATCAAGGAGTAGAAGACTCCCACGATGGTGGCGCCGATCAGCGCGGCGACCACGGCGATATCCTCAATGGCAAAGTCGAGCGGCGCTGGCAGATGCACAAACATCAGCACCAGCAGCGCTCCAAGGATGGTGACCACCATCCCCGTGAACAACTTGCCGAGTTTTTGGCCGGTGAGCCACTCGGTGATCGCCGTCACCGCGAAGGCCAATAGCCCCACGATGATCAGATCGAGCAGCGTGAGGTGGAATCCACCGGCGGGCTGTCCCAGCACGGTGAAGGTGATCCCGGTATCGATGAAGATCGTCTTGAGGATTCCCTCGTGGAATCCTGGCAAAATCACGGCCAGCACCATCGTCTGCGACACTCCTTTGCGCAGAGGCGGCGCGCTCGTCGCGCCGCAGGCGGCAACGTCACGCTCGATACGCGACCTCCTTGCCGCTGCCAACCACTATACCGCATCCTCACTCGATTTGCAACCCACCATTGATGCTTCAGCTCACGCCGAAACGCGCCACTCCAGACCAGAAGCCAGATGGCACAGCCAAGCGCCGCCTCAGAACAGATCGCCGAGGCGGCGCGGAAATCTCGCTTGGGGCGTTCGGCGCGCCGGTTTACTGGTTCTTGAGCGCGACCGAGACGCCGACCTGGCTGGCGCCTTCCACCATACGCCCAAGCCCTTCGCCTGCCGCCTCGCGGCTCGCCGCGTGGAGCGTGTCGGCCACCTCGAGCTGGGCCAGGCCTTCTTCCATGCGCGCCGCTCCCGCCACCGAGCGCACCTTGCCCTCAAATTGCAGCTCGTCGGCGATGGCGAGCGCCGCCTCGGCGTCCTCAACCTCGCCAGCGCCAAACCCGGCGACCTGAGTGCTCGCGCTGCGGAGATCGGCGGCGAGCGCCTTTGTTCCCTGTGATTGCAGCAGATCGGTCACGGCGATCCCACGTAGTTCATGGCTCGTCTCGCGCATAAAGCGCGCGATTTGGAGCATCCCCAGCGCGCGCACGGCAGCGCCAACCGCATCCAGTTGCCCGGAGATACCGGCGAGCTTCAGCCCACGCGCCAGTTGCTCTTCACTCAGGGAGCGTGTCGCGCGGCCCAGCGCCGCAATATCGTCCGAGGCGCGCAGCATCTCGACGCCCTGCGCCAAATCAAGCTTCCCCTGCGATGCGGCGATGTCGCCAAGCGCGCTCATCTCCGCCGCCGACTCTTGCAGGCCAGCGCCGCGCGTCGCGTCAACAGCGCCGGTGGCGGCCGCGATGCGGCTGAGGTCGCCCAATTCCGCCGCCACCGTGAGATCGGCCAGCCCCTCGGTCATTGTCGCCGTCCCGATCTCTGCCGCCTGCTCGCTGGCTGTGGCCACGTGAGCTTTGTCACTGCCCTTGACTGGAGCCCGCTCGCGCGTCTCAGTTTGCTGTGCGCTCTTCGTAGATGAACTAGCCACCTGTTTCTTGCTCATCGCCCGCTTCCTCCCTCACACCATCCTGCGCCACATCGTCCGCCACTGTCAGCCAGATCACCAGGCTGCCTGCAACTAGCATACCTCATCCAGACAGCCGATAACATGGCGCATCGCACGCAGAACACACCGCAGTGTGAGCCACGACGCGCGCGAGGTGTGAGATCACTCACAGCGCTCCACTCACGGACAGCTATACACTCAAAGGAGCAAAGAGCGTTGAAGGTTGTCTTCATGTCAGAGGCGCGCCATTCTTCCCGGCGCGTCTGGATGGAAGGATTGAGGCGCGAAGTCATGTTCGGTCGTGTTTTCAACGAGATGTCTCATCGAGGCGGCGCTATGTTGCGCGTCGCCATTGGCCTGCTCGCCTGCCTTGTCGCGTTTGGCGCATGCGCCGTGACCGGCAGCGGCACTGGTGGTTCGACGACAAGCGGAGGCACGGCCACACCGACGCCAAAGCCGTGCTCCACGCACGCCACCACCACCGCGCTCACCTACGCCTCCGGACCCAACCTCGCCGGAGCGATCCCCGCGCCGCCGGGAGCGCCGACCTCCCCGCTGGGAACCATCAGCAACTTCGTCTATCCGCTCGGCATCCCCGATGAGGGCGCCGTTGGCAACCAGCCATTTCTCAGCTTCACCGCCATCGCGCCCGACGCCGCGCATCTCGCGGTCGCCATCCAGCAAGATGTGCCGTTCATGGAAGAGTACAACCCCTACATCGTCGACACCGCGACGCACGCCGTGACGCGCGTCATGCTGGCGAGTCCCATTCACATCGCTAACTCGGATACCGCGCCGCGTCTCTTCGCCTGGGCCGACACCCACACGCTCATCATCTTCGCCAATCCGCCGCTGGGCGGCCCCTCTAGTGGCCCCAGCTACAGCTACGACATCAACACCAAGGCGCTTACCCCGCTGAAGGGCGTTGACGGAGCCATCGAGGGCGTCGTGCGCTGCGGCGTGCTCTTCTACTCGACGCTTGGCAAGTTTTCTGGCCTTGGTGACATCAACCACACGCAGGTCGCGACGATTAGCATCAACCGCTATGACCTCGCAAGCGCGACGGCGATTGGCGCGCCTATCAACATCGGCAAAGCCTCGACCTACGGTGGAGCCGAGGGCGCGATTGATTACGCCGGGTGGGACGCCTCGCCAGATGGCAGCCACATCGTGTACCAGAAAGAGGCGGTCGCCGCCGGACCCAAGATCACCTCGACCTGGTTCGCCGCCAACGCCGACGGCAGCGGCGCAGTCGCCATCCTGCCGAAATTGACATCCGAGAATGGCGCGCGTATGGCGATCTCGCCCGACGCGACGCAGGTCGCCGTGACGAACGCGAATCCGACGCCGAATGTCGCCTCCGGTCCCGTCAGCGGCGGGTCAACGGTCTTCTTCGACACGCCTTATGGGTATAGCCAGCCCGCATGGCTCGCCAACAGCAAGGGCTTCTTCTCCGACTCCGGCTCATTCTCCTCGCCGCTC
This sequence comes from uncultured bacterium, assembly GCA_963733745.1. Lineage (GTDB taxonomy): Bacteria > Chloroflexota > Ktedonobacteria > Ktedonobacterales > JADMIN01 > DASWAC01. The sequence goes on from CAVTFE010000045.1 coordinate 159,828, forward strand.
AAGTTCGCGCTGTATAGTCCCTGCGGCGGCAGCCACTGCAATGGCACGCCTGCCGTCGTGAAGGCGAGCTATCCGGCGACCCTGCCGTAAGAGCGCCGAGCGCTTCAACCGATCAAATAACAGCGAAGCCGGGTCCATTTGGCCCGGCTTCCTGTCGTCATCGGTTACTAAATTGTGGGCTACGCGCCGCCGCGCGCCCGCTGCGCCGCCGTCGCCAGCGCGCGTTGGGTATAGACCTGCGCCAGGTGCGCACGGAAGTCCGCCGAAGCGTACGAGTCGGAGAGCAGATCCAGCCCGTTCGCTGCAGAGGCGGCGGCCTGGCTGATCGTCGCGTCGTCCAGCGGCTTGCCCACAAGCGCCTGCTCCACGCCTGTCGCGCGCATCGCACGCTCGCCAGCGCCCGTCACCGCGACGCGCGCCTCCTGGCACGTCCCATCCGCGCCCACCCGAACGATCGCCGCGACGCCTACTACCGCATATCCACTGGCGGGATGGTGATGCTTGGCGTAGGCCGAGCCGGTATCTGGCGTATCAATCGCCTGGAAGCGAATCGCCGTCAGCAACTCAGTTGGCTGAATCGCCGTCTCCATCATCCCGGTGAACAAACTGGTGACCGGAATGACCCGCGTGCCCGATGGTCCCGCCACCGCGACATCCGCATTGAGCGCCAGCATCACCGCCGGCATGTCGCCGCCCGGATCGGCGTGGGCGAGGCTGCCGCCGATGGTGCCACGCGCGCGTACTTGCATGTCACCCACGACACGCGTCGCCTCCACCACCAGCGGCGCGCGCCTCGCCAGGACGGGCGACTTGAGAGCCGTGAGGTAGGTCGTCATCGCGCCGATGATGATTGCGTCGCCATCCTCACGGATGCCGCGCAGCTCGCCGATTTTACGCAGGTCGACGAGCTGCCCTGGGCTGGCCAGCCGCAGCTTCATCAGCGGCAACAGGCTCTGCCCACCGGCGAGCGGCTTCGCGTCGGCGCCTTGCATGAGCTGTACCGCCTCGGCTAGCGTCGCCGGCGCGGCGTAGGTGAATTCCGTTGGGAACATGCTACTGCCCTCCCATCCCGGCGCCGGTCCCGCCGTCGGTCGCGTTCGCGGGATTCGCGCCGCTTGCGTCACCGCTGGTCCCGCTGGCTCCGTTCGTCGCGCCGCTCTGCTGCCCACCCTGGCGCGCTGCCTGCATCACGCGCCAGACACGCTCCGGCGTCATCGGCATCTCGACATGGCGCACGCCCAGCGGGCTGAGCGCGTCCACGACGGCATTGACCACCGCCTGGCGTCGAGGCGATGGTGCCGGTCTCGCCGACGCCCTTGACGCCCATCGGGTTCGTCGGGCTGGGCGTCTCGGTGCGCGCGATCTCGATGTAGGGAATCTGCCGCGCGTTCGGCACGGCGTAATCCATCATGCTGCCGGTGAGGAGCTGGCCGCCGTCGTCGTAGACCGCGTCCTCGTAGAGCGCCTGGCCGATGCCCTGCGCGACGCCGCCATGCACCTGGCCCTCGACGATCATCGGGTTGATGACGTAGCCGAAGTCGTCCACCGCGATGTAGCGCAGGATCTTCACCTCGCCGGTATCGGCGTCCACCTCGACGGTGCAGATGTGCGCGCCGAAGGGGAAGGTGAAGTTGCCGGGATCGTAGAAGTGGCTCTCCTCCAGGCCCGGCTGCATCCCTTCGGGCATATTCCACGCCAGGTTCGCCATCAGCGCGACGTCCTGGATCGTCTGCGACTTGGCCGGGCTGCCCGCGACGTAGAAATTGCCATGGTCGAAGACGATGTCCTCCGGCGCGGCCTCCAGCAGGTGCGCGGCGAGCTTCTTGGCCTTCTCGCGCACCTTCCGCGCCGCCAGCAGCACCGCCGTGCCGCCGACCGCCGTCGTGCGGCTGCCGTAGGTGCCCCAGCCCATCGGGATCTGCGAGGTGTCGCCGTGCACGACCTCGACATCCTCGACGGGGATGCCCAGCTCCTCGCCGACGATCTGCGCGAAGGTGGTCTCCTCGCCCTGGCCGTGCGGGTTGGTGCCGGTGTAGCACGTACGACCTTGCCCGTCGCCAGCACGCGCACCGTCGCCGGCTCCCACAGGCCGCCCTGGAAGCCCATCGCGCCCGCCGCCTGCGAGGGCGCCAGGCCACAGACCTCCACATAGGTGGAGAGGCCGAGGCCGAGGTAGCGGCCCTCCTGCCGCGCCTGCGCCTGCTGCTGGCGGAAGGCTCTGGTAGTCCACCATCTCCAGCGCCTTGTCGAGCGTACCGTCGTAGTTGCCACTGTCGTAGACCAGCGTGCCGGCGGTGGTGTAGGGGAAGGCGTCGGCGGGGATGAAGTTCTTGCGGCGCACTCAACCGGGTCCATGTCCAGTCTCGCGCGCGAGCAGGTCCACCATGCGCTCGATCAGGAACGCCGCCTCGGGCCGACCCGCGCCGCGATAGGCGTCGGTCGGCGTGGTGTTGGTGAAAACGCCGTAGACATCGCAGGCGTAGTCCTTGATCGTGATAGCAGCCCGGCACGATCAGCGCGAAGAGCCAGGTTGGCACGCCCGGCGCGGCAGTCGAGAGGTAGGCGCCCATGTTGGCGTGACGCCTTGACGCGCAGGCCGGTGATCGTGCCGTCGCGTTTCGCCGCCAGTCTCCACATCGGTGACCTGGTCGCGCCCATGGATGGTCGCCACATAGTTCTCGCGGCGGTCCTCGGTCCACTTGACCGGGCCGGCCAGTCTCCTGCGACGCGAAGGCGGTCAGCGCGTCGCCGGGATAGTACGGAATCTTGCTGCCGAAGCCGCCGCCAACATCGCGCGACGATCACGCGAATCTTGTTCTCCGGGATGCCGGTTGGTGACGCAGATCAGGAAACGCGCGATGTGCGGGTTCTGCGAGGTGTTCCAGAGCGTCAGCTCGTCGGTGCCGGGACTCCACTGCGCCACCGCGCCGCGCGGCTCCATCGCGTTGGGGATCAGCCGCTGCTGGATGAAGCGCTGCTTGAGGACAACCTCGGCCTCGCCGCAGCGCAGCCGTCGGCGTCGCCGTTGGCGAACTTCCAGTGGAACGCCTGGTTGCCGGGCGCGCTCTCGTGCAGTTGCGGCGCGCCATCGGCCATCGCCGCCTCCTGCGTCGGTGACGACAGGCAGCGGCTCGTAGTCCACCTCGATCAGGTCGAGCGCGTCGCTGCGCGATGTAGGGACTTTCCGCGACGACCGCCGCCACGCCGTCGCCGGTGAAGCGCACGGTATCGGTCGCCAGCGCGTTATACGGCGGCGTCTTCAGGTCGGAATCGGGAATCAGCCACGCGCAGGGAATTGGCTGGAGCTTGCCCTCGCAAATCTTTGCCGGTGAAGACGGCGACGACGCCAGGATGCGCTTTGGCCTTGCTGGTGTCGATGCGCGTGATCTTCGCGTGCCCATAGGGACTGCGCAGAATCGCCATATACGTCATGCCGGGGAGCTTGACGTCGTCGGTGAAGGTGCCCTTGCCAGTAATGAGACGTGGGTCTTCGCGGCGCTTGATGGAGCTGCCGAAGAGTCGTGACACTGCCATGACGGTCTCTCCTCTTCTGCGCCTGATCGCCCACGGCCACCGGTCGCACGGCGGTCGTCTGCATTTCCTCGGCGGCGGCGCGCACGGCGCTGACGATATTCTGGTAGCCGGTGCAGCGGCAGAGGTTGCCCTCAAGCTGCTCGCGGATCTCGTCGTCGGTGGGTTCCTGCCCGCCGCTATCCCTGAGCAGGCCGACCGCGGCCATCATCATGCCAGGAGTGCAGAAGCCGCACTGCAGGCCGTGCTTCTCCCAGAAGCCCTTCTGGATAGGATGGTACTCGCCGTTCTGGGCCAGGCCCTCGACCGTGGTGATCTTCGCGCCATCGGCCTGCGCCGCCAGCACCATACAGCTCTTCACCGCCTCACCGTCCATCAGGACGGTGCAGGCGCCACACTGGCCCGTGTCGCAGCCAACGTGCGTGCCGGTCAGATTGAGCGTGTCGCGCAGGTAATGCACGAGCAGCAGACGCGGCTCCACATCGCTGGATTGTTCGACCCCATTGACTGTGACTCGAATGGGCTGACTCATAGACGCCGACTCCTTTGGCGCTGACGACGACGGACCAGCGTGGTGGTCCCGCCGAATACGTCTGTTGCGCTGACAATGCGTGCGATGGCTTGCCAGATTCCGGTGGACGCGCTACGAGGGATGCGCTACGAAGACACCGTATGGGGATTCGTCTGGCTCGTTAAGGAGAAATGGCGGCGCTGTCTATATCAACACGTCTCATAGCGGACGTGGGAGAAGGGAAGGGGCGCATAAGCAATAGGCGCAAAAACACGCGCCCGCAGGGACCGCGCACCGGGGATATGGGCAGTGTGCGCACAAGCTGATCGGCGTGTCAACATGCCTGCTCGCTCGACTTGCGCGTCCAGCCTATAGTTAGCGCCCTTGCCGGGATGGTCGCGTGCGGCGTACCGTCATATCAAAGCGTCGTCAGCAGCGACCGAAGGAGAGCGCGCAATGTCCACCAGTTCAGGCGCGAGCGACGAGTTCAAGGCGCAGGTCAAGGCGGCGTTTGAGAGCATCGAGTTGGAGAAGCCCTTTACGTATCGCCGCACCTTCACCGACGCCGATCTGGCGCTCTTCTGCGGGATCAGCGGCGACTTCAATCCCTACCACATGGACGATGAGTTCGCGCGGCAGAGCTGGTTTGGCCGCCGCACGCTGCCTGGACTGCTGACGGCGAGTATGGCGACGCATCTGGGCGGGATGATCGGCTTCCTGGCGACCGAGATGACCTTCGAGTATCTCGCGCCGGTCTACCCCTGCGACACCATCACCTGCGTCATGCGCTTCACCGAGCGCGACGAGGCGAAACGGCTGCTCACAGCGCTGGTGACCTACACCAACCAGGACAGCGTCGAGGTCTTGCGTGCGCGCGTCCTCGGCTTCCCCTCGCAGATCCGCCTTACGCAGTAGCTACTCTTGATACCCAATGTTTTGCGGCTGATAGATCAGTATCCGCGTTCGCCAGTATTTCGGCTTAACCGCAATTCCTCTGCCTAATACAGCCCCTCAACATGCCCAAGCAGGCTTTGTTCGTATGCTCTCAAATCACTGTCGTGATCTTGAGGAGCTATCCCAAACACGTTCTGCAAGGTATCACTCACATGACTCAACAATGGCGCAGGGGCGTCTCGAAAGAAAATGGCGCCTGCTAATTTGTACCGCCCATGCAAAGATCCCATGATGAGATGAATGCGCCAGATAGCCAGTTGTCTTTCGGATACATCTAGACCCCATAACGCGCCAAATGCCTTGATACGACCAAGCGTATAAACTAACGTGTTCTGGTAATCCTGCAAATAGCGTATTGTGCAAGACCAGCTGACTTTGTCGCGTTGGTCTTCCGGCTCTGGAGGTCTCCCTCGCTCAATTTTCAAGGTATTGATAAGCGCCTGCCAAACAGAGGGGGCGCAAGATGGCTCTCCTAATTCGCCCAAAATGTAAGCCGCGCCGTATTTGGCGTCTTCATACCTATATTCAGCCAATCGGGTAGCAAAGGATACTGCCGGAGAAGGGAATGACGTAGCAAGTATCTCTTGCAGTACCGGAATGCATCTCCGGTCTCCCAACCCTCCCAGATACAATGCGCAATACCATCGGGTGAGGCGATCTGTGCTCGTTAGACGGAATACGGCCTCTTCAGCTGCGATAGACAAACCAGAAGCAATAAGAAGCCGGATCGCAAAGAACCAATCGTCTCCAGTTGCCATACTCATCGCGCGCAGCAACCCTTCAGCCTCCAAACCTTGCCAGCGCTCCGAGAAGGCAATAATCTTCGCCTCTCCATCTGACTCGTCAAGGTCATATCCCATGGCGTAAGCGGCGATATGGACATATCTCGGCCACTCAGACATGAGCGCCTCCGTTTCATTTCACCTTACTGATACTGATGTGCGTAATTCTGTCTTCATCGGCGCCCTTTGATTCGCCTTGATTGTAACTCGTATCGAACGCGGTGCAGCGAACGCTAAGGGTAGCTAGGTGCCTGGCATACATGGTTGCGATTGGGTACGCTTGGCAACGAGACGGCATGCCCGACAGGACCGCCAGCCATCGGGAGAGAGGCGCACATGAGCCGACACGGCTCGTTGTGCGCCTGCGCCCAAGGGAACGCAGCGGGAGTAGCGTCCTGGGCGCGTCGCTCCAGAGGCTGTGCGCCTAGTCTGAGGTCATCGTGGGCGACGATGCCACCACTCACCACCAAGCAACGCTAGCGCGCTGAGGGCGGCGTTCCTCCACCATGCGCGGCCGTGTTGTCCGTGGCCCACGGATTCTACCTGGCTTGGCGCATTGCTGCTGGGCCAGGCTATGGGCAGCGTCGGACCCACCGCGCTCTGCGCTGATCCCTGCAGAGCTTCCTGGAAGCTCTCGATAAAACTCTTCACATTCGCGTAGCGATCCTCAGCCCGCGCGCTCAGCGCGCTCAGGATGACCGCCTCGACCGGCGCCGTGACCTCCGAATTCAGCCGCGAGGGTGGAATGACCGGCTGCGTGAGCGCCACCGCCGCTACCTCCAAGGGCGAGGACCCGACATGTGGCGTCCGGCCAGTCAGCGTCTCGTAGAGGACGACGCCGAGCGCATAGATATCGGCGCGGTGATCAGACCAGTCCCCCGCAATTGTTCTGGCGGCATGTATTGTGGCGTGCCAACTGGTAGGCCGGTTGCAGCGAGCGTCAGAGCGCCTGAACTTCCCTTGGAGATCGCCTGGCGCGCAATACCAAAATCGGCGAGCGCGGCGAGCGCCGTGGGCGTCCAGCAAAATATTCTCCGGCTTCACGTCGCGATGGACGAGTCCGTGGGAATGCGCCACAGCAAGCGCCGAGCCAACCTCCGTCACAATGCGCACAACCTCATTCAGTGGAAGCCGTTGCTTGCGGTCGAGGAGATCGCGTAGCGATTCGGCGTAGAGCGGCATCACTACATACAGCCCGGCGTCCCGCTCGATGAACTGAAGCATGGGGACGATGCTCGGATGCTCCAGCGCCGCGATATGATGCGCCTCGCGCCGAAAGCGCTCCACGTAGCCAGGATCTGTCAAGAACACAGGAGACAGCGCTTTGATGGCGACCTCTCGGCCATGAAGCGTGTCGCGCGCCTGATAGACATTCGCCATTCCACCGGCGCCAAGCAGCCGCTCAATGACATAGTTCTCGAGCCGCTGGCCAATGAATTCGTCCGTGAGTGAGGTTTCCATGGTGAACCTCCTGCCGCGCACATTCCCACAGCCGTACGCGCTTCACCGACACGAAGGGTATGGGGCATGCCGCGTCTCATGAGCGTGGAACCCAGGCCAATTATGTTTCGCCTATCCCAGTCCCACAGTTCCTTCACCAGGTGCGATTCGCCCACGCCACACATCCTCTGTGGCGCTTCAGACCAACACGCGCGTTGCACACACTCCTTGCCAGGCGTCCAAGGAGGCGAATCGTTCAGTCAGTATACACCCATTGCAGAAACAATCAATCGGAGAAATGGTTGATCGATCGCGATGAAGTCAATCGCGTTCCCACGTTGATCGTAGCTAGCCGCCTGGCGTCCACGCTCGCAATTGGGGTACGCTTGGCGAGAAGACGGCGCGCCAGATCGTGACACTAGCGATAGGAGAAAGGTACACATGAGCCGGCGCGAGCAGATCCGTATGACTGCGGACGAGACGCAGTCCTTCCTCGACGAGCAACGCACGATGGCCGTCGCCACGATCGGACGCGACGGTTTCGCGCATGTCGTCGCCATGTGGTATGTCATCGTGGATGGCAAACCTACCTTCTGGACCTACGCTAAATCGCAGAAGGCGGTCAATGTGCGCCGCGACCCCAAGGTGACGTGTCTGGTCGAATCCGGCGAGGCATATAACGAGCTTCGAGGTGTGCAGATCAAGGGACGAGCCACGCTGATTGACGACCCCGCCGAAGTCCTGCGTCTGGGCGAGACGATCTGGGAGCGCTACGCTGGTGGACCGCTGAACGACGCGATGCGCCAGATGGTCGCGGCGCAAGCGCGCAAGCGTGTCGGTGTGATCGTCGAGCCGGTCGAGATCGCTACGTGGGACCATCGCAAACTCGGCGGAGCGTACTAAGCCATGTGCAGATGCAGAGCTGATATAGAAAGGAGCAGGCCATGAGCGACGAAGGCAAGGTGACCACTGAACGGCGCGAGCACGTGTTGCTGATCGGGCTGGATCGCGCGGCCAAGCGCAACGCCTTCGACCTGCCGATGTATCACGCGCTGTGCCAGGCGTACGCCGATCTGGAGCGCGACGACGACCTGCGCTGTGGCGTGCTTTTTGCGCATGGCGACCATTTCACCGCCGGGATCGATCTGCTGCAGTGGGCGCCAGCCTTCGCCGCTGGTGGCTTCCCGTTGCCAGAGGGGGCCATTGATCCGCTGAACCTGGGGCTGGGCGCGCCGGGGTCTGAGCAAGCCAATGGTCGTCGCCGTCCAGGGCATCTGCCTGACCATCGGCATCGAGCTGATGCTGGCGGCGGATGTGCGCATCGCGGCGCGAGGACACGCGCTTCGCCCAGATCGAGGTCAAGCGCGGCATCTACCCGGTCGGCGGCGCGACGCTGCGCTTCCCCGCCGAGGCCGGCTGGGGCAACGCCATGCGCTACCTGCTCACCGGCGACGAGTTCGGCGCGCAGGAGGCCTATCGTATGGGGCTGGTCCAGGAGGTCGTCCCTGCTGGCGAACAGGTGGAGCGCGCCGTCGAGCTGGCCGAGACCATTGCGGCGCAGGCTCCGCTCGGCGTTCGCGCGACCCTGGTCTCGGCGCGGCTGGCGCGCGAGAGCGAGGCCGAGGCGGCGCAGCGCCTCCTGCCCGATCTGCTGCCGATCATGCAGAGCGAGGATGCCCGCGAAGGACTGGCCTCATTCCTGGAGCGGCGGCAGGGACGCTTCACGGGGCGATAGGCGATCTCGCTATTGACCAGCAGACCGGCTGGGAACGACCGTCACCGCCGTGCCGTAGCAGAGGACCTCGGTGACGCCTTGGCTGATCTCGGTCGCGTCGTAGCGCACGCCGATGAGCGCGTTGGCCCCAACCTGCGCCGCATGGCGGATCATGATCTCGTAGGCGTCAGTGCGGGCGCGCTCGCACAGTTCTGTATAGAGCGAGATGTTGCCGCCGACGAGTTGCTGGAATCCCGCGCCAATCGAGCCGAAGACACTGCGCGAGCGCACGATAATCCCACGCACCAGCCCATAGTTGCGGACAATGGTGTGGCCTGGCAACTCGAAGGCGGAGGTGACGAGCGAGTGGTCGAAGGGCGGCATGGGAGCGTTCGGCGAGACACTCCGCTGCTGTGGTTGTGGCGCGGTTGGGTATCCCGGTGGCGGCGGATACTGCGGCCCGGGCTGGCCGTATTGGGGTTGTGGATCCATCGCAGGCATAGTTGATTGATTGTCTTGCGGATTCATGGCGCATCCTCTCCTGTGCGAAATCACGCGCTCCCTATCAGCGCCCGACCCATTCTAGCAGATGCCATGCTCATCCTCTCTGGTCAGCGTCACGCTCAGCGCCAATCATCCAAGACATAGTTTCCCTTGCGGTGATAGCCCGGCTCATTAGGACGCTCCATGGCCACGCCCAGGTGGACCACGCGAAAGTCGGCGGCTAACAGTTGCCGATAGGTTTCTTCGCATCCCAGGTTGACGCCAATATCCAGTTGGGCAGCGCCTTGCATCACCGCGAAGGCTTCACAAGCTTGCAGCAGATGCTCGAGTGCAGTCGCGGCTCCTACGCCAGAGGCGACGGCGCCAAACTTGAGATAGCATGCGCCGCTTCCTCCATCCGTTCCTTCCCCACAGTGGCAGACGGCAAAACCCTCCAGCCGCGATCCGTGCCAGAGCAACACGGTTTCACCAAGCCGTTGCGCCTGCACTGCCTGGATCTCTGCTGTGACATCCAACCCATTATAGATGGTGTCGGTCAACTGACGACATGCGCCCAACGCCGCTTCCTGTTCGTTCTGAGTCAGGCGCGAATATGCCGCGGTCGCATCCGGCGCCGTTGGCGCCATGACGGGCTTTGAAAGAATGGCCGTGAGGAAGCGCGGATAAAAGCCAAACTTTTGATACAGCGCATGATGCTTGGAACTGGTGGCGAATGTGAAGAGTCCCCCATGCTGCACGCCATATTCTGCGAAATGGTCCATGACAGGCGAGATGAGCTTTTGGCCGATGCCGCGATCCCACAGATCAGGCCGAATAGCCAGCGGCCCAAAGAAGCCGACGCTGCCCCAACAGGCGCTGACGATGAATCCGGCAACCTGTTGCTCGCGCTCAGCGGCAAACGCGCCGTGCGGATTCGCCCGCCAACGCGGCTGCACAAAATCGGCGTCTCCCGCAAAGGTCATAGGGTCCGGCAACTCAAGGAATGTGCCGAAGGCCAGACGAAAGACATGCATTGCCTCTGGCAGATCATCTCTCACCAGGGGGCGAACGATCACATCTGGAGTGAGCGATGGCGAAGTTGGCGGTTGAGTCATCAATGAACCTCTTGCGGAGAGCTATTTGCCTGCTATCATGGAGATTTGCATCGCGCGCATGCGCCAGGCCCATCGTAACATATTAGCCGAAGCAGGCATGAAACCAGGGCTTCATGCGCGATGAAAGAGTAGGCCTTCGTCGCGCCCAACCTGAGCTTGTTGCCCCAGACTGCTGCCGCGTGCGGCGGTGATGACAGCCACACACGGCGCTCGAGGGTGGAGAGCGGCGCATAGGCATAAGCGCCGAGAGCGGCGACGGAGGCGCTGGATCTCATGGTACACTGGAGACAGGCGAGCGGCCACGCTCCCGAGCAGTCGTAGTTGCCCTCACCGGCTCAGAGATATATACTGCGCGGTGGGAAGCCTCTCCCATTCGGCGTGTTGCGCGACCAGGCGAGCGCGCGCCAGACGTATATACCTACATCCAGCCTGGTCTCTGCGCCAGGCGCGGAATCAGGCGGGACTTCGTTGCGACGAACGCAACGCTAGTGGCGATTGGGGGGAGAACAGCGCGTGATGTTTCCACAACCTCCGCCCTTCGCTCAACAGCCGCTTCCCGCTGGCTCGCCCCAGCAGCCGCCCCCCCTGCCTCCCGGCGCCGTGCTGCGTGGCCGCTATCGCATCGAATCCTACATTGGCGGCGGCGGCTTCGCGCATATCTATCGCGCGCGCGATCTGAATATGGGCTACACACGCGCCATCAAAGAGGCCTTCTATCGCGACACCGCCACCCAGCGCCAGTTTGGCGTCGAAGCCGAGATCCTGCTCAATACCACACACCCCAACCTCGTCAGGGCATACGCGCATTTCGAGCAGGGAACACGCCTCTATCTGGTGATGGACTATGTCGAGGGGCAGACGCTCGAAGACATCGCCATCGAGTACATCCGCCGCACTGGACGCGCTCTGCCCGAGGCGCAGGTGCTCGATTGGATGATTCCGATCTGTGACGCGGCGCAGGCGCTGCATTCGCAGCCCGTCCCGATCATCCACCGCGACGTGAAGCCCGCCAACATCAAGTTGAGCCAGCAGGGCAATATTCCGATCCTGATGGACCTCGGCCTGGCGAAGCTCTATTTCCGCGGCAGCCACACCATCGGCGCGGCGCTGGCCTTCACCCCCGGCTACGCGCCGCCGGAGCAGTATCAGGCGCAGGGCATGACGGATCAGCGCACCGATGTCTACGGTCTGGGCGCGACGCTCTACTTCCTGCTCACCGGCTACCAGCCCGTCGAAGCGCCCGCGCGCCTGAGCAATCGCGCGCTGCCTACTCCCCGCTCACTGAACATGCTGTTGAGCGAAGGGTCGGATGCGGCGGTCTTGCGGGCGATGTCGCTTGACCCCGCGTACCGGCAGCCGAGCGCGCATACTCTGGGGATGGAGCTGCGCGCGGCGCGCTCACGGCTAGGCGATACCCTCTCGCAGCCAAGTCTGGCGCGGACGAGTGGCGGGCCACCGCCCCTGCGGACCTGCGCTCGATGCGCGCACATGAATCCACCAGTAGCGCAATTCTGCATGCGTTGTGGCGCGTCGCTCACTCTGGACGCCACTCCCGGCGCCATCCAGGACGAGGCGGAAGCCTCGGCGCAAATCGCCGCCATGCGACGCCTGACGTCCCCACCGCAGCCAGAGGCCGCCGAGATCACTGGCACACTCTTCGCACGGCCAGCTCCACAGGAGCGCCATATCCCTGAGCCGCCAAGAGCAGAGGCAGTCGCGGCGTCCTACGCTGAGGCGGCGACGTGGTCCACATCCTCCACACTCGAACTCAGCGAGGCGCAGGGCAGCATCGCGGCGGTGCTCGCGCTTCTCTGCGTGATGGTCAGCCTCCTGGGTGCGTTCGCTCCTTTCCTGCTGGCGCTCTGCCTCGTCGGCCTGGCGCTCGCGCATGGCGTCCTGGGATTCAGGGCGGTCCTGCGGCTTGCCGGGACGCGCGGCGCGTCCTGGTTGCAATCGCGCACGTGGCTGCGCTGGATTCCCTGGCGTGGCAGCCCCGCGCCCCAGGACTTCCGGCTGATCGCGCTGATCGCCCTGGCGCTGGGCTACCTCTGGCTGCTCGCCATCGTCGTTCAGGGCATACTGCTGCTGCGCGCCTGGCTCTGATCACTCATACCAGTATTCCCGGCGCGCGCATTCGCCAGATATCCTGTGCAGTCGTATAGTATGTGCGCGTCATAGTACGCAGCGGCGAATCTTCGCTGATGAACGATGGCAAGGCATTCTGGTAATGGCGCAGGTCGGACAACGCGACACGTCTCTCGACGTGCGTTGGGGCGTAGCGAACAAGATCATCCCTCTTGTCGCGCGCATGCGTGAACGGCTGCCCAAGTGGCTGAGCCACTGGGAGCTGTGGCTGGCGCTGCTCCTTGGAGGCTGGCTGCGGCTGTTCGCGCTCGACCGCACGCCCTGGCTCGACGATCAGACGCAGCTTCTGGACATGGCGCGCACCGCGATCCTGCGCGGGATGATCCCCGTGACCGGTATCCCTTCCTCTGTCGGCTTCCTCAATTCCCCCATCAGCATCTACTTGCTGCTTCCCATCGCCGCCTTCACCTCGAATCCACTGCCACAGACGATCGCGCTAGCGCTTTGGAACGTCGTCGGCGTGGCGATCTGCTACGTTGCGGCGTTACGTGGCTTCGGGCGGAGGGTCGCCGCCTGGAGCGCGCTCTTCTTCGCTGTCTGCCCAGCCTCCGTCTGGTACAGCCGCTTTCTCTGGCAGCAGAACTTCATCGCGCCACTGCTTGGCCTCTGGGCGCTGACGCTCTTCGCCGCCGTGAAGACCAGCGGGCGGCGCTGGTTCGTCGCGCACGCCCTGCTGCTGGTGGTTTGTATACTGCTCCACCCCACTGTCGCCTACCTCATCCCCGTGACCCTGATTGCGCTCTGGCTCTCGCCTCATCGCCCCAGGCTGCGAGAGTACGCCCTGGCCGCCGTCGGCGCCCTGCTCTTGTTGGCGCCAACGCTGCTTTGGGAACTGCAGAGTGGCTGGTCTGACGTTCTCGTGCTGGCGACTTCGGCGCAAAGAAGTTCGCGCTATGACGGCGAGGTGGCTGTCGCGCTCTTCAACGTCCTCGGCGCGCCAACGCCACAGACGCTGGGCGCTGGCACACTCTTCAACAGGCTCATGCCATTCTTCAACGTCCTCACGACGCTGATGGTGGCGCTCCTCGTCGTCGGCTGGGTGCGGCTGACATGGCGGCTCTGGCGCGGGCTTCGCGGCGCGTGGCGACCGGCGCCACTACGCACGGCGACATGGCGAGATCGCGTCGCGTGGCTGGGCGCGATTACCAGCGACATACGCAGCGATGAAACATGGCGGCTCTCCTTCGTGCTATGGCTCTGGGTCACTATCCCGCCTGTCGCCATGATCCGCCACTCGATCACCATCTTCGCCCACTATCTGATCGTGTTGTATCCAGGAATCTTCATCGTCATTGGCCTTGGCGCCGCCTGGATCGTTTCCTGGGCGCGCAACGCTATGCGATCCGTTCAAATCAGCCAGCAACGCCCGGTCATGCTCGCGCGAGTAGGCCTCCGCGCCGCGCCCATCGCGCTCTTGATCGCGCTGCTCGGTGGCCTCACGCTCCAATCCACGCTGCACACCACCAGCGTTACACCGCCGCAATACTCCGTCACCGAGGGTTACGGTTATCCGCTGAACACCATGCTCGGCGCGGTGGACGCGCTCAACGCGCTACAACGAAGCGAGGGGATCGCCATTGTTGACATCATTGACATCATCGGGGCAACACCTCCGCCAGGCTTCTACAACGATCTCGCCACGCTCCTGCGCGATGAGCGTTCGACCCGCTCGATGATGGACAGCGCGTGTCTGCGATTGCCGGGAACGGGCGAGTCGCTGATCGTCGCTGAGAAGGCCACCGTCCCGGCGGCGCAACTTCTCGCCTCGCTGCCGAACGCGACCAAGATTGGCGCGCTTCCCTTGCGTGAAGGCGTCCCAGCCGCTGTCTATCGCGTGAAACCGCTCTCCGGCGCGCTTCCCGGTGAGACGAGCGCTGGCGGCGTGACCTTCGGGGGAACAGACCAGCCCGCGCTCCGGCTGGAGGGATTTCAGCGCGTCGCGCCCAATCTCGTGCGCCTGCGCTGGACCGTCCTCACGTCCAACGTCTCAGCGCGTCCGCTGCTGACCTACCATGTGCAGGCCGCCATCGGCGCGCCAAATGGATCAGGCGCGCAAAAGGGCGTCAGTTGCGGCGCAGTGCGCTGGGCGGCGGGCGATACGCTTGTGACCTGGGTTCCGGTTCAGACTGGCGACGCGACGCCGCCGCTCCAGGTGACGGCGCAGCGCCTGGATTATCCTGTCTTCCACGCGGCAGGATTGACCTGGTTCGCGGGCCGCCCCCGCGCTATTTCAACCGCCAAACTCGCCGCGCCCGGCGGTCCCTACATCCTGCCGGGCCCCTGATCGCCGCTAGAGCATGATCCAGTAGCGCGAGATGCGCGTCTTGATCAGTTCGGTGTAGCCCTCGCTCGCCAGCACGCCACCATTGTTCTCGATGACACGCGCCGAACCGATGTTGTCGGTGTCGCAGGTGATCAGGACGCGTTCAGACCCAATGCACGAGCGCACGACAGGGTCAGCGCGAGGATGCGCGCTCCATAGCCACGCCGCCGCTCGGACGGGCGAATACTGTAGCCGATGTGGCCGCCGGCATCTTCCAACGCGGGCGTGAGCGCATGCCGCAGGGCGCTAACACCGAGAATCGTGACATCATCAGCGTCGTGACGCAGGAGCCAGTAGGCGCTCGACGGTACGATGCCCGGCTTGAGGTTCACACCGCGCTCGTCGTCTTGCAGCCGCTGGACGAAGGCTGCGAAATAGCTGCGCGCCAGTTCCACGCCACTGCCAGCAGGAATCCTCGGCTCGCTCGCCGCCTCGAAATCGTCGAGGAAGGCGAGATAGGCCATCTCCCAACGTGTCGCAGGCGCCGCCAGTTCCAGGCGCTCGCCATCCATAGTTCCCAGCCTCCCATAGAATGGGCGCTTAGTCTCCGCCCGGCACGAGATCTTCCTCGTTCGTGACGCCTGCCAGGACCGACAGGGGCTCCGCCGCCGGGTCAACCGTCAGCTCATTACGTACGGTTCGTACGCCTGGCGTCTTTGCCGCGATCTCCTCGGCCCGCTTGCGCACGTTCTCTGAGCGCACAGCGCCACGCAGCGCCGTCTCACCCAGACGCGGGTAGACGCCAATACGCTCGCGCGCCGTCACCAGATCACGGCCGAGCGCGCTGGAGACGGCGGCGGCCACATCCATATCCGAATACAGGTCATTGTGCAACTCGTCTATACCGGGAACCTGGCGCACCACATCCTCGATCAGGCGGCGATTCAGATCGCTGGCCGTCGAGCCTTGCAGCCAGACGACGCCATCAATCGCCTGGATATCCATGCCCGGCAGGTCAACGCGTAGCTTCGGCGTACCCTCGATAGCGAGGCGCACATCCTCGCGCAACTCGTCGTCGGGGCGATAGGCAGTGAGTTGCGCCGCCTTTTTCTCCGCGTTCTGCGCGCTGATCTGGCGCGTATCTACCTGGATGATGTAGCGCGCGGCGAGCGTCGCCTCGCCGCCGAGGCCACGATCGATGATGATATGCCGCAGCGTGTGCGTCGCTTCATCCACCGTGACCTGCGCAACCTTGCCCGCCCGCGAGCCGTTGAGCGTGACCGCCATGCCGCGTGTGACGACCGCGCCATCCGGCTTATCCTTACTCTGCGCCAGCTCCGCGCGTGTCAATGACACGTCAATGTCGTCCTGGCGCGCCGAGACCACGCGGTCAATTGGCGCCATATGCGTTCCACCAAAGACGCCCAGTTTCACGCCAATGGCCGTGACCGTGTTGTTGGCGAGATCGAGCGCAATCCAGGCGAGCGAGCCAAGCTCGCCATCATCGGTGTGGATGGTGGCGCCGAGGCGGAATTTCTGTACAGCCGCAAAGGCGGTTCCGGCCGTGGACGTGGCTGCGCTCATGACGATCCTCCCAGTGAACGCCTGGGCGAGCAGGCGCAATAGCGTGTGGGCGCGCAGGTGGCGCGTATGAGTGGACGTGGGGTACATGGGGCAGGCAACGGTCATCCATGCGCCGGACACACTGCGCCAATCTATCCAATCAACTCTAGCATGACCGCCGCCCGTTCGCAAGCCGTCTGGCCCGCCCCGCGCGCGGCGTGATACGCTATGATGCGCTCGATATTCAGGGCGAGCGAGATCAAAGATGAAGGGAACAAGTCGAGTGGCGACAACCAGCGACGGGCAAGCAACGGCTGGCGCTGGTCTTTCGCGCGGCGCGGCGTTCGCCGCCCTCGCGCTGGCGAATGTTCTCTGGGCCGGGACCTACGCGGCGGGCAAGATCGCGCTGGGCGAGATCTCACCTGTCATGCTCAACGCCATCCGCTTCACGCTCGCCGCGCTGCTGCTCTCGCCGGTGCTCTTCCACGAATGGACGCGTATCAGAACCATCCTGCGCAGCCGCCGCGACCTGCTGACGCTTGGTCTGCTGATCTTGCTGGGATGGGTCCTCAACAAGTTATTCGAATATATCGGTCTGGCGCTCTCGACCGCCTCCGATGTAGCGCTGCTGATCTCAACCGAGTCGCTCTTCACCGCCGCGCTCTCTTGGGTCGTGTTGCGCGAGCGAGTGACGCGGCTGGGCGTGGCGGCGCTGGGCGTTGGGATGTTCGGCGCGTATCTGGTCGTCGCGCGGGGGCTGATTCCCACACTTGGCGCGAGCGAAGGCGTCAATAACGCCGCGCGTATCGTCGGCGACCTCTTGGTCATGCTCGCGCTCTTCGTCGAGGCGTTGTACACCATTCGCGGCAAGACAGTCTTGAATCGCTGGCCGCCCCTGTTTTTCACGGCGCTGACGATCACCGGAAGCCTCGTGTTCTGGCTGCCAGCGGGCGCGGTGGCGGTCGCGCAGAGTGGCTGGCCCCAGCTATCGCTATCAGGCTGGCTCGGCATTGGCTACATGGCCGTCTTCTCGACCGTCGTGGCTTACTGGCTGTGGTTCCGCGGGCTGACCGTCTTCGAGGGGTCCGCCGCCGCGCCACTGCTCTTCATTCAGCCGCTGCTAGGCACTGTGCTTGCGGTGTGGCTGCTAGACGACCGCCTCACCTGGGCGACGGTCGCGGGCGGCGCGCTCATCCTGCTGAGTATGATATTGGTGCTGCGCGGTGGCGCGGGAGCGGCGGCTCCAGAGGTCGAGGCGGCGCTGGTCGAGCCATCTCCGTGAGGTCGCGCACAAAAGAGGGAAGACATGATGTACATTGGCGCGCTTCAGTTGACGTTGCGCATCCCACTTAAGCGCCTCGCTCAAGGACAAGCGACAGGTCGTGCAGTCGGTCTTGCAGCGTGTACGCAACAAGTTTGAGGTTGCGGCGGCGGAGATCGCGACGCTGGAGAGTTGGCAGGTGGCGACGATCGGCGTCTCCTGTATCAGCAACAGCGCGCGCCACACCGAGGATGTCCTGGAGCATGTGCGGCGCTACATCGAGGAGACGCGACCGGACGTAGAGGTGACCGATGAGCAACTCGAAGTCATCACGATGGACTGGTGAGCGTGTGAGGATAAGCGATGAGTGAGCCTGTCGAGGGGCTGCGCCCTGCCCTCTTTGTCGATTTAGACAACACCGTGCGCGAGACGCTGACCGGACGCGCGCATCCTATCTGGCCGGAAGATCAGACGCTTGCGCCCAGGCGCGCTGGAGCGGCTGGCGGAGTATCGCGCGCGCGGCTACGCCATCGTCGGCGTGACCAACCAGGGTGGCGTCGCCTTCGGCACGCTGTCGGAGCAGGATGTCGTCGAGATCAACCAGTACTTGCAAGAGCGGCTGGCGCCTGGTGTCTTCGACCTCATCCTCTACTGCCCGCATCATCCCTACGGCTACATCCGCGCCTATACCCACGACGCCTCGTGCCGTAAGCCGCGCCCCGGCATGGCCTACGAGGCGCGCGACCGACTGGGACTGGACCTGGGCGCCTCACTGATGGTCGGCGACATGGAGGTGGACCGCCTCTTCGCCGAGAACGCGGGCATCCCGGTCTTCTACTGGGCGCACGAGTTCTTTTGAGCGCGCAGCTATCTTTTATTCACCTAAATGCGGCCCATGCATCGCGCCTGCGCGAAGGAGGTATCGCGATGAAGCTTTATCAGTTTGGGCCACAGGTCGGCAGACCGATCACCGCCTTCGACAGCGTCAACGTGGTCATCACGCCGATCCAACGCGCGCCAGGCCAGGTACAGATTGGGTGTTTCCATATCGGACCGCAAGGGCGCGTCGGCTACCACCAGGCGGTCGGACCGCAACTCTTCCTTGTCATGCAGGGAAGTGGATGGGTGCGCGACACAAGCGCTGAGCGCACGCCAATCGCCGCCGGAATAGCCGCCTTCTGGAGCGACGGTGAGTGGCACGAGTCCGGCTCGGAATCCGGCATGACCGTCATCGTGATCGAAGGTGAAACTCTCGACCCTGCGCAGTATCTCACGGAGGCGCAGGAAGTGTAACCGTCCCGGATCGCGGCGATGGCGAAGGGCGTCCCTATGGTTCAGGATCAGCGCTAGATCCGGATGCGACGCCCTCAGGGACAAGTCGTCTGCGCCGCCGCCAGACGACGATCACGGCGAGGATAAATGCACCGGCGATGATTGTGCCGGCGATCCCAATCATGTGCACAACGCGTCCAAGCAGCGGCAGGTTGTTGCCGAGAACGAAACCGAGCGTGCCATAGATGATCGCCCAGGTAATCCCGCCAAGCGCGTTCCAGAACAGGAACGGACGCCAGGGCATCTGGTTGACCCCCGCAAGGAAGGCCGCCCACGCGCGTAACACCACGATGAAGCGCCCCATGAAAACGGTCTTGTCGCCATGCTGCGCGAAAAAGCGTTGCGCCGCGTCGAGGTGCGATTGATCGAGGTGGATATAACGCGCGACGCGTCCGACCAGGCGATACCCACCGTGACGCCCGATCAGATAGCCCAGGTTGTCGCCGACGATGGCGCCTGCTGCGGCGGCGAGAATGACCACCACGATGTTGAGGTTCTCGGTCGCGCCTGCGTACACCGCGCCCGCCAGCAGGGTTGTCTCGCCAGGAAATGGGATGCCCATGCTCTCGATGCCGATGGCGGCGAAGACCATCCAGTAGCCGAAGGTATGGATCGCCAGATCGAGCCAGGCAGGTATCTCCACGTCGTCCTCACCACCAACTCTCGCGACAGCGCTGTGTTGTTTCCGTCTCGCCTGATATCGTACAACACACTCGCCACCTGGTTACGCGATCCTTCACCCGGCGCCTGGGTTGACGACTCAACGTACAATAACGCCGCGACAGAGCCAGCTCCGTCGCACAATACTGGCTTTTATGGCCTTCGAGCATTGGAAAGTGAGCGCGCATGAATACCAATCCTCGTTTCGCTCAGGCGGTCGAGATCACCACCGCGACCTACGACGCCGTCGCCCGCAACTATGCCGAGCGCAACGACGCCATGGGTGAGCGTTGGGCCGCGCGCATCGCTGACTTCGCTGCGGCGCTCGATGAGGCAGGGGAAGAGCGCCCAATTCCTGAACTTGGACGACCCGGCGACGACATCGCGCTGGAGGAGTATCTCCAGTTCGTCCCCGTGCTCGACGCCGGTTGTGGTCCTGGCCGGGATGCGCGCGCGCTGGCAGCGTATGATCTGCCAGTACTTGGCGTTGACCTCTCGCAAGGGATGCTGGCTGAGGCGATCGAGCGCACAGCGCGGCGGCTATCGCGCGGCGCGATCCGTTACGCGCTGATGGATTTGCGCCGTCTGGAATTGCCGGACGAGTCGTGCCGGGGCGTTTGGTGTTCGGCGTCGCTGCTGCACCTGCCGCGTTCGGCGGCGCGCCGGGCGGCGCGTGAGCTGGCGCGCGTGACACGCTCCGGCGGTCCGCTGGTCATTTTGCTGAAGCTACGTGGCGAGGAACAGGAAGCCGAGACGTTTCAGACATACCAATACGCAAGCGCGGCAGGGCTGGAGGACCCACGGCGTTTCTTCGCCTACTATACGCCCGAAGAGGCGGAGACGCTGCTGCGTGACGCCGGGCTGGAGGTGCGCGAGATCACGACCTCGACCGATGATCGCCCCGCCGACGCTCTGGGCTGGATCTCGCTCATTGCGCGCAAGCCGTAGCTCCTCGCGTCAGAAGCCTGTTAGCCAGGAAGGCGTGGCCTCGCCGTCAAGCGAGACCGGCAGGCAGGCTCTTCCGTATGAAGGAATGTGCTCACCTCCTTCTCGGCGCATTCCAGAGACGCTACATCTCTTCATTTCCCCTTCTCTACTAGCGCCGCGCCGGGAAAACGCAGTACAATGAGGTAAATCTCGGGGTATCGGCCCTGCGAAAGGATCACACTATGCCCGCCATCATTGGTCCCGCGCGCTACCTCTTCCTGAAGAGCGCATCCGAAGAAGATGTGCCCAACTGGCCGCCCGCCGTCAAGCCACTCGAAGGCGCGAACAATCAGATCTGCGGCGCTGTGCGTTTGACTGCCGAGGAGAACGGCTGGCGTGTCGAAGCGATCGGCGACGATACAGGTGACAGCGGCGAGAGCGATCCCAGCTCGTTCGTCCTCACACGCCAGACGGCGCTCGGCCTGGAGCAGGATGGTAGGACCGAGGACACATACACGCTCCTCGGCGTGCGCGCGATCACGGCGGATGGCAAAGGCCCCGACTACGTCACGCATCTGGTGATCTATCCCGCTTTGGGACGCGTCCACGCGCCGCTGCTCGCCAACATCGCCGCGCTGGTCGTGGCCGGCTACGCCGAGGGACAGGAGGGAACGCGCGTCGCGCTGGCCTTGCGTATGAGCGATGAGGCGCTGACCAACGCACCGATCTATCTGCCCGACGAACAGGTTCAGGTCGCCGCCGAGCGCGCGCTCGATCAGGCCGTGCAGACTCCGCGCGAGCGGCACGATCTGCTCGTCGAAGTCGAGGCGGGACGTGTCTCGCTGCATGGTCGTGCGGCGCTGACCTCCACTGGTGACGCAGCGCGCACCGAGCTAGAGCGGACGCCAGGCGTCGTCGAGGTGGCGGACTACATCCTCTACGACGAGGAACTGCAGAACCAGGTAGCCGAGGCGCTGGAGAAGCAGGGATTGGGGCAGGTCAATGTGCTCATCGAGCACAATCTGGCCGTGCTCTCTGGCGAGGTTCCCGACCGCAAGACGTACTGGACCGCGCGCGATACCGCACTGAAGATTCCTGGCGTGCGTGGTGTGGTCAGCCACGAGCTCCACGTCGTCGCCACGCCGCTCAAGCGCACCGCCGACCTCATCCCACCTGACGAAGAGGCGACCTCGAAGGCCGATCTCGCGCCTTCCCCTTCACACTAGCGCATCCCTATGCGGCTGTTCCGCCCCGTCGGCCTCAACGAATTACGCCTCATCTTCGAGACGGAGATGACAGTGTTTCCACCGCGCCTGCCCGAACAGCCGATCTTCTATCCTGTGCTGAACGCGTCATATACGATCAAGATTGCGCGCGACTGGAACACAAAGAGCGAGATGCGCGCAGGCTATGTGACCGAGTTCGAGGTCGAAGACGCCTACGTCTCGCGCTTTGAGCCGCATATCGTCGGCTCACGCGAACATGAAGAACTGTGGGTTCCCGCCGAGGAACTTGCGGAGTTCAACACTCATATTCAGGGTAAGATCGGCGTGATTGAGGCATACTTCGGTCAGGGCTTACAGGCTATATTCCGGAGCGCTTTGGTCTGGCTGGCAAGAATGCGACTGAGCAATTGATTACACTAGTCCTTGGCTGGAGTATTCCTCCTTCGACGTTTGGATGGAAATCGCCGCCAACCGTCTTGCCATATTCTTACACTTCCCGTACTGGACTCAGCGCAACTTTGAGCAAGATGGTATTGCTAATGAGCGCAAGAATGAGGCGCTGGAATATGTTCAACAGGCATGGGCTGAACGATATCCAGATATCCAGATATGCCACTATGTTACCCTACGGGCGGCTGATCGCTACGGAGCGCGCATGCTCTGGCTCTGAGCGTTCGTCTCCCCCGTACCGGAGCGATCAAGCCCCTGGTCGGCCCAGGCGCGTGGATCCTCGCGCGGCTCCAGATGCGTGAAGACCGTGCTCTCCGGCAGCGCCTGGCGGATGTCGTCCTCGATGCGCTCACAGAGATCGTGACCACGCTGCACGCTCCAGTCACCCGGCACAAGCACGTGCATTGAGATAAAGCGACGCGCGCCAGATTGCCGCGTGCGCAGCGCGTGGAACTCGATGCCCTGCTCGCGATAGGGCGCCAGCGCGCTCGTGATGCGCGCCTGATCAGCGGCGGGGAGCGCGGAATCGAGCAGTCCCAGGCCGGTCTGGCGCAGCAGCCGCACGCCGGTCCAGATGATGTTGGCCGCGACCAGCAGCGCGATGATCGGATCGAGTCGCTCGACGCCAGTGACGACGACGAGGAAGATCGCGACGATCACCGCCACCGTCGTCCACACATCCGTGAAGAGGTGGCGCGCGTCGGCCTCCAGGCTGATCGAGCGTAGCCGCCGCCCGGCTGTGAGCAACACCCAGCCCACGGCGCCATTGATGACCGCGCCGACCACCGCCAAGGCTAATCCCAGGCCAGGACGCTCGATGGGCTGGGGATGGATGAGCCGGGGCACGGCGGCGTAGACGATGGTCGCGGCGGCAAGCAGAATGAGCGCGCCCTCGGCGCCGCTGGAGAAGTATTCGGCCTTGGTGTGGCCGTAGGCGTGCTCCTCGTCCGGTGGACGCGCCGCGAGACCCAGCGCCCAGAAGGCGATCAACGCCGCCGCCAGGTTTACCAGCGATTCCGCCGCGTCCGAGAGCAGGCCGACCGAGCCGGTCAGCAGGTACGCCGCGAACTTGATCGCCATCGTGAGCAGCGCCGCGCTGATAGAAAGCGCCGCGTAGCTGCGCGCCGACCACGAAAACATCTCCGTATCTCTCCGCTGAATCGTTGCACGCGTCTCGTCCCACACCATACCATCTGGCGCGGATGCCAGGTCGACGGAGGGACCGCACCCTTGATAGCCATGTTGGGTCTCAACGGGGGTAACGCTACCTCTTGCCGCGCTGATACGGTAGAATCCGAAGAGGTAATAACGCCATCTCCGCTGCTTTCCTGCGATGAAGATAAAGGCAAAAGTAATACATGGACGATACGCCTGACACCGGCGGTGCGGATTTGCGCACGGATGAACACTCGCGCTTTACGGAGGAGGGTCATTCGCTGCTGGTCAGCGTCATCACCCCCACTTATAATCGGCGCGAATCGCTCCTGGCGACTCTGCGCGCGCTGGAGTCGCAATCATTTCCCGCTCACCAGTTCGAGGTCGTCGTCATCGCCGACGGCTGCACGGATGGCTCCGCCAACGCCTGCCGCGCGCTGCACACGTCCTACACCTTGCGTGTGATCGAACAAGCGAACGCAGGACCAGCCGCGGCTCGCAACATCGGTTGCCAGCAGGCGCGCGCGTCGCTACTGGTCTTCCTCGACGACGACGTCATTCCAGATCCAGACTTTCTCACCGCGCACTGGCGCATCCATCAACAGGCGTCGAAACGGGTGGTGATCGGCCCGCTGCTCCGGCCAACCAACGCGCGCCTCCAACCATGGGTCTATTGGGAACTGGCGACGCTGGAGCAGCAGTACGATGCCATGGCGCGTGGCGAGTGGGAGCCGTCGCCGCGCCAGTTCTACACCGGCAACGCTTCAGCCGCGCGCGCGGCTGTGCTTGACGCTGGAGGCTTCAATCCCGAGTTCCGGCGCGCCGAAGACGTGGAGATGGCCTACCGGCTGGAGGGAATGGGATATACCTTCGTCTTTGCGCCCCAGGCGCGCGGTCTGCACTACGCGCGACGCAGCTTCGCCTCCTGGAAGGCTATCGCCTCGGCGTACGGGCGCGCGGACGTCATGATGGCGCGGATTCTGGGATTCCGCGGCATCGTCAATGCTATTGGCCGGGAATTTCACCAGCGTGTCATGCCGCTGCAACTGGTCGCCCGCATGTGCATCTCACGTCCACCGCTGCTGCGCGCCACGGTCGCGGTGAATAGCGCGGCGGCGCGCCTGCTCAGTCTGCTACCAGGCAGGACTGGCCAGCGCTTATCCGGCGCCGCATACAGCGTGATCTTCAATCTGCTCTACTGGGAGGGCGTGGCGAAGGAGACCAGCTACGACGCGTTCTGGGATCTCGTCCGCCGCAATGACCCAAAGCGCGCGACAAACGCGACGGCTGCGCCAGCGGGCGCCGAACGCGAGAAAGTCACGCAAGACCGGAAGTAGAGCCATCTCTCGCCACTACGCCTCCAATGCGCTTGCAATTCTTGCCTTGAATCACCATCCACGCCCGGCTCTACAATCTGCCTAGCGCGAATAGTACGCGCCTCCTTGACCGATGGCGACAGCAAGGATGGAACGGGCCATGGCGACAGATATGACGGGGAAGGTGTGCCTCATAACGGGGGCGACTTCGGGCATCGGCTGGGAGACGGCGCGCGCGCTGGCCACCCAAGGCGCGACAGTTGCCCTGGTTGGCAGAGACGCCGAACGCACACAGAAAGCCATTGATGGGATTCGCGCGAGCGCGCCCAACGCGCTGCTCGAATCCTATAGCGCCGATCTCTCCGCGCAGGAACAGGTGCGGCGTCTGGCGCAGGAGTTCCAGTCGCGCCATGACCGGCTCGACGTATTGATTAACGACGCGGGCGCGGTGTTCACGACACGCAAAGAATCGGTGGACGGGATCGAGATGACGCTCGCGCTCAACCACCTGGCGCCGTTCCTGCTCACCAACCTGCTGCTCGATACCCTCAAAGCCAGCGCGCCCAGCCGCGTCGTCACCGTCTCCTCTGGGGCGCATCTGAGCGCGAAGGTCAACTTTGACGACCT
Organism: uncultured bacterium; assembly: GCA_963733745.1. Lineage (GTDB taxonomy): Bacteria > Chloroflexota > Ktedonobacteria > Ktedonobacterales > JADMIN01 > DASWAC01. The sequence continues at coordinate 185,283 of CAVTFE010000045.1, forward strand.
GCGACTGGCGCACGGCTATAGCCCGTGGCGCGCCTATGGCCAGTCGAAGTTGATGAACGTCCTCTTCACCAACGAGTTGGCCCGGCGGCTGGCGGGAACAGGCGTCACGGCGAACGCGCTGCATCCTGGTTTCGTCGCCAGCAACTTCGGCAAGAGTGAAGGGCCGTTCTGGGCAGCGGCATTTACGCTGATGCGCCCGTTCATGATTAGTGCGGAGAAGGGCGCGCAGACGGTCATCTACCTGGCCAGCTCGCCTGAGGTCGCAGGCGCGAGCGGCGGCTACTACGTGAAGTGCAAGCCCGCGCGCTCGAGTAGCCTTGCGCGTGATGAGGCGACGGCGCGACGGCTCTGGGAGGTCAGCGAACAACTCACTGGCCTCCCCGCCACGGT
>CAVTFE010000046.1:0-228334 GCA_963733745.1 uncultured bacterium
GCTCTTGCAGCCTTTTGATGAAAAGGGGACAGAGTCACTGAAAGCGCGTGGTGTCAGCAGGCTTACGCAGCGGCTTGAGTGTGGAGCATCCGCTGTCGAAGCAGATCGAACTTGGCACGGCCGTACATGCTGCGTTTGAGCAGTTTGAGTTTCGTAATCTGCCCTTCGGTTTGGCCCTGACTCCAAAGGAGCTGGAGTCCAGCGAGCACTGCTGCCCGGTCTTGCCGCAACTTGGTTACGAAGGCGCCGAACTCTGGCAAGCCTGAGCCGACAGCCTCGGCGATCCAGTGGTCAAGCTGCTGCTCCGGATGAGGGTAGGGCGCCTCGCGCAGGAGGAGGGCGAATCGCTCCAGCAGCTGCACCGCGCGCTGGATCTCCAGGTCCAGGGCCTGCAATCGCTCGATCGTCTGCCGTTCGTCTGCGCTCTGTTGGTCCGAACGCAGCAACACCAGCGCCACCGCCTGCCGCGGGGTGAGTGCGGAGGTGGCGGAGATCGTCTTCCCGAGGTGTTCCTGCCGCCGCAGGTAGCCTAGGATGCGAGCGACGTTGCGGTAGGCTCCAGTATAGCCCTGTTCCCTGATCTCCCGCCATACCTGCCGTGCGTTGCGACACCCTTGAGCCCATCGGCGCAGGAGGTAGTCCTCATAGGGCGCTACGGCACTGACGCTGTGTGAGGTATGCCAGCGTTGTGGAGGCGCCTGCAGGGACAGGTACTTGACATCGTCTTGCGGTTCAGTCCCAGCCGCTGGGCGATCGCCTCCCCTCCTCATGCCTGCGGCTGCCAGAGCATGCGCCTGCTCAAACCGCTCACGCATCGTTGCCCTTGTCCGCTCCCGTGAAGCGTCCCGATCCAGGCGCAGCCGGGACAAGCCGTGGGCCGATGCGCCAGGGGCCGGCAGACCCTGCACCACGGCGGCGTGCCGCTGCAGCACCCGCCGGGTAACGTCTCCAGCATTGCGCAGCAATTGCGCAGCAGATGAAAGCGATCCGCCACCTGGATGGCAGCTGGCGCGCCCCGTTTCACCCCTTCGGCATACTCTCCGCCGCGATCCCGGCTGACGATCCCGGCGGACGATCTTGACGCCCGGATGGTCCCCCAGCCACGTGGCCACGGTGTCAGCGGAGCGGTCGGGCAAGAGGTCCACGACCCGATGGCGCTCGAGATCCACCAGGATCCACCAGGATCGTCCCATACGTCCGTCCTTTGCGAAAGGCGAAGTCATCCACAGAGAGGACGGTGGGTGTCAAGGGTGGCTCACTCGTGCAGGCGCGGATGGACCCAAGGAGCGTGGCGCGACTGATTGCGTAGCCGCCACCACGCAGCAGCCGGGCGCCAGGAGCGCCACCGAGGGCAAAGGCCACCTGCATAAACCAGGCGGCAAGGCGCGTTGTGCGGCGGGCATAGGGCGCAGCGACCGTCGGGATCCGCTCAGTAAAGATGCGCTGCCTACAGGCCACGTTGTCACAGAAGAAGCGGCGGACATGCAGGCGGAGCTGGACGGCGACTCCGCTCCAGGGCAGATCAGCGAGAGCTCGTTGATACCGGCTGTGGACACGACGAGAAGAGCGGCGGCAGAGTGGACAGAGCGCTTCCTGGCTCGTCGTCGAAACAACCATCATGATCAGGGTGTCTGACACGCTGAGACAGATAAGGCAAAGCTGCGTGGGATCGGGGAGAAGGACAGTCGACAGGGAAACCACCTGTGGAGAACGTCAGGTCGTGCGTCCGCTAGCGCCCATGCCGGTATACGAATGACTCCCCCCTATCTGGCATCATCAAAAGGCTGCAAGAGCCACCGAAACGGGTCAACTCTAATCAAGGCCTGCACCTTGACAGTAGGGGGGATTATTGCCGCCAATGGCGCAGGCGGTGGCCCATTCGGCAATGGTGATAACTCCGGTGGAGGCGGCGGTGGCGCCGGTGGATCCATCTTGCTCTCCTCGCAGAACGCAACCATTTTCGGGACCATCTCCGTATCGGGCGGCATCGGTGGCCTAGGTGGAGCACAGGGCGGCCCACAAAGAAACGGGGGGAACGGAGGCGACGGCAGAAAGACACTTGGGTGAGGCGCCGATCAGGACATGGCCATCCGCGCACGGACGCGGACGGCGGAGGCTGGCAACGCGGCGGCAATGCGGCGGCAACGGCGTGGCACTGTTGACAGGTGCCTAAGCACTTGGCAAAAATGGGCGGTAAGAAGGGTCGCGTATATCACCCCCCTCTAGAAGTTGGGGTGGGGACTGGTTATGACGTTGCTTATCTCCAGGAGACAACAGTATTCAGCTTACTCCCCATGCGAACCACAGAGGCTGTCATAACAAGTTGAGCGCAAATTCGCCCAAACAGCGACTTCACATGGGGGTGGTGGAGGGGGTGAAGATTCGGATGCCTCTATCTCCTATCCCACACCAGGTTTGACGCCCGCATGAGCGGCTCGTATACTCCCCCCATATCCAAAGCACGACGCGGCAAGCGAGGGAGAGACCAGCCATGGCGCACGACGAGAGCCCAATCGGGAGCCGAACCAGCTACATCACCTGCCCGCTCTGCGAGGCCACCTGTGGCCTGGAGGTCGTGGCCAGCGGGCCAGAGGTCGTCTCCATTCGCGGCAATAAGAACGATGTCTTCTCGCGCGGCTACATCTGCCCCAAAGCCTACGCCCTCAAGGAGCTGCACAGCGACCCCGACCGCATCCGCGCGCCGATGATCCGCACCGGCGAGACGTGGCGCGAGGTCACCTGGGACGAGGCGTTCGCCGAGATCGACCGACGACTGACGCCCATCCTGGCCGAACATGGACGCGACAGCGTCGCCACCTACATTGGCAACCCCACCGTTCATAACCTCTCCGGCCAGCTCTACAACGCCGTCCTGCTGCGCGCGCTCGGCTCGGTCAACATCTACACCGCCAGCACCGTGGACCAGATGCCCAAGCAGGTCTCCTGCGGCCTGATGTTCGGCCACTTCCTCAGCATCCCCATCCCCGATGTGGATAACACCGATTATCTGCTCATCCTCGGCGCCAACCCGCTCGTCTCCAATGGCAGCCTGCTGACGGCGCCAGATATGCGCGGGCGGCTGCGGCGCATCAAAGAGCGCGGCGGCAAGATCGTCGTCATCGACCCACGGCGCACGCGAACGGCGCTGGAAGCCAGCGAGCATCACTTCATCCAGCCAGGAACCGATCCCTGGCTGCTGCTCGGCATGGTCCACACCCTCTTCGCCGAAGGGATCGTCCGCCCTGGCCGCCTGGAGGAGCATCTCAACGGGCTGGAGACCGTCCGTACTCTCGCGCAGGAGTTCTCGCCTGAGGTCGTCGCGCCCATCTGCCGCGTCGCGCCGGAAACGATTCGTATGCTCGCGCGTGACCTGGCCGGAGCCGAACGCGCCGCCGTCTACGGGCGCATCGGCACATGCACGCAGGAATTCGGCACGATCACGAGCTGGCTGGTGGATGTCCTCAACGTCCTCACCGGCAACCTCGACCGCATTGGCGGCGCGCTCTTCCCCAAAGCAGCGGCTGGCTCGCGCAACACGACAGGCGTCCCTGGCAAGGGTCGCGGCATGCGCCCCGGCGAGAAGAAAAGCCGTGTGCGCGGCGCGCCACAGGTCGCGGGCGAGTTGCCCGTCGCGGTTCTCGCCGAGGAGGTCACGACGCCGGGCGCCGGACAGGTGCGCGCGCTCATCACCATCGCGGGCAACCCCGCCCTCAGCACGCCGGAAAGCGAGCGATTGGACGCCGCGCTCGACACGCTCGAGTTCATGGTCAGCGTGGACGGCTACCTCAACGAGACGACGCGCCACGCCCATGTCATCCTGCCGCCGCCCAGCCCGTTGCAGCGCTCACACTACGACCTCGCGTTCTATCAACTCTCCGCGCGCAATATCGCCCACTACTCGCATCCCATCTTCCCGCTCGAATCCAATCAGCAGGAGGAGTGGAAGACGCTGCTGCGGCTGACCGGCGTCGTCGCTGGGCAGGGCGCTAGGGCGGATGTCACGGCGCTCGACGATTTCGTGGCGTATCAGGTGGTGTCGCGCGAGGTCGGCATGGCTGGCTCGCGCGTCGAGGGGCGCGATGTTGGTGAGTTGATGGCGACGCCTCAGCCGCGGCGCGGCCCCGAGCGCCTACTCGACTTCCTCTTACGCGTCGGCCCCTATGGCGACGCCTTCGGCGCGCAGCCAGGCGGACTGACGCTCGCAACTATCGAGGACAATCCCAATGGACTGGACCTGGGGCCGCTGCAGCCGCGCATCCCGGAGGTCCTGCGCACGCCGTCGGGCAAGATCGAGCTGGCGCCAGAGCCAATCGTCGCCGACCTCGATCGCTTGCGCCAGGGTATGTCGCGTCCTGTTCCGGCAATGGTCCTGATCGGGCGACGCGAGTTGCGCTCGAACAACTCGTGGATGCACAACGTCCCCGCGCTGATGAAGGGCGACGACCCCTGCACGCTGCTCATTCATCCCGACGACGCCGCGCGTTTGGGCTTGACTGACGGCGACCTGGCGCGCGTGACCTCGAGTGCGAGCGGCATCGAGGCGCCAGTCCAGATCACGCCGGATATCATGCCAGGTGTCGTCAGCTTGCCGCACGGCTGGGGGCACGATCAGCCGGGCACACGCATGCGCGTCGCCAACGAGCGCCACGGCGTCAACATCAACCGGCTGATGTCGAACCTGGCCATCGATCCGCTCTCGGGTAACGCCACACTCAACGCCATCCCTGTCGAGATCACACTGGCGCGTCGGAGCGAGCCAGCCACCGCAATCCCTGTCGCCGACTAGCGGCGTTGGCTTAAAACTAACGCGATTAGTTTTCTAACTAATGGGCTTAGTTAAAAATGGGTCAAATCGCCACAAAAACTAATGTCGTTAGTTTATAGGCTAAAGCCATTAGTTTCTTCGGTGGCGCGGAGGATCGCTGATTGCTGCCCCCATGACCCAAGCCTGCCGTATTACCCAATGTCACATCGCTTCGTATTACTAGTGGACCGCACAGAAGTACTGAATCTGGACAATTCGGCCACGTGCGGTACAATAGCCGATGGTGATGGGCGCCGTGCTGTTATACATCGCCCCTCGCACGTACTAACAGAGTCGTCGAGGCAAGAAGAGAGACATGTCACTCAGTTATCTGAACCCACACACCGGAGCGGAGGTACACCTGGGACGCACAGGCGCTGGCTACTACGTCGAGGCCCGTCATCCCGACTTCCCGCTCCCATTCCGCAAGACCTATGAGTGGTTCCAGGAGGGCCTGGCCGTCCGCGACTACGATGTCTTGCGCGCGGTCGTCGGGACCGCGACCGAAGAGGCGGAGGAGACCGTCTCCAAGTTTACGACCAGGTAGCCCAAGCCATTATTAGCTCCAGGGATGTAATGCGGCATCTATGGGCGCACTTGATCGCCTGTTTGTTCTGTGCTACACTGACTGCATACCGCAGGGCCTGCGGAAATTCACGCTTGCGGAGGTGGCTTTGGGCCACGACATGACGATGTAAGACCAGACGAGTTCGCTCGTGCGGCAGTTGTCAGCCCAAGAATCCCCTGTGGGGAGTGGTCAATCTGGTATCATCCAGCCCAGACGCCGAGCCCGCCAGAGATAAAAGTCTGGCGGGCTTCGTCTTTGCCTCTTGCATCATCCCTAATAAGCGCTCGTCTCTGGCGACCAGGTTTCCAGGCGCTGCTTGAGCGCGGCGAGGAAGCGCGCCGCCTGCAGGCCGTCCAGCACGCGATGGTCGAACGAGAGCGAGAGGAACATCATGCTGCGAATGGCGATGCCGTCGTTGATGACGACCGGGCGCTTGACGACGGTATCCATCGTGAGGATCGCCGCGTTCGGCTGATTGATGATCGCCGCCGAGAGCACAGTGCCGAAGACGCCGGGATTGTTGACGGTAAAGGTCGCGCCTTGCAGGTCGGCAGGCATGAGCCGGTTGGCGCGGGCGCGTGTCACCAGGTCGTTGACGGCGCGGGCGATACCAGCAAGGTTGAGCGTGTCGGCGTTGCGGATCACCGGCACGATCAGGTTGTTCTCCAGCGCGATGGAGACGCCGATGTTGACCTGCTTGCGCAGCGCGATCTTGCCGTCGTCGGTCCACGAGGCGTTGAGATACGGATGATCCTTGAGCGCCTCGGCGGCTGCCTTGATGACGCTGGTCTGGAACGAGACGCCGAAGCCCTCGCGCCGCTTGAACTCGTCCTTGTAGCCATCGAGCCAGCGCGCGACATTGGTCATGTCCACCTCGATGGCGGTCCAGGCGTGCGGCGAGGTGTGCTTGCTGCGGACCATGTGCTCGGCGATGGCGCGGCGGGCAGGCGTCGGCGTGATGATCTGGTCATCGCCGCTGACGGCCACGGGTGGAGCAGGTGGCGCGCTTGGCGCTGGCGGCTGTGTGGCGGCCATCGTGGGGGCTGGCTGCGCGGGCTGTGGAGGCGGCGTCTGAACGGGAACCGGGGCTGGTGGCAGCGTGGCGGTCGCCGTCTGTGACTGCTGCTGGAGGTACGCCTCGATATCCTCCTTGCGGATACGCCCAGCCTCGCCGGTACCACGAATTGCGTTGAGGTCGAGATGATGCTCCTGCGCGAGGCGGCGCGCCAGTGGCGAGACGCGCTCCATGCGCTCTTGCTGCTGCGTTGGAGCCGAGGCGGTGAGCGTCGCGGTCGCGGTGGCGCCGTTGGGGCCTGATGCCACCCCTCCATTGGAGACGCCGTTCGTCCCGCCATTCATGGATGCGCCAGATGGCTGCGCGCCGGAAGTTGGCGCGGGCTGGCTATTGGCCTGAGCGGTAGGCGTGGCAGAGGGGCTGGTCGCGGCTCCGGCCTCCTCGATCTCGGCGATCTCTGCGCCGACCTTCACGGTCTCGTCGGCCTGAACGAGGATTTTGACCAGCACGCCGGAGGCAGGCGAGGGCAGCTCGGCGGTGACTTTGTCGGTGATGATCTCGACGAGCGCCTCATCCTTCTTGACGGTCTCGCCTTCCTGCTTCAGCCACTGGCCGATGGTGCCTTCATTCACCGACTCGCCAAGCTGCGGCATCGTGATCTTGGTGTGCATGGGTGCGCTCCTCTGTTCATGCGCCTCGTCGCGCGAGGGGCTTGTGCTGATCCTGCTGGTCGTCGTGGGAGAATCGTCGGGTCATGGCGCGCTGTAGCGTGTTGTATTGTACGGCGCCAGTCACGGCCCTGTATACCACTCCATCGAGCTAGAACGAGCCGAGTACGTCGCTCGCCACGCGCCCATGCCGGAATACAGGCTGTTCCGCTTTTCGCGTGGAGCGGCGTAGGTCAGATAGAGCACAGACGGCAGGGACCTGAGGACCATGGTATATTAGAACAAAAGTTCTCTCGTATTTCCGCCAGCGCTATGTCAAGAAAGAATGGTGGAGAGCGGGCGCTGCGGCTTGCAGGCCTACATCAACCAAAGGAGAGAGTCATGGCAGAGAATTCGACGGCGCAGGGAGCCAAACGGGAGTTCCCTGCCAACTGGCATATCGCGGCGGACTACGACCCCAACAATCACCTCATGCAGCTCAAGGGACGCGACTATCTCAACGTGCAGAACCGGCTGCTGTGGTTCATCCGCGACCAGCGCGCGTTCATCAGCGGCGGTCTGGCGCGCGTTCCATACGTAATTCAGACGGAGTTGGTCGAGCTTGACCGCGAGGCGGGCTTCGCGCACTTCAAAACCTACGTGCGTGACGTGTTGGGCAACGAGTCCACCATGTACGGCTCGGAGTCGGCCAACGACTTTGGCGATTTCGCCGAGAAGGCCAGCACGAAGTCGCTTGGCCGCGCGCTGCTGTCGCTGGGCTATGGCACAGCGTTCGCGCCGGAGATGGATGAAGGCGAGCGCGTGGTGGACGCGCCGGTAGAGCGGAAGCGGACAGGTACGCGCAGCACGGCTGAGCCGGTAGCGCGTCCGGTCCCAGCCGCCACGGCCTCTGCGCCAGCGCAACGCAACGCGCCAACCGCCGAGCCGATGGCGACGGAGCAGCAGTTGCGCAGCATCTCGAAGCTGTGCGAGGCGCTAGGGAAGCCGGAGCCAGCGCCGGGCTTGACACTGGCGCAGGCGCGCGAACTGATCTCGCAGCTCAGCGGGGAGTATCAGCGCATGCGGCGGGCGAGCTAACTATGTGTAGTGTGAAGAGCGGGCCGGCAGGGTTTCCCTGACCGGCCCTTTCGCTCGAAAAATGATCTAGATTGCAGTGTCAGAGAAGGTCATATACTCTGAAGTTTCAATTACCATTTTTCCGTGTTGACATAGGTTTGCTAGCCTGATAATGTAACCCTGGCTCACAGAGATAGCGTAAGCATCCTATCTGTGAGTACGGGATGCATGCTCCTAAAGGCTCGATGTTTTGGCCAGGATGTCGGGCATATTACTTTGTGGCTGATGAGAAGGCTACAGAGAAGAGAATCTAGGCACTGTAACAGTGTCTAGACACAGGAGGAGAGTCAACATGCGATTTCTTCGATGTTTCGGGGGTGGAGTGGCACTCCTTGCGCTGCTTACCATTAGCTCGCTCTTTAGCGCAGGCGCTCAAGCAGCTGGATTTACTTCATCAGCGGGTCAGCCAACTCCAAAGCATGATTATGAGCCATCCTGCACCAGCCACACTTCCTTGTCCAGGTGCGCCGCGCTCAGGGACAGGCGCGCAAGCAGTGGTATCCTGTGAGAGTAGTTCAACTCGTCAAGCCACAGGCGGCATTACGCCGAAAGCAAACAACCCAAGAGGCATGTGCATCAAAGGAGTGGGTTACAGGCAGAACGAGAACGGCGCTTCAGGATGGTCAGCTACTGACCAGGGCCTCACGGCCTACGTTGAATACTGGTGGTGTCCAGTTACCAGCGCCTATTCCGGGCAGTATCCAAATGGCATCAACTGGTCATGGGGAACGGTCAAGCCTGCTTCTGGGTGTGCTACGGTCAGTGTTGGAACAGTATACGTTCCTGCACCAATTTACACCATCGACTTTGGAGCTGAGATTTGGCAAGCGAGCGGCACGCACATGAATGATGGAGAGGGCCAAGCCAGCTATTACGTTTGTGCGAGTAGCCCCACTGGCTACGTGTGGGACTATCCGCAAGTTGGGAGCGTGACATACGCCTGGCTGGCCTATATGAGTGGGGCAGTGACCTGCAACCCATCAAATTCTTGCTTCCCTCCTCAGAAGGTAAGCGTTCAAAGCCCTAAGAGCAACTTTCAGGGAGCTTGAGCAGGCAGAGCGTAGCCGGCGTGGGCGAACCAGGCCGCTGCATCGTGGCGGGTAATGGCCTCAATGGCGAGACGAACCGCTTCCTGGAGCGCCTCCTTGGTGCGGGCTCCCAGCCCGCGCAGGATAGCCTTGATCTTCGAGAACGCCTGCTCAATGGGGGTGAAGTCGGGCGAGTACGGCGGCAGGAAGAGCAGCTGGCAGTGGCGAGCTTCAATGGCCTGGCGAACGCGCTCCGCCTTGTGGACACTCAAATTATCCAGCACGACGATTTGTCCCGGCCGCAGCGTCGGCGCCAGCTGCTCCGCGATAGAGCAGACAAACGATTCCGTCTCGATGGCTCCCTCGATCAGCCAGGGCTCGTGCAGCCCGTCGGGGGCGAGCGCCGCCACTAACGTGGTGTTCTTGCCGTGGTTGCGCGGGACCGATCCAGTGGCCCGCTGGTCATGTGGCGCCCAGCCGTAGAAGCGGGTCAGGGGGAGATATTCGTGCCGCTTTCGTCGACAAAGACGAGCTGCTGTGGGTCAAGCTGGGCAGAGGCCTCACGCCAGGCGCTGCGCGCCTCCTCGTTGCGCTCGCTGGCTGCCAGTGTCTTTTGTTTCTGCGTCCAGCCCAGGCGCCGGATGGCCCGCCACATCGTCGCCTCGCTCAACTGCTGCCCGTAGCGCTCCGCCCACCAGGCACAGTGCTCCAGCACCGTGGCATCCGAGGCCGCTTCCAGCCGCGCTCGCAACACCTCCTCCAGCTCAGGTCCAATGCGGCGCGGGTAGCCGGGAATGGGCTTGCGCTCCAGCGAGCCCGTCTCGCGCTGTTGTACCACGGCGCGTTTGACCGTGGTCACCGCCACGCAAAAGCGGCGCGCGGCTTCTCGCATGGGCTGACCGTCAGCCACCGCTCGCACCAAGCGTTCCTTGAGGTCGGTCGAATAGGCTCGCATACCGTTATGTATAGCACATCCCATGCCTGGCTTTGCTTCTTGCAAGTTGCTCTAATTACCAGTAAGTAGTCGAGCATCCGACAGGTATCGACCTACTTGTCAACATGCTCTTACAACAAACAAGCGCTCAGATAAGTAGGCTTGGGCGCTTGTTTGTTGTAAGAGCAAAAGGAAGAAGAAATTCAGCTCCCTTCGTCAACTTTCCCTCATATTGCTGGGCTTGACTAGTGATTTTGCAGGCTACTGCTAACTTGGGTTACCAGTAGCGCTCTTCCTTCCAGGGATCGGCGCTGTTGCTATAGCCGCGAATCTCCCAGAAGCCGGGCTTGTCGCTGGTGAGGAACTCCAGTCCGCTGAGCCACTTGGCGCTCTTGTAGGCGTAGAGCTTGGGGACGATCAGACGCACGGGGCCGCCATGCTCCGGCGCGATCGGCTCACTGTCGTGGTTGAAGGCGATGATGACATCATCGTCGTCGAGCGCTGACAGTGGGATGTTGGTTGTGTAGCCAGTCCAGGAATGCTCCATCACAAACTTCGCGGTGTCGAGCGGCTTGACGCGCTGCAGGATCTCGCGGATATGCACGCCCTCCCAGGTGTTGTCATAGCGGCTCCAGGTGGTGACGCAGTGGAAGTCGGCGATGAACTGCGTGCGTGGCAGCGCCTGTAGCTCCGCCCAGGTCAGCTCCAGTGGCTCGGCGACGGCGCCCGAGACCTTGAAGCGATACTTTTCCGCATCAAACTTCGGCGTGCTCTCGTAGCTCAGCACCGGCCACTTTTTGGTGTGATACTGGCCAGGGGGCAGCCGGTCGCGTCCATCGGGCCGCTTCTCCACCTCCGTCGCCTCACCACGCCCAAACAATCTTCCGAGATCCATTGCAGCCTCCTCATATGGCGCTATTCACTCGCGCGATCCATGCGTTCAGCTACACAAGCGCTATCTTATCTGAAAACACGATCAAGTATGAGAGATTATGTCGCGCACTCGCCTGCTGGCGCAATGCCTGCGCGTCTCCTACAGGGCTTGCCCAACGCGGCTGGGTGGCGTACTCTGTGTCGGGTATGGAATTGGCGCAGCGAGGAACACGCGTCTGGCGGGTGGCGAGGAGTATGGCATGACTGGTCGCGGGCAAGGATGGTACGCGCGCCTGCTCTCACGAGCGCTGCTGGTCGTCGCGCTCCTCGCTCTGACAAGCCTGCTGGCGGCCTGTGGCGTCGGAGCAGGTAACTCTGGCGGCTCCAACTATAGCCTGGGACTGGCCGGCTCGACGCTGGATCACGCCAGCAATCCACCCACCATCGCGGCGAACGGGCCAGGAGGAACCTACGCCTTCGTCTACGACAACCAGATCTGGCTGCGACAGGATGGGCAGGCGAACGCGAAGCAGATTACCCGCATACCGCTCTCAAACGCGGCGTACATCGCGTGGGGTCCGCTCGTCTGGTCGCCACGGGGCAAGTACATCGCGTTCGCGCTGGTGCAGGATCTCGCGCCAGCGCCTGGCTCCCCGCCCAGCAGTTCTGGGCCGATCTACTACGTGGATACGACCTCCTGCGCTGGCGACGGGCAATACTGCGCGGTGTACAGCGCTGGAACCGGCAGTATTTATGGGCACACCTATGACTGGCTGGGCGAGAGTGCGCTGGTCTACTCAAGCGGCGATGGTGTCATGCTGTTCATGTCCGACAGGTCACGCGTCTGGACGGTGCGCCCAATCCGCAACGGTCAGAATGGCGCCAGCTCGATCACGATGTTTGGCGATCTTCAAGTCGTGAATGGAAACCTCTACTATACACGTATGGATGTGAAGGGTATTGGCGCGCGTGGTGTGGTGGGGACAGCCTCGGTCTATCAGACTTTCCTCGGCACGGAAGATCAACTCAATCAACTCAGCAAGCTCAATCCGTCGGAGTTTGCGAACCGCTTTCCAGACAAGGTTGGGGATGGCTCCTGGCTCGGCTCGCTGGGCAAGGTTTACGCAAGCAGCAACGGCGATTACGAAACGGGCGCGTGGCGGCTGCGCCGCAACAGTTCCGGAGTAACGCAAATAGTCGCGCAGCGCGTTGACACTGTAGACGCGCAATCCGGACAGGTGACCTCTTCCTTCTGCTCGGCGCAAAACTACGGCTCGTACGTCTCATTTGACGGATTGTGCGGCAAAAACCTGCTGTCGAATGCGGCTACGCAGCCATTGAGCGCGTATCCACAACTGGCGCTCTCGAAGGATGGCAAAGCTGCGTTCGCCGGGGACGCGCTCTACGAGCAGGGCGCCGCCGACAAGCTTGGTCCGGCGGGGTGGACCGCGCCACCAGCGTGGTCGCCGGATGGGCAGACGGTCGTCGTCACCAACCTCGTGAAGACGGAGACGGATGCAAATGGCGTCACGCGGGCGCAGACGAATCTCGTCGCCTATGCGGCGGGACAGCAGGGAGCGACGCTGATCGCGCGGGCGCGTAACATCGCGTGGGCTCCAGCGTCGAGTTAGGAGCGAGGACGACGATGCGCGCGACCGACGACGACACCCCACTCAAGCTCGCGGTGATTCGCGCGCTGCTGGACTGGCGTGCGCTGCCGGAAAGCGATCTGGCGCGCATGACGCGACCCTTCCCGCTGGTCACCGACGACCTGCGCGCGATGAGCGAGGAGGGGCTGGTGGAGATGGAGTTCTCCGGCGACGAGTATGTCATCCGCCTGACGCGCCTGGGCGAGTTGTTCTATGAGCAGGCGCAGTCTCAGGCAGAGGGCTGATCCGACGCCGATTCAGGCGTCTCATTTGGTGGTGTGTCTTCGCTGGCGTAGCGCGGCAGGATGATGGTAAAGATGGCGCCACGCAGGCGGCCGGCGCCCTCGCGATTGCGCACGGTGAGCGTCCCGTCGTGCGCCGCGACGATGCCACGAGTGATGTAGAGGCCGAGGCCGCTGCCCGATGCGTCATCCTCGCGCTTGAGCTGCGTGTAGGCCTGGAAGATGCGCTCCATCTGCGCCTCGGGAATGCCAGCGCCATAGTCGCCGACATCGATGGTCACTGCGTCGTCGCTCGCGTGGACCTCGACCTCGATGGCGCTGCCCTCGACGGTGTACTTGATGGCGTTGTCGAGGAGGTTGCGCACAGCCTGCGCGATGCGGTCGCCGTCCACAGTGGCGGTGATTGGCTCATCGCCGGCCTGGAAGCGGAACTCACGGTCGCGGTGGGATGTGGCGAACTGGGTGACCAGGTTCTCGATGGCGGCGCGCAGATCGGTGGGCTGGGTCTTCAGCGTGAAGCGTCCGGAGCTGAGGCGCGTCGCGGTTTGCAGATCGTCCACGAGCCGGCTCATACGCTGCGCCTGGTCGATGACGAGGTCGAGATACTCCGCGCGCTTTTCAGCGGTGGCGCTGGGACGCTTGGCAAGCGCGGCGAAGTTCATGATCGGGCCAAGGGGGCCGCGCATCTCGTGGGCGACCATGGCGATGAAATCCTGATGCTGCTGGTGCGCTTGTTCGAGTTTGTGATTGGCTTCGTCGAGCGCGCTCACCTTCTCCTGGAGGTCGGCGGTCGCGTCATCGATGCGCTGGTTGAGCTGGCGGTTGAAGTCGCTGAGTTGCGCATGCGCCGCTTCCAGTTCGCTGACACGCGCGGCCAGCTCTTGCTGGAGGCGGCGGCGCTCCAGCGCGTGCCTGAGCGTGAGGCGCAACTCCTCGATGTCGATTGGCTCAAGGAGATAGTCATAGGCTCCTGCGCGTAGGGCGTCGAGCGCGGTGTCGAGGCTGGCGTAGCGCCCCAGGACGATACAGATCGGCGCCGAATCCATATTGCGCAGGCGGGCCAGCAGCGCGCGCGCCGCTGCGCTCTCTTCGGGCATATCAACCAATGTAAGGTCGAACTGGGCGCGCTTGAGCGCGTCCTGCGCCTCTTGTGGGGAGGCGACGCGGCGCACAGTGTAGCCATCGTGGCGCAATACGGCGGCCAGTGTCGGCGCAGAGGGAGTGGCGTCGACAAGCAAGATGGCGCCGCTGGTCTCATCATCTTGACGGCGTTGACTCATCGCGCGTCCGCCTATGGTGGAGAATGAAGGGTGGTAGAGCTATATGACGCTCCTGGCCCTTCGACCGCTGGAGCGCGCCGTATCGGCTGAAGTCCAACCTTGCCTACATTCTGGGCCATTCGCTACCTAAGCGTTAGGCAGCAGTATAGCACGCTCCCTGATGTGTACCCGCTTCCGTATAGGACCATGTGCGCCCTGCGCCGCAAAGACTGGCTCGGGGGCTGGCTCGGAGGCTGGCTCGGAGGCTGGCTCGGATGGCGGCGAGTGGTATAATCCGGCGCGGAGATAATCAGACGCAGCGCGTATGGTGGCGCATAAAGTTCCCTCGCCACGCGGGCGCTCGACGATGAGGAGCCAGACCGTGGATTTCACGTTCAACGACGAACAGCAAATGATTCAAAAGATGTGCAGGGGGTTCGCCGAGGAAGAGATCAAGCCGCGCGCGGAGGAGATGGACCGGACCGGCGAGTTCCCGTACGAGATCGTGCGCAAGATGGCGGAGTTGGGGCTGCTCGGCCTGCCGTTTCCGGAAGAGTACGGCGGCGCGGGCGCGGATTACCTGACATACTGTCTCGCGTTGGAGGAGATTGGGCGCGGCGATGCTTCGGTGGGCATCACGATGGAGGCGCACACGTCGTTGGGCGCGACGCCGTTTTACCTTTTTGGCAGCGAGGAGCAGAAGCAGACGTATCTACCGCCGCTGGCGCGCGGCGAACGGCTCTGGTCCTTCGGGCTGACGGAGCCAGGCGCGGGATCGGACTCTGGCGGGACGGAGACGCACGCCGAGAAGGCGAAGGGCATGTGGACAATCAACGGGGCCAAGAACTTCATCACCAACGCCGGCACGGAGATGTCTGGCGGTGTGACGATCACAGCGGCGACGGGGACGCGCGCGGATGGGCGCAAGGAGATCAGCAACTTCATCGTGCCAAGGGGGACGAAGGGCTATTCTATCGGCAAGGCGTATCACAAGATGGGCTGGCGCGCCTCCGACACACGCCCGCTGACCTTTGAGGACTGCCAGATCCCTGACAGCCAGATGCTGGGCAAGCAGGGCGAGGGGTTCGGGCACTTCATGCACATTCTCGACCTGGGGCGCATCGCCATCGCGGCGCTGAGTGTCGGGCTGGCGCAGGCGTGCCTGGACGAGTCGCTGAAGTATATGCGCGAGCGGAAGCAGTTTGGGCGCCCAATCGCCGAGTTCCAGGCGATCCAGTTCAAAGTAGCCGATATGGCTATGGAGATTGAACTCGCGCGCCTGATGTATTACAAGGCAGCATGGCGGCACATGCAGGGACAGGCGTTTCGGACCGAAGCCTCGATGGCGAAACTCTTCGCCTCGGAGACCGCCAAGCGCGCCGCGGACCAGGCGGTGCAGATTCACGGCGGCTATGGCTTCATGGACGAATATCCGGTCTCGCGCTACTACCGCAACGTCAAGGCCCACGAGATCGGCGAGGGCACGAGCGAGGTCCAGCGCATCTTGATCGCCAAGGGCCTGTGAGGCTGCACAGGACGAGCTGGCGGCGCTAGATTCCAGCAGGAAGGCCGACAATGTCAAACGTGTATCGGGTCGGATTGCTTCTTGGCGCTATGGGCGCGCTCGCCATCTTTGCGCTGGGTCGGATGGCGGCGCTGACGGCTGCGGTGGGCGTCGTCGCGGTGGGGCTGCTGGCGGGCCTGGCGATGGCGAAGTGGCTGGAGTGGGACTGGTTCGGGCGGCAGATCGAGGCGGGGCTGCGCGCGGGAATCATCGCCTGTAGCCTGGGCGCCATCGCCGGACTCGTCACGCTGATTGCGCAGGGGCCGCGGGACATCAGCACGCTGGCCGCGCAGTCGCATCTGGGCGGGCTGAACCTGGCGCCGTTTGCACGCACGCTTGGCGGTTTGGGCTGGCTGGGCGTGGATATCGTCGTCCTGTTCCTCGCATGCCTGGTCGGTATTGCGCTGGCGGTCGGGACGACCGAGGTCTTCGCCATCGGCAAGAACCGCGCCGCGGTCGATTCGGTCTCGCGGGCGCGGCAGGCGGCGGAGGCGCTGCGGGCTGGGCGACCGTGGAGCGCGACCGTCTCGCGTCCAATCACACAGGCGCCTAGCGCGCTCTCGGCGGGCGCGCAATGGATGACCTCGCCGCAGAGCGCGCCGCTCACGACCAACGGATCACGCATGACGAACGCGCCGCGAAGGACGAACATTCCAGCTCCACAGGTGTCTGTGCAGACCTACGGTGGTGACTCCGAAGCGCTGGCAGACTTCTATACAGCTCCGGCTCAACCCGCCGCTCCGAGCAAGCGCCGCCAGACCGGCGCGCTGGAGCCGGTGGATGCGCAGCCCACGGGCGATGAAGCGATGAACTACCTGAACGACGAGACACGTATGCGCGAAGCGATGCGTGATGCGCTCTCGATGTGGGCTGACGAGACGGAGGAAGGCGCCACAGAGCAGCCGACGCAGCGGCGCAAGCGTGAATCCAAGGGGGATTCCAAGCGTGAGCCGAATCCATCAGCCTTCCTCAACGTCGAACAGCGCCCGAAGCGCAGCGCACGCAAGAAGACGAATACGCGCGACTGGCTGTGCTAAGTCGGCAGCGCTCGACCTTTCTTTATGAGTCGCGAGAACATCATAGCGGTGTTCCTGGCGAGCGCCTTGACATTGCCCCCGTTACGCGGACTATCTTGAGTACGACGGCGCCGAACCTCAACGCGGAGGGTGTCTCCGCGCGCGAGCGCCTTTTCCCAAGCGTAAGGAGACCATGTCATGCCGTTTGAGCTTCCCCCACTACCCTATGCCTACAACGCGCTCGAGCCGACCATTGACGAAGAGACGATGCATCTGCATCACGACAAGCACCATCAGGCCTACGTAACGAACCTCAACAACGCGCTGCAAGGACAGGACGCGCTCGCTAACCTCTCCATCGAGGATCTGGTCCGCCGTATCAACGAGGTCCCGGAGAACATCCGCACGGCGGTGCGCAACAACGGCGGCGGGCACGTGAACCACACGATGTTCTGGGAGATCATGACGCCGGGTGGCGCCAAAGAGCCGACGGGCGACCTCGCCAGCGCCATCAACCAGGCGTTTGGCTCGTTCGACGCCTTCAAGACGCAGTTCAACGACGCTGGCACGAAGCGCTTCGGCTCCGGCTGGGCGTGGCTGGTCGTCGCGCAGGGTGGCGCGTTGCAGGTCATTTCGACCGCGAACCAGGATAGCCCGCTGATGGATGGGCAGTATCCGGTGCTGGGCAACGACGTGTGGGAGCACGCCTACTACCTCAAGTATCAGAACCGCCGACCGGAGTATCTGGCCGCATGGTGGAATGTCGTCAATTGGGACGAGGTCGCCAAGCGCTACGAGCGCGCGCGGGCGCGGTAGTATCACGTTCGGTTTCTTGTTCAGGCGGCGGGTTCTTCATGAATCCGCCGTCGCCGTATCATACCAGTTCAGGCACATCCTCTTGGCACTAAAGTGCCGGAGCACGGTACGGTGCGGACTAAAGTCCGCATGAACGGCAATGGTCGAAATGGATTCGGTATCAGTTGGGGAGGCCGAGCGATGGAGTTGTTACGCACGCCAGATGAGCGATTCGCCAACCTCCCAGGCTATGCCTTCGCGCCACACTATCTCGTTGTGGATGGCGTGCGCGTTCACTATGTGGATGAGGGCGATGCGGCAGGCGCGCCGGTTTTGCTGCTGCATGGTGAGCCGTCGTGGTCGTACCTCTACCGCACGATGATCCCACTGTTGGCCGCCGCAGGGCATCGTGTCATCGCGCCAGACCTCGTGGGGTTTGGGCGCTCGGATAAGCCCGCCAGCCGCGAGGACTACACCTATCAGCGGCACGTGGACTGGATGCGCGGCGTCCTGCTGGGACTGGATCTGCGCGACGTGACGCTCTTCTGTCAGGACTGGGGCGGGCTGATCGGGCTGCGCCTCGCCGCTGAGCATGAGGATCGCTTCGCGCGTGTTGTCGCATCGAACACCTTCCTGCCGACGGGAGACATTCCGGCGGGCAAGGCGTTCCTGCGCTGGCGGCAGGCGTCGCAGGAGATGGCAGAGTTCAATGCGGGCGAGATCATCCAGCGCGGGACGGTCTTGCCATTGAGCGATGAGGTGGTGGCGGCGTACAATGCGCCGTTCCCGAATGACTCATACCTAGCCGGCGCGCGACACTTTCCGACGCTTGTGCCGGTGACGCCAGACGATCCCACAACTATACCGAACCGCAAGGCATGGGAGGTGTTGGGGCAGTGGCGCAAGCCGTTCCTCTGCGCGTTCGGAGACTCCGATCCGATCACACGCGGCGGCTACGAGGCGCTGCAGGCGGCGATTCCCGGCGCGCAGGGGCAGCCGCATGTGATGCTGGAGGGCGCGGGACACTTCATCCAGGAGGAGAAAGGCGCTGAGTTGGCGCGGATTATGCTGGATTTCATCGCCCGCACGGCGCAGTGACGTGATACATGTGGGGAAGTCCGCTCGATCCTGAGCAATTGAAGGTTCGGCTGAGCGATGTCCGCTGGATCGGCGGAGGAAGACGCGGCTGGCAAATCAATCATCGCTCGTCAATCGCGGCGAATCATGGGCTTTATCTCTACAGTTCTGACGCCGTGATGGCGGACGATGCCCGCCGCTCCAATCCCGCTGATGTGCCGCTGCTCGATGCCTTCATCGCCATGGACATGGATGAGAGGTGGGCAAACCGCTCGCCGCAGGTGATGTTCAAGACATTCGACTGGTTTGCTGGCGAGGATCCGAGTCGATCGTGGAAGATCTGCTGGCGTGACCAAGCAGCAACAAATTCTGGTCGAGGGGTTCAGGTTGCTGCCCCGACTGGTCGCGCCGCTGCTGAGTCATCGAGATCAGGCCGTCTGGCTGATCCGTACACCTGATTTCCGGCGTATCGCTTTCGACAGCCGAGGATTCACCGGGGAGATCCGAGGAAGACGAGCAAAACGACAGGCTTCGTCGAATTCCTTGCCGCGACGCGCTCTCTCACTGACGAGATCATCCAGGAGGCGACCGCCCTGCAATCGCGCGCCATCGAGTTGATGCGGATTGAGCGCCGACGAGTTGACCAACGACGTGGCCGATCATCTCGGCTCGGGCGCGCGTTGAAGCCGCCTATGCGCGGTTCGTTTTTCCGTCGCGATTCGTTGCGCCGAACTTACTTTCTGCAGCATCAAGATGCCGAAGCTGGTGAAGTGGGCGCGTGACGGCCAGTTCAGGATGGCGACCAGACGCGGCGCTTCGCTGGGGGCGCATGCGGCGGCAAGAGATGTCGCGGAAGATGATCGCGCGCTCGGCTCCGCGCCGCAGGGCAGGCGGGGCGCCGGCACACGTGCCGACCCACTCGCTTGCCGCAGCTATCGACGCCGCTGCGCCATCACGAGGAACGCCAGCGGCAATATCAGCGCCTCCGCGGCTATGGTGACTCAGCGAGCAGATCCCCGTGACAGCGTCGAAGAGCTGCCACCCATCGGTGAAGTGAGCGGTCACACATCGACCTGTCGTGCCTCGGGCCGCGACTGCGAAATCTATCAACGTAGGCGAGACACAGCAGCGCCTCAGGGGGGCGACATACATGTCATGAAACCGCTGCGACACCTCTGTAGCTGTCAGGAAACTCGGCGCGCACTAACTGATTTGGCGCAGCGCCCGGCGTTTGATTTGCCATGAGATGGGTGGAGACATACGCCGTTACATCGGCAACGGTGAAGTTAGGTCCAGCGCCGATGGCCGACTTCACTGGAATAGCTGGGGCACCTGGCGGATAGGGATAGACAGGCCCCACGCCAGGCGTGCGCTGGACCGGATTGGGAACAAGGTCGGAGGCGGTCGCCGTGGGAATGGCCGCTCGTTGCGCGCCAGAAACTGAGTGAGCCACAGAAAAAACAGCCAGCGTCACGAGGACCGCGACGCCCGCAAAGATACTCCACCTCAGCTGCTGGAATCTCTGCCTTGACCACATCTTCTACCTCCAGCGTTAGGTGTTACTTGACGGTTGCGTTTCCGCAGGCGCGTCGGGGCTGGTCTGGCGGAGGAAGACGACGCCAAGACCGATAAACCAGAGCGCCAGGCCGAAAAGGGTCACGGTTGAGGTAGGCGTCTCGACCTGGCCGGGGGCAAGCGCATAGAAGAGCGCCGTCACGATCAGCAGCGCCGCGACGAAATAGCCGAAGAGGCGGAACGCGGCGGGAATTGGATGCACAAGGCGCAGTTCGTGGCTGGCGAGCGCGAGGAAGAGCGCGACGAGCAGCCCGCCCGCGACATGGGAGAGCAGCGTCTCGATGGCGAAGGCGTTGGCATAGGATGCCGCGACGGCGGCGCGCTGAGCGTCAGTGGTGGCGCTCGCATATGCCGCTGCGGAACCACCGCTGGTGAGGAGGCCGAGAATGAGGGCCAGCGCGAAGAGGGCGTAGCCGATCCTGCCCGCCCAGATCATGGTGAGCTGTCGCCGGCTATTTGTCATGCCAGTGAGCAGCGCAACAGCGCGCGGGAAGGTCAGCGCGATCAAGAAGGGTGCGAGTTGTAGCAAACGGTAGCCTCTACTGGCGGCAGTATGATTGACAAGCCAGGCCAGCAGCGGCGCGAAGTCGCGGTGATCGGCGGCAGGCGCGAGGGCGTCGGTGTAACCAGTGGGGGCGAGTATCTTGTCAACTGGTAGAGCGGAACAATGAAGAGCAGCAGCGCGCCTGCGAGCAGCGCATAGTAGCCACGCAGGTGAATGATGGCTCTGGTCGCTGCGCCAGGTGTTGTTTCGACGCTCATGAATGGCTGCTCCCTGCGAAAGGCTGCGGGTATCGGACTTGCTTTGCTTCCCATGTGGCGCGTCCCTATCGTATCGCGCTGGAAGGCGCGCGACAAGCGGCGTGCGGCATAATATAGCCATATACCATCACCGCGCTGATGAAGTGGTGTGGAGGGACGCTATGCCGCGCGATCTGCCGCTTGCCAATGGCCGGATGCTCGTCAACTTCGACGCCAACTACGATCTGCGCGACATCTACTGGCCGCACGTCGGCGAGCGCAACCAGACGCAAGGGCACGTCAACCGATTTCAGGCGTCTGGGTAGATGGCGCAGTTCGCCTGGCTCGAGCGATCGCGGAGTGGGCAGCGCGCAGATGCGCTACGAGGACGATACGCTGGTGACGGCGGTGACGCTGACGGCATCCGAGCGTCTGCAGATCTGACGCTAGACTTGCTGCTGATACGGTGGATTTCGACCGTGATGTTTTGATCCGCCAGTGTGCGCGTGACCAATCATGCCGACCGTCGCGCGCGAGGTCCGCCTGTTCGTTCCACTACGATTGGCACATGTGGCGAGAGCGAGGGCGGCAACACCGTCTATTTATGATCCCGAGCGTTGCGGGTCCTCATCGCGTATAAGGACCATTGCGTACCTGCTCGTGGATGGACTGGTGGGCGATGCGGACGCAGGTCTCGACCGCAGAGCGTAGCGCGGCCTGGCGGAGCCGGCATGGCGCCAGTGGGCGACCGGCAACAAGGAGATCGACGGCACAGCAGGGGACGTGGCGCGACGCCGAGGATGGCGAGTTGCAGTGGCAATCCAATCACGCAGGGGTCGGTGGATAGCTGCCGCGGCGTTCCACCTCGGCTCGCTCGGCGCCGGGCCATGGAGTCGTCTCTGCTACCACCTGGCTTGCCGTCGGCGCGCAGACTGCCGACGCAAGGCACATGATCTGCACCGAACTCGTGCTCACGACGCGGGCCCGAGAGTTTCCTCACACGCACCACGCAACTACTGGCTGACTCTGGCTGTGCAGACGAAGCACGTTGGACACTCGGCGACCTGCCGCATGACCGCTGATCGACCTCTATCAGCGCAGCCTGCTCGATCATGCGCACGCAAATCGACGACGACGGTGCGATCATTGCCGCCACCGATGGCGATGTATGGAGCTTCGCGCGCGACAGCTATGCCTACATGTGGCCGCGCGACGGCGCGCTGGTGGCGAACGTGCTCGAGCCACGCTGGCTATGGCGACGTGACCAAGCGACGTTCTTCCACTTCTGCGCTGCGAGACGTCACCGACGACGGCTACCTCCTGCACAAGTACACGCCGAGCTGGCACGCTCGGCAGTCAGCTGGCATCCGCTGGATGGACGCGCAGGGCGACTCGCAGCTGCCGATCCAGGAGGACGAGACCGCGCTGGTCGTCTACGCGCTCTGGCAGCACTACAGCATCTTTCCACGAGGTCGAGTTCATCCGCCCACTCTACCGTCCGCTGGTGCAAGGCCGCGGGCGACTTCATGGTCCGCTATCCGCGAGCCCTACCACCAGGCTGCCATGCGCCGTCATGGGATCTGTGGGAAGAGCGCCGCGGCATCCATTCGTGCACGGTCGCAGCCGGTCTACGCCGGGCTTGGCAGCGGCGGCGCAACTTCGCTCAGGCCTTCGGCGAGAACGCAGATTCGTCGGCTGGCGTATACGCCGAGGCGGCGAGCTGAGATCACAGGACGGCGACGGAGGCAATATCTGTGGCAGCGACGCCGACTGGGCGCTTCGTGCGCATGATCTACGTGCAGCCACGACGGCAGTCATGGCACGCGCGATATGGTGATTGACGCACGCCCTGACGGGACTCTTCCAGTTTGGGCATGTTCGAGGCTGACCGACGAGCAGCGTGCGAGCGCACCATGCAAGCGCGCTGCGAAGATCGCCTGACTGGTGCAAGACGGATGATCGGGGGCGTGGCGCGCTACGAGAACGACTACTACCACCAGGTCAGCAAGGACATCGAGCCAACGTTCCTGGCAACCCGTGGTTCATCTGCGCGTGCTGGCTTGCCGAGTACCAGATCGCGGTGGCCGAACACGCTCGGATGAGCTGCACGACTGCGCTCAGTCCTGGCTGGCGCTGGGTCGCTCAACCACGCGCTTGCCAAGCGGCGTGCTGGCGGAGCAGACTCGACCCCTACAGCTGGCGCGCCGCTCTCGGTCTCGCCGCTGACGTGGAGCCATGCCGAGTACGCCGGGCGCGATCCGCTGGTACGCGGGGCGCTACAAGGCAATAAGCACACACACCTATGTCGACTTCCAACGCGCGAAGGGCCGCAAACGAGTATAGCAGCCCCCCTCCCCCTTGCCCCTGGTCCAGACGGGCCGGGGGCTTTCCTTATGCGCGGGGCCAGACGTGGCCGGGGTGCGTCGGGACCTGTGCGCGTGGCTGGAGGGTCAAAACGTGGCACTCACAGGCGATTCTACGGGCGGGGGTGTAGCGATACCACGCGGCCACCCAAGACGGCGTGTTGACCCTCTCAGCGCGTCGTATGCGGGGCTGGAGTGAGACTGCACGAGGGTGGCGCTCATAGCCGGGGGGCGGTTGTGCTACTGGCGTGACTGGGGCGGCGCACTCAGGGAAGCGGGGCCGCTCACAACCGGGGCGGGCTACGAGGGGCGGCGCTAGTGGCGGGGGATATAGGCGGGTGGGGTGCGCGTCTTGGGCCGATCATACCGAGGGATGTAGCGCGGGGTGGCGCGGGGTCAGGTGAAGTATCGTCTACCGGCATGGCTACTTGGTGCGGTCTACTATGGCGTGTGTGTCATGCGGGGGTCACTGGGGATGCGGGCCACTAGGAGATGCGCGCTACTTGGCGGGGGCGGTCTCAGGCTCAGGCGTGTAACTTACCGGGGGTGGCGGCTTGCTAGGCGGGCCGGGCACGTTCTGTGGAAAGCATGCGGTATGCGTGGCCGTCTGGTATAGGTGGGCAGGTGGGCGGGTGTGGCGTAGATGGTCGAAGAGGGTATGATGTGTGTGGGTGATGAAGAGAGAGAGAGAGAGAGCCGGGGCGGGCGGGGGCGGGGGTGGTGGTAGTGGTATGTGAGGTAGGCAAAAGGGTGAGCCGTGTGTGATGTGCGGTGGGCCAGTGTGCAGCGTGTTGGCAAAACGCACGCCCACCCCCTAGGGAGGGTACCCTTTGCTTCGGTCCTCAGGCAAGCATGCGGGGGGCGTGGGTACTTGCCTCTAAAAACGCACCCAGTTTTGAATCTCAGGTAATAGGACCAGGGAGCGCGCTGTTTGGAGACGGGGAACGAATATTGTAACCTGTTGATACGCCCGAAGATGCCGGGCACAACAAACCGGGGTTCCAGTGCCCAGAAGGGAGGAAAGAAACCCCGATGTCCGTATTTTCCACACCCCAATGGGGGGACGTGGCTGTTGTCCTTGTAGTGTTCTTCAGGGACGTGTGCGCCGGGCTGGTCGCAATTCGGCTAGCGCACCGCCTCTGGGGCGAATAACTCTCCGGGTGGGCCGTTCGGGAGGTGAGGACTCCTGGGCGGTTCACCTTGTCCGGGCAGTCACAGCGAATTCCACCGAGTTATGGTGAAGCGCAGCGAACTGCAATGAACGTCAGTAGTATACACGATCTGTATGGCGTCTGTGTGACAACTGTGTGATCTAGTACCTACTTCTGGTTGACATCTGGCCTACTTCTTGGCAGTCCGTGGGCTTGAGTGCTAATTCTGGGAGGAATGGCGGCAGGCAAGCGGGCGGAGTGCGAGGGTGCTTGCCTCTAAAAACGAAACCCGGTTGAGTTTCAGCCTTGTTCGGTAGCCTTATACGGACGCCTGAAGTAATAGGCCAGCGCCCCATCTGGAGGGGAGGGAGCCACTGAAACAAGCTCCCACTCTTGAGTGGACTCGTTGTCGAGCCAAGCTGCGATGCTCACTCGCGCAGTCACCTTCTGCGTATCCATGTACGTCTCCGCGAACTCGATCTTGTGCTCCCACACTGGCTTCTCGTCAGCCATCGCACCCTCTCCTTTACTGTATGCCACCTTGTGTGACCCTACATTCTACTCCCCTCGCCAGCAGCAGAGCAAAGAAAAGCCCCCAACCGGCCTAATAGGCCAATCGGGGGCGAGCAAACAGGCGATATGCTTCTGTGCGCGATTGAGGGCCAAATCTGACGAGGGAAGGATGCCACCCAGCCCACAGACCCGCCAGAATCGGCTCTCAGCGCGTCGGCATGTAGGTAATCGGGTCAGGTGATGGGGTGTAAGCGCTCATCTGCTTCACCTTCGGCGTGCGTTTGGCTTGGTCGCGGTCGGCCTCAGCGTCGGCCAGGGCGCGGGGAGTGGGTGGCGGTGGCGCGGCGCGTGTCTGGTCGTAGTGAAAGCCAGAGTTACCGGCGCTGATCCAGCCCTTGTACTCGTACTGGCTGCCGGTGGCCACTGCTTCCATCTCCTTGTAGTTGAGCTTCATGTCTCGGCAGAACTGGGGGTAGTCCTTGACCAGCACCTTGTACTGCTGCCTGCCCTGACGCTGCCAGAGTTCCACCCCTCCCTCATCGCGGACCAGGACCAGCTCCGGCTGCGGGCCAAGAACGGTGTAGTAAATGTACTGCTGGATCAGCGCCGCACTGTGTTCCGCGCCTGCTATCCAGTTGGCTACCTGCTCCACTTCCTCCAATGCCCGGCGCATCAGGAGAGCGTGTGCGATGGAATCGTGCTTGTCCCCGGCGGCGAGGCGTTCGGTGATGAACTGTCGGTCTTTGTTTTCCACTGTGGTTGTTTCCTTGTTGACTGGTTGATTACTCTGGGATATACTGCCTGGCGTGCAGTAAGAGCCTCCCCGCTGGGACTCTGAACGGGCCGAGGGAGTACCGTTCCCCAAAGCCCGGCTGCACGTCCGATGTGCCCACTCGCCATCCGTGGCTTGTGGGGTCGCGCCCTGCCTCGCCAGCTTTGCGCTCGGCTGGGGCGACGTGTGTTCTGTTGGTTTTCAAGATTGACTCATAGGGGACTACGCGCCCCCTCGCACCCCCGCGACTCGACATGGCTCCTCCCCTTCGGGGATGCGCCAGCACCCCCGATGTCGTGTCAATCTGCGTGTGAGACTCTCGGAGAAACAGACCCGATGACAAGGCTGGCATGGGTGACCGTGCACAGCCCCGCCGCCTGGGGCGGCTCTGCGCGGGGATGCGCCAGCACCCCCGTAGTCATCGGAGTGTCTGCATAAATCTCCACCACACTGGGCACGAACGCGAAACCGGTGGGCAGGGACCCACCAACCGCGTTGCGGCCCGAAACAGAACGGAGCGAGTGAGCTCCCGATCACCTGGGAGGTGGGAAGGGACTCCGACGCGACAAGGGGCAAGCGGCGGGGACGCGACGCCACCTGTATGTGTACGCTAGGGGGGAGTATGGGGGGAATGTGTACGCCGAATGTGTACGTTTTACCCCGCTTGAATCCCGGACTCATGGCCCCGGCGTACACATGTGTACACATTGGCGCTAGGCGGCGTACACATTCTGGGACGGGGCAAGGCAATACTTCCCGCCGACGTTCACCAGCCGCCCGTCCTCGCACATGCGCGTCAGGTGGTTGTGGATGGTCTGCCGGGAGCCGCCCACCGCCTTGCGAATATCCGCCGGGCTAATCGGACGCCCCGACTTGCCCACCTCCGTGTACACCCTCGCCTGTGTGACGGCTCCTGCGCGCCGGGGTGTCCTTGCCCCGCCGTGGCTCCTTCGCCTGCGTGACGGCCTTCTCAGACGCGCCCACAAGCACTAGGGAGCCGTCCGGGTACTGCTCGCCCAGGTCTACCAGCTGCACGTCCAGCGTGAAGTACCAGCCGTCGTCTCCGTCGCGCTGCTTCTCACCCGTCACCTTCACCTTGCTCCCGCGTGCGGTCAAGCCGGATGCGTACGTCCGTGTCACAGTCCAGCGCATAACCGCCGCGTGATGTCGTGCCCGCCTTGGTGGTGTGGTGAACAATTAGGGCAAACCCGCCCACCGCCCGCGCGATGGTCTCCGCCCCCTCTACCGCCTTGGCCATCTCCGTATTGGCGTTCTGGTCCTTGCCGCTACGGGTGGACTTGGACAAGGTATCGAAGACGATCAGGCGCGCATCGGGGTAGTTCTCCTTGAGGTAGGCTGCGAACTCCTCCGCATCCTTCAGGAGGTCTACCGGCTCCCGGATGAAGTACAACGGTGCATCGGCCAGGGATAGCCCGGTCTGCTTCTCCCATGCGGCGAGACGTGCGCCCAGTCCGCTGTACCCTTCAGTCGCCACGTAGACGACCGCGCCGGGCCGCTTGACCGCGTGCCCGTGCCAGTCCGTGCCTGTCACAATCGCCGCCGACATGTCGAGGACCAGGAACGTCTTACACGCCCCCGACGCCGCGTACACTAGCCCCGTTCCCTTGGCAGGCAGCACGCCCTCAATCAACTGTTCTTGCGGCCCCATCTCCTTCAACCCTCCCGGCGTCTGCGCGCCCCATCGCGTCCTATCGCCAGCCGCCGGGGTCCCCCGCCCCGCGCTAGCGTCCTTACTCGTCTGCATCTTGCTCTCTTCGCTCTCTTTACGCACTACGGCGTACTTCATCCATCAGGCTAAAATGGGCATCCAGTAGCGCCCGCGCGTTCACAATCGCCACGCCTGCGCGCCAATCGTCTAGTGCCGCCTGTGCTTGGCCGTCGGCATTGTCCAGCCACCAGCCAACCCGTCCCCGCGCTGCCCCGGCTGGTTCCCCGCGATGGAAACACCGGACACGATGGCATAGGCCACCGCCCACATCGACCAGCACAGGAGTTGCTCCTTGTTCATCTGCTTTTCTCCTAAACCGAGCTGAAAATCACACCCGGCCCTAATCTCAGTGTCCGCAATCCTGCCCGGCGCATGTCG
Organism: uncultured bacterium; assembly: GCA_963733745.1. Lineage (GTDB taxonomy): Bacteria > Chloroflexota > Ktedonobacteria > Ktedonobacterales > JADMIN01 > DASWAC01. The sequence goes on from CAVTFE010000046.1 coordinate 27,831, forward strand.
GTACCGTCTACCATGTCGCGTAGGGCTGCTTCCTGCTCCGCGCCACGCAGCGCCTTGCGGACTTCGGCCTCTTCAAACGCATAAGCAGGGTCCATGTGCCCCGGTCGGTCAGATGGCAGCCTTCAGCGCCACCCCACGCGCGGCTAGCAGGTCTGCCACCCGCCTGTCCTGCGTGAAGAACACCTGGTCGTCTGGCGGTATCTCGCCGATGCGTAGCTCAGGCACCTGCGGGCCGCACTTCATCACTTCGCACTCAATGTCTTTCATCTCTGCGCCTCCTATCGCGCTGCAATCTCAACGTCACTCAACCGAACGAGCAGTGTCTGCCCGATCTTGATCGTCGGCACTTCTCGCTTCTGGACCAGCCGATACGCCTGCCAGTAGCTCAGTCCCAACGCCTGCGCGGCTCCCTGAATCGTCATCAGGTCGCCCACGCTCTGCCGCTGCTTGCGCTCCATATGCCTCACCCCCTATCCGTGCGTTGTGTGAGAGTAACCACCCTCTATTATAGGTTTACCACATTCGAGGCTAAATGTTGCGTGGATGCTTGCGAATTTGCAGAGCAGTTTTTATTCTCTATAGATAGTATACCACAACCGAGGGGTGTTTTTCACACTTTTTGCAAGCAGTTTTGCGGAGATGAAGAAAACTCGTTGCACAGGACTGGCCCAAGGGCGCACTACTCCGTGTAACCCCATTCTTTTTGGCCCACACGAAAACGGAAGTACGGCTGGAAACTCGTTGCACAGGACACCAAGGGGGGCTGCCCAGTCACCCGGACAGCCCCCGGCGCTCACCCCATCATCGCCCCCGCATACGTGTACATCCACGCTTCGTACTCTGGGCCGAGCAGCCGTTTCTTGACTGCCTTCTGATGACCCAGCGCGAGAGCGGCGCGGTAGTCCAGCCCCTTCTTGCTCACTCGCTGACCTGCATTGAACGCGCTACGCCACAACTCCCTCGCGCGCGGGGATGTCCAATTCGGCTTCCGGCCCAACTTGGTTGCCATTCGATCATTCTCCTTGTGCTTGTGACCTATCCGTGACCCGGCCTGACCTGATCTTGACCTATTTGGGATCGTTCTTGACCCTCCGTGTGGTGTCGTGTGGTGGTTCCTGAGACCCCTCGCCCAGTTCACCCCCCACTTAAGACTGACCAAGACGCGCCCTCCCAGTGTACGGAAAAAGTCAAATAAAAGTCAAGTGGTACACTTCCAAGCAAGGATGGGAGGCGACTAATGCCGCGTGCGAGGGGATGGCCGCTCCCACATCTGCGCGCGTGGCGTCGGCATCGGGGGTTGGGGGTCACTGAGCTATCGGAGAAGTCTGGTATTGCCTTGAGCCTGCTATCGCGCATTGAGAGTGGGAAGTCACTGGCTGGTGTGAAGTCAATAGACCGCCTCTGCGCCGCGCTTGACATCACGCGGGAACAGCTACTACACCACGACCCAACCGAGGATTAACCCCTATTCCTGCCCAGGTTACACGGAGTAAAGTAGTCATTTATTTCGATTATCAAAGTATTTTCTAGTGGGGGTGGTGAGGTGTGAGGCCGGAATTATTCAGGGCTTGTGGTCCGTAGAAGGCATTACTGTCTCACAAAGTGGTATATATCAGTGGGTGTACAGTCCAGATCAGACGGTCCAATATCGACTATGGGCGCGGCCCTGCCCAGTGACCTCTGCACAGCATACCGCGTGACCTTGACAGCTTGCCCGCCGTCTGGTACGTTTGGTATGCCGCGATAATGTTCGACTAGACGCGAGGGGAGCACACGAGATGTGCGACGGGCCGTCATCTATCTGAGGGTGTCCAGCGAGAAGCAAGCCACCGAGGAGCGCACGTCATTAGCGCTACAAGAAGCTGAGTGCCGGAAGTATGCCGAGCGGGACGGGTGGGAAGTGGCCGGGGGCTCCGCTACGACACCATGACCGGCTTCGATACCATTGACGTACGGCCAGGGTTCCAAGAGGTACGTGCGCTCCTGCGCGGCGGGCAGGCGGACGTACTCCTGACGTGGATGGTAGATCGCCTGTTCAGAGATCAGACTGACCTCATGATTGCCGCGCGCGAATGCCAAGACGCCGGGGCGCAAATCGTATCCGTCACTGAAGGACCATTCGACAATACACCGACTGGCAGGCTGATTCTAGGTATCCTTGGCTGGAAAGCAGAGCAGGAGCGCATTACTATTCGAGACAGGCTGCACGGTAACATGAGAACGCAAGTAGAGCACGGGCGCATCAAGCCAGGCCCCACCCCGCCGTATGGCTATGTGTTCACTGGTGAGAACAAGGAGGGGCTGGCGATCAATGAAGAAGTCGCGCCCATAGTCCGATTCATCTACCAGTCAATCGATGATGGCATGTCCCTTCATGGCGTCGCCAAGACGCTCAATGAGATGGGGGTGCTGACGCCATGCTGTACCTGGACTCGCAGGGGCTATGGCCAGAAAAGAAGCGAGATCGTCTCTCAGGGAAACTGGCGTCGGCAGTCAATCACCTACCTCATTGCGAACCCGGCCTATTGCGGACGCTACGCAGCCTATCGCTACACGACGGTCAAGAACAAAAACGGCAAGTACATCCCGCGCGAGCTTGACGCATCCGACGAACGCCGCGTAGAGTTGCCTGGACTCGTTCCGGCTATCGTCTCAGAAGCGCAATGGGTGCGGTACAGGTGGCTGTGAGAGACCGGACACTCTCCCCAGCGCCGGGGCCAGACGAGCAGGATAAGCCGCTGCTGTTGAACGGTATCGGTATCTGCGGTGTCTGCGGCGGTCGCGTTACCTCCCTAGAGCATCACAGCAGCGGAGAAAAGGGCTACATCTGCACACAGCGCGCAAACCGGGCAGGACCGCTTCAGACTCCTTGCCCCGGTGGTAGCTGGATGCTGCGTGCGAGCGAGGTAGATGACCTGGTATGGGCGCAAGTCTCCGAGATGGCGCGAGATACTGAGACCTTCCAAGAGATGCTATCCGCTCCCCGGCGAGACGCACAGGCAAAGCTGGCTGAGGCGAATAGGCGCGAGGGTGCGATAGCTGCTGAGTTGGAAGCGGCCCGCAAGGAGCTTGAGACGGTCTCACGCAGGATGACAGCCAAGCAAGACGACGACCTGGCAGCCGTCTATGGCCAGCGGTACAAGGAGTTGAAGCGCCAGATTAGCGGGCTTGAGACGCGCCAGAATAGAGACTGGCCGAACAGAGGACAAGCTACAGAAGTACATAGACGATATAGCGGCGGCAATCAGCTTCGCGGACCCCGCCAGCGCGGAGGTACGCCGCATGGCTCAAGACATGCACGATTTTATAGAGGAAAAGGCGGAAGATGGCACCTGGGCGCGGATAGCCTACCAGACTGGGGTGCTGGTCCCAACGCGAGAGCAGAAGCGGACACTCCTGCGGGCCATCGGGGCGCATGTCCTCATGTATCCGGTCAAGCATGAGTACACACAGGCGCATGACGGCCAGCGGTGGGAATTGCAGATTAGTGTGCCTGGCTATGATAATGGAGGGCCGCTACCGGCGCCTCGTGAACGGCGGGACGTGATACGGATTCCGGTCCTTAAGGCCATCATACAGTGCGCCATGTCCACCCTGCTCATGTTTTTGGATGAGCAGGGTAAGCACGGTCTGCGAAGATGAGTCTGCGCCATTACACCGGCAGAAACTGAACTTTGATCGCGCCACTCCCCATGCTGACTGGCGATCCACACCTCCGCCACCCACTCGATGCCTTCCCAATCGGCGCTTCTTGCGCGATGAGCAATAGCCCTGGGCAATGGGGCGCCTGCGGGCTGTTGCGCGAGCAAGGTGTAGAAGTGATCCGTCATGGTATGGGTATCGTGGCTGAGCAAAATGCGATCAAGCCGCTGGGTAGCCTGAAGCACGTCTGGGTCCTCAGCATGTAGGAGGTCCGCTTCTTGAGCCGTCAGGATACTCATCGCCGGACAGCGATGTTGTAGTCCCATTGTCACATCCATGTTGAAGTTTTCGTCGGTAAGGAACCGTGGCCGCTCCTCGCCAATGGCGTCGGGCACTGGATCGGGATCTTCAGACGATGCGCGCCGAATCGCCTCGATGCGCCGCTGAAGGTCCGCGTAGAAGACCGGGTCCGCATCTCTTGCCGCCCGCTGGGCGTGCTCATACTCGTCAAGCAGCCGGGCGAAATGCGCCTCCATCTCGCGCCGATGATCCAGGTAATAGGTGATGACGCCGTTGACATCAGCCAGACTGAGGCTGGGAAACTGCTCGACGATACGCTCCGGCGCGTCTCCCCGCTTCCACGCGGCTACGACAACGCCGACGCGCGTGCGCGCGGCGTAGTAATCGCCCTCGCGTTCCTCGGCATGCTCTATTGTCGTCGCCATGGTAGCCCTCCAGTCGTCGCCAGCGCCAGCCCGTGCTTGCCTCAGCGTATCACACTGCCGTTGTTTTCTGAAAGTTTGATAGCCACAGATGATTGCTCGCGGTATCCATGTTTTTGGGTGGACATGATAAGCATGGTCAGTCAAACGAAACGCGGTATCACATCGCCTGATTGGGCCATTGGCGTTGCCGCGTGCGCTCGCTTGTGTCACGATAGGGAACAGGTTCCCGGCGTTTCCGGCGCAGGCATTTCCCCCGCCTGCTGCTGACCCACCTTGTCGCCTGGACTAGAGTAGGCTGCCCCTCGTGACGGCGATTGGACTGATAGCGGCCTCACGCATGCAGCGCGACGGCGTCTATCCGGCGGCGCAGCAGTTCGACCGCTCGCCGCTCTTCCGGCGGGCGCGCGACTATTGCGAGCGCGCGTTCGATGAATGGGTCGTGCTCTGTCCGGGGAGGCCGCTGCTCGCGCCGCAGCAGGTGATCGGCGCGACGGCGGCTTCGCTGGATGATCTGCCCGCTGAGGAGCGTCTGGCGTGGGCGGAGGTGATCGGGCAGGCGCTGCGGGAGATGGCGGCGCAGCGGTCCGGAGAGGCGCGTTTCGCGGCGCTGGCAAGCCAGCGGGTGGTGGAGTTGCTCGCACGCGCCGCGCCTGATCTGCGCTTCGAGGCGCCGCTGGGCGGGCTGACGCTGGGGCAGCGGCTGCGCTGGTACGACGAGCGGCTACGCGTGCGCCAGCGGCTCTTGACGGCGCGCTCGGCGTAGGGATCACGACAACATGCTTGTCCTTTATCAGGTTGGTCTTGTGGAAGGTAATGTCCGATGGCGTACGTGACGAGCATCATCAACCTGAAGGGCGGGGTCGGCAAGACGACGATCACGCTGGCGTTGGCGCATTTCCTCGCGCTGGAGCATGGCAAGCGCGTGCTCGTCATCGACCTCGATCCGCAAACGAACGCGACGGTCTGCCTGATTCCCGAGATGGAGTGGAAGAAGCGCGACGAGACGGGACGCACGCTCTACCAGCTCTTCTGGGATCAACTCAAGGGGACGCAGGTCTTTTCCGCCGAGGATGCCATCGTGCGCCGGGTCTCGAACGTAGGCGGCGGGATCGACGGACTTGACGTGCTGCCGTCGAGCCTGCAACTCATCAAGATACAGGAGCGTATCACGCAGATCACCGATTTCGAGTCATACCGGCATGGCCCGATCTTCTCCTTGCGCGACGCGCTGGGGTCGCTCTTGAAACGCTACGATCACGTGCTGGTGGACTGCCCGCCCTCGCTCGGCGTCGTGACGCTCAACGGGCTGGCGATCTCGAACTCGTACCTGATTCCCGTGATTCCCGACACGCTCTCGATGCTCGGTATCCCGCCGATCCTGGATCGTGTCGAGCATTTCGCGCAGTGTACGCGGCGCAACATCCGCGCGATGGGCATCGTCGTCTCGAAGATGCGCGCGCAGACTATTTTGCACAACGACATGGTGCGCAGGCTGCGCGAGGATTTCTACGAGCGGCGCTTCCCGATCTGCTTTGACAGCATCGTGCCAGAATCCACCCATATCGCCGAGGCGGCGGACGTGATGACGCGCGTGAACACGCTGCAACAGAAGTATGGCAGCGATGGTCCATACGATGAGTTGAGCGCCTTGACGAGGGAGTTTTTGTCGCATGCCGGACGCTAAGCGTTCTACAGGCGCTTCTAAGAGTGGTGGCGCGACGCCGACTGCTGAGACACGGGCGCTGGTGGAGACGTTGCGCGCGGTGGCGTCCCAGGTCGAGGCCGATCCTGCGCTTGCCGCGCGGTTGATGGCTGGGCCAGCGATAAAGGCTGAATATGAAGCGCCAGCGCAGACGCCGCCACGCCTGGCGCGTGAGGTCGTCGCGCCGCCGCTCGATCCCTTCACCGTGCTGCGGCAGTCGGGCGAGCAGGGATTACAGGAGGCGCTGGCGTCGCTGGATCTCGCGTCGCTGAAGGCTATCGTGCAGGCATATCGGATCGATCCCGCACGCATCTCGGCGCGCTGGACGGCGCCTGAGCGCATCATCGATCTGATTGTGGAGCAGGCGCTGGCGCGGCTGAATCACGGACGGGCGTTCGAGCGGGTGTGAAGACTCAGTCACGGTAGAGGAGGCCGAGGACGAGGCCGAAGAGCAGATGGCGCGCGACGTTCTGGCCAAAGGCGATGGGCGTGTTGAATCTGGGCAGGTAGCCGCGCCGGATGAGCGGGTGGATGCGGTCGAGAACCGGTGTGAGCGGCCAGACGCCCAATACAAAGAGCAGGCCGAAGAGTGTACCCTTCAGCCAGTTCGGTCCCGGCAGCAGTGGCTTGAGGGCGGCGTAGACAATCCCCAGAGCGCTGCCGTTGAGCAGGTGCACGAGCAAAGCGAGGATGGGGATACGCGCCTTGCGTCGACGCAGCGCTCCTTCGAGGAGTTGCAGATCATCGAGCGGATTGCCGGTGAGGGCGATGTCGAGGTACATCTCGCCCGCGTAGACGGCCGAAGCAGCAGCGCCCGCGAAGATGGCCGATGGGAGGTTGATACGCCACGCGGTGATAGACATAACTCCCCCTTATCTGGCGAGAGGGTATGCGATAGTGAAACGCCGTGATACAACTACCGTATCAGGACGCATACGCTGTCGGCATGGCTACCGATGGGCTGGCTGTGTTGCCATGCCACCGCCAGGGGTGATACACTGGCACGGCTTCACGTCACGATGAGGTCAGACGCGGTCCTGTGAGCGTCTGCGCGCCTGAATTGTCGCCCGCGTGTTGTGAACGGAACTCTCCCTCGGGACGCCGCCTGATGTCGCGCGTCCGAAAGTGAGGATGCTCGTGGTACGCTGCCCCTATTGCGGAGAAGCTGTCCGTCCCGACGCGCAAGTATGTCCTCGCTGCCAGAGTCCGCTTGCCGCACAGCAGGGCTATGGATATCCGCAGGGATATCAGCAGGGGTATCAGCAGGGGTATCAGCAGCCAGCAGAGGCGAACCTTCCTGACTGGGTGCGCCAGATGCAAAGTCCGTCCAGCGCCTCATCGTTCGGCGCGCCCGATAGCTATGGTCCACCCGCCGGTCCAGGCTCGATGGCGGGGGGAAGCCTGATCAATGAGGACGCGCTGCCCTCGTGGCTGCGCGGCGGCAATGCCGGCGCGCCAGTTGGCTCGCCGTCCACGTTCGGACAATCCAACGCGGGGTGGGCGGTTCCACCCATGCCAGGCGCTGGGCAAGGCTACGGGCAGCCACCCATGAGCGGTTATCCTCAGCAGGACTATCAGCAGGGCGGATACCCACAAGAGCAGCAGCCATGGCCACAGCAGGGTCCGGCGAATCCCTTCGACGAGGCGGCGCTCCCCTCCTGGCTGACACAGGCGGCGGGCCAGAGCTACGCGCAGCCGGGCACAGGCGCGTATGGGACCGGAACCTATGGAACCAACGCGTACTCCACGAACCAATATCCTACCGGCGCCTATGACGGGCAGCAGGGATTTGGCACAGGGGCATACGCGCCAGGTGGCCCGCCGTCGGCGTATCCATCGGCGGCGTATCCGGGCATGGGTGGACAAATGGGCGGACAAGGCGCCGCACAGGGATATGATAACCAGGGCCTGCCTTCGTGGATGAATCCGGCGACGGCGGGCGCTCCGGCCAACGGATCGGGCAACGCGCGCGACGGCATGCCCGCCTCATCGCTCATCGACGAGCAGTCGCTGCCGTCCTGGCTCCGCGGGGCCAACGGCGGAGGGCAGGCGGGCGCGCGTCCCGGCGAAGAGCCGCTCCCATCCTGGTTGACGCAGATGACCGGAGGCGCGCCAGCGTATGCGCCGCCCGCCGCTCCAGCAGGCCAGCAGAATGGCTGGCAGCCAGCTCCCGCGCCACGCATGGGGGTCGCCTCGATCCCGGCGAACCAGATGGTGGACGACGCGGCGCTACCCGACTGGCTGCGCGCCGCCGGCGCGGGAGCCTCCTACGGCGCAGGGGCGCAACAGCCCGCCTTCTCGGCGGGGCAACTCGTCGATCCGAGCGCGCTGCCTGGCTGGGCGCAAGACCAAGCGGGCGGGCAGCCGCGAGGACAGCAGGGAGGACAGCAGGGAGGACAGCAGGGAGGACAGCAGGGCGCGCGCGCAGGCAACAGCGACTGGCTCACCGATTCACACATACCCGCCGCGGGCAGGAACGGCGGCGTGAAGTCGGCCTGGCTGCGTGATAATCCACCGGAGAATCCTCTCGGCACGGAAGAGATGCCTTCCTGGATGCGCGCCGGACGTGGGCAGGGAGAGCAGCGGCGTCCTCGCGGCCAGCGCCAGGACCCTGGCAACGCGATGGATACCCGCGCGCGATCCGTGCGCTCCGGGCGGGGCCGTCCACGCGACTATGACGACCACGATGGCTATGATGGCTACGACCAGCAAGGGAATGGCGCGGGATACGAGGAGGACGACGACGAGCGCTCCAATGGGCGCAAGCGCGGCGGGTTCTTCGGATTCTTCGGGCGCAAGTAGCGCAAGGTCGCGCTGCAGGGCAGTTAGTATCAGACTACGGAACGGGCGTGGGCATGGCCAGGGTGGTTGACGGGGCAGATTCACTGGCGCGCGCGGAAGCGAGCCAGAGCGAGCGCCAGACAACTCCACGCTCCATTCTCCTCATCGACTGTGGCTCGGTCTTCACCAAGATGGCGCTGGTCGGCATCGTCGATAACCAGTACCGATTGCTGGCGCGCACACAGGTCCCGACGACGGTGGCCCCACCCTACGCCGATCTGCTGATCGGCGTGCGCGAGGCCTGCCAGCAGTTGGAGGCGCTGACTGGCCGGCGGCTGGTCGGCCCTGAGTCGATCCTGACGCCAGAGCAGGATGATGGCGCGGGCGTTGACACCATTGCGGTGACGACGAGCGTCGGCGGGCCGCTGCGACTTTTGACCACCGGGCCGGGACGCGAGGCGCTGGCTGGTCTCCTATACAAATCGCTCGGTGGCCTCTTCGCGCAGCCGGAGGCGCTGCCGGTCGCGCCGGTCGCGCCGGTCGCGCCGGTCGACGCGGCGCAGGACGATCCGGCGTGGGGAGAGCTCGTGGCGCAATTGCGCGCGTTGCGGCCGCATGCAATCGTAGTGATCGGCGCGCCCTCGACGGGGATACGCGGCGCTGGTACCATCGCCGATCATGCGCAATCGGTGGCGCGCTGGCTCGAGGTCCTGCGCTCAGCGCCGCGCGAGGACGAGGAGTTGCGTCTAAGCTCGCTGCCGGTTGTCTTCTCCGGCACGACGGAGGATGGGATGACGCTCGCCTCGACACTGCGCTCGGCGACGGCAATGGTCCACACCGTCGAGCAACTTACCCCAGCGACGATCGGGCCGCTGAGCCGCGCGCTCAACGCGCTCTACGATGGCGTCGTGCTGCGCGAGACGCCGGGCTACACGCGGTTGCGCTCGCTGGCCGGTCCGGCTACCGCAACGCTCACCTCACTGGCTGGCGTCGCGCGCTTCCTGGCGCACCACTACAAGATGAACGTCGCAGCGGTGGATGTCGGCGCCAGCGCGACGATGCTCGCTGGAGCGACGACGAGCGGGGAGTTCCTGCCTGCGCTCTTCCCACAAGGTGGAGTGGGTCCCGGCGCGGGATACGTCCTGCGCGCGGTCGGCGCGCCAAGCATCCTTCGCTGGCTCACGGTCGAGGCGGACGAGAACATCGTCCGCGAGTACGTTCTCACCCGCATCCTGCGACGGCGCATGATTCCGACCACACAACTGGAGCTGGAGCTTGAATACGCGATGGCCCGCGAGGCGATCCGGCTGGCGCTGCACGCGCCGGGGTCGAGGCTCTCCGGCTTGCATCCGGTTGACGTGCTGCTGGCGACAGGGGGGACGCTCACGAACACGCCGCATCCCGCGCACACGGCGCTGATCCTGCTCGACGCGATGCAGCCGCGCGGCATCACCTCGCTCGTGCTGGACTCCGGGCGGATCGCGACGATGCTGGGGAGCGTCGCGGCGGTCGCGCCGGATGTGGCGGCGCAGATGACCGAGAACGACGCGATGCCCTCGCTGCTCGGCACGGCGGTCTCGGTGACGGGCAGCCCAGAGGATGGGCAGCCAGCGGTGCGTGCGTTCCTGGAATATGAGGACGGCAAGAAAGATAACATCGAGGTCGCCGCTGGCGCGCTAGCGCGCTTGGCCGTACCACACGGCCGCCGCGCGCTGCTCTCGCTCTATCCAGCGCCTGGGGTGGATGTCGGCCTGGGGCCAGGGCAGCAGGCGCGCGCGAGCGAGCCGGTCGAGGGTGGGGCATTGGGACTGATCATCGACGCGCGTGGGCGTCCACTGGATCTGCCGACCGCGACGCTGGAGCGTATGGCGCGACTGCGCGAGTGGCGGAAGGCGATCGGAATCGGGGGCGCGCGATGACGACCTGGACGCTCGATTATCCGCTGGGACGGCCGCTGCTCCCCGCCGCGCAGTTGACACGCAGGCGACCAGCGCCGCCGGGGCTGACGCCGCTCGTCCAGCCGGGCGACCGAGTACGCGCCGATCAGCCCGTCGCCGAGGCGCCGGATCGCTCGCGGGTCGTCTTGGCTGGCATGGCGGGGCGTGTCCGTGAGGTGACGCCTGGGCGCGAGGTCTCCATCGAGGGGCAGGTGATGTACCTCGCGGGGACACTGGGGCTGGGTGGAAGCGCGGTCGGGCCGCTCGCCTTCCTACCGCGCGGTGAGTCCATCGCGATGGTGGCGATTCCCACCGGCGCGATTCTGGTCTACCCGCAGCGCATCCCGCTGACGCTGCTGCAACGGGCGATCTCCGGCGGCGTCGGCGGTATCATCGCCGCAAGCGTCTCAGGGCTGGAGCTCGAGGCGATCTCGCGCCTGGACCTGACCGCGCTTTACGACGGTTTGATTCCAGAGGGAGACCGCTTTCCCGTTCCCGTCATTCTGACCGAGGGGCTGGGCGAGCGGGTGATGGATGCGATCACACAGCGTATCCTGACCCAGCGCGCGGGTGAGTACGCGCTGATCTCTGGACTGACCGATCCACGGCGCAACATCCGCCCGGAGATCCTGCTCTCGCTGCCGCCGGATTCACCCGTGATGCCGCTGCCAGCCGACTCGGCGCTGGTCGTCGGGGCGCGCGTACGTGTGGTGGCGGGCGAGTACCGCGACGCGCATGGCCAAATCGTCCAGCTCTTCACGCACCGCCAGCGCGACCAGATCGGCCTGCTGTCCGAGAGCGCACGCATCCGCATGGAAAACGGGCTGATGTGCGTGACGCCGTTGCACACGCTGGAGCGCCTGGCCTGAGAGAAGGCGCTATCCCCGTTTCTCCGCGCGCAGGATGAGATAATCGCCGGTCCAACTCACCACGTGGCCGTCTTGCTCCTGTATCACGAAATAGTCGCGGACAGGTTTCGGCGCAGCAAGCATATCGGCCTCCAGCGCGGCGCGCTCACTATCGGACATCGACATGCGCTCGACCCACCCGGCGAAGAGGTACGACTTGCGCTGTGTCTCGGCGCGGGTGACGGTGAGTCCGGCCTCCGCCAGCATGGAGCGCCATTCGGTCTCGGTATACGCGCGCACGTGACTGGGATCGCGCCTTCGCTCCCAGTCGTTCATGAAGCGGTCGAGTTCGGGATCTTCGGGCGCGATGTTGTCGATGAAAAGCAGCCGTCCACCAGGAGCAAGGACGCGGGCCATCTCGCGCGCGGCGCGGGGCGCATCGGCGTAGTGGTGCGGCGCGATGCGCACCGTCACCAGGTCGAAGCTGGCGTCGAGGAAAGGCAGCCGCTCGGCGTCGGCGATGACGTAGGTGGCGTTGTTCACGCCCTGCTCGATGAGAAAAGTACGCGCCGTCGCCAGCATGCGTGGCGTGAGATCTGTCACGGCGACACTCTGGACGCGCGAGGCGATGGCGAGCGCGGTATGCCCGCCGCCGGTCGAGATGTCGAGCGTGCGGTCCGTGGGAGCGGGTTGCGCCCACTCGACGAGAACGGCGAGGTCGTCGCCAGAGCGGTGGCGCTCGCTGGTGACGTAGGACTCAGCGGCTGCGCCGAAGGCAGCGCGCACCCGCTCTTTGATCTCATCTGCTGCAGCGTTCTCGGTTGGCTCCTCGATTTCCGTGGCGAGTGGCGCGACGAATTCGAGCCGGTTGCCAAAGGGATCGAAGACAAAGAGGCGCTCGACGCCCGGAATCGGCGTATCCTCGTGGATCGCTATCCCTGCCGCGTCGAGGCGTTGGCGTAGCGCGCCGAGGTCGTCAACCAGCAGGGCGGGATGTCCCTTGCGCTGGGGCGTAAAAGGTGTCTCGACGCCGAAATGCAGCCCCTGCGCGCCACAGCGCAGCCAGAGGCCACCACGCGCCACGAGCGCCGCCGGTTTGGGCGTCTCGGTCAATCCGAGCGCGTCGCAGTAAAACGCGCGCGCCTGATCCTCGCCGCCAGCAGGAATTGTCAACTGTACGTGATCAAGCCCTCTTGCTACGCCTGCCGCTTCAGCCATCGCCGACGCTCCTTCGTTTGATGTCGTTTGATGTCGTTTGATGTCGTTTGATGTCGTTCGCCTCTTGCGTAGAGCATAGCTGAAGGCGCATCCGCTGGACGGATGCTCGCTATCGGTTTGCGCGATACCAGGTTCCCCATATTACTTGCGCGCTTGGCCTGTGTATGGTACGATGATGAGGCTGGCGGTACGCTGGCGTCCGGGCCTGTGGCGCAGTTGGGAGCGCGTCTGCATGGCATGCAGAAGGTCAGGGGTTCGAATCCCCTCAGGTCCACCCTTCTCGTCCTTCGTGGTCTGGCCTTTCACCCCGCGCGGGCGAAAGGCTTTTTTGTGCGTGATCGCTTATGAGCCGTCTTTATTTGACTGACGATAGGGGCAGGAGTGCTATGGCGCGCGGGAGATTTCAGCCAGCGGAGTTCGAGCGGAAGTGGCAGGAGTGGTGGGACAAGCAAGGCATTTACTACGCCAGCGATGACGATTCGCGCGAGAACTACTATAACCTCGTGATGTTCCCTTACCCGTCGGGTGACCTGCACATCGGCCACTGGTATAACTACACCGGCGCTGACATCTACGGGCGCTACATGCGCATGCGTGGCTACAATGTCAGCCAGCCCATCGGCTTCGACGCCTTCGGCCTGCCTGCCGAGAACGCCGCCATCAAGCGCAACATCCAGCCGCGCGAGTGGACGCTGGACAACATCGGCAAGATGCAGGCGCAGATGCGTCTGATGGGCGCGGGCTGGGACTGGCCACGCGAGGTCGTGACCTGCCTGCCAGACTACTATCGCTGGACGCAGTGGCTGTTCCTGCAGTTCTACAAGCAGGGACTGGCCTACCGGACCAAGGCGTCCGCCAACTGGTGCCCGCACTGCAACACGACGCTGGCCAACGAGCAGGTGGTCAACGGGCACTGCGAGCGCTGTGGCACGCTGGTCGAGCGGCGCGAGATCGACCAGTGGCTGCTGCGCATCACGAAGTATGCCGACGAGCTGCTGCGCTTCGATGGGATGGACTGGCCAGAGAAGACGCGGCTGATGCAGACGAACTGGATCGGGCGCAGCGAGGGCGCCGAGATCCGCTTCCGGGCAGAACTGCCGAAGAAGCGCGGGAAGGGAACCGAGACAGTCGAGATTCCGGTCTTTACGACGCGGCCAGACACCATCTACGGCGTGACGTTCTTTGTGCTGGCGCCGGAGCATCCCTTGGTGGAGCGCATGACCACGCCGGAGCAGCGCGAGGCGGTGCGCGACTACGTCGAGCGGACGCGGCACGAGACCGAGATCGATCGGCTGAGCATCGATGTTGCCCGACCCGAAGACCGGCGTCCCGCTGGGGACGACCGTCACGAATCCGGTGAGCGGCGCGCAGGTTCCGGTCTGGATCGCCGACTATGTGCTGATGGGCTATGGCTCCGGCGCGGTGATGGGTGTTCCCGCGCACGATCAGCGCGACTTCGAGTTCGCGCGCGCCTTCGACCTGCCGATCATCCAGGTGATCCGGCCGGAGGGCGAGGAGGCGAGCGATCCGGCGACGTGGGAGGCGGCAAAACACCACGAGGGCGTGATCGTCAACAGCGACGAACTGGACGGCGCGCCAGCGGGCGAGGGCATTGCGCGGTCAATCAAGCTGATCGAGGCGAAGGGCGTGGGCAAGGCGGCGGTGACGTACCGGCTGCGCGACTGGCTGATCAGCCGGCAGCGCTACTGGGGCGCGCCGATCCCTATCGTCTACTGCGCGGAGCATGGCGCGGTGCCCGTCCCTGAGGAGCAGTTGCCGGTGCTGCTGCCCGACAGGTCGAGTTCAAGCCAACGGGCGAGTCGCCGCTGCGCTATGTGCCGGAGTTCCTCGAAGACGACCTGCCCGATCTGTGGCGGTCCGGCGAAGCGCGAGACCGACACCATGGACACGTTCATCTGCTCGTCGTGGTACTTCCTGCGTTATGCCGACCCGACAGAATGCGGACGCGGCGTGGTCGACAGAGAAGCTGGCGAAGTGGTTGCCGGTGGATATGTACATCGGCGGGCCAGAGCATGCGACGCTGCACCTGATGTACGCTCGCTTCTTCGTCAAGGCGCTGCGCGACATGGGGCTGCTCAACTTCGACGAGCCGTTTACGCGGCTGTATCACCAGGGGATGGTGCTGGGGCCGGACGGGCAGAAGATGTCGAAGTCGCGCGGCAACGTCATCGCGCCGGATGATGTCGTCGGCGCGCTACGGCGCGGACACTGTGCGCTGCTACCTGATGTTCATGGGGCCGTTCGACCAGGGCGGGCCGTGGAACAATCAGGGCATCGAGGGCGTGGCGCGCTTCCTGAACCGCGTCTGGACGCTAGTGACGGACGCGACCGAGGCGGGCGTTCGCAATGACGCGCAGACAAAGCCTGTCGGCGCGGCGCTGGGCGTCGAGCGGCTGCGTCACAAGGCCATCGCGCGAGTGACGGCGGACTACGAGGGGCTGCGCTTCAACACGGCGCTGGCGGCGCTGATGGAGTACGTCAACGCTCTGAACAAGGCGCGCGACGAGTCGCCGGAGATCGTCAAGGACGCGGCGCTCTCGCGGGCGGTGGATACGCTGCTGGTCCTGCTGGCGCCGATGGCCCCGCATCTGACGGAGGAGCTATGGCACGAGCGGCGGCTGCGCGCGGAACTTCCGAGGCAAAGTACATGAGCATTCACGTCGAGCCGTGGCCAGTGTACGATCCCGCGCTGATCGTGGACGAGACGGTGACGATTGTCGTGCAGGTGAACGGCAAGGTGCGCGACAAGCTGGAGCTGGCGCCAGATACCGCCGAGGCCGAGGTGCGTGAGCGGGCGCTGGCGAGCGCGAAAGTGCAATTGGCGATGGAGGGCCGCGCGCTGAAGAAGTTCATCTACGTGCCGGGACGGCTGGCCAGCGTCGTGGTATAGCGCTATCAATGAAAATCGCGCCGGTGGCGTCCCGACACGTTGTCCGGCGCATCGCCTGGCTCATCAGGCCTATGTGGCGCGCCACGCCGCTCCCAGGCCCTACTGCTGCAGTTGCGTCTGCACGCGTTCGGTCTGCGCGCGGAGGTTGGCAATGATCTTGCGCAAGCTCTCGTTGTCCGCCTCCATGAGGACGGCGGTCACGATGCTGGCGCCGTACTGCCGCCCGCGCCCTTCGGCAGCGTAGGTAAACCCCATCTCCTCAATCGCCCGCCCTAATTCCTGGGTTAATTGGCTACGTATCGCGTCTGCCATTGATGTCTGCGTCCTCTCTGCTGGCTATGCGACTTCGAAGACATAGACGCGCGCGGGTTACATGCGGCGCAAGCGCCGCGCCAGGTCTGGCTGTTCAGTGCGCGCGCTTCCGCTCGGTCTTGCTCGATCATGCCAGAAGGAGAGAGCAGCGCTCATCGAGCAACACCGGAATCGCCCTCTAACTCCGTCCGGCTTGTCCCTCTCCGCGACCTGACCACTTTTCACACACTGTGACCCTACGAGATCAAACTGGGGCGCTCGTAATAGAAAGCCGGCCAGAAAGCTCCTGCTTTCAAGTGGAGGAGGTATGGCGGCGCAATCTTGGCAACACGCCTGTTATACGCGGATGATACAATCATACGTAAGACGTTCAAGTACCGCCTGTATGCAAACAAGCAGCAACAGCGCCTCCTCGATGCGCAACTGGAGGAGTGCCGTTGGCTGTACAACCATATCCTGGCTGCCCGTCGTGACGCCTGGGAACAGCGGCGAGAGTCGTTGCGCCTCTATGATCAGCAGGCGACGTTGCCCGCGCTCAAAGCCAGCAGGCCCGCGCTGGCCGGCGTCCAATCGCAGGTGTTGCAGAATGTCGCGGTGCGCATTGATCTGGCCTTCCAGGCGTTCTTTCGTCGGGCGCGCGCTGGTGAGAAACCTGGCTATCCGCGTTTTCGCGGCCTGGGACGCTATGCCAGCATCACCTATCCCCAGGTCCCAGTCGGCTGTACACTGGACGCTGAGGCGCAGCGCCTCCGGTTGCACGGCGTCGGGTTGGTGAAGATAATACTGCATCGCCCTTTGGAAGGCGTGCCCAAGATCGCCATCATCAGTCGGAGCAGCACGGGCAAGTGGTACGTATGCTTCTCGTGTGAATGCGCCGAGCCAGCGTCACTGCCAGAAATAGGCGAGCAGGTAGGCATTGATGTTGGGCTGACAACGTTCGCCACGCTCAGCAATGGGCAAGAGATCGCGAATCCGCGCTTCTTCCGCGCGGAAGAACAGGCGCTGGCAAAGGTCCAGCGTCGCCTCAGCAAAGAGGAAAAGGGGACGCCGGGGCGCGCCAAGCGCCGCCGCATCGTCGCACACGTGCATGAACGGATGCGCTGGCGTCGGGGCGACTTTACTCATCAGCACAGCCGTCGCATTGTCAACAGCTTTGATCTGATCGCGGTGGAGGATTTGGAAGTCAACCGGATGGTACACAACCATTGTCTCGCTAAAAGCATTCATGACGTGGCGTGGAGCCAGTTCGCCTCCCATCTTTCGTACAAGGCAGCATGGGCCGGTCGGAAGTTTGTAGCGGTGAACCCCGCGTATACCAGTCAGGATTGCTCGCAGTGTGGCTATCGGCAAGTTCTCTCCCTCTCCGACCGCATCTACATTTGCCCCTGTTGCGGTATCGTCCTCGACCGCGATCTGAATGCGAGTCGAAACATATTGAGACTGGGGCGACAGTCTCTGGCTTCGGCCTAGAAGCTCCCGGAGTCATCCGGGAGAGTCGTCACCGTATCCCTCACCGTATCCCACAGTGACAAGGGTCCGGTTGAAGCTCGCAGGAGCCAACTGGTCACTGGAGCGACAAAACAGCCGTTCGCACATACCGGCGCTGAGCCAGAGCGCTGCTCATTCGGCTACGAAGGCTACGACAGGCTACGACAGGCTACGACAGGCTACGACAGGCTACGACAGGCTACGACCGTACTGATGTCCATCAGCGGTGGGAGAGTGTGTGAAACTGCAACAGGGCGAGCAACTGATCAAACAGCAAGATAATGCGGTTTGGGTCAGGGGAACATTCAACAGCGTGGTCGGCAAGTTGATCCTCACGAATCGCCGCCTGGCATTCGAGCAGCGATCGGTCATCAAATCGTCCATCCTCGGGCAATTTGGTGTTGTGGGGGCGCTCGCCGACGAGGCGCTCCCGCGCAATATCGTGGTGAATCTGCCGTTGGAACAATTAGCCTCCTTTGCTCAGGTGAAGGTAGTGTCGTCCAGGAAGGTCCTTCCCATCATGACCAAAAACGGTCAGGAGTTCCTGTTTTCCGGGCCGAAGTTTGAACAATGGCGGCCAGCGCTTCTGCAGGCGGGCCTGTTCGACGCAGAACAACCCTTGAGCGCTCCTGGGATGCCTGCCTATGGACAGCCGTCCTCCCAAAGCCAGCAACTCGCTTATGCCGGAGGGTATGCGCCGCCGCAACCACAAGCCCCGCCAAAGACTGGTATTCCCTGGTGGGGCTGGCTGCTCATCGTAGGCGGCATTGTCATCTTCGCGTGCGCTGCCTTGGTGATTGCGCTCGCGGCGCTCGGCAGCGCAGTCGGCAGCGCGACGCCAAGCAGTGTGGCTGCCGCGCTGGGCTGGTCACTGCGGATCAGCGGCGGCATGTAATACACGCTACGCACTGCGGGCGAGGCGAATCATCGCGGCGAGGCTGCGCTCCACGTCCTCGTCGGTCGTGCGCCCAGGAGGAGACGCTGATGCGCATGGCGGTCTGCCCCTGCCAGACGGTGGGGCCGCACCAGCAGGTCCCGTCGTCCTGGATGGCGGCGATGACAGCTCGGGTACGTTCCGGCTCGCCGAAGGAGACGAGGACCTGATTCAGCACGACCTCGTTGAGGATGGCGTAGCCTGCGTCGCGTAGACCCTCGGCGAAGCGTGTCGCCTGGCGGCAGTTGCGCTCGATCATCTCGGCCAGCCCCGCGCGACCCAGCGTCTTCAGCGCGGCCCAGACCTCGATTCCACGCGCGCGGCGTGAGAGTTCCGGCGTGAACTGTGACGGCTCGCGCGCGTCCGCCTGTGGCAGATAGGCGGCGGTGAGCGCGAGCGCGCGGCGCAGGTGTTCCGGGCGTCGCGCACGAAGGCGAGCGCCGCTGTCGTACGGGACGTTGAGCCACTTGTGCGCGTCGGTCGCCCAGGAGTCGGCCTGATCGAAGCCCTGGAAGAGATGGGCGCGCTCCGGAGTGGCGGCGGCCCAGAGGCCGAACGCGCCATCCACGTGTACCCAGGCGTCCGTGCTCGTGCGCCCAGGCACAGAGGTCTGCGGCGGGGTCGAACGCGCCGGTGTTCACGTTGCCGGCCTGGATGCAGACAATCGCCGGGCCAACTAGCTCCGGCAGGTCCTCGGCGCGCATGCGTCCCTGGCCGTCCACTGGCAGGCGTAGAACACGCTGATGTCCGAAGCCCGCCATGCTCAGGCTGCGCATCAACGTCGGATGCGCTTCATCGCCGACGACGACGGTGACGGGCGGCGCGCCGAAGAGGCCGTCGGACTCGACGTTCCAGCCCACTTTTTCCAGCACGGCGTGGCGCGCGGCGAGCAACGCGGTGAAATTCGCCATCGTCGCGCCGGTGACAAAGCCTGCGCCAGTTCCCGCTGGCAAGCCGAGCGCGTCTACCATCCAGCCGAGCGCGATCTCTTCGAGCCTGGCGGCGATTGGTGAGCCGGCGATCAGCCCGGCGTTCTGGTCCCAGGCGGAGGCCAGCCAGTTCGCCGCGACGGTGGCCGGGAGCGCGCCGCCGATGACGAAGCCGAAGAAGCGCGGGCCAGCGGTAGCCAGTGTAGCAGGAGAGCCGATCTCGTCCAGCAGCGCGAGAACAGCGCGCGGATCAGACTGGTCGGTGGGGAACGGCTCCTCAAGCTCGGTGAGACGAGCGAGGGCATCGGACGCGGGACTCACACGGCGCTCGCTCAGGCTCTGCCAGTAGCGTTTGGCCCGCGCCGCCGCATCGTCGAATAGCTCGTCCATCACCCTTATCCTCCGTTCGTTGACCTCACCCCCTAACCCCCTCTCCCATGAGGAGAGGGGGAACCACCCAGCGACCATCTTCGCTGCGAGTCACCTCTCCCTTTTAGGGGAGGGGCAGGTGGAGAGGTCCAGTGTCGCGCCCGCGCTTAACAGCCGCATGGGCAGTATACAAGGCGGCGGATAGAAGCGAGAAGGGCGCTACAGAATCGCCTTCAGGAAGGCCTGCGTGCGCTCCTGCTGCGGGTTGTTGAACAACTGCTCTGGAGTTCCCTCTTCGAGGATGACGCCGTCGCTCAGGAAGATCGCGCGGTTGGCGACCTCGCGTGCGAAGCCCATCTCATGCGTGACGACGACCATCGTCATGCCTTCCTGCGCCAACTGCCGCATCGTCCGCAGCACCTCGCCGACGAGTTCAGGGTCCAGCGCGGAGGTTGGCTCGTCGAAGAGCATCAGCTTAGGGTTCATGGCGAGCGCGCGCGCGATGGCGACGCGCTGCTGCTGGCCGCCGGAGAGCCGGGCGGGATAGGCGTCGGCTTTCTCAGCTAATCCTACTTTCTTCAGCAACTCACGCGCGAGCGCCTCGGCCTCTGGGCGCGCCATACCCTTGACCTGTATCGGCGCCTCGATGATGTTTTGCAGGACGGTGAGATGCGGGAAGAGGTTGAAGCGCTGGAAGACGAAGCCGATATCGCTGCGGCGGCGCGCGCTCTCCTTCTCGTTCGCCTCAACAACCTTGCCGCCAGGCGTCACCTGATAGCCGATCAGCTCGCCATCCACGTAGATGCGGCCCTTATCAATCTTCTCCAGGTGGTTGACGCAGCGCAGGAAGGTGGTCTTGCCGGAGCCGCTGGCGCCGATCAGCACGACAACCTCGCCCTTGGCCACCTGCATGTTGATGCCCTTGAGCACCTCATTGCCATGGAAATACTTGTGGACATCCTGCGCGTCCACCATGGGCATTGACACCTGTCGTTTGCTGAGCGTTCCCGTTCATTTATCGCCTCACCTCGTATCGGACCAATGGAGCTCGCCGACCAGACTTATCGACTCGCGGCGTGAAGGCCACTTGCTTCAGCTATGGGGATGAAACGCCGCTCGAAGGGTATCCTTTCTTCCGGCTTGCCATCTGTGAAAAAGAATGCAAGAGTAGCCAGCCAGAAAGGAGTCAGTGCCAGAGCATGCTCAAGACCTTCAAGTACCGCTTGTATCCAACCAAGCGCCAAGAGCGCCTGCTTCTTGAGCAACTGGAAGAGTGTCGCTGGCTCCATAACTATTTCCTGGCCCAACGCAAGCAGGCTTGGGAAGAACGTCAGGAGACAGTGCGGCTGTTTGACCAAAACACCGAGCTGCCAAGTCTCAAAGACGGGGTGCGCCCTGCTCTCAAGGAGGTCCATTCCCAGGTCTTGCAACAGGTAGCCAGGCGTCTGGATCTGGCGATGGAGGCGTTCTTCCGCCGCCTCAAGGCGGGAGAGAAGCCAGGATATCCGCGCTTTCGGGGGAAGGGGAGGTATGACTCGTTGACCTATCCCCAATGGGACAACGGAGTCAAACTCAGCGCCAACAGCAAGCGGCTCATCCTGTCCAAGACTGGCGACGTGAAGATCATCTCCCATCGTCCCCTGGAAGGTATCCCGAAGACCGCGACCATCCGCCGCACTGCCACGGGCAAATGGATTGTCACTATCTCGTGTGAGTGGGAGCCAACTCCATTGCCACCCACTGGCAGGCAAGTCGGGATCGATGTGGGACTGGCCACCTTTGCCACTCTCACGTACGGCGACTCCATAGAGAACCCGCGCTTCTTTCGGGCCGAAGAGAAGGCTCTGGCGCGCGCCCAGAGAAAACATCAACTGGCTCTGGATGCCCACAAAGCCAGGCACGCGGAAGTCACCGCGCGGGTGAAGCAGTCCCAGCCGAACCTGGACGAACAGGGCATCTGGCAACAAGTGAGGCAGGATACGGAAGAACAAGTCACCTGGAAATACCGTCGGAAGCGGCGCAAGGTAGTTGCCCGTGTTTATGAGCGCGCCAGATGGAAGCGGGAGGACTTTGCTCACCAGAAGAGCCGCCGTATTGTCAACGAGTTCGATGTCGTTGCGATTGAAGACTTGAGCGTCAAGAATATGGTCCAGAATGGACACCTTGCCAAGAGTATCCACGACGCCCCGTGGAGCCAGTTCGCAGACCTCATCGCGTGTAAGGCAGCATGGGCCGACAGGCGATATGTGGCTGTGAATCCCGCGTACACGTCGCAGGATTGTTCTCGGTGCGGGAACCGGAGAACCAACCTGACACTCACTGATCGTGTCTACCATTGTCACTCCTGTGGACTCATCATGGACCGCGACCTGAACTCGGCCTGGAATATTTTGAGAGTGGGATTACACTCTCTGGGCCTGGCCCTAGAAGCCCCTGCCTTCAGGCATGGGGAGTAGTCACCTGCGATCACTGACAGGCAGCGCCACCTCTGGCGTTTCTGGCGCGACGGTGTCACGAATTCCAGCGCCAAACATGCGGCGCCACCAGGGCGTTTGGAGAGCTGACCGGGGTCGATATTGGAGAGATTGAGTCGCCGCTCGATACGCGACTGGATGAATCCCCAGATCGTCGTCAGCGTGAGATACCAGACAATCGCGATGACCATAAAGGTGATCCAGGAGCCGGTCGCGCGCCCATAGCTGAGTGTCACCTGATACAGTTCCAGGACGGAGGCGGCGGAGGCCAGCGAGGAGCTCTTGAGCATGCTGTTGAACTCGTTGCCCAGGGGCGGCACGATGACCCGTAGCGCCTGGGGAATAACGATCCGGCGCATGCCCTGCCCGTAGGTCATGCCCAACGACTTTGCCGCCTCGAGCTGACCCACGTCGATGGCATCTATGCCCGCGCGGACGATCTCCGACATGTAGGCGCCTTCATTGAGGGCGAGCGCCAGCAGTGCGCCGAGCAGTCCCGCTCACGAAATATTCGTTTGTGAGGCCAAACTGCGCTTTGAAGTTGAAGGCCTGGTCGAGCGTGTTGCCGATGCGCAGAAACGGGAAGATTTGCCAGAAGAGAACGACCTGTACGATGAGAGGAGTGCCACGGAAGATCCAGATATAAAAGTTGGCGAAACCGCGGAACATGATGAAACGCGAGCGACGAAGAAAATAGAGGCCAAGGCCGATCAACGAGCCGACGATCTGCGCCGTCACCGAGAGCATGATGGTGATGGCGACGCCCTCGAGCACGCCGCGCGAGAAGAGAAACTTGCGGAACTCATCCCAGTCCCAAATGCCTGGAGGCGATTCGAGCGCCCGCGAGATTGTGGCGAGAACGATGTGCATGGTTCACTGCCGCCTTTCAGGGCGTGGACTCCCCGCAGATATCTGGTATCCGTACTGGATGTCCGCACGGGGACTATTTGTCGGCGTCATTCAAGTGTACGACAGGAGCAGGGAAAAGATGCGGCTGGCTGGACCAGAAGATGCGGCGAAACGGCCAGGGGATTTCCGCTGGCCGCTTCACTCTGCCGCGCTCATGTGAGCGCGATTGTGTAGATGTTAGAGGCCGGTGGTATATGCGCCGGAGTCAACGCCCCACTTCTTGAGGATATTGAGGTAGGTCCCATCCGTGACCATCGCCTTGAGCGCCGTACGCACGGCGTCCTCGAAGGGCTTGTTGTCCTTGCGGACGACCATGCCCTGTGGCGCGGGGGCGACCGTGACGCCGCCGATCTCGGCCTTGCTGCTGTTCTGCTCGACGTAGTAACCGGTGATTGGCTCGTCCTGATAGCTGGCGTCAGCCTGACCGTTCACGACCGTTTGCACGACGAGATTCTGGTCGGCATTGCTCTGGATGCGAATCTTGTTGTCTTTGCAGACAGGCTCCTGGCCAGAGGAGTTGTCGCCCTCGCCGTTGGCGTCCTTCAGTTCACCTCTTCTACTGTTCGGTCTGCACGGCGACGATCTTGCCGCACATATCGGCGATGGTCTTGATGTTCTTCGGGTTGCCCTTTGGCACCAGGATGGATTCGCCGGCCTGGAAGTAGGGGATCATATCCACGATGGCAAGGCGGTCATCCGGATGGTCCAGGAGGAGATGGACATGTCGTAGCGCTGCTGGCCAAGCGCCGGGGAGGCGATAGCCGTCAGTAGCTCAGGGCCGAAGGTTGCGGTGACGACGTGTGGGGTAAGGCACATGCGCTTAGCGATCTCATTGCCAAGCTCGATGTCGTAGCCTGCGAACTTACTGGGGTCGTTGGGGTCAACGAACTCGGCGGGCTTGTACGTCGTGTCGCTGGCGATTGTCAGCGTGCCTGATTGGACGAGATGTAGGTTGCTGGTGTCGGGACAGTTGGCGCCGGTGTTGGCGCCGCCAGAGCTGGTACCGCAGGCGGCCAGCCCCAGAGCGAGGATGCCCGCGAACGCAAAGCCGCTTGCCCAGCGCATGCGGCGTCCCGCCGAGGCGTTGCGAAGTCTTGGAGGTCCTTTCGGAGGTCCATCGTGCATGTTCTCCTTACCCAAAACGAACGATACCGGAGGGCGATTTTGCCTGAATCAGCCTGTACGAGACCTCGGCGGCTTTCAGGCGCGTGCGCTTGTCTACACGCAGTCTATCACTGGCGCGCAAGCCCCTGGCGACGCAATGCATGAACGCATATGCGAATCTGTGAGAGCCACTGCGCTAGATAATTGTACGTACGCCGGAAGCGGAGATATTCTCACAACACCCCTTGCCCGCCATAGTATACGCGCAGCGGGAGAAATTCGGGGGACATCTTGACATGGAAGGCGGGCCATGATATGCTCTCCTTTGCGCTATTCGCAGACACGATGGCGCGCCTGGCTCCGCCGGGGAAGCACCTGAACAATTGAAGAGTGGGAAACAGCAGACAGCGTACAAGCACAGAACTCGATATGATACTTGTGCAAGCCAATGCAAACTTGGCCATAAACGCAGCCCCGTCGTGGGGCTGCGTTGAACTTTTGATGGCGAGTTTGATCCTGGCTCAGGACCAACGCTGGCGGCGTGCGTAACACATGCAAGTCGGACGCGGCGAGGCAACTTGTGCTGCGTGGCGGACGGGTGAGGAACACGTGAGCAACCTGGCCTTTAGTGGGGGACAACCTGCAGAAATGCGGGCTAATCCCGCATACGGCCGTACGGGGAGGGCCGTACGGAGAAAGCCGAGAGGCGCTAAAGGAGGGGCTTGCGGCCGATTAGCTAGTTGGTGTGGTAACGGCTCACCAAGGCGACGATCGGTAGCTGGTCTGAGAGGACGAGCAGCCACACTGGGATTGAGAACGGCCCAGACTCCTACGGGGGGCAGCAGTGAGGAATCTTCGGCAATGGGGGAAACCCTGACCGAGCGACGCCGCGTGCGGGAAGACGGCCTTCGGGTTGTAAACCGCTTTTCTGTGGGACGAGATAAAGGACGGTACCACAGGAAGAAGCCTCGGCTAACTACGTGCCAGCAGCCGCGGTAATACGTAGGAGGCGAGCGTTGTCCGGAGTTACTGGGCGTAAAGGGTGCGCAGGCGGCGGTTCGCGTGGATAGATGAAATCTCCTGGCTTACCTGGGAGGATGGTATCCAGACGGGATCGCTTGAGGGTCGGAGAGGGGCGTGGAATTCCGGGTGGAGCGGTGAAATGCGTAGAGATCCGGAGGAACACCGACGGCGTAGGCAGCGCCCTGGACGACACCTGACGCTGAGGCACGAAAGCTGGGGGAGCGAACAGGATTAGATACCCTGGTAGTCCCAGCCCTAAACGATGTCCACCAGGTACCGGGGGGATCGACCCCCTCGGCGCCGCAGCTAACGTGATGAGTGGACCGCCTGGGGAGTACGGCCGCAAGGTTGAAACTCAAAGGAATTGACGGGGGCCCGCACAAGCAGCGGAGCGTGTGGTTTAATTCGATGCAACGCGAAGAACCTTACCTGCGCTTGACATGTCCATGCACCAGGGGTAATGCCCTGTCCCCTTCGGGGGCGTGGACACAGGTGCTGCATGGCTGTCGTCAGCTCGTGCCGTGAGGTGTTGGGTTAAGTCCCCTAACGAGCGCAACCCCTGGGGTCCGTTACCTTGGTGTCGGGCCCGACTGCCGCGCGCAACGCGGAGGAAGGTGGGGATGACGTCAAGTCAGCACGGCCCTGACGCGCAGGGCGACACACACGCTACAATGGCCGGTACAACGGGTTGCCAAGCCGCGAGGCGGAGCCAATCCCAACAAAGCCGGTCTCAGTTCGGATTGCAGGCTGCAACTCGCCTGCATGAAGTCGGAGTTGCTAGTAACCGTGGGTCAGCACACCGCGGTGAATACGTTCCCGGGCCTTGTACACACCGCCCGTCACACCACGAAAGCGGGCAACACCTGAAGCCGCTGGGCTAACTGGGGCAACTGGAGGCAGGCGTCGAGGGTGGGGTCGGTGATTGGGGTGAAGTCGTAACAAGGTAGCCGTACCGGAAGGTGCGGCTGGATCACCTCCTTTCTAGGGAGTACACCGGAGGGAAAGGCGACATGTCGCTTCTCCTCTCCGCATATCTCCTACGGTCGATCGCGCTGTCGCCACTTCGGTGGCGCGGCGTGCTATACTACACACAGGTATCAGCGAAGTAGCTCCTGACGCTTTCGGGCAAGGGATAGAGGTGCGCAGTTTACCTCGTGCGGCTTGCCGTATGAACCAGTCGCTCGTACGCTAGCGATTGGAAGCTGTCCGTGCCTGGACTTGTCGCGGTCTGCTGGTTCCCACTTTTCAGTTGTCTCAGGTCTTCACGTCTGGGGCGGCTGGCGCGGGCCTGTAGCTCAGTTGGCTAGAGCGCAGTCCTGATAAGACTGAGGTCCCCTGTTCGAGCCAGGGCAGGCCCACCGCGCGTTTTACCTACCAGAGACCTCTGGGGACGTAGCTCAGTGGGAGAGCATCTGGTTTGCATCCAGAGGGTCAGGGGTTCGAATCCCCTCGTCTCCACCTCCACTATTATCCCATCTGGGGCATAGGGGCCATAGAGGTTGACTCAACCAGCCGGTCTCTGGTAAACTTGATTCTGTTATCCGCCTGTACGCGCGGAGGGATTGGTGACTATAGCGGAGGGGACACACCCGTTCCCATCCCGAACACGGTCGTTAAGCTCTCCAGCTCCGATGATACTGCAGGGGCAGCCCTGTGGGAAACTAGGACGTTGCCGGTCCCTCCGCGCGCACAGTCGCAGCCCGAAGCTTTAAAGCTTCGGGCTTTTTGCTATGCTCTCCGCTGTATTCCCAGATTTCGGGTGTCGTTGATCATCCTCGGCTCCCAAGAGTGAGAGCGCGCTGAACTGCGGACGAACATCTGCGTAGATATCAACTACTACCGCTCCCTGATCGTCTGACAGAAACGGGCTTTAGCCCGCCGCAAGCCGTTGGTTTTTACCCAGGCGGTTAGGCGTGTGCAGGCTTTAGCCAGGAGTCCGGGTGTTTCCATGTAACCCATACCGTGATAGAATAGTTACATGGAAGATACACGCAAGGGCGAGACACGTATCTCAATCCGTTTCCCGTTGGACGTGTTGAACGCGATTCGAGCGCTCGCCAAACAGCATGAACGGTCCTTCAACGGGGAAATCATCTGGGCGCTACGAGAGTATATCGAGCGCCACAGGGACGAGAAATAACCATGTCTGAGACCACTCGCAAGACCTACAAGGAGAAGCTGCGGCCGACGCCCGCCCAGGAGCGGGCGCTGGACGGGTCCTCTGGCGCTGCCGCACGCTCTACAACGCCGCCCTGGAGCAGCGCATCACCGCCTGGCAGCGCTGCCACGTCTCGGTCACGCGCTACCAGCAGGAAGCGGAGTTGAAGGACATCCGCGCGGAGTTCCCGGAGTACGCCGCCATCCACAGCCACGTCCTGCAGGACGTGCTGGCCCGGCTGGACAAGACGTATCAGGCCTTCTTCCGCCGCGTGGCGAACGGCGAGAAGCCGGGCTTCCCCCGCTTCCAGGGGCGCACCCGCTGGCCACTCCTTCACCTACAAGGAGTACGGCAACGGCGCCCGGCTGGATAACGGCTATCTGGTCCTGTCGAAGATCGGGCGCATCGCGGTGCGCTGGTCCCGGCCCATCGAGGGCACGCTCAAGACCGTCACGGTCTCCACGAGGCGGATGGCTGGTACGTCTGCTTCTCCTGTGCCGAGGTGCCGGCCGAGCCGCTGCCCCTGCACCGGCAACGAGACCGGCATCGATGTGGGGCTGAAGGTGTTCCTCATCACGGCGGAGGGCGAGATCGTCGAGAATCCGCGCCACTACCGCAAGGCCGAGAGCGCGCTGCAGAAGGCGCAGCGGCGGGTCTCCCGCCGGAAGAAGGGCAGCAAGCGCCGCAGCAAGGCCGTGCGCTGGTGTGCCAAGCCGCATCAGCACGTCCGGCGGCAGCGCGCGACTTCCACCACAAGACGGCGCTTGCCCTGGTGCGCGCGTACGACATGATCTATGTCGAGGCAATCCAGCCCGCCAACTTGAGCCGCCGTCCCGCGCCCAAGCCGGATGGGAACGGCGGCTATGCTCCACAACGGGGCCAGCCGCAAGGCCGGCCTCAACAAGAGCATCCACGACGCCGGGTGGGGCCACTTCCTGTCCATCCTCGCTTTCAAGGCAGCATGCGCCGGGAAGCGAGTGGAAGCGGTCAACCCGGCGTACACGTCCCAGGATTGTTGCGGCTGTGGGGCAGCGCATCCAGAAGAGCCTCTCGCGTGCGCACCCACGTCTGCACGAACTGCGGGCTGGTCCTGGACCGCGACGAGAACGCGGCCAGGAACATCCAATGGCGCGGGCAGCGCCTTCGGGGACTCGCGGCGATGGCTGCGGGGATGAACCGAGAACCCGTCGGGCTTTAGCCCGTGCGGAGTGTCAGACATGGGAGTTGAATTGACCCGGCTGGGAGACGTTCCCATGATTCGAGAGAAGCGCATCGTCTTCGGCGTCTGCGGGGGTATCGCGGCATATAAGGCAGCCGACGTCGTCAGCAAGCTGCAACAGGCGGGCGCGCTGGTGGACGTGGTGATGACGGCGCACGCGCGCGAGTTCGTCAGCGCGCTCACCTTCTCGGCGCTCAGCCAGCGTCCCGTCTATGACGACCTGTGGGAGCCGACGGGCGAAGCGGCGGCGCGGCATATTGAGTTGGGACGCAACGCCGATCTGCTCGTCATCGCGCCCGCGACCGCCAACACCATCGCGCGGCTGGCGCATGGCATGGCCGACGACATGCTCACCACCGTCGCGCTGACCTGCCCCGCGCCACTGCTGCTCGTACCTGCGATGGAAAGCCACATGTACGAGCATCCCGCCACCCAGGCGAACCTGCGTCTGCTCGCCGAGCGCGGCGCGACAATCCTGCCGCCGGAGGTGGGCCATCTGGCGTCGGGCGCGGTGGGCGTCGGGCGCTTCCCGGAGACGGCGACCATCCTGGCGCACATCCGCCGCCTCTTGGGCCGCAATGGCGACCTCGCCGGGCGGAAGGTGATCGTCACGGCGGGTGGGACGCGCGAGCCGATTGATCCGGTGCGCTACATCGGCAACCGGTCGAGCGGGCGGATGGGCTGCGCGCTGGCGGAGGAGGCGCGTGACCGTGGCGCCGAGGTGGTCCTTATTGCGGGCGCGATGAGCGTGACGCCACCCGCTGGTGTCGAATTGGTCCATGTCGAGACGGCGGCCGAGATGCGCGACGCGATCTATGCGGCGCTGCCGGGAGCCGACGCGCTGGTGATGGCGGCGGCGGTGGCGGATTACCGGGTGGAGCATCCGGCGAAGCAGAAGATCAAGAAGGGGTCGGCGGCGGAGCAGCCGGATGGCTCGCTGACGCTGCGGCTCGTTCCCAATCCCGACATCCTGGCCGAACTGGCCGCCGCCGAGGATGGGCGCGCGCTGACCCGTGTGGGCTTCGCCGCCGAGACGAACGATCTGGCGGCGAACGCGGCGAAGAAGCTGGCCAAGAAACACCTTGCCCTGCTGGTGGCGAATGACGTCACCAAACAGGGCAGCGGGTTCGGCGTGGAGACGAACGAGGTCACGCTCTTTCACGCCGATGGGCGCATGGAGCCGCTGGCGCTGCTGCCGAAGACCGAGGTCGCCGCCGCGATCTGGGATCGCGTGACGCCACTGCTGCCAGCGCGGGAGGACGAGGCTCGCTAGCGCAGAAACTGGCCGAGGTTCCCGGGCGTTAACTTATCGTGAAAATTGGGGGGGGGTCGACAGGGTCCGCGATGATACCACGATAGTGCCCATGATTGCCGGTTTCGTGCCGATCAGGCAGAATAGTATGTTATGCAGCAACAGACAATCCGGAAGACTTTCAAATACAAACTCAAGCCTACCCCCATCAGGACCAGGAACTTAAACACGTTCTGAAGCTCTGCCGCCATATCTACAACGCTGCTGTTGGGGAGCGGCGTGAGGCATGGCGGAAGTGTGGCGTCACCGTCACCTACTATCAGCAGAAGGCAGAATTGCCCGGCATCAAGGAGGCGATGCCGGAATATGGCGATGTTAATGCCCAGGTGCTGCAGGACGTGGTGTTGCGCGTGGACCGGGCCTTCCAAGCATTCTTCCGTCGGCTTCGCGAAGGGCAGACACCGGGCTATCCGCGTTTCCATGGCCGCGATCGCTACAACAGCTTCACCTATCCACAGGTAGGCGAACATGGCGGCGCACGCCTTGATAATGGTTTTCTGGCCCTATCGAAGCTTGGGCGGATCGCCGTGCGGTGGTCGCGGCCAATAGAGGGAACAGTCAAGACCGCCACGATCAGCCGGGAAGCCGATGGCTGGTATGTCTGTTTTTCCTGTGCGGATGTGCCGATACTGCCACTCTTGCCCACTGGACAAGAAACCGGCATCGACCTGGGGATTGAGGCGTTCGCTACCCTGTCTGATGGCGCCCGCTCTTTCATCGCCCGGCTGGTATCGCAAGGCCGAACGAGCACTCAAGACTGCCCAACGGCGCGTCTCGCGTCGCAAGAAGGGCAGCAACCGCCGCAAGAAAGCAGTACAACTGTTCGCCAAAGCCCATCAGAAAGTGCGCCGCCAGCGGCAGGACTTCCACTACAAGACGGCCTTGGCGCTCGTGCGTGCCAACGATACGATCTATCACGAAGACTTGCAGACGGCCAACATGGTCAGGAACCACCATCTCGCCAAGAGTATTCAAGATGCGGGCTGGGCAGCCTTCCTGCGCCATCCTCACCTACAAGGCAGCATGCGCCGGTAGGCGGGTAGTCGCCGTGCCGCCTGCCTACACCAGCCAGATCTGTTCTGGCTGTGGCATTGTGGTCGCCAAGGGCCTCTCCGTCCGTTGGCACTCGTGTCCAGAGTGCGGGACGAGCCTGCATAGGGACCACAACGCCGCAAGAAATATAGAGAGGCTTGGGCGAAGCCTTCAGGGAGGCGTGGCGATAGTCGCGTCGTAGAACTGAGAATCCCCTTGGGGAATGTCAATTTCTGGAGCGTCCCAAGAAGTCGAAACCGGCGGCGATCACGAAGAAGATCAGCGGGATGATCGCCCAGCCTGAGATCACCCAAAACAGGCCGATGCCCGCAATGAGGAAGAGAATCGACGTGATGCGGGAGAGGAAGATCGAAAGGAAGGACGCGACCACGCCGATTCCGATCAGGAGCAGTCCCCAGCCAAGCCGGTTGGGGCCGGCGAGCCGATTCGCCAAAAGCACCGACAATGTTGGCGATCGTACCCCACAGGACCAGAATAATCAGCGCGAGGAATGAGCCAATAAGTCCAAATGTGAGCACCGTAAACTTGCCAAGCAGGCTGAACATGTGCGCTGTCCCCCTTCGGCTCAAGCCGTGGCCCGTGCGGCGACGGCAGTATGAATGAGACGCCGCGCGACGAAGTCTCGTACGGAGAAAGTCGCGCTCGGCTGCCTGGACTATATGCGCGCGCCGCCTCGATGTCAAGCGAGGATCAGGCTACTCGTCCCTCGCGTTCTGAGTCACTCCTGTCTCACTATCGCCAGCGGAGATCTCCAGGGCGAGGCGATAGACCCGGCGGCGCGGTAGTCCAAGTTCTTGCGCGACCTGGGTGGCGGCCTCACGTACACTCGCGCCGCTCGCGAGCAAGGTCTGTATGCGCTCGATAGCGCGCCGTTCCCGTGCTTCTTCCGTCTCCTGCTCGACCGCCGGCTCAGCGCCAGAAACGACGATGGTGAACTCGCCGCGTGGGGCGTCGCCATGCTCATATTCAGCGCGCAACGCCGAGAGCCGTCCACGGCGAAACTCCTCGTGGATCTTGGTCAACTCGCGCGCCAGAGTCGCATGGCGGTCGCCGAGCACGGCCAGCAGGTCATCGAGGCAGGCGAGAAGCCGGTGGGGCGCTTCGTAGAGAATCAGCGTCTCTGGCGCCTGGGCGAACCGCGCCAGCAGCGCGCGCCGCTCGGAGGATTTGCGCGGCAGGAAGCCGAGGAAGGTGAAATGGTCGGTTGGCAGACCAGAGGCGACAAGCGCCGCAATCGCCGCCGAGGGGCCGGGGATTGGGACGACGGCGTGACCCGCCGCCAGCGCCGTGCGCACGAGCGCCTCACCGGGATCGGAGAGCAGTGGCGTGCCCGCGTCTGAAACGAGCGCAACATCGCCTGTCGCCAGCGCCGCCACCACAGCGTCCGTGCGCGCGGAACCGCTATGCTCGTGATAGCTCGTCATCGGCGTGAAGATCTCGAAATGGGTCAGGAGCTTGCGTGTGTGGCGCGTGTCCTCGGCGGCGATCAGCGGGACCGCGCGCAGGATACGTAGCGCGCGCAGGGTGATGTCCTCGAGGTTGCCGATGGGCGTCGCCACCAGATAGAGCGTTCCCATGCGCGACTCCTGGATCAGCCTAGCGCCACATGTCGGTATCCAGTGAGATCGTCACTGGGCCGTCGTTCGTGAGCCGGACCTGCATGTGTGCGCCGAAGCGCCCGCCCTGAACTGGCGCGCCCAGGCGGCGTAGCTCCTCCATCACGCGCTCGACCAGCGGAGAAGCGACCTCTGGGCTGGCTGCGCCCGTGTAGCCGGGACGCCTGCCACGGCGCAGGTCCGCATAGAGCGTGAATTGCGAGATGACCAGCGCGCCGCCGCCCACCTCGAGCAACGAGAGGTTCATCTTACCCTCGGCGTCGGCGAAGATGCGCAATCCGGCTATCTTCTCTGCCAGCAGACGCCCTTCAGCCTCGCCATCCTCTGGTCCAACGCCGAGGAGAATCACCAGTCCCGGCGCGGGGTCCAGCCGCCCGATGAGCTCGCCATCCACGCTGACCTCGCCTGCGGTCGCGCGCTGGAGGATCGCCCTCACGACTCTTTGCCTGTATCTTTGCTCGCGCTCGGCTTGGAACCGGAGTCGGTGGATGGCGCAGATGATGAAACGGCGGGCGTAGAAGCTGGCGCGTCGGACTTGGCGGGCGTATCTTTGGCGCCGGAGTCGCCGTTGGAGCTAGCAGCAGACGCGGCGGGCGTCTCAGCAGAGCTGGTCTCACTGGGCTGCGCGCGGGTCTCGGTCGAATAAAAGCCGGAGCCTTTGAAGACAACCCCAGTCGCGAAGAGGACGCGATGGATTTCAGCGCCACAGTTCGGACAGACGGTTAGGGGTTCATCGCTCATCTTCTGCCAGGTCTCGAACCGATGGCCACAGGTCTTACACAGATACTCATACGTTGGCATCGCCGCGCTTCACCTTCCGAATTGAGATTGCCAAGGTCGCCCCACTGCTCAGATCCCGCCATGTCGCGGCGGGATGAACGCCTGTAAAGTCTTTGTAAAGGACGCCCGAGTATAGTATAGCACCGTCAGCATGAGTATCAGCCGATATGCGATGAGCGCAGAAATAATGGCGCTTCAGCCGACAAACGCTCCCGAATGGGCGTGTGCGCCAATGCGGGCCACGTAGCTTGCCCTGAGCGGCGGCGTCGCCCATAATGAGGCGTAGAGCGCAGATGGCCTACAGAGCCCTCTTTGATGACGAGCCAGATGCGAGGTCAGATGACGGAATCAACTCCCGCGCGTTCACACGACGATGGACGGCGCGAGGCCATCGCAATTCTAGATTATGGTTCACAGTACAGCCGGCTGATCGCCCGGCGTGTACGTGAGTCGCGCGTCTACTGCGAGCTGCTTCCCGCCACCGCGACGCTGGCCGACGTTCAGGCGCTTGGCGCGAAGGGCGTGATTCTCTCCGGTGGCCCCAATAGCGTCTACGATCAGGGCGCGCCTGCGGTCGATCAGGCGATTCTGGAGAGCGGATTGCCTATTCTCGGTGTCTGCTACGGCATGCAGTTGCTCGCGCACCAGCTTGGGGGGCGCGTCGAGCCGCATACCGGACGGCGCGAGTATGGTCCCGCCGAGATCACGTTGCGCGGTGGCGTCCATGACGCACTCTTCGCCAGAATAGACGCGGGTCCGGACGCGCATCTGGCGGTGTGGATGAGCCATGGCGATAGTGTTGGCGCGACGCCACCAGGTTTTGAGATCATCGCCGAGTCCTCCACTGGCGCGATCGCCGCGATGGCCGACGACCATAAGCGCATTGGCATCCAGTTCCATCCCGAGGTACGCCATACGCCACAGGGAACCGCGATGCTGGAGAACTTCCTCTTCCGCATCTGCGGCTGTTCGCCCACCTGGGTTCCCGGCGCGTTCATCGAGGAAGCGGTCGAACGCGTGCGCGCGCAGGTCGGTAAGGGGCGCGTGATCTGCGGACTGTCGGGCGGAGTGGACTCGGCGGCGGCGGCGCTGCTGATTCACCGCGCCATCGGCGACCGGCTGACCTGCGTCTTCGTAGATACGGGATGCCTACGTGCGGGCGAGCCGGAGCAGGTGATCGAGACGTTTCAGTCGCACCTGCGTATCCCGCTCGTCGCGGTGGACGCGCGCGCGCGTTTCCTCGATAGACTGCGCGGTGTGGTTGAGCCAGAGGCGAAGCGGAGCGTCATCGGCGAGGAGTTCGTTCGCGTCTTCGAGGCCGAGGCGGAGAAGCTGAACCGTGAGGGCTCGGTTGAGTTCCTCGCGCAGGGGACGCTCTATCCCGACGTGATCGAGAGCGCCACCAGTGAATCGGGGAGCGCGCAGAAGATCAAGACGCACCACAACGTCGGCGGCCTCCCGGAACATATGCGCCTGAAGCTGGTCGAGCCGCTGCGCAACCTCTTCAAGGACGAGGCGCGTGAGGTCGCGCGCGAGCTGGGACTGCCGGAGGAATGGGTCTGGCGGCATCCCTTCCCTGGACCGGGCCTCGCGGTGCGCGTCATCGGCGAGGTGACGGAGGAGCGGCTGGAGGCGCTGCGCGCGGCTGATCGCGTCGTGATCGAGGAGTTGCATCATGCGGGACTCTACCAGCAGGTGAGTCAGGCGTTCGCGGTGCTGACGCCAGTGCAGAGCGTCGGCGTGATGGGCGATGGGCGTACCTACGGCTACCTGCTGGCGATCCGCGCGGTGACGACCGACGACTTCATGACCGCCGACTGGGCGCGCCTGCCCGACGAGGTTCTGGCGCGCATGGCGAATCGCATCGTCAACGAGGTTCCTGCCGTCAACCGCGTGGTCTACGACATCACCAGCAAGCCCCCAGCCACGATCGAGTGGGAATAGAGAGGCAGAGAATATGCCAACCGACGATAACGACCGGCCAGCCTGGGATCTCGAACCCCTGCCGCTCGGCGCGAATGGACATGGTGGCGATCCCTGGCGCACAGGCGCTAATTCCACCGGCGACGAATCCGACGACGAGGCGCGTTCGGGAGATGAAGGCCCTACGAAGGGCCACTGGGTGACGCGCGGCGGTGTGCTCTTCTGGGAGGAGCCGGAGACCTACGACGAGAGCGGCGCGCTCGACCTGCGCGCGGAGGCCGCCTCGGAGTGGGCGGCGGATGATCTCGTTCTCCCGTTAGGCGCGCCGGATACGCTACGGGTTCGCGCGTTGCGCTCCTGGCTGGCCAGGCGACGCATAGAAGAAGCTGACACGCTAGGCATCCTGCTGCTGGAGCGGCGACGGCTGTACCCCGACGCTGCGGATGAGACGGCGGCTCGGCGGCAGGCGCAAGCAGAGTCTTCGCCGCTGGACCTGGAGATGCTAGAGCGTCAGTCGGCCTCGGAGGAGTACGAGCGCTATCTGGAGCAACTGGCGGAACTGGAGGCGCACGGCGCGCTGCGGCGGCTGCTCGTCGAGTTTTACCTGGCGCTGACCGAGCGTGTGGCCGAACTGGCGAACATGCCTGCCGCGCCAGCGGACTTCGCGCCGGAGCTGCGCATTGCTGATGAGAAGCCCGTCACTGGAGAGACCAGCATAGAAGAGCGCGCGGAGTGGCGTGGGCGGTCTGAGGCGGCGATGCTCACACGGCGGCGGGTGGAACGGGTCACGGCGCCGGAGGAAGACGAATAGTAACTTCAGCGCGATGATGGCGCTGGATGATGGCGCAGTAGAGTGCGACGTGGAGATGGCGGAGGACGCCCGCCCTGTGAGGAGACGAGCCGATGTCGCGTGATGATGGGGATTATCCGTTCTACGACCCTTCGGATGGGCAGGATATTCCCTACGCGCCGATCCCGGACATGTCGCCGACGCGCATCTCGCTTGGCGGGCCTGGTATCACTGGCGTGCAGGAAGCGCCTCCTCCGCGGCAGAAGAAACGCGGGATCTCGCGCCGCACGGTGCTGATCGGCGCAGGAGTTGGCGCGGTTGGCCTGGGCGCGGCAGGCGCCGGGCTGGGCGCATTCTTGCTCCAACACAAAGACTCATCTGCGACGGCGAACGTATTGACCACCGACACAGCGAAGATGAATCACCTGCTGCGGCGCGGGGGCTTCGGCCCGACGCCAACTGACCTCGGCGAGTATCTGGCGCTTGGCCTCTCCGACGCGGTGGACCGGCTGCTCAACTTCTCCTCGGTGCAGGACGATCTGAACTCGCGCCTCGCCGCGCAGAACTTCGACGAGACGAATCCCACCGAGTTGATGCGTGAGTGGCTGCTGCGCATGATCTACTCGAAGCGCCCGCTCGAAGAGAAGATGACGCTCTTCTGGCATGGCGTGCTGACGAGCAGCTTCCGCGACGTGGGCGGCAAGACCCATTACTTCTACATGAAGCAGCAGAACGACCTGCTGCGCAAGATGGGAATGGGGCGCTTCGACGACCTGATGGCCGCGATCACGGTTGATTCCGCGATGCTCCATTACCTGAATGGCAATCAGAGCACCGGCAATTCGCCCAACGAGAACTATGCCCGCGAGCTGATGGAGCTCTTCACGATGGGCATTCAGGACGCGAAGGGCAACGACAATTACAGCCAGAACGACGTGCATCAGGGAGCGTTGGCGCTCGCGGGCTGGGTCGAGAAGGACGGCAAGAGCCAGTTCGTCCCCAACCGCGCCTACAAGGGCCAGGTGACGTACCTGGGACATACCGGCGTGCTGGAGATGAAGGACGTTATCCAGCTCGTCTGCGCGCATCCCTCCACTGGACGCCACCTGGCCTATCGCATGTGGAGCTTCTTCGTCTACGAGAACCCGTCAGATAGCGACCTGCAGCCGCTTGCTGACGCCTATTACAAGAGCAATCACAACATCGGCGCGATGGTGAAGGCGATGCTCACCTCACCTGCGTTCTTCAGCGACAAGGCGTACAAGGCGCGCATCAAGAGTCCGGTCGAGTTCGTCGTCGGCGCGGTGCGCGGGCTGGGCCTGGAAATCGACGGCAAGAAGCTGCCGCAGGCCGTCGCCGCGATGGGTCAGACGATCTACGACCCACCCAACGTCTCCGGCTGGGATGGCGACAAGATGAGCTCGGAATGGCTCTCGACGCAGACCTGGATGACGCGAGTGAACTTCATCAACTCGCTCGTCGCGGCCAGTGGCGGCGCGACGACCAAGGGTGGCGACACGAGCGGCACGGCGTTGCAGAAGCTCATCACCGACCATCAACTCAAGACGCCTGACGAAGTGCTGGACTTCCATATCGCCACGCTCGCCGACAGCCATCTGG
Source organism: uncultured bacterium (assembly GCA_963733745.1). Lineage (GTDB taxonomy): Bacteria > Chloroflexota > Ktedonobacteria > Ktedonobacterales > JADMIN01 > DASWAC01. The sequence goes on from CAVTFE010000046.1 coordinate 65,608, forward strand.
CCGACGACCGCCGCGCGCTGCTCTCGACCACGCTGACGCAGGGCGCGACCACTGGACCGAGCCTGACGCTGGCCGGCGGTGGCGGCAAGCTCTCCGCGCTGCGGCTGCGCGAGACGCTCTACACGATGATGTCCCTGCCCGAATACCAGATGAATTGAGGCGCAGCGCATGAACTACACGCGACGCGCGATGATGAAAGATGGTCTGCTCGCGGTCAGCGCGGGCATGATTATGCCGTCGATCTTCGCGCGGGCGGTGCGGGCGGCGCAGAACGCCGCGCATGAGGGCGACACCTGGGCGCAGGCGGCGCTGGGCCGCACGCTTGATCGTCGTGCAGATGGCGGGCGGCAACGACGGACTGAACACCATCGTTCCCTACACCGACGCCCAACTACAAGAGCGCGCGCCCGACGCTCGCGCGTCGGCGCCGATCAGGTGCTCGATCTGAACGGGCGGCTGGGCTTGCATCCCGCCCTCGCGGCGCTGCAGCCGCTGTGGAACGCGCATAAGGTCGGCGGTGGTCGAGGGCGTCGGCTACCCGAACTCCAGCCTCTCGCACTTCGCCGCGATGGATATCTGGCAGACGGTGGACGTGGATGGGCAGGGGCGCTCTACCAAGGGCGGCTGGCTCGGCAACTATGCGAAATACCTCGGCGGTATGATCGACAAGGACGGGCATCCCTTCACGACGCTGGCGGTCGGCTCGACGCTGCCGACGGCGCTGCGCGCGCTCAATGTGGACGTGCCGGTGGTCAGTTCCAACACCAGCGAGTATCGCCTGCTGCCTGATCCTGCGCAGCAAGGACGTCAGCGCCGCCGACGCGCGCATCCAGACACTGCTCAAGCTCTACAACACGTATCCGCAGCTCGGCGCCATACGCCGCGCTGCTCGACGCGACGGCGCAGAGCGCGGTGGCCGGCTCGAAACAACTCGCCGACGCTGTCAGCAACTACAAAACGACGGTGAAGTATCCGACGAGCAACTTCGCCAAGGGCCTGCAAGTGCTCGCCGAGGCGATCGTGCAGAAGCTAGGCCTGCGCGTCGGCTACGTGACCATCGGCGGCTTCGACACGCACGCCGACCAGGATACGAAGACGACGACCGCGCCGGGCCATCACTCCGGTCTGCTCACCGACCTCGCCGAGGGTCTCGCGGCATTCTATTCCGACCTGACCGCGCACGGCATGGCCGATGACGTGATCGTGATGACGTGGTCGGAGTTCGGGCGGCGGGTGCATGAGAACGGCAGCCGTGGCACCGATCACGGGACCGCCGCGCCGCTCTTTGTGCTGGGCAAACCGGTTCTCGGCGGCGTCTACGGCGAGCCGCCCGACCTCAGCTCGGCGAGCCTCGACCACAACGGCAATCTGGTCAACACGGTGGACTTCCGTTCGATCTACGCGACCGTGCTGGACTGGCTCGGCGCGCCGTCGGCGTCGGTGCTGGGCCAGTCGTTCAGCGACCAGAAGTTCCTGCCGGTCGGCTGAGGCGCGCCATCAACCGTACGCCTGCTGTACAATATCTCCAATCTAATGTCGGCCTGAATGGGAGGGTCTATGCCTGCGCTCCAGCTACCTGACGAGGTCGCCGCAGTCCTGCGTTCGTACTACACCTGCGAGGTCACGACGGTCAATGGCAAAGGGCAGCCGATGACGTGGCCAGCGCTGGCTTACTACGACGAGGCGACGGGCGAGATTTTCTTCTCCGTCTCCATCGCCTTCCCCGTCAAAGCGCAGAACGCGCGCAAGCGTCCGCAGGTCTCGCTGCTCTACTCTGACCCCACCGGCTCCGGACTCGATCACGCGCCGGCCGTGCTCGTACAGGGCAATGCGACGGTAGCGGAGATCCTGAAATCGACGCCACATGCTGTAGCGCTGAACAAGCTCGCGCAACGACGCCAACCGGATAGCGGTCGCTTCCAGGCGAGTAACCTCTCACGAAGGCTGTTCTCGTGGTATCTCTTCAAGCGCATCGGGATTACCGTGCGCCCAAAGCGCCTCACTGTCTGGCCCAATCGTGACTTCAACCAGACGCCAACTGTGATCGAGGTAGCGGAGAGCGAGACGGCTAATGTGGAATAAGCAGCTTGCCCGACTGGCGACGAAATATCCCACCGGCGTCCTCACCATCGCCGATGTCGGGGGCTATCCAGCGAGCGTGCGTCTGGTCGCGCGTCTCGACAACAAGCGGCGCGTCGTGACGTTTCCGGCGCTACCAGCCTATGCGCAAGGCTGGCGAGGCAAGGCGTGCCTGCTCTTTCATCGCCACAATAGCCGCCTCGAAGGGCTGCGCCAGATGGTCCTCAAGGGCGAGTTGGTCGAGGAGAACGGAGCGGTCGCGCTGCGCGTGACAGACTTCGTCACCGCCAACGGGCAGACCAACACAGATGAGATGCCACACGCCGCCCGACCAATCCAGATGCTCCAGTTCCTCTTGCTGGGACGGCGCAAGGCGAAGGAGTACGAGCGCAAGCGTGGCGCGCCCTGGCCGCCGATTGACTACGCCGAGATCGAGCGAATCTTGCGCGAAGATTAGACGCCGACATGAGCGCCTGCTTAAGAGGCGGCGTCTCTCACGCAGAGATAGGCGGCGTAGATGCCCGATGGGCTGTACTCCGCCCGGCGAATCTGGAAACCGGTGTGGCGCAACATCGGCTCGATAAGCCAGGTGAATGTGCTGTATTCCTGGCGCAGGTGCGTCTCCAGTTCGTCGCGTGTCCAGCCTTCTTCCGGGCTGCTGGCGGCGCCTGCTAACCAGCTCACAATAGCAGTCTGCGCCTGGTCTGGCTCGAAGGAAAAGACCAGGTCGTGCAGCAGTAACAAGCCGCCTGGGCGCAAGATGCTGACGATGCGCTGCAGCGCGAGCGCCTTCCAAAAATCCGGCAGATGGTGCAGGGCGTTGCGTGAGTAGACGGCATCGACGGGATCGCCAGTATGCTGGTAGCTGAGGAAGCCAGCGTGCGCGTATTCGATGTTGGTAATGCCCAGTAGATCGGCCTTCGCACGCAGAGCAGTTAGCATCGCAGGCGAGACATCCACCGCGACAATACGCTTGCAGAAGGGAGCAGCGGCCAAAACAAGTGTCCCGGTACCGGCGCCAAAATCGACCAGTGTGTCCTGGGCGCTCAACCCCTGACTGCTCAAAAGTTCGAGATCATCAGCAGGATCAACGGCGGCCTTACGGTCATACGCCCCAACATAGGCTGGATCAAGGTGCTCGTCGCCTGCATGCCTCAATTCGTCGAAGGTCCATGCGTCTGCTGGCATAGTGATGTCGATTCTGTATCATGTGGTTCTCGGGGTCAGACGCCGATGGGGTCGCCGCGCAGGAAGTGGAGCAGCGCCGCGTTGAAGCGCCGCGCATCGTGAAACATCGGCACATGGTTGGCGTCTTTGAGCACGAGCAGCCGCGACTGTGGAATAAGGCGGCGCAGCTCATAGCCGACTAAGACCGGCACAAGCGCGTCATGCTCGCCCCAGATGAGCAGCGTCGGCGCCTGGATCGCCGTTAGATCTCGCGCGACGTCCTCCCGCAGCAAATCGCGCGCGGAACGCAGCAGCGTGATCGGTCCGGCGCGCAGCGCGTCGTAGCTGAGAGTGGCCATGAAGCGTGGCGAGAACTGGCGCGTCTCATCTACTAGCGGAGCGATTCTGGCCAGGAGGGAGCCGCGCACGAACCAGACGGCAGGCGCGACGAGGGCAAGACGGTTCACCAGATCGGGACGCTCGATGGCGAGACGAAGGCAAATCTGCCCACCCATCGAGTGTCCAACCACATGCGCAGGCTGCGCGCCAACAGCTTCTATCCAGCGAATGAGCCAGTTGGTCGCCGCTTGGACGCCCTGACGAAGTGGCGAGCGACGCATCGCGCCGAATCCTGGCAGATCAACCAGATAGACGCGATACAGCCTTGCCAGCGCCTCGACGTTCTCCGTCCACCAGCGCGTCGATCCTGACAGGCCATGGACGAGAACTACTGCCTCACCACCGGAACCCGCGACTTTGTAGCGGACAGGGTAGTCGCCAACGGTCGCTACCCGCCGCTCGACGCGCATCGTGGCCTCCAATGCCGCCTACGCTCAATATCCCCTGAGACAGCGCCAACTCCAGCCATAACGGAAGTTACGCGGAGCGTGAGAACAACTGCTCCGGCGCCGCGCGTGTCACGATCACCGAGAGCGCGCCGGGCGCGACGCTGAACGTCATCGGCAGCGAGCCAATGATGTCGCCATCCACCTGGACCGGCAACGGCGGTGTTGATTCTAAGCGCACGCTACGGGCGCGCTCGTACCGCGCGTCAGGACCAAGCGACGGGCGGCGCAGGAACGCGCGCAGGAAGACGCCAGCGCGGCGACCCCAGCCGCCACCGCCGATCACGACGATATCCAGCAGGCCATCATCCGCGACGGCGCGCTGGGTAAACTGCATCGCGCCACCATAGAGGCGCGTGTTGCCGATGACGATCATCAGCGCGTTCATCTTGCGCCGCTGCCCCGCGATGCGCAGCGTCAGCTTCGCGGGCCGCTGTGTCAGTCCGAGCGAGCCAGCCGTGGCGATGTAGTCCAGCATCTTCAGGCCGACGCGCTTGAGCCAGTTGCGCTCGACGCGCTTGAGTACTTCGGCGTCGAAGCCGACGCCGGCCATCAGCAGGAAGTAGCGTGAACCCGCACGTCCCAGGTCCACCTGGCGGCGCACTCCATTGAGCAGAACCTCGCGCGCCTCGCTCGCGCCGAGCGGAATGCCGATCTCACGCGCCCAGACATTGACGGTCCCCATCGGCAAAACGCCGAGCGCCGTCGTCGAACCTGCCAGCCCCTGGATCACATCGTTGAGCGTGCCGTCACCACCCGCCGCAATCACCATCTCGCGCCCCGCCGCTACCGCCTCACGCGCCAGTTCGACCGCGTGGCCCACGCGCGCGGTAGTTGTGACCTCAGTGGGCAGACCATGCTCGGTCAGCCAGATGGCCGTCGCGCGCAGTTCGCTCAACCCGTCTGTCCCACGCATGCTTCCGGAGACAGGGTTGGCGACGATGCGCGCACGCGCGGGAACCGGCGGCGACCAGTTCTGTTCATCTCCTGCGGTCATGTCCGATGGCGCGGTGCGCTGGGCGAAGGGAGAGACAGAGAACAGTACACCCAGCGACTCCTGCGCCCGCTCACGCAGGGCCTGCGCGTTCGCTGTATAGGCCACCACCCGCTCGCGCCACTTCAGCGCACGCACAGTCCAGGTTCCCGCGCGCACCGCGCGCCTGGCTTTGGGATCGTTCCAGCGCTCGACCCAACTCCACAGGCTGGCGCTCGCATCCTTGAAGCGCGTCCGCCAATGAGCCAGATCGGGAGCCGTATTCTCGTCATCCATCGTTGCGCTCCTTGCCACGGGGAATGGCGTCAACGGCTATCTATAGTTATGCCTAACAGTGTATCGTGAAACGCGGCGACTCCGCCAGTGGAGCGCTAGCTGACGCGGGGAACACGCGCGAGCAACGCCGAGACGACCTCATAGGAGATTGTGCCGAGCCGCCGCGCCACTTCCTCGGCGGTAAGCGTCGCCTCACCCTGCCGCCCGATCAGCACGACCTCGTCTCCGCGGCGCACATCGGGTATGTGCGAGACATCTACCATGCACTGATCCATGCAGACGCGCCCGATCAGGGGCGCCTCCTGTCCGTGAATCAGCACGCTGCCCCAGGTAGCGGGGGCGCGGCGGAATCCGTCAGCGTAGCCAACCGGCAGGACGGCGATACGCGTCTCCCGCTGAGTGATATACGTCGCGCCATAGCCAATTCCCTCGTCTGCTGGGATGTCTTTGACCTGCGCCACCTGTGTCTTGAAGGCGAGCGCGGGCTGGAATCCAGCGGGCAGAGGAACTTCTTCCGACGGCGCGAGGCCATAGATAGCAATACCAGGCCGCACCAGCGAGTAGCGCGATTGCGGCAGGGTCAGCGTGGCAGCGCTGTTGGCGGCGTGGACGATGAGTGGACGCAGCCCGCGCGTATCGAGCGCGTCAAGTACAGCGTCGAAACGCGCGAGCTGGCGTAGCGCGTAGGTCTGGTCAGCGGTGTCGGCAGTCGCCAGATGGGTGAAGATGCCCTCGACCTCGACGCCGCGCATACCGCGCAGCTCTTCGATGAAACGCACGATGCCCTCGATATCCTCCGCGCGCAGGCCCAGCCGCGCCATACCAGTATCCACTTTGACGTGAACGCGGACGGTATGATCAAGATCGCGCGCCGCCTGCGCCAACTCGGTAGCCACGTCGGTGGAGTAGACCGTCGCGCGCAGGTCCAACCGCGTCGCCTCGCGCGCCTGCCAGGGTGGGATATAGCCAAAGACGAGGATCGGCGCGGTGATTCCCGCCGCGCGCAACGGGATCGCCTCGCTAAGCGTCGCGACGCCGAGCCACGAGGCGCCATTGAGCAGCGTCGTCCGCGCGACTCGCAACGCCCCATGCCCGTAGGCGTCAGCCTTCAGACTAACTAGCACGTCCGTCTCCGGCCCGACGATCTCCTTGATCCGCCGCGTATTGCCAGCTATCGCGTCGAGATCAATCTCCAGCCAGGTGGGTCGGTCGGGTCGCATGACAATCAGGCGTCGCCAGGCCTGCGTCTGCCGGTCGAGCAACTCTTCGGCGCGGTCAGGCTGCGCGAGCAGAGCGGCGGTGACTCGCTCCATACGCATCTCTTCGGAGCCTTTGATGTAGACGATAGGCGCGGCCTGTCCTGCTGCCCGCAAATCCTGCGTGATGCCCCTGACGATCTGCGCGACATCGCTCGGCGTGTCGGCGCTATAGACGTTCGCTGGGGCCATGCCAGCCGCACGCGCGACGGATGTGACTACTTCAGCTTGCGGGCCACGGACGATGAGATAATCGGTAGCCTTGGCGGCGCTCTGGCCTAGTTGCTCGTGAGCATGTTTCGTCGCGTCGCCCAGATGGAGCATGTCGCCCAGCGCCGCGATGCGCGGGCGGTTCAAGACGTCTCCGATGCTCTTCAGTGCGCCTAGACCCATCGTTGCGCTTGCCGAGATGGCGTTGTGCGAGTCGTCGAGCAGCGTCATGCCGTCAACGCCGTCGAGCCAGCGCATGCGCCCCGGCAGCGGCTGGAGCGGCGCCAGTGCGCGCAACGCGTCCTCCTGTAGGATGTCGAGTACCTCGGCGACTGCCAGCGCGGCGAGAATGCTATCCACCCACTGCGCGCCGATGAGATGGGGAAAGTAGGTTGGCGCGCCTATCGGCGAACTGGCAGAGTCTACCGGCTCAAGACCGAGACAGAGATGATCTGGGATCATGGACGTCACACGATAGAGGGACTGAGTTGTCGGCAACACTTGAGACATGCCCGTACCTAACTCGCGCATACTCAAGGTCCAGGCAAATTTCAGTGTTTTGAGTTTTGTAGCCAAGGACATGAGATATGTAGCGGCATTGGCGCCGTTGAGGATGGCGATGCCACCGGCTGGCAGCGCCCTGATCAGCTCAAACAACTCGTCGCCAAGCGTCTCAACATCGCCGAAGTATTGCAGGTGCGCCGGGCTGACATTGAGAACGACGCCAATCTCTGGGCCTGTCATGTCACAAAGCTCGCGGATCTCGCCGGGATGGTCGGCGCCAAACTCCAGCACGGCGACGCGATGCTCTGGCGTGAGTCTGCCGAGCGAGAGCGGGATACCGAGCAGGTCGTTGTAGTTGCGCCACGAGCGGAAAGTTGGCGCGCGCAGGCTGGTGACCTCGGCGATGGCCTCTTTGGCGGTTGTCTTGCCCGCGCTGCCCGCCACGGCGATCACACGGGGCTTCCAGCGGCGCAGGATGTGGCTGGCGTACTGGCGCAACGCCTGCCGCGTGTCTGGAACAGCGAGGACGGCGACGCTGCGCTGTGTTATCGCATCGAGCCATCCCGGCTGTTTCGCCGCAAGCTTCTCGATGCGCGCGGATTCGAGCAACAAGGCCGCCGCGCCGCGCACTATGGCGTCATCCAGGTAATCGTGACCATCGCTGTGGAGTCCGCGCACCGCGACGAAGCAATCGCCGGTCTGCGTCGCACGTGAATCATGCGCAAAGCCGGGGAAAGTATCGCGGCTTCCGGGTGAAAGTACGCGTGCGCTGGTCGCTTCAATCAGCTCGCCAAGGGGTATCATGCGGCGCGAATCCTTCGCCTACTCGCCGTTCTCGTCTGTCAGGTCATCGCTCGCGGCGCCAGCGGGATCGCCGATGACGGCGAGCGCCTCGCCCTGGGCGACGGTCTGCCCTTTGGCGACACGCAGACTCTTGACGATCCCTGCGCGCGTGGCGCTGAGATCGTTCTCCATCTTCATCGCCTCCAGCACCACCACCGCCTGGCCGCGCTGGACCTCGTCGCCTTCGCTCACTAATATGTTCGAGACCAGCCCAGGCATCGGCGCACGAATCATCACGTCGCCCGAAGCGTGGGCCTCGCCAACCAGACTGGCCAGCACGCGCTCGCGCTCATCCTGCACACCAACCTCGAAGGTCTCTCCACCAATGCTGACCTCAAAGGCGCTGGCGCCGCTCTCCTGCCGTCCCGCCGCACGGATGAACATCTCGTAGGAGCGGTCGCCGATCAGCAGGCTATAGTGTCCCGCGCGCCCGCCCTGCGCCGAGAGCGTTCGTCCGCCCACAGCACGCCAGTCCACCGCGTGCTCGTCCCCATCGAGGCTGACCGCGCGCACCGCGCCGTCGTCCTCCAGGTCAATGGTCAGCGTGGCGGACCCAACGGTGGCGACATAACGCACGACGCCCTCCATCGCTCGTTGAGCGGCGCTAACTATACGTGACCGTTACATGGGCCGTCCCGCCGTTGCCGCCAAAGTCCACCCCATAATTAGGACTTACCGACGCCGAGCACTTGATGGTCACATTGATCGTACCAGTAGCGTTGGGGTCGAGCGTGAGACTCGTCCCGCTCAGGGTCAGCGTCGCCGTCGAGTTGGAAGATGGAGCCGCTGTGGCATTCAACGTGGCGTCGCCGGTATTCTTCACTGTGATCGCCTGTTGCGAGGCGCAAAAGGTGAAGCTGAGCGTCGCTGGCGAGACGGTGAGCTGCGGGCCAATGGCGACGGTGATAGTGACTGGAACGCGCAATGTTCCACCACCAGCGGAGACGGTCACGGCGCCGGTGTACTGGCCAGGGTTGATCCCCGTCGGTTTGGCGGTCACGGTGATGGGCGTGGCGCTGCCCGCCGCGAGCGCGCCAGATGCAGGCGAGACGGTAAGCCAGTTCGGGTTGGCGGTCGCCTGCCAGGGAACGTTGTTCGCTCCAGCGCTGATGAGTGAGAAGGTGACCGCCTTCTCTGCGCTGGCGGACGTAGTGATCTGAAGCGACGCAGGCGAGGCCGTCATGCTGACGGAGGCGGCGGACGCGCCCCCGCCAAGTTGGCTCAGCGCGGGAACAGCCTTGCGCGCGGCGCTGCTGAAACCATCGCAGGCGCCACCAGGACAGACGCTTGGTTTGGCGATGACGAGCAGCGCGAGGCCAACGACAAGCAGTGGCAAAACGCCAAACAGGAGCGAACGTATCCAGCGTCCCATATTGCGGGACGGCGCAGGACGGCGTGTGGAGCGGCGCTGCTGACGCGGGCGCTCATCCGTATAGTCATCGTCGTAGCCACCGCGCGAACGTCTACCGCGCGCTGGCGCCTCAACACTCTCCATGTCGTCCCAGCGACCCGCTGAGTGGCCGTTCCGGCCCCGTGGCTGGGCGGAGGTCGGGTAGTAGGCGCTTTGTTCCTCAGAGTAGCCCCACTCGCCGGTCGGGTACGCCGCCGACCACGCCGCGCTCTCGTTCGTCTCGCCGCGGTACTGAATATGCGCGCCGCCACGTGTCGCGGTATAGGTCCGCGACTCGTCGTAGTCCAGCGCGCCCGAGCGCCCGCCAGTCTCCCCGTGCGTCTGCGACTCCATCTCCTGTGCGATACCCGCCGAGAGGCCCTTTCCCAGGTCGGCGTAGGTCAATCGCGGTAAGCCAAGCTCGGTGGCCGAGAAGTTCTTATCGCCCTTTGACGCCTCATCGGCGAGGGAAGCCGAACCCGGCGCCATGTTGGGCATACCAGGAATATCGGGAGCGCCATTATTGCCCGGCGCTGGCTGCGCGCTTGGTCGGTACATGGGCGACTGCTGCTCAGGGGCTGGCGGCGGCACGGTGAGCGGAGCGGCGGCGACGGGCGGTTGGTAGCCTTGTCCATAACCCGGCGCGTACCCTGGGCCATAGCCTGGCGGATAATTCGGTGAATAGTCAGGCCGTGGCGCTGGCGCGGACATGGGAGCCATGGGAGGAGGCGCCATAGGAGGCGCCATAGGAGGCGCAACCATCGGCGAAACAGGCTGGCCAAGCGGAGCGGGGACCTGCAACGCTCCAGGCGCGCCGCCGTCATTCCAGTTGCCGCCGATGTAGCCGTCCTCCATCAGACCGTCGAGTCCGCCCACCTTGGTTGGCCGGCGGAAGTTCAGCGGCTGGAGACCTCCCGCAGACGCGCCGCTTATCTGTGAGGCAGAACCCGCCTGCCCGGCGAGCACTGGCATGCCAAACTCGTTAAACGTGAGCGGGTTATCGTTGCCCAACGACCAGACACTCGGGCGCCGGCTCTTGCCCAACCTGCCCTTCTGCGCCTGCGCGAGCGTCGACTCGACCGCATCGGCGAAGAGCAAAGGCGTGGGGTAGCGCTCGTCCGGTCGCTTCGCCATAGCGCGCTGGATGACCAAGTCGAGCGACTGCAACTGGCGGGCGAGCGAGGGCGCAGTGGCGCCAAGCGGTGGGACCGGTTGGTTCATGTGCGCCGAGTAGACCTCGCCCGGCGTCTGCCCGTGAAATGGCGCGCGCCCAGTCAGCGTCGTGAAGAGCACCGCGCCGAGGCTGTAGATATCGGCGGCTGGCGTGAACACTTTATTAAAGGCCTCGGGCGCCAGGTACGCGACCGCTTCCGCCGCTGGTCCACTGAGTTGTGGGTTGATCTGCGCGACATCCCACAGGACGCCGAAATCTCCCAGCAGGACATGCCGCCCCTCGAAGAGGTAGATATTGACGGGCTTGAGGTTCTCGTGCGCGATGCCCAGACTATGGGCGTAGGCCAGGCCAGTGGCGAGCTGACGGAAGAAAGGCCCTACATCGGTGAGCCCCAGACGCCAGCCGCGTCCGATCCAGTCGCGGAGGGTTCCTTCGGGGACATAGGGCGTCACTATGTAGGCGAAGCCGCCCTCCTCGCCGCTGCCGAGCACGGGAAGAACATGCGTGTGATTGGCCAGCGCGGCGGCCTTCTGCATGGCGAGCTGAAAGCGTGTCTGAAAGGCGGGCTGCTGCGCAAGATTGGGCTGAATGATCTTGACGACGACCTCGCGGCCCGATCCCTGCAAGGGTTTCGCCCGATACGCCTCGGCGACGCCACCCGCGCCGAGCGGCGCAAGCAACTGATAGCCGCCGAAGGTCCTTCCCTGCAGCCCGGTCATAGCCTCTCCCCCCGCGATCCACCCGTCTCGCTCCGGCCTAGTATATCATGGCGACCGCCAGCCAGCGCCACTCGGCGCGCACAGCCCCATGAAGTACTGTGCTGGACGCCTGCCTGCGCGTGGCGGTCACTGACCGGTCCCTTTGGCGGCGCATTACTTGAGATAGCCGAGATTGCGCGCCGCGAGATACGTGTCATCGGCGACGAAGACCTGGCAGGCGCCCTCTTTGCTATGCTCTTTCATCACGGTGATGACGAGTTGCGCCGAGCCACCGCCGGGCGCCGCGTCGTCTGGCGCGAGCGAGATCCACCAGGTATGCGGCAGTCCACTCTCGAGCTGGGCGGTGCCGGTCTTGCCGCCCTCCTTGACCGGCGAGTCGGCCAGGTGGATGCCATTGTGCGAGACCGTCGATCCGGTGCCATAGCTGGAGACGGACCACATCGCGTGGCGCACCTTGGCGGCGGTGTCGGGTGAGAAGATCTGCCCGCCGGAGTAGAGTTGCGGGTCCTGTGTGAACGGTCCGCCAACGCTTGGCTTCGCCTGCATGACGACATGCGGGACGTAGAGGTTGCCGTCCGCCGCCACCGCGCTCGTGACCTCGGCCATCGTCAGCGGCGAGATCAGCAACTGGCCCTGGCCGAAGCCACTCTCGGCGAGCAGGTTCGGGCTGAAGTCGGTCGGCTTGCCGTTGGTTTTGGCCAGATAGGCGGCGCTCGGCGCGTATGGGGCGTCGAACGGCACAGGCTCTACATCTACTCCCGGCGTCTGGATGCCGAACTTGCGCACAGTGGCGAGCCACTTGTCCGCGCCGAGCTTCACCGCCTCGCGCGCGAAGATGATGTTGTCGCTGTAAGCATAGCCATCCTCCATGGTAATGGGGAACTGGAGGTTGGGCGGATAGCCGTTGATAAAGTCGTCCCAGCGGAACGGCTGGCCGTTGACGACGTAGTTGACGGCCTCATCCTGAGTGTAGGTCTGCTGGAGGGCGTTGGGGTCGGATTCGAGCGCACCGACCATCGTGACCGTCTTGAAGGTCGAGCCAGGAGCATAGAGCGCCTGCGTCGCGTGATTGAGCAACGGCTTATCCGGCGCGGCCTGGAGCTGCTGGAAGTAGTTGGGATCGTCAATCTTGTTCGGGTCGTAGAACGGGCGGCTGACCATCGCCAGTATCTCGCCGTTGCGTGGATCGGTGATGATCAGGCTGCCGGGAGGGTTGCTGCCAGCGGGCTGACAGACGTTGCCGTTGGCGTGCGTATCGTAGAGCTTGTTGGCCTGCTGCTGGAGCTTTTCGTCGATGGTGAGGTAGATGTCCTGTCCGGAGCGCGGCTGGTGCAGAATCTTGTTCTGCAGGTCGTCCACCTCGCCAGCGGGATTCGGCGTGCCCCATGGCGAGTTCTGATTCACACCGGAGAGCGCGGTGTTATAGGCGCTCTCGATACCAGCAGTCCCGAAACGATAGCTGAAGTAGCCGATGAGCGGCGAAAGTGAGGGATCGTAATACTTGCGCCGGTAGCCACAGGTTGCGGTGCTGTCCGGAACCGATTCGGCCAGCAGGACACCGTTGCGGTCGAAAATCTTGCCGCGCAATGGGGCATCGAATGGCGGGCAGCGACGCGGATCATAGTCGCCCTGCGCCAGCACAGGACCACCCAGGAACGCCTGGTTACTGACCTGCACATACGCCGCGACGCCGCTGATCAGCAGGAAGAGCAGCGTGAAGACCGACATGAGCCGGCGTATCGTGACGTTCATATTCATGACGGACGCATGCTCCCTCGGCGCTGACTAAGTGATGAAGACTCGACTATGGATCCCGACAATAGATGATACCCGATGAGGCGGAGCATGAGCGCGCCCCGCGACATCTGTACGATTCTGTACGGTATACGCGCCGCTGGCACAGTAGGTGGCGCGATTGGGCGATGCGGCTCCCGCGGGCGAGTGTAGCATGCGGGCGCCTCCGTGTCAAAAAAGCGCTGGCCAGCCAAACAAGCTCACGCGCAGATTCGAGTACCATTTGCTGAGGTGTGGATTGCCTGAGGCGCTAGGCGGAAGTATAATACAGGCGCTCGTGATGTCTCTCCGGTATCTTCCCCCAAGTCCCCCCAGCAGCGAGCGGCCCCGCGCCTGGAAATGGCACGATCTATGGCAGGCGTCTACGACCCCAACAGTTCCTACAAGCCCTATCATGGGCCGCCACAGGGCAACCGGCCGACACAACCGCCGCGTCTGCCCGCCAGCGGAAAGCGCCCCGGCGCGAAACACGCGCAGCGCGTCAGCCTCCCAGATGACACCGACGATCTGGTCTGGCCGAATCCCTCGCCGAACGCGCCTCAAAGCCCGTATCCCGACGCGTATACCGTGCCGGATATATCGCGCGTCGCGCCACCTGCCGCGCGACCTCCCGCCAATCGTCGCCGTCGTTTCCCGATTCCGCTGTTTCCACCACAGAGGGTTTCTGCCCGCCGCCTGCGTCCGGCGTTCCGCTCACGCGCGCTGCGCTGGGTGGCGCTGGCGGTCGTCGTCGCCATCGCAGGCGTCATGGCCTACGCCTGGGTGACGGCGCAGCAGAACGGCTCGCCCATTGGCGCCGTCACGCAGTTCTGCTCTGCCCTGCGCGGAGATAAAAACTCTCAGGCGTATAACCTGCTCGCCTCTGGGACACGCAATCGCGTCTCATACACCCAGTTCGCCACCGCAGGCGCCACGCTCGACCGCATCGAGGGGCATGTCACCGCCTGCCCGGCGATCTCTGATAGCGCAGTGCAGATCGGCGTCAACTCCGCGACCGTCGACGCATCGCTGACACGCGCGGGGCTTGGGCCGATGCGCGGCAAGGTTGGGTTGGCGCACGAGCAGAACGCCTGGCGCATCTCGTCGCTCGATCCAACGCTGCTCGGCGTGAGCCTGGACGCGCTCGTCGCCGCCAACAATTTTTGCGCCGAACTCCAGGCGCAGCGCTACGCCGATACCTATACCGCGCTGACCGACGACCTGCGCGGCGGCCTCACATCGGCGGAATACGAGCAGATGAGCCAGTGGAGCGACCAGATCGACGGGACGGTCCGCTCTTGCGCGCCGGTAACGGTGGATTCTTCCGCTGGCGAGAGCGCCGCGACGATGTCCTTCAGCATCACACGGGCAAAGCTGGGGAAGCGCGTTGGCGATATCGCGCTGGTCAACGATAATGGCGTCTGGAAGGCGAAGAGCGTCGCCAGCGAACTTCAGGGGACCGACGTCGGCGCGCTGGTGAACGGGCGCCGCTACTGCGCGGACCTGGCCAGCAATAACAGTGGTGATCTGGCGACGCAGGTGACGGTGGGCTACTTGTTCAACAACCTTGGCGCGTTCGCCGCAGCGGGGATCAAGGGTGAGTCGTGGACAGGCTGCTCCTTCGACGCTGCGACCTTCAAACTGAACGGCGACACGGCGAGCTATAAAGGCGTGATGCAGATCACCACGAAGGACAAGACGACCCGCAGCGCCGCGCTCACCTTCGGCGCGCTCAAGTCCGACGGCGCCTGGAAAGTAGATACGCTGACCTGGGCATGGCATGAGCGACATGAGCGACATGAGCGACATGAGCGATAGGATCGGTGATCGTGCGCTCCAGACGATGGAATAGCGCGCCACTGCGCCGCGCGCTAAAACGCCTGCAGCCCAGACGCCATCAGCAATCCGCCAAGAGATAGTAGAGATAGTTCTGTGGCTTTGCTCCGTGGCGCTCGTCTTTATTCCTTGGGGCGTTATACTATGTACATACAGGCTCTCCAGGGAGAAGGATCATGTGGCAAGGACGTGGCGACGGCGACTGGCCGTTCGAGTGGCCCTATGGACGGCAGCGCGCGGGTAAGCATGCGTCATGGACGAGACGGCTCATTCCACTGGTGATCGCCGTCAGCCTCATCGCGTTGGTGATCTGCGCCGCCGGGCCGCTGGGGCAGCGTGCCCGCGCCTGGGCGATGGAGAAGCCGTTCGCTACAAGCTCCTCCAGCGGAGCCAACGCCAGGCCCACGCCGACACGCAATCCCGCCGCCGAGGTCACGCCCACGCCAGTCTCGCCGATCCAGGCGACGGTGGAGGCGTACATGAGCCAGATGACGCTCGACGAGAAGCTCGGCCAGATGGTGATGGTCGAGACGTATTCGCAGTCCTACAGTGGCGACATCAAGACAATGGTGGAGCAGCAGCACGCAGGCGCGCTCATCATCTACGCCAAGAACATGAAGACGCCGGACCAGCTCCGCGCGCTCATCCGCGATACGCAGGCGCACTCGACGATTCCCATGTTCATCACGATGGACGAGGAGGGCGGCAACGTCGACCGCCTCGGCAGCATGGGCTTCGAGCCGCCGCTCCCTTCGGCGAAGTATCTCGGCTCGACCGGCGATCCTAGTCAGGCTGGAGCTGCTGGCAGCCGCGCAGCCGCCGAGTTGAAGTCGTATGGCATCAACGTCGATCTCGCGCCGGACGTAGATGTGCGCACGATCCCGAATCCGGTGATCGGTCCCCGACCCTTCGGCACGACCGCCGATACAGTGAATTCCTTCGCTGGCGCGTTCCTGGATGGCTTGCAACAGAACGGGATCATCGGCACACTCAAGCACTGGCCGGGTATCGGGAGTGTCGCGCTGGACCCGCACAAGACCCTGCCGACGGTCACGCGCAGCCTCCCAGAGCTTGAATCCACTGATTTCGCCACCTTCCGCGACCTGCTGGCGAAGAACCCCGGCATGATCATGGTGACACATGTGCTGGTCAACGCGATTGATCCCGACATGCCCTCCTCGCTCTCGCCCAAGCTGGTGCAGGGCACCCTGCGCGACGAGTTGGGCTACCAAGGCGTCATCATCACCGACAATCTCTGGATGAAGGGCGTCAGCCTGCGCTACTCGTTGCCGGAGGCGTCGGTGCTGGCCGTGCTGGCTGGCGATGACCTGCTGGAGGGGCCGTGGAACCCCGCGACGATGAGCAGCGTCCTGAACGGCCTGCGCAACGCGGTCAACTCCGGGCGCATCAGCCAGGATCGCATCGACCAGTCGGTGCGACGCATCCTGACACTCAAGGCACAGTACGGCATCCTGCCGCTCCGTCAAGGCGCGTCAAATGGCGCGAACACGCAGGCGCTGGAGGGCCTGAGCCAGTCGCTGGGCGCGAGCGACCGCCCCCGCGCGATGGTCGCCGCCTGAACGATCGCGTCTGAGCGCGCAAACTACTCCACAGCTGATTCTGCGGCGGATATTCTCTGCTTTTGCAGCCGTGGCTTTTATAGTATTGGTCGCCAGTAGAGCGCATTGCCGGTATGCTATACTCATGACCACCAAGCTATCGGGGCTATCTGGAAGATAGCCCCCGTTTTGGCGAACTCCTGAAACTACCATAGAGAGATGTGCGATGGAGAACTGGACCGCACAAAGTCGCCCTGCGCCACAATTCGAGCAGCAGCAGGTTGTGATCGCGCCGAGCGTGGCTGAGCCAGAGCCACCAGATCTCGATGATATGGCGCAACGTCTCGACCAGATGAAGATTGAGGCCGCTGTTGACGCTGAACGCACGCGGTTCGGCATCAATGGTCTATTTGCCTTCTTTGTCGCTGCGCCTGTTGCGTATCTCGTAGAACATATCATTGTGTTCCAAGGCCGCTCTTTTGATGTTTTGACCGACGCGCAGGCCATCCTCAGCCCGGAGCGAGTCGTGATAGCGCTTGCCGCTGGTCTGGGAGTCGCGGTCATTGTCGCTATAGCGAGCCATCTTTCCAGGCAGCGGGTAACACGAGCGGTCAAAGCCTATGAAGCGAGCCTCATCGCGCTTGGGGGAACGCCGCTGCCAGAGCGAGGAGTTCCACAGGAAGAACGTCGTAAGGATAAAGGCTCCAGGCACGCTTGATCTAACCATATGGATTGGTCGTGCTTGCAGGAGTATGGAACAGAAGGGGACGAGACGATAGCGCGAGTCGCATATTACGATGGCATTGCGAACCAGTGGGACCGCGCCACCGGCTATCACGGGGGCGCATTGAAGTGCTACGAGCTCAATGACCGCCTTTTGGGCAAAATCAAGAGTATCGCAGACAAGGCCATTCTCGAACTAGGCGCTGGTAACGGTTTCTTTGCCCCACTCATGCTGCGCCGCTTCTCTGGTCAGACACCAGTGCATTTGCTCATCACTGATCAGTCGCAGAAGCTGCTCGCCATCGCTGAGGCGCATCATCGCGCCGATCATGCCGAGTACCTCGCTTTGGACGTTCAGCAGCCTTTCCCGCTCGACGCTGGCGCGTTTGATCTCGTCCTTGCCAGTATGCTCCTGAACGAACTGACAACCAGCAGCCTGCAAAACGCCTTGCAGGAGTGCGCTCGTATGCTTCGACCGGATGGACGGCTGCTCGCAGCGGTTCCACATCCAGTGTTCGTTTATGCGCTGGCGAAAAAGGGCGCGCTGACCGACTTCGGGCGCAGCCTCTTCGCCATGCCTAGCGCCGAGGGCTTGCGCTTGCCTGTCTCACGCCGTCCTGTGCAAGCATATCTGGAGGCTCTAGACGCGACCGGCTTCAAAGTCGAGACCGAGGACGTCTTCCCCGATGAGAAGACGCTGCATGAGAAGCCAGGACTCAAGGTTCCACACGATACACCGCTGGCGCTGCTGCTTGACTGCCGAGTGAGCGCGCACTGAACGAGGCGCAGGAGAGATACCACGCCTCATTCATTGGCGCTGTTCCAGCCTATTCGTAGCGCAGCGTCTGGGCGATGCGGACACGCGCCGCGCCCCATACTGGGCCAAGACTGGCGACGCTGGCCACCGCCACGATGAAGACCAGCATCCACAGCAGGCTCAGCGGGTCAAAGGCGAACGGCACGCTGACGAGCAGGCTCCCGATCAACTGCACGAAGCCATAGGCGATAGGGATGCCGAGCGCGATGGCGATGGCCCAGGAGACCACACCCAGCGCGACGCCCTCGGTCCAGAAGACCTGCGCCACCTTGCGGCCCGTCGCGCCCATCGCGCGTAGGATGCCGATCTCGCGCCGTCGCTCCAGCACAGACATCGCCAGCGTGTTGAAGAGGCCGATCGCGCCGACGAGCGCGATGATTCCCGCGACGATGTAGAGCAGGACGTAGATGATGAGGAACTGCGACTGGTTACGATCAACCTCCTGCTGCGCGGTGGTGATCACCGCTGGATATCCGTTGCCGCTGAGCGTGTCGTCGATGCGCGTGGCCAGCGCGTCGATATCGGCCTGGCGCGCGCTCGTGGACTTCACCATCAGCCCTGAGGCGTAGTCGTCTGGCAGGCGCAGAAACGCGTTCACCTGGCTGGCCGGGGCGAGCAATACGCCGAATCCCATCGCATTGTTGCCGTCGTGCGCGATGCCGATGACCGTCCAGGTGGCGCTGTACAGGTCGTCGTGGAAGCTGATCGTGTCGCCGACCTTGACGCCATACTTCTGCGCCGCGTTCTCGTTGACCAGCGCGACGTTCTGCTCGCCCTCGGTGAACCAGCGCCCACTCACCACCTGCTTATGATAGAGCTGCGCGTCCGGCTCGACGCCGGTAAGTAAGCCCTGACCCCATTGCGTCTGGATTCCCGTCTGCGAGAAGCGCTCGACACGACCGATATCCTGCACGTTGGAGAGCGTTCCTTCGATCTGATCGAGCGAGGCCGGGCGCGCGAGGCCAACGAAGACGTCCGCGTCATACTGGCCAAGTATCTCGCCCAGGAACGTGTTGAAGGAGTAGGCCGTCGTCTGCACCGCGAGGAACGCCGCGCCGGAGATCGCCAGCGCCAGCAGAGTCAGCGAAGCGCGGGCGCGCTTGCGAAAGAGGCCGCGCATGCCAAGCTGAACTGTCTGCGGAATGAAGCCGAAGACACGTCCCGCGGAGCGCCGCTGGCCGGCGCCATTCTCCAGGCCGTAGCCGGAGAGCGCCTGGCGCACCGTGATGCGCGAGCCAAAATACACGGGCAGCGTCGCCGCCAGCACTGGCGCGCCGATACCTACCAGCGCGGCGATCAGCAGCAGCGTTGGGTTGACGTTCAGCGGGCCGATATCGACGACGAAGAGATCGCCCATGAAGCGCACGAGCGCGTAGCCGCCCAGGACGCCGAGCGCGAGGCCGAGCGCCGTGCCGATTATGCCGTAGATCGCGACGGAGAGCAGATAGCTACGCATGACCTGCCCGCCTTGCGCGCCAATCGTCTTCATCACGCCGATGATCGGGACCTGCTCGTTGATCAGCGTCGTGATCGTGCTGAGCAGCAGGAAAATGCTTAGGAGAAGCGCGACGATGGAGAGCGCGCGCATCAGGCCGAACAAGCCATTCGTGACGGTCGAGATGCCATGGTCGTCGTGCCCCACCGTCGTCTCAAGCACAGAGACATGCTGCGCGTCGAGATACGAGGCCAATTGCTGGGCAACGGCGTGCGCCTGCGCCGGATTGTCCACGCTCAACGCGAACTCGTTGACGCCCGGCGACTGGAAGAGCGCCTCGGCGTCGGTCTGGGAGAGGTAGCCTGTCGCAAAGCCGACAATCGAGGCGTTGGGCAGACCGCGCGTACGGACGAAGCCAGAGACGGTGAGCGATTGCGTCTGGCCGCGAATCTCCAGGTTGACTGTGTCGCCAACCTTGACCGGCTTGGCGGCGCGATCGCCGGAATCGAGCAGGATCTCGCCCGTTCCAGGTAGGCCCCCCTCGATGACCTGAAACTTATCGAACCGGAGCGCGTTGAAGTCCTGGACGCCGACCACGTTGAAGGGATAGTGTCCGGACGGGACTGCCCAGCGCGTTGGCTGATAGACGCGCGCCTCGACGGCGGTGACATGTGGCTGGGCGGCGAGCGCCGCGACCAGCGTGGTATCCGCCGGTGTGGTGTAGAAGGTGATGTCCGCCGCCCCGGAGGCGTCGGTGCTGTATTTGAAGCTCGCCGAAAGCTGGTCGGAGGCGACGCCGATGGCGGCGAGGCCCATCACGCCGATGGCGATGCCGAGGATGGTCAGACCGGCGCGCAGCTTGCGTCGCGTCACGTCGGCGATGGATTTTCTGGTCAGGGCGCGCATGCTCGAACTCTCGATCTATCGTTCACAAGACTGGTGGTTAAGCGCAGGTGTTTTCGCGCTACTCGCCTGCATTGAGGCGGTTGACGATGCGGCCATCCAGCAGCTCGACACGCGAGGTGGCGCGATCGGCCAGCCGAGGATCATGGGTGACGTAGATCACCGTCTTGCCACGCTGGGTCAGATCTTCAAGCAGCGCGAAGACCTGCGCCGCCGTCTTCGAGTCGAGGTTGCCGGTCGGCTCGTCGGCGACCAGCACTGGCGGATCGTTGGCGAGCGCGCGGGCAATGGCGACGCGCTGCTGCTGTCCACCGGAGAGCGCGCTGGGGAGGCGCTTGGCGTAGTCGCTCAACCCCACCAGGCGCAGCGTCTCGTCGGCGCGCGCCCGCCACTCCTTGCGCGGGATGACATCGCCGAGTTCGAACGCGAGCAGGATGTTCTCCTGCGCGGTGAGGGTCGGTATAAGCTGGAAGAACTGGAAGACAACGCCGACATGCTGGCCACGCCATCTTGCGAGCTTGTTCTCGCTCATCTTGCGCATCTCGCGCCCAGAGAAGACAATGCGCCCGCTCGTGGGCCGGTCGATGCCAGTTAGCAAATTGAGCAGCGTGGATTTGCCGCTGCCAGATGGTCCGTTGATGGCGAAGAGCGATTGCGCCGGGACGGTGAAGGTAAGATCGTCCAGGATGGTGACGGTCTGCGCGCGTGTGGCGATGACGCGCGAGATATGCTCAACCTCGACCAGCGGCGCTCCGGCTGGCGCGTGCAGTTCAGCGCGTTGCGCGAGTGAAAGGGCCATGTTCCTTCTCCCCAAAATCTCGTTGCATACTCGACAGGACATTGGTGAGCGCGTTCTTTGCGCCCGGACGCTACGAGTATGCGGTGAAGATATGCCGGAAGCATGGCTGGAATGTAGTGGTTGTATGGCAAGTGTTCGGCGCCGCGACACACTTTTGTGACATATCAGAGGGCGTTGCATAACTCGAGGAATGGGATAGGCTGATCGCCAGATGTGCTCGACCTGCATCAAGGAGAGCAACCCTGGGTTCCAGCCCCCTGGAGACGGCGCGGACCCCATGCCGTCTCCTGCCTCCTGCTGCGGGGCACATGCCCCCATGCGCCAGGAGAGAGGCGCCAGACAGCCTTGTACGGTTGTGGACGGTTGTGGACGGTTGTGGACGATCTCTCTTTTCCGTCGCGGTGTGCGGGAGCGGTGTCACGTCTCTCAGACGCGCGCCACCGATGGCAACACGCGTCGGTACCCCGCGAGGATGGCTGTCATGTACAGGCGCAAGAGCTTGGCGGCGCCCCAGGCGAGAGCGACACAGATGAGGGCGAACGCCAGGGTCACGGGAACACTCCATACCTGGGGAAGCTCCATGTCTGGTAGGAGTCTGATCGAGATCCAGCTCGCGCCCAGGAACCGCAGGACGCCTAGTACGACAACCACAGGGGCCGCCAGGCCAAATGTGAGGGTCAGAAGACTTAGGACTGGTACCAGCAGGAGGCTGGTGACCCCGCTGCCCAGGATGAATCCAAAGCGCGCCAGGCGATGTCCCCACATCTGCCAGCGGTTGCCAGGCTGTTGGCGCCCATAGTAGTCGGCCAGGTACGCGCGCGCCAGGACGCACGGGTCGCCCAGGCGCGCCAGCACGACCGCCACAGGCTGTCCAGCCGCTTGGCTCTCGGCGATGTGGCTGGCGATTTCACGCACAGCATCGGACCGGTCCTGCTCGGGCAGCCCTTGCAGTGAGCGGGTGAGCTTGTCGAGATACTGCTGTGCCATGGTCTCTGTGTGATTTTGCATGACCTCGTGCATGATAGGTCTCCTCCTGGGCGCCACTGGGCGCACTCCGTCGGTCAGGGGTCGTGATCATGGGTCGTGGTCGGAGGTGGCCGCACCCACGTCAGCCCCGCTACTGTGAATGATCTGCGCACCTCCCGTGCTCGTTCCCACCGCCACGTAGCTCTGCAATTCAGTCACGGCCTGGGTCAGCTGGATCCACTCGACTGCCAGAGCGTCTCGGCGCTGGTCGCCAGCGGCCGTAAGCGTATAGTATTTGCGCGGCGGCCCCGCCGCCGACTCCTGCCACTGCGCGCTGATGACCTGCTCCTTCTCCAGGCGGCGCAACAACGGATACAACGTCCCCTCGCTCACCGCCAACTGCGGCCAGCGAGCAAGGATCGTGACGAGTTCGTAGCCATAGCGCGCCGCCTGCCCCACGAGGGTGAGGATACACAGTTCTATGAGGCCACGCCGCGCTTGGGTCATCCATTCGGTTGTGTCGTCCGTGCGGCTCATGGGAACATGGTAACACATAGTACCTTGCAATGCAAGGTATGTCGATGTCACCATCCTCCGTGAAGTCACCACCGAATAAGGGCGCTCGGTACTGTGCCGTCCTGTGCCCGATAATACGGTGGGGCGGTGTCCTCACTGAGGACCGGAACCATAGGCTGATCTCCTGTGCGCGGGTACGAGCCGTGCCCGCGAGTCAGCCCACCCCACTTTCTGGGTTATGCAATGCCCTCACATATCAGGTAGACATAGTTGCGCGCCCGCGCCAATACAGCCTTCTGGCGAGGCTTTTAGCGGGTTTCGGGGAGGTGGTCTGGAAAATGGTCTGGACACAATCAATACAAATCAACTATTATACAGGAAGCGGGAGCAGGACCACTCCTCCCCGCTCGCGCGGCCCGACGATCAGGTCTGGACGGGCATGCTGGCCACCACTCCCCCGGATAGCCGGGCGACAGGGCATTGCAAGCATTACGACGGGTTCGAAGGAGTACGACGATGTCTTCGACAACATCCTCATCCTCAGCGGCCGCCCCACGAGGGCTAGAGGGCGTGGTGGCGGCCTCCACCAAGATCAGCCATGTCTTCGGCGAGGAGGGCCGTCTGGTCTATCAGGGCTACGAGATCAGCGAGTTGGCGGGCAAGGCGACCTACGAGGAGGTCTGCTACCTGCTGTGGCACGGCACATTGCCCAACGCCACTGAGCTTGACAAGCTCAATGCGCAGATGCGCTCCCAGCGCACGCTGCCGGAGGAGGCGAAGGCGACGATACGCGCGCTGCCCAAGGACGCCGACCCGATGGATGTGCTGCGCACCGCGATCTCAGCGGCGGGCGTGGGTCTGGGCGTCTCCGGCAAGCCAACCTACGAGCAGGCGGTCGCGCTCACCGCGCGCTTCCCCACCGCGATCACGATGTTCGCTCGCCAGCGCGACGGCAAGGAGTCGGTTGAGCCGCGCGCGGACCTCGGTCACGCCGCCAACTATCTGTATATGCTGACCGGTCAGGCGCCTGAGGACCGCCACACGAAGAGCCTGGACACGTACCTCGTGCTGCTGGCGGACCACAGCATGAACGCCTCGACCTTCACCGCGCGCGTCATCGCCTCGACCGAATCTGATCTGGCCTCGTGCGTCGTCGGCGCGATTGGCGCGCTCAAAGGGCCGCTGCATGGCGGCGCGCCCTCGCTCGTGCTGGATATGCTCGACCAGATCGGCGACGCGAGCAACATCAAGCCGTGGGTGGATAACGCGCTCGATCACAAGCAGAAGCTGATGGGCTTCGGGCATCGCGTGTATAAGACGACCGACCCGCGCGCCGAGATCCTGCGCGACATGGCGAAGCAGGCCTCCACGCCGGAGTTCTTCGCGCTGGCGCGCGGCACGGAGGAGTACGCCATCGAGGAACTGCACCGGCGCAAGCCCGACCAGCGGCTCTATACCAACGTCGAGTTCTACTCCGCCAGCGTCCTGCACTCGGTGGGTCTGGCGCGCGATCTCTTCCCCTCCACCTTCGCCGCCAGCCGCGTCGCCGGGTGGACGGCGCACGTGCTGGAGCAGCTTGAGGGCAACCGGCTGATCCGCCCACAGTCAGAGTACGTCGGCCCGCAGGGACTCAAGTTCGTCCCCATCGAGCAGCGCTAGAATCCGACCAATCGAGAATGCCTCTCACCTGACAGTTATCTTATTACTGACCAGGTGAGAGGCGTCTTGCTGTGTGCGCTTACGGCGTTCCCGCACCCGTCAACTGCCTGGCTTCCTTGGCCGAAAGACGCTCGACGCCAGGAATCGCCGGGATACCCTCTTGCGCCTGCTTCAACTTCTTCCCCACGCCGGTCAGGCGGCGGAATCCGAAGACGAAGATGAACAGCAGCAGCCAGTTCGCCACACCAGCGACGATCAGCTTCACGTTCGTGTCCGTCGGAATCAGCAGCAGCGCGCCGGTGAGCAGGATGTTGATAAGCGTCAGCGGGATCAGGAAGAGCCAGGCGAAGCGCATCAACTGGTCGGCGCGCAGGCGCGGCAGCGTCGACGCGGACCCAGAGAAGGCGAAGAGAAGCACGCCATCTTGGCGACGAACCAGAAGCCGCGATGACGTTGAAGATCACCTGCCCAAAGAAGCCAGCCCAACAGCCCGATCCAGAAGCCAACGTTTGCGCCGGGGCCGGACCATCCGCCGAGGAAGATCGCCGTCGCCACCGCCGAGACGATGCCATGTTGCCATACTCGCCGAGGAAGAACATCGCCCAGCGCAGGCCGCTATACTCGGTCAGGTAGCCTGCTACCAGCTCTGACTCCGCCTCCGGCAGGTCAAACGGCGAGCGGTTCGTCTCGGCCAGCCCGCAAATGTAGTACATGATCAGGCCGAAGCGGCTGACAGGATAGAACCAGAGCCACGGCGGCCTCTGGACGCATCTGCGCGCGACGATCTGTGTGAAGGAGATCGAGCCGACGCCGCAGACATTCAGGTCAGGGTTCGCGCCGGTGCAGCCAGGTGTCGAGCACACTGGTGAGCATGACGACGCCGACGAGCGAGAGCACCAACGGCAACTCGTAGGAGATCATCTGCGCCGCCGAGCGCAGGCCGCCGATCAGCGCGTATTTGTTGTTCGAGCCCCAGCCCGCCATGAAGACGCCGATGACGTCAATCGAGCTGAGCGCTACATAGTAGATGAGGCCAGTGCCAGCGCGCCCGCCGTCAGATATGGCGAGAACGGCAGGACGACGAAGGCGGTCAGCACCGGCGCGAAGAAGATCATCGGCGCCATGCGGAAGACAATCGAGTCGGTGTCACGCGACTTGACGTCTTCTTTGAGGAAGAGCTTGCCCACGTCGAGAATCGTCTGCAGCGTGCCTTGAGGGCCATAATGCAGCGGACCTACGCGGTCCTGCATGTATGCCATCACTTTGCGCTCAAGGTACACCAGCACCGTCGCCGCTGCCATCAAGAAGACAAGCGAGAACAGGAACGTGACGACGAAGTGGATGATGTTCTGTACGACGTCGTTCATGCGGCCTCCAGTTAGCGATCCACGTCGCCAAGCACGATGTCGATGCTGCCAAGAATGGCGATCACGTCGCCAATCTTGTTGCCGCGCAGCAGCTCTGGCATGATTTGCAAATTGACGAAGGACGGTGCGCGGAGCTTGGCGCGATAGGGATACTCCGAGCCGTCGCTAATCATATAAATGCCTTCTTCGCCGCGCCCGCTCTCGACGGCGAAATACGTCTCACCGCGTGGTGGGCGGAGCGCAATCGGCACGCGTTGCGAGACCGAGCCGCCAGGTAGCTTGTCGAGCCCGGCACGGATCAGGCGGATACTCTCGGCCATCTCCATCATGCGCACACGATAGCGCGCGAAACAGTCACCCTCCGGCCGCGTCTGCGGGCGCACGGCGATCTCGCGATAGGCGCCATAGGGTCGAGCGGCGCGTAGATCGAATGCGACACCGGTCGCGCGCAGATTCGGCCCGGTCAGGCCGTAGGCAATCGCCTGCTGTGGGTCGATGTAGCCGACGCCCTGCGTGCGTGCGTCGAAGATCTCGTTGCCGGTGAGCAGATCGTCAAGCTCAGGCAGGCTGTTGTTCTCGAAGCGGTCGAGCCACTGCTCCAGGTTCTGCAGCCAGCCGGGCGGGATGTCGTGTGTCACGCCGCCGGGGCGCATGTAGTTATGCGTGAAGCGGTGGCCCGAGATCGCCTCGAAGAGGTCCATCAGACCTTCGCGGTCGCGGAAGGCCCAGAGCACCGGCGTGAAGGCGCCGAGGTCCAGGCCATAGGTGCCGACGGCGACGAGGTGGCTGCGATATTCGCGACATCTCGCTGACAATCAGCCGGATGTACTGCGCGCGGCGCGGCGGCTCGATGCCCATGATCGCCTCGATGGCGCCGACGTAGGCCGACCTCGTTGATCATCGGGTTCAGGTAGTCGGCGTTGTCGATGTAGCGCGCGCCATGGAAGTAAGGGCGGTTCTCGAAGATCTTCTCCATGCCCCGGTGCAGGTAGCCCATGACCGGCGTGCACTTGACGACCGTCTCGCCATCGAGCACCAGCACGAGACGCAGCACACCGTGCGTCGAAGGGTGCTGCGGACCCATGTTGAGGATCATCTCTTCGCTGCGCAGCCCGCCCTCATCGGTAAAATATTCAGGCACAACGCCGGTATCGGTGGTGGCCATGCGCGCTACTCCTCCTCGGGCTTGATGTCTGAGTTAAGATACTGCTCGTCCACGACATAGCCGTGCATGGCGTTGTCGTCCGTGCCGACGCCCTGCCCTGTCTCCAGGAACACGGCCTCGCTGCCATTCGTGGCGATGCCCGGATGCACGCGCTCCTGGTTGCCCTGGCCGAGCCGCTTGATGACGATGCGCTCCTGGTTGCGCACGGGCGCGCCAGCGATTGCCTCAGCCGGGTGCGTCTGTGTCGTGGCGCGGTCGTGTACGACTGCCGGTGTGGAGCGGAAGCTCTTGCGCAGGGGATATCCCTCGAAAGTCGTCGTCCAGCAGGATGCGCCGCAGGTCGGGGTGGCCGAGGAAGTTGATGCCGACGAGGTCGTAGGTCTCGCGCTCCAGCCAGTTCGCCGAAGGATACAGGCTGACGAGCGAGACGACATCTGGCGCTTCGTTGGGGACCGCTACGCGCACCTGCAACAGCCAATTCTTCTGCAGTGCGCGGAAGTGGTAGATCGACTCGATGTGGTCGATCATGTCTACCCCCGAGACGGAGGTGAGCATCTCGAAGCCGATCTCGTCGCGAATCGCGCGCGCGGACTCCAGCAGGTTTGCCGGAGACACATCCACCGCGATGATGCCGTGGCGCAGTGTCTTCTTGGCTACTGGCTGGCCTGCGATCTCGTCAAGGCGCTTGAGTTGCCCGAGCAGGTCGTTCAGGTGGTCGCGGTCAAATGCTAGCAGGTTCGCCGCTTCGGTTCCCTCGGCACCACCCGCGCGTGGGGTTACAGCCATTTGATGACCCCTTTCCTCCAGGCGTAGACCAGGCCCAGCGCCAGCACGGCGATGAAGAAGACGATCTCCACGAAGCCGAACCAGCCCAACTGCTGGAAGATCACAGCCCATGAAAGGATGAACACGATATCGACGTCAAAGGCGACAAAGAGCAACGCGAAGATGTAAAAGGCGAGTGGATATTGGACCCATGCCGAGCCGATGGGCGTCTCGCCTGACTCGTATGTCTGGTACTTCGCCTTGGCGCGGCCGCGGTTGCGCAGCAGGATGCTATTCAAGAGGTCTGCGGTCGCCAGGCCTGCCAGTACGAAGGCGCATCCGCCGAGGAAGAAGAGCAGGGCGATGAGGTACCCGGTTGCGACCACAAGCGCCTCCTACATGGTAAATCGAACGCGCCGCCGAGCTAGGTTTGGGCCAGAGGGGGAATGTCGTTCGCCGGAGAAACGTGGCGGCTGGGCGGAACGGCGCTCTTCCCGCTGACGAAGGCGTGACGGCGCGCCACCTCCGATTATAACATGCGCTTTTGGGGCGAACAACGAACGGCTCAGCCCCTTCTCGCTTTCCAGCCTGCCTGAAGTAGAGACGGGCGAGACGCGTCTTCCGGCCACTGCGAGGGGATGCGATGACGCGATATGGCCCAGACGGGTAAACGGACTCGCCCGGCGGGTCACGCGCGTGTATAGTGGAGCGCAGCGCAGTCGAACTGTTTCGCAGAATTGACGCGCATCGTGAAAGCACAACTCTTGGCGCGTCTGACAGGCTGTCGCCTGTGCTATACTTGACCGGCGCTGGCTGGCTGATGTGGCCGGCGCATTGAGGCGCGAACGGGCGAGGACGGGGTGAGTATGAGCAATCGCGGTGGGTCGCGCAATCGCGGCAGTGGCTCCTGGCGTGAAGACGACGACTGGGGCGACGACCGCTATGCTCCTCCGCCGCCACGCCGTCAGGGGTCGTCACGCGGATCAGCGCAGGGAGCCTCGCGCGCGCCACGACCGCGCTACGACCAGGACGACGACCATCGCGCTGCGCCTTCACGCTCACGGCGCGCCAACGCCTGGGAAGACGACGACCGCTGGGGCGATAGTGCGGGCGGCGGATGGGATGACCAGGGTGGGCCAACGGACTGGAACGATCCGCGCTACGCCGGAGAACGACGTGGCGGCCTCGCTTCTGGAATGTCAGGGATGGGCGCGTATCGCGGCGCTGGGAGAGCTGAGTCCGGCGAAAAGAAGGGGTCATTTCCCATTCGCGGGCTGCTCGTAGCGCTAGTTGTCGTCGCCATCCTTGGCGGGCTGGGCTACGGCGCCTACACCTTGTTTCGCTCCCAAGGGTCAGCGGCGCGCCCGACGGCGATCGTGCCTGACGCGGCTTTCGCTACCTACACGCCAGGACCAACGCCGACGCCTGCCACAAACTTCAAGGAGTTTGCCAGCGCACGCGCGAAGTACGTCCTGAGCTATCCCAACACATGGGCGGTCAGCTCGAATGAGGCGAAGCTTCAGCAGCAGTACGACTACACGGATGTGTTTAATCCGCCCAACTCGCCCTCGCACGTAAGCGTCGAGCAGGCGGGGGTCTTCTCGTACTACACCGAGCAGAAGATCATCCAGGGTGAGGTCACGGGAGCGCAGCAGAGCGGCTTCACCTTCACCGAGGTCACCACCGCGCAGGCGAAGCAGACGGTAGGCGGCGCGACATGGGAGCGGCACGAGTACGACATCAACGCCAACGGGCAGCCGCTGCACATGGCGATTCTGGCGACCCACCACGGCGGCAAGGGCTACGTGATCGTGCTGGTCAGCACGGCGGCGGAATTCGGCAATGACGCACAGTCTGTCTTCGACCCACTGCTGGGCAGCTTCCGCTTCACCGCCTGAGCCGCGTCGCATCCATCAGGCGAAGGTTTCTTCTACCGCAGTGGTGAACTCATGCAGCGCGCCGTCGCTAAAGCAGACGAGGGTGACTTGCTCAGGCAGATCGTGCTCCTCCAGAAATCGCCTGACCTCGTGGGCGGCGATGCGCGCGGCGCGATCAACAGGAAAGCCATAGATGCCTGTGCTGATCGCCGGAAAGGCGACGCTGCGCAGGCCATGTTCAAGGGCAAGCGAGAGGCTGTTTCGATAGCAGCTCGCGAGCACCTCATCCTCGTCGTAATCGCCTCCCCGCCAGACCGGTCCGACGGTATGGATCACATACTTCGCCTTGAGCCGGTAGCCTTTGGTGATCTTCGCCTGGCCGGGCGGGCAGCCACCCAGCGTGCGGCACTCCTCGACGAGTTCTGGACCAGCGGCGTCGATGGATCGCTCCATCCACTCCGCCGCCGCCGAGCAGCGACGAGTTCGCCGCGTTGACGATGGCGTCAACCGCCAGGGTCGTGATGTCCTCCCGCACAATACTGACACGCGCGCGCGCATCCGTCATCAGGGCCTCCTTGCCAGAGGAACGCCAGCAAGATTACGTCTGGTCTAACTGCTTGGGGTTGAGACTGGCACAATATCGCCGTTGAGAATGTTGTCGATGCGCCAGCTATTGCCCTCTTTGACCATGCTCAGCGTCTGGGTGAGCGCCTGTCCCTTGTTGCTGCGGCGAATGACATGAACCACGACCGTCGCCTTATCTCCAGAGGTTTTCTCGCTGACGATGGGGTAGCTATCCACGACGCCGCTGACCTGATCGAGGCTGCCGAATTGATCGTTGAAGGCGTCCGCCGGGATACGCTTCTGGAACCCCGATGAGGTGTAGGAGTAAGCTCGCGTGTAGTTCTGCGATTGCAGCGCGCCATAGAAGTTCTGCGCGGTGGTCGGCGGATCGCTCAACTGGTTTTGCACCCAGAGGCCGCTCAGCACCAGCGCCGTCGCGCCGACGGCGCAGGCCACCAGCAGAAAGACCCCCGCCGCCAGCATCACCGTCGTTAACAGCGGCGAGCGCCTGGGCTTCAGCGAGCTATTCGGGTTCTGGCTGCTGGAGGCGCTCAGATCACGCATCTTCTGGCTGACATCTGGCCGCTCAGCCAGTTGGCGGCGCCGTTCGGCCACGCGCGCGGCGAGGTCTCGTGGTCGCTCCGTGCGCTTCATCATCGGGCGTCCCTCCAGCGGAGGCCAGCGCTTCCATTCCAGGCAGAATGGCGCAATTGACAGCGCGTGAAAACACGTTTTGCGCTGCGCAAAGTATACTCACTGAGGGGCGACATGGCAACGCGCCGGTACGCGCTGATCGTGTTCTTTGTAACGAGCCGAGGCGACTTCTGGATTCCCTTCATCTCCGCGACATGTCTGCGCCAGTCACAGACTCTTCCCGCCGCGCGCTCACCGAGCATATCCGCGAGCGGGCGCATGCGCTCGGCTTCGACGTTGTGCGCGTCACCAGCGCCGAGCCGTTCCCCGAGACCGAGCGCGTCTTGCATGAGCGCATCGGCGCCGGGCTGATGGGTGGGCTGGACTGGTTCACCGCTGAGCGCGCCAGCGTCTCTGCCAACCCGCGCGCCTTGCTGCCTACCGCCCGCTCCCTGCTGGCGTTGGGAACCTTCTATCTGACCGACGCGCCGCGTGACGAGACAGCGCCGGGCGATCCACATGGGCGCGTCTCCTGCTACGCCTGGGGCGACGATTACCACGAGGTCATCCGCCGCAGGCTGGATGCGCTGGCGGGAGGATCCGCGCGCTGGCGCCACCGGGGCTGGAGAAAAGCATCGTCTTCGTGGATACTGGGCAGGATGGTGGATCGCGCCGTCGCGCAGCGGTCGGGCCTGGGCTGGTACGGCAAGAACACGTGCATTCTGACGAAAAGCTGGGGATCATGGGTCTTCCTGTCGGAACTCGTCACCAGCCTCGACCTGGAGCCAGACTCGCCGCTCGGCGCGAATTGTGGCCAGTGTGAGATTTGCCTGCACGCCTGCCCGACCGGCGCGTTCGTCGCGCCCTACGTCCTGGATAACCGCCGCTGCATCTCGTACCTCACCATCGAGTTGCGCGGCAGCATTCCCGTCGAGCTGCGCCCGCTGATCGGCACTCACATCTTCGGCTGCGACATCTGCCAGCAGGTCTGCCCGGTGAACGCGGTGGCCGAGCGCCGTCTGCGCGCGAGCGGAGAGCTCGGCGTGCAAGGGCGACCGATTAGAGTTCCAGCCACGCGCTCCTGATGCGTCGAGCCCCGCGTTGATCCCATTGCTCGCGCTGGACGAGGAGGGCTTTCGCGAGCGCTTTCGCCACAGCCCGATCAAGCGCGCCAAGCGACGTGGGCTGCTGCGCAACGTCTGCGTCGCGCTGGGCAACATTGGCGATCCCGTCGCGGTTCCGGCGCTGATTGGAGCGCTGGAAGACGCCGAGCCGCTGGTGCGTGGACACGCCGCCTGGGCGCTCGGGCGTATCGGCGGCGCGAAGGGGCGTACGGCGCTGAACCGTGCGCTGGAACGCGAGCAGGACGAGGGTGTGCGGCAAGAATTGCGCTACGCGCTTGACCTTGGTGGAGAGCTAGCCCGCCAGCAGCCGGTCCGCCGCCTGCGCTGCGCGTTCCGCCCACCAGCGGACACGCGCCTCGGCGATCCATCGCGCACGTCCAGCGGGAGCCTCCTCGGCGGCGCGGCCAAACGCCTCGCCACAGGTCAGCGCCGTGCGCAGATAGCCAGCGTCCACCAGCGCCAGCCAGGTCGCCGGCGGACAGCGAGACACCATGCGCGCGCAGGCGGCGCTCAAGGAACATGCGATAGCAGGCCAGAACGCGTCGGGGATCGAGCGCATACCAGCCGCCGCAGAGCCAGAGGGGATCATACGTCGCCGGCCCCGCCAGCGCGAGCGCCCAGTCGAGCAGCAGCAGTCGCCGCTCGCGTCGCGGCGCGCTCGTGGTTGGCGGCAGCCAGCCGAGATTCGGCCCCCACACATCGCCGTGGACGAGCGTCTGTGGCATACTTGCGATGGCCTGTGCGATGGGTTCAGGATCAGCGAGAACCTCGCGCAGCCGTTCGGCGGCGTTTGACGGCGCGAGATGGAAGAAGGCGTCCCAGCCCCGCTCCGCTAATGGGAGATAGGGATTCGTGTCTCCGGCGGCGCATCTCATGCTCACGTTCTCAGGAGAGATGAGCAGCAAGGCGTCGCACGGTGAGGTCAGGCCGAGCGCGACATCGCTCAGACGTTCATCCTGCCAATAGCGCGCATGGAGCGCGGCAAGACGCTGCAGCAGCGCGACGACGGATGATGGCAGGCGCCCAGGAGGCGGGTGATAAGGGTCTCGCAGCAGGCGCAAGGTGAGATCATGCATGAGCAGTGCGCCAGCAGCGGGTTGATCTGGATCGCCCAGCAGCGTCCGGTTCCTTACGCCCGTCGTGAAGCCAGCGGGGAGCGACTGGAGCAGGCCACGCTCCCAGAGCTGAATCTCGCGCAACCGGGAGTCTCCTGAAGCCGCCCCGAGCCAGCCGTCGCGCGGGAGGAGCGTTTCAGTCACCAACCCTCGCGCCAGGTCGCTGCGCCAGCCCTGTGTGCGACCATCAGCCGCAGGAGTCTGCCGCCGCCAAGGCCGCCTGGCATAGCGCTCGATGACCTGGATACTTGTCAGATCGAGGCCGAGCGCTGCGATTAGCTCGCGGTCGAGTGGCTCAAGCGCTTCTGGATTCATACGACCGTCTTCTCCCTGTCATTCCAGCGCTCATCTGATACACGCCATCATTTGATTGTCGCTATCACTGGTATAAACTTCATCCTGATATGCGCTCATCGGGCATACTCCCTCATCCTACACGCCGCGGCCAGCGCTGCGCAGATGCTAAGATGATAGCTCTGGTGAAGGCGAAAACAGATGCGAGGGGAGAGCGGCGGCCATGCGAGCGGAGGTCTTGATTCCGCGCTCCTCCTGGCGGCTGACCGACCGCGCCTCGCTCTACTCATACACCGTCCCGCGCATCTGGCGGGTCAGCTACAGCCGGGCCAGATCGTGGCTATCCCTTTCGGTGAGCGCGAGACGGCAGGCGTCATCTGGTCGCTCGACGCCAGCGACGAACTGGCGACTGAGGAAGGCGACCAGACGGGCGATTCCGACGAGGAAGCCATTCCCTGCGCGCAATCTCGTCACTGCTACTCGACGAACCGGTGCTCTCGCCGGTCCAGCGCGCGCTGGCGGAATGGATGTCGACATATTACGCCGCGCCGCTTGCCACGACGGTGAGGCCCATGCTGCCGCCGGGGCTCGTCCGCAGCATTCGCTATACGCTCAGACCGACCGGCGCTGAATCGCCAGAAGACCTGCCGCCGGACGCCGCGATGCTGCTGGCGATGCTGCACGAGCGCCGCGCCGTCGAACGCGAGCAGGTCTCGGAGGCGCTCGGCATGACACGGGCGCGTCGCGCGATCCGCGCGCTGCTGGATGCTGGCCTCGCCGTCGTCGCGCCAGAGGCTCCCGCATCGTATGCGCGCGCTCGCCGCGAGCGGCTCGTTCGTCTCGCCGCCATAGATGATGCGCTCACGCGGTGGCGTGAGGAGGCGCGCACACGTCTGGGCGAGCCTGTATCGCCGAGTGCTCGCGCAGGCATACAGGGACAGCGAGCGAAAAGGTCCCGAACAGGCGTCCGAGCGCATCTTGAGCCAGCTCGCCACGCTGGATGCGCTGGAGCAGAACGCAACGTCGCGTCCGGCGTGGAGGATCGAGGAGTTGCAGCGCTTCACCCGCGTGACCGCCGCCGGTCTGGCCGAGCTAGTGGACGCTGGACTCATCGCCATCGAAGAGGTCGCGGCGCGGCGCGATCCCCTCGCCGGGCGCAGATATCCGCGCACGCAGCCACTCGCCCTCACTACCGAGCAATCCGCGGCGCTCAAGCGAAATCCTGGCGAGCGCGGAGACCGGCGGCGGCAACGTTCCTGCTGCATGGCGTCACCGGCAGCGGCAAGACCGAGGTCTACCTGCAGGCGCTCGCGGCGGTGATCGCGCGCGGCAAGCGGGGCATCGCGCTGGTGCCAGAGATCGCGCTGACGCCGCAGGCGGTGGCGCGCTACGCGGGACGTTTCCCGGGTCGCGTCGCGCTGCTGCATAGTGGGCTGACCGATGGCGAGCGGCTGGACGAGTGGCGGCGCATCCGCGCAGGCGAGGTGGATGTCGTGGTCGGCTCGCGCTCGGCGCTCTTCGCGCCAGTCGAGCGGCTGGGGCTGATCATCGTGGACGAGGAGCACGAGGGCGCATACAAGGAGGAACGCACGCCAACCTATCACGCGCGCGATGTCGCCTCACAGCTCGGCGCGCTGACCGGCGCGACGGTAGTTCTCGGCAGCGCGACACCCTCGGCGGAATCCTACTGGCAGGCGCGTCAGGGAATATACAAGCTCATCGAGTTGCGCGAGCGCGTCCCCATACCATCCGCCAAGCCGGAGGCAGAGATCGCGCGGTTGCCAGAGGTCACGCTGATTGATCTGCGCGCGGAGTTGCGCTCTGGCCACACGAGCATTCTCAGCGAGCCTCTGCAGGAGGCGCTGGCGCGAGACGCTCGGCGCGCGGAGAGCAGGCGATCCTCTTCCTCAACCGGCGCGGCACGGCGACGAGCGTGGTCTGCCGCGAGTGCGGCTTCGTGGCGCGCTGCATTCGCTGCGACGTGGCGATGACCTTCCACGCGACCGAGGCGACGCTGCTGTGTCACTACTGCGGCAGACGTGAGGCGCCGCCGCGCTTCTGTCCCGTCTGCGGCAGCGCGAGCATCCGCTACTTCGGCGTCGGCTCCGAGCGCGTCGAGTCCGCCGTCAAACGCCAATTCCCGGCGGCGCGCGTGCTGCGCTGGGACCGCGACACCGCGAAGACGCGCCTGGCGCACGAGCAGCTCTCGCAGGCGTTCGCCGAGCGGCGCGCGGACGTCCTGGTTGGCACGCAGATGATCGCCAAGGGGCTGGACCTGCCGGCGGTGACGCTCGTCGGGGTGATCTCCGCCGATATCGCGCTCTTCCTGCCCGACTTCCGCGCCTCCGAGCGCGCGTTCCAATTGCTCACGCAGGTGGCGGGGCGCGCGGGACGCGGCGAACGTCCAGGGCGCGTGCTGGTGCAGACCTTCAACCCCGAACACTTCTGCATCCAGGCCGCGGCGCGTCACGACTATGGCGTCTTCATAGAGGCCGAGCTTTCGGCGCGCGAACGCTACGATTACCCGCCCTTCCGCCGCTTCGTCAAGTTCACCTTCGAGCACGCCGACCGCTACACGGCGCAGATTGAGGCCACCGCGCTCGCCGGGCGACTGGAGCGGCTAATCGCGGACCTCACGCTTGATCAGGCGGATATCGTGGGTCCGGCTCCGGCGCTGCTGGAACGCCTGCGCGGCCACTATCGCTGGCACGTCATCCTGCGTGCGCCCGATCCCCTGCCCATCCTGTATGAACTGACCGGCGAGGATCTGCCGCCAGGGTGGTCGGTGGATGTGGATCCCGCCAGCAGCGTCTAGCGAGTCATTCAAGACGGCAGCCGGCCCTCTCCAAGGTCAAGAAGGGCTGGCGTGCCGCACTCCGAGTCAGGTGGCGGCTAAATGTGGCCGTACTGGCTCCACTTGCCATCGGCGAAGCGCAAGAAGAGGTTGCCATAATACCCTGCAATGTCGGACGGTGATTGACCACGTAGCCTCCAATGGCCCAGTAGGAGCCATCCGGCATGGGCGTAATCGCATGAATAAAGTTGAGATCATTGGTGGGCATGGCGGTGGGCTGGGCGGTGGCGCCCATGAGATGGTCTGCGCGTGCGATGTAGTCGTTCGGGTCAGCGTCGCTCCCGCGCCCCCAGTGGAATGCCCAGCCATCTGTCGCGCTCAGCATCTCGACAGACTGGCCAACGCCGTGCCCGGTGAGCGGAAGCCGCGTCCAGCTGGCTCCAGCATAGTGCAGATCCGCAGGCGTCGCGTCAGACGGCACGCCGCTCGCCGCCTGCACACTGCCCATCGCATAGATATCGGTGGGCGCGTTCGCGCGCAGGTGCGAGAGCATGACACCGACAGGCGTGGGGACTGAACTCCACTTGCCAGCCTGGTAGTGCGCAAGCTCGCTTGGCACAGACGTCTCAGTGCTCCCGCGGACGATCCACAGATCATCGACTCCAACCGGCGCGATGTCGGTGATGTCACTAAACGGGAGCGCGACCGGCGTCCAGGCGCCATTACGGAAATGCAGGAGCATGTTGTAGGGCGGGCCCTTGCTCGAGACGGCCAGTATCCATCCCTCATGTTCATTGAGCATGCGCACGATGAGGAATGCGCCCGAACCCGAGGGCAGGGGTATCGCCAGTTGCCGCCATGCGCCGCCCGTGTAGTGCAGCGCGAGCGGCTGGCCTGTTGACACGGTGGGATTACCGCCGACGGCCCAGCCTTCCGTCGCCGAGACCATAGAGACGCTGTCGAGCATCATGTCAGAATAGGTCTGCGGAAGCGCGGTCCATCGGCACTGCTGGTAGTGGAAGATCATAGCCGTTGATGATTTGCCGTCCACAGTCGCTCCAACCGCCCAGCCCTCATCACTGGATACCATCGCCAGGTCATTCAGATAGACGCGCGGCGGCAGTTGCGCCTTGATCGCGTTCGCCGCGCAACCCGTCGTCCGCGGCGCGTCAGGGGTATCGCCACGCTCGCCACGGAGGCGCGCAAGCGAGAAGAGGACCGTTCCCAACCGTCCGACCACCAGCAGGGCGGCCACAGCGCCGATCCAGACGCCAAGCTTTCGAGCCGGGCGCGCGGGTGGTGGAGACACCTGCTCATTGGAGGCGCCGGGTTCTTGAATATCACGCATGAGTCGAAACACCTTTCGTGACGTGTGTATTGACGTTGAAATGGTGCGCCGCGCCGCGTTGATGCGCGCATAGAGTCGGCGCTGAATCGCCAGGGGCGGCTCTAGCTCTGGAGCCATGCGCGCCAGCGTGTACACGCCAGCTAGGCGCTGCTCGAAGCGCGGGCCACAGCGTGGGCAGGTCCCGATATGCGCCAGCACGGCGCTCAGGATCGCGGGGTCGAGCGTTTCCTCATGAGCCGCCTGGAGCAGCGGCTCGATCTGGTCACAACGCGGCTCCGGAGGGAAAGCGTCGCTTTCGGCGGGAGAGGAGCGCTCCATGCCCTCATCCGCGTCGCGATTATCCTGGCTCCCCCACATCGCCGTGCTCCTCGCTCGATCTTTCATGCCGTTGCGCAACGACACCTGTTACACGCGCGAACCGTCCATCTCCTGACACCTGCGGAGAGCATGGAGCAAATTCACGCTTATCCTTCACCCTCATGTTGAGCGGCGTCGTACGACTCGCGAAAGCGCCGCCCGCCCCGGCTGAGAAGTTGATAGGTGTTGGCGACCGAAAGACCGAGCGCCTCGGCCACCTCCTCGACCGAGAAGCCGTAGGCAGCGCGCAAAAGCAGCGCCGCTCGCTGCCGTTCCGGCAAGACGAGCAGACTGCGCGTGATGATGTCGCGCTCGGCGAATGTTTCGGCCAAGTCGGGCGCGCCTTCAGGCAAAAGCCGCTCGTCCTCACTCGTCTGGCCGTTCACATCGCGCTTCAACAGATGCGAGAGTTGCAGTGGCTCGCGGCGGCGTAACTGGCTGATGGCGAGATTCGTCGCCACGCGGAAGAGCCACGCCTCCGGGCGCTCATAGGAGCGCAACTGCTCGAAATGGCCCCACGCGCGAAAGAACACTTCCTGCGTGAGGTCTATGGCGATCTCATCGGTCGGGAGTAGCCGCCGCAGATACGTATAGAGCGGGCGCTGGTAGCGCTGAAAGAAGGCGTCGAAGTCCAGCGATCCAGCCTCGCGCTCGCCAGACTGGGTGGCTCAAGCTGGTCGCTCGTCTGATCGATAGAAGATAGCGGACGGGTAGCGCGTGGCTGCGACTCCGCAGGATCATCTCGCGGGATCGTCTCTAACAAGCGCGATCTCCAGCCAGGCCAGGCGCTCAGCCAGTGACTCCAGGTGGGACGCCAGCCGCGCGCGATGACGGACATCACACGGCGTCCCTTTCACTCCAGCCTCGCGGGGCGCACAATCCCCCTGTATGCAAGACGCGACACAGCGCCGTTCTCTGACACATGAACGTGAGGAAAGAAGAAAAGTCGCCGGGAGAAGGCGCTTAACGGCCAGCGTGAGCGCCGAGGTAGGCGATGCCAAGGAAGATCAGCCACAGCACGAGCAGGATCGCCAGCGCGCCATAGCAGCCGAATTGCGAGCGGCGGCGGATCTCGAGCGCCTGGCGCAGTTGCTCGTCCATGTCGGGGGGATCAAGCTCGATCTCGGGACGCAGTTCATGCAGCTTCGCCAGCAGCGCGCGGAAGTCGCGCACGTTGGTCATGCCCTCGGCGACGATCACGGTGTTGTCATCGTCGAGATCGAACATCAGCACGAGCTTGCTGGGGACGTGCTCGCCCGGCGTCAGGACCACGCGCTTGATGTTGTCGAGGCTGATGCGCGTCTCTTCGTGCTCTTCCAGGCTCTCGGCGACGAAGATATCGGGATAGAGGCGTAACTCTTTGGCGATCCCGTAGCGCACGCGCGCGAGCGGTTGCGCTTCCTCGGCGTACGCGCCGCTATCATCGGCACGCTCGGAAGCATCGCTGACGGGGGATTCGTCCATATCGCGCGTTCGATCTTCTCTGGCTGCTGAATAATTCCTGCTGGCGCATGATGCGCTCAGGTCAGATTGTAGCATCTCCGTCTGCGTGCGGTCAGCAAACGGTTGGAGTGCAAAAGCAAACCCTCCCTCGACGAGCGAGAGAGGGATGGCAGAGAGAACAACGAATACTAGCCGTTGCGCTTGAGTTTGCCTGTGCGCTTGGCGTAGCGCTCGGCCTGGGCGAAGATCCACAGCCCCAGCGGCACCAGCGCGATACCGGAGAGGATCAGCGGCCAGACATCGGGCCATAGCTCGACCAGCCCCGCGCCAGTCTGAATGCTCTTGCGCAGCCCCTCCAGCAGATAGGTGACCGGCGAGATGACCGACATCCAGCGCAGCCAGGGTGGCAACACCGAGACCGGATAGTACACGCCGGAGACCAGCAGCAGGATGGCGCGGATGATGTACGCCATCTGCGCGCCGCGCTCGGTGAAGAGCAGCGGCAGGATCGCCGAGATGATCCCTAGCCCGATCAGCGAGACACTGCCCACCAGCAACAGGAACAGCGCCGCGCTCCAATTGGCGTGGCCCAGATCAAGGTGGAAGAACAGTCCCATCACCAGCAACTGCACGATCGTCATCAGGATGCCATGGACGATCGCGTAGATGCAGATACCGAGCATGTGTGTCAGCCGCGAGACCGGCGCCATGAAGGTGTACTCGATGGTGCCTTCCCAGCGCTCGATGGTCACCGTCTCGGTAACGCTATCGAAGACGACCGAGATGTACGTCCAGATCGCCGTGCCAATGGCCAGGTAGAGGATGAACTGGTTCAGTACAGCCGGTGGAATCGTCACTCCAGGAATCAGCGACGCGGTGGCGGCGATGAAGGTGACGGCGAGGGCGTTGACGATGTTGTAGACGACCCAAACGGCCTCCCACGCCCAGTAGCGCTTGGTGAAATACCAGCCGCGCTCGATGAAGGCGTAGCTCTTGTTCGCCTCCTGCCCCAGCGCGCGCAGCCGGTCGCCAAAGATTCGTGTATCACGCAGGCGTTTCGTTTCGATCACGCGCCGCCTCCAATCTCTTCTCAATACGCCGGACGCGGAGCCTCCACGCCCGGCGATGGTGTATTCCTTGATGTAATTCCCTCTGCAAAGAGGATACGCGGCTTACTCATCCGTCGTCCTCCTCGTCCTCTGGCTCATCGTTCTCCCAGTCGCGCCCGGTATGCGCCATGAAGGCCTCTGTCAGCGTCGCGGGATGATCGAGTCCGAGCCGCTGCTGGACACTGGCCTTCAGCCCGTCGGCGGTATCGAGCGCGACGATGCGCCCGCCGTCGATGATCGCGACACGGTCACAGAGCGCGTCGGCCTCATCCATGTCGTGTGTGGTCAGCAGGATTGTCGCGTCGTGGGTGTCGCGCAGCTCGCGCACGAAGCCTGCACATCCTGCTTGGAGCGCGGGTCCAGGCCGGTGGTTGGCTCGTCGAGCAGGAGTAAAATCGGGGCCGTCAGGAAGGCGCGCGCGATGGCCACCTTCTGCTGCATGCCGCGCGACATGCTCTCCAGCGGCTGCGAGATGCGGTCGGGCTTGATGCCCAGGCGCGTCAGGATCTCGGTGATCTGCCGCCGCGCCTCGTCCCCCGAGAGGCCGTAGAGGCGCGACGAGTAGAGCAGGTTCTCCATCGGGCTGAGCTTGCGGAAGAAGGCCGCCTCGACGCTCACCCGGTTGATGAGCCGCTGCACCGCGCGCTCCTCGCGCACGACATCATGCCCGAAGACCTCGACGCTGCCGCTATCGGGCAGCAGCAGCGTCGAGATCAGGCGGATCAGGGTGGATTTGCCTGAGCCGTTCGAGCCGAGGACGCCGAGAATCTCGCGTCGCTTGATGGTGAGCGTGACGTCTTCGACCGCACGGATGATACGCTGGCCCTTCTTGCGCGCGTCGCCACGCGCGAACCAACGCGGCGCGCCACTCTTCACGAAGCGCTTGGAGACGTGCTCCATCACGAGCGCGTCATGCTGATCGAGCTGGGCCAGCTCCTCCGCGCTGAGCAGGCTTGGCCGCTGTGGCAGATCCATCGGCGCGAGGCGCGCCTCGGCGGAGACGGCGGCGGACGACGAGAGTGATTGGCTGGACAAGCGCCTTCCTCCAGACTGTGCGTGTCGCCCAGGCGCGCAGACGCGCCTTCAGAGCGGAAATGAATCATGAGTATTGAGATGGCGGGCCGTAAACACGCAAAAAGGATCACGGGCCGCGCGTCGTGCGTGCGCCCATGATCCTCGACTGGATGGCCTCAGTGTGCTGACGTCAATAGTGACGCGGTCTCATGAGGCCCAAAAAGGACGTACTGGGCGCGGTATGGCCACCTTCGGCGAAGACAGAGACGCCGCGCAGAACCCCGCTCAGCGCCCACTCATTCGCACGCAGGCGAGAGAGGTGGGTGGCGATGAGGCGGCTATCGCACAGGGCGATTCCTCCCGTCATCCCGTTCATAGGAACCTCTCCCTCTTACAACACACCCAGCGTCAAAAGTGGCGAACGCCACCTGCCGGAGTATAGGCGTGGCGGGCGGGTGGTGTCAAGATGCTGGCCCGCAAGTCTGACAGAAGTTTGACAGAAATCTGACGCCTCTGGGTCAGTTCTTCCGCCTGCTCCTCCGCAATGTTCCTCTTCCCGGCGACACAGGCGTACTTCCCCCTCCCGAGCGACACATCCCCCAGTCGCAAAGGAGGCGCGCCATGTAACTCCACAGAAAGCTCCCCCAGAACGCCTGGCGCATTGCGATTTACCAGCCATACGCGCTCAGGCCTCCCGATCCGGCGCGTTTCTCGCGCCGCGACCACTTCATCCCGATAAAACTCTCCGAAAGGATCGTATCGCCATGCAGCGATTGACTCGTGTTTCCCGCTGGGCGAAGCGTACGCTTTCTCTGTTCCTGCTGGCTGGCGCCTTCGCCATGCCGCTGATGTCGCCTCAGGTCCGCTCAATCCCGAATCACATAACCCCTGGCTCCTTCCTGCCGCGCGTGGTGTGCCCTGGCGCCCCGGTTGGCTGCTAGGTAGCGATTGAGCTCTGCTGTATACTGGCGTTGCGTCACTCGTCCATGCGGACGGCGTAGCGCCAGTTTTCTCCTCTCCGCATGGCTCCATATCTCTATTCACCAGCTTCAGGTCCAGTTCAGGCGAATGGTGGAGGCGCCGCCGTATGCATATCACTTCCTCCCCTGCGCTGCATCGCCCTGATCTGCCTGAATGGCGTTCTGAGCCACACTACTCGCCCTCCGTCGCCGCCGCGCTACGCAGCGCACATGGGTATATGTATGACCGCCCGAACAACCTTGCCGCCGCATACAAGGCCTTCGCCATCGCGAGTCCGCACGTGAAACGCCGCATGTGCGCTCAACAGTACATGAACCTGCACTACATCCTCGCCCAATGCGCCAGAGAGATGGGCGAACCGGGAATGGTCTTTGAACTGCTCGATCGCGCGCTGGAACGCTCCGTACAGTTGCGCGACCGGCGCTCGACCGCCGAACTTCTCTATATTTCAGGGAATACCAGACGCGGCTTCATGCAGCCACGCGCCGCCCTGTGGGACCTACGCGCGAGCCGCGCGATTATCGATGACCTCAAAGGATCAGAGGCCGCCGTCGAGCCGCAACTGGAGTTGAACGTCGTCTTCGGCATTGCAGGCGTCGCGTTCTTCCAGGCGCGTTACGAGGACGCGCTGCCGCTCCTCGAAGACGCGCATGATCTTCATCTCTCGGCGCGGAACCCTGACATGGACAGAGATCGCATCGGCTGGATGCGCGCTGTCCTTCTACGCTACCTCGGCCGGTCAGACGAAGCGCTGCCCATCTTTCTGGACATCGCCAGGCGGATCGACGCCATGGCGAACCCCGCAGCGTTTACACGCCTCTATGGCGCTTTGGCCGACGCTGCTCTGGATCTCGCCGAACTCGCCAGGGATCGCGGCGAAGACCGTCGCATGCTCCGGCTGCTCTCTATCGCCCAGACCCATGCGATAAAGGGAATCGAGCGGAGTGAGGCGGAATTTGATGAGGGCGGTGGC
This sequence comes from uncultured bacterium, assembly GCA_963733745.1. Classification (GTDB taxonomy): domain Bacteria; phylum Chloroflexota; class Ktedonobacteria; order Ktedonobacterales; family JADMIN01; genus DASWAC01. The sequence goes on from CAVTFE010000046.1 coordinate 108,974, forward strand.
ATGCTGGCGCGTCTCGCCGTCGTCCGTCAGAGCCAGTTTGTCGAGGATAGCGCGACCCGGCAGGACATCATCGCGACGGTATGGCGCTTCATGGAAAACGTGGACGAACCTGATGTCTGGACGCGAGTGCGTCTCGCGCTGGCGCGCGAGTACGTGAAACAAGGCGATATCGCATCGGGGCAGAACATGCTGCGGCAAGTCATCGCACGAAGCGCCGTTAGCGAGGTTCCCTACACCGGCGAACCGGCCAAAGCCTTGCTGCGGCGCATCGGCGGCTATGCGAACTGGTGAGCGTGACTACAGAGTGGGTCAGACGCCGGGCATGGTTTGATCAGGTTCAGCGACGGAGCCAACTGTGGCTGGCTGGCGATTCCAGCCGAAGAGCGCGCGCAATCCACGGCTGATGGGACGCGCCAAGATCAATAGGGCGACAGCCAGCACGATGACACCGATGATTGGCAGGAAGATCGCCAGGATCGTCGTGATGAGCGCGCCAATGTCCTCGCCAATGCTTACCAGCGGATTGCCGACGCCGACGGTCGTCGCGGTGACAGCAGGGCGGGTGGCCGACTTGATGCTGTGCATGATCAGGGCGAGCACGCCGCCGATTACCGCAGCGACCCATGGATTCCAGGCGCTGATCGGATTCACGATGCCAGCCATGATGATGGCGCCGGAGGCAGGGCGGATGATGGTGTGGACGATGTCGTTGACATGGTCGAGCCCGGGCACCTTATCGACGCCGAACTCAATCAGCGCCAGCGCGCCGATGACGATCATGAACCACTGGGTCCCCATCCACTGGAAGCCCGGCGTCAGCTCGATGTGGGTCAGGCTTGGATCGGTGCTGCCCAGCGCGACCGCGAGGAGCGGTAGATACGCGCGCAGGCCGGCGGTGGTGCTCAGGCCGAGCGCGGTAAAGATCAGTTGAATCCAGTCCCAGGGGTTGGAGAGATCCGGCGGCATCGCTGTTCCTCCAGTCGATGGTCTTCCTCGACGCCGATGGACGTCAGAGGTGGCGTTTCGTAATTGCGCGTAGTCTATCACGTTGGCGAGGAGCGCATCTATCGTCGTGAGAGCGCGCTCTCCGCATCAATCTACGCGTCCATGCGCCGCCAGGTTCGCTCATCAGATAGCGGCGCAGGAGGCGGTATAATTTCCTGGCGACGTTCTGCGGCGCTCTCCCGACTTTGTCACCTGTATTGGGGCGCTGTCAGTTGATTACCGCTTTTGCGCGCCTGCCAGAGATTGAGGGTGAGAAGACACACTTCCCCTTTCACTTTCTGGGAGCCGCCTATGATGGAGATAACCACCATGCCAGAATCTGGGCCTCCTCTCCACATGCTCGCGAATGACGCGCCAAATGTGGATGGAATGCGGGATGGCGCCGTGCTCGATCCGCGCAACGGGCAGACGCTTGCCGCGCTACGCAAGCGGACACCTGGCGGCGGGTACGAGGTGAGCGACGCCGATCTGGTGCGCGCGATTCGCGCCTGGGACGCGCGTAGCGATCTGGACGCGGTGCGCGCGCTCTCTGAGTCGTTGATCGACCGCTGCATGCCGGAGTTTCGCCGCCGCGCCTGGGGGCTGCGCCACCGCCCAGACCTGATGCAGGATGCGATTAGCGCGATGATCGAGCAGACGCTGCGTGAGGCGCGCGACCCAAACGAGCGCTTCATGCTGCTCAACTTCATCCATTATCTGCACTGCCTCTGCGCCGACAACTTCAACCGCATCCTGCGGCAGGAGGGATTGAGCTACAGGCGCGACGAGCAGGGCCGGCCCGCCGGTCGTCCGCGTCACGTTCCGCAGGCGCTGGTAGATCGCATCGACGTGCCGCTGAACGACAGCGAGGAGGACGGCGCGCCGGGACGTGACATCGCCAATCCAGGCGATACACTTGGCGACCGCATGGCGGCGCTGGAGGCGCAGCGCATCCTGCAATTTCTAACCGATCCGCTCGACCGCAAGATCATGATCCTGCGCGTCTTCGAGCAGATGCGCTGGGACGACATCGCGGCGGTCTGCGGCAAGACGGAGCGAACAATGCGCTTGCGCTATGAGAAAGCGCGCGTGCGCCTGCGTGAGGCGCTGGAAGCCGAACAGCAACGTGAGACGATAACGGCTCGCTAAGAATCAGTTGAGAATCAGCGCCGCCGGGAAGGGATAGGACCCATCATGCCAAGGGTAACGAAAGTAACGAAAGCACAGATGCGACAGGATGAATTGATGCGCGCGAAGCTGGAGATGGTCGCCGCGCGCGAACGTGGCGAGGATGCCCTGCTTCCCTTGCTCAAACAGCGCCCCACACTGGCTAGCGAGCTGATCGACTTCAGCGCCGCGCTGGCTGCCACAACGGCTTACGCCGATGTCGAGTTGACGCCGGAGACTGAGACTATTGCCATGCAGGCGCGTGAACAGCGCATTCGCAGCCGTCTTTGGAATTGCGACGCCAGCGGTGTAAGGCTCCAGCGTTTGCCTCGCTAAAGGCGCTGCGCCAGGCGCGTAAGATCAGTATGCCCGCGCTCGCGGCGCGACTCGGGCTAGGCGTGGATGTCGTCAGCGCGCTGGAGGCAGGACGCATCCGTGCGGCGTCCGCGCCAGAGCGTCTGTTGCGCTCGCTCGGCGAGATGCTGGACACCACCGCCGACCAGATTGCGGCGCTTCTTGGAGCGCAGCCCGCCGGTCAGTCCGTCATTGCGGCGCACGCGTGGCGACGTGGCCGACGCCGAGCCACTCGACTTCGCCGAGGCTGTGCGTCTGAGCCCGGAGATGAGCGAGGAAGCCAAGGCCGACTGGCTGAAGAATTAATGCCGTCCGACGGCGTCCATCTGGATAGCGCCTTTGCGCGCGAACTGTTGGAGCGGCAAGACATGCTTCAGGCAGAGGCGTGGCGCACGCTCGACGCGCTCGACCTTGCAGCGGCGCTAGCGTCAAATTGGTCCAATGGAAGTGATCGGCAGCCTGGCGACGGGGCTGATGGTCTGGCGCGACATTGATCTGCTGGTCGTCGCGCCTGGCCTCTCCGCTTCTGTGGCACATGAGGCGATGGCGCGCTATTTTGGACATCCAAAGATCGGCGCGATCCGCTACCGCTATGACCACGCCGCGCAGAACCGAGCAAACGACCCGAATGATGATCGCTATTACTATGCGTTGTTCTATCAGGGCGAGGTGGTCACGAGTGGAAGATTGATCTCTCGATCTGGATCGCCGACCCGCCACACGTCGAGCGTCTGCCGCCTTCCAGCCTGATCGCGCGATTGAACGACGCGACGCGACTAGCGATTCTGTGGATTAAAGATCAATGGTTTGCGCGACCAGAGTACCGCATGAGAGTATACAGTGTGGACATCTATGACGCCGTACTCGATCATGCGTGCGCACGCCGGAAGAGTTTGCGGCGTATCTGCGCGAGCGGGCCTAAGGCTAGTGATCGCGCTCGGTGATGCGCAGGAAGCCGAAATAGATACTCGACGCAGAGCGCGCCAAGCGCGACGGAGAGCAACAGCGCGCCCAGCAGCGGAAGCGCGGGATCGACCGTCACCGGATCGGCGATCTTGCCGCCGATCTTCTGGCTATGCATGCCAAGTAACAAATAACCGTAGAGAAACGTCAGCACAAACGCGGTGATTGGCACGGCGGGCAGCATGAGCTTGAGGAAACGGCGCGCCGCCGGCGGGAATGCCTGGCTTTCCACCACGGAGCAACGTCAGGCGCGGCGCCATCGCATCGCGCAGGCGCTGCCCTTCCTCGGCGAAGCGCCGAAACGGGATGATCGTCATCTGTTTTGCATCTTCGGCAGGCGGTGGAAGCATCGTGCTGATCACATCCCTCCTGACACACGCACAAGGCGTCTCCTGGCGGCATGCCCTCTCTTCATACACAACGCGGACAGGGCGTGGAAGTATCACGATGTCCCGGATGAGAGCGCTGATTGAGAGGCTGGCTAGAGCTTCATCCGGCTTCATCTCTGGGAGCCTGTTTTACAGGCTGCGCCCACCAAGATATAATGAAGCTCACGATTCCTTTTCCTTTCTCATCAGTATGCGCACAGGAGCCATGATCATGACAGGAACGCCAGCGTTCCTTGTGCTTTTCTCGCTTATCGCGCGATTACACGCCCTCCCTCTCGCGATAGAGGGATTGGCAGTCCTCGCCGTCTCCTGCGCGCTACTGCTCCTGACACGTCTTGAGGGAGCGATCTCGTGCCGAATCGAAATAAACACCGGAACAAGCGCGGCGGCAACGCTCAGCGCTCCGGACACACACCCTCCCGATCACCGTCCGCACCGACGAAGGGCGCAGAGTCTGCAGCCCAGGCAGCCGAGCATTTGGATGCCGCTACCACGGCCACGACGACCGAGATGGTCAGCCAGCCTGAGCCTGCCGAGGCGGCTCCTCCAGCCCAGTCACGCGTGGAGCCAGCCGTTGAGTCAGTTCCTCCGCAGAGCGCCAAGTCTGCTTCCTCGCCGAGGCCATCACAGCGCAACCTTCCCGATCCCGGCGCCCGGCGTGAGTATCGCCAGCGGATAGCCAATCCCACCGATCCGCCGCCACAACAGAGTACACCGACAACGGGGCGGCCACGGCAAAATGGCCGGTATCCTGCGCAGGGTTCCATGCCTGGCCAGGCTTCTCCGACACTGGAGCAGCGCGAGGCCCGCAACGGGCGCACACCTGCGCCACGACAAACAGAGCGTATAGCCGAGCGGCCACACAACGGTCGCACGGACCCCCGCACGCAAGAAGACGATGATGCCACCCAACTGGCGCACGCGCCGATCCCTCCGCGCGAGTTCAGCGAGCGCGAGCGCCTGGCGCAACGGCCAGAGATTCGGGGAGAAGTGGGTGCGCTCATCGACGACCTGCGCGGGATCTTCCAGCGCGACCGCGCCGTCGCCAGCCTGCCGAATGGCGCGCGCTGTGGCGTCTGCTACCACTACTTTGTGACCGACGAACTGGAGTACCGTGAAGCTGAGGGCTATTATGTCTGCCCTGGCTGCGCCAAATTGCTCGGCGCCAACCGCCTGCCGATGGTCCGCCGTCAGCAACGGTGACAGGGGCGTCATGCGGTGTGACCAGTGTGTACGCCAGGTCGTATCTGTGATACAATCGCAACGATTGTGGCGCGGAATTCCTGTGGGCGCTTGATGCGCCATCCGTTCCGAGCGAACGCCAGCATCGCCCGGCATTGCATGAACGCGCGGCGAGTTGACGAGATTCGCCTGGCGATTCTTTTCATCATTCCAGCATAAACAGCTGAAGGAGCTACTCGTGGGCGCGCTTCCAAAAAAGAAGGTCTCGAATCACCGGCAGGGCAACCGCCGCCAGCACCATCGTATCAAGCTGCCGCAGCTCAAGGTCTGCCCGCAATGTCGTCAGGCGCGGCTCTCGCATCATGCTTGCCCGAATTGCGGCACCTATCGCGGACGCCAGGTGTTGCCGGTCAAGGCGGCGCGCGCCGCCGAATAGGCGATAAGTCGAGTAGCGCGCAGATCGTTTGTCTGAGCCGGAGTGGCGTGTGAGCAAGCGCATCGCATTCGTCTTCCCTGGCCAGGGCAGCCAGAGCGTTGGTATGGGCGCGGATATCTTCGCGGCTTCTCCCGCCGCGCGCGCTGTCTATGAGACCGCCGACGCCGCTTTGGACTTCTCGCTCTCGACGTTGTGCTTCGAGGGGCCAGAGGAGACGTTGCGCGAGACCATCAATACCCAACCAGCCATCGTCGTCACGAGTCTGGCGTTGCTGGCTGCGCTGCAGGAAGTGGCGCGCGGCGCGGTTAACGCCACCAGTGATCCGCTCGCCGGGCCAATTGTTCCCGCCTTTGTCGCCGGGCATAGCGTCGGCGAGTATGCCGCGCTGGCAGCCGTCTGGCGCGCTGGATCTGATCGAGACGCTGCGGCTGGTGCGTGAGCGCGGGCGGCTGATGTATCTGGAGGGCAAGCGCATCCCCAGCGGCATGGCGGCAGATTCTCGGGATGGACGCGCCAACGCTGGAGGCGATCTGCGCCGAGGCAACCGAGCAGGCGCGTGCTGGACTCGACGCGAGCGAGAAGCATCCTGGCGCGGGGCGGGTCGTCCTCGCCAACGATAACGCGCCGGGGCAGATCGTCATCTCTGGCGATCAGCGCGCGCTCGATCTGGCGATGGAGCTGGCGAAGAGCGCGTGGCGCGCGGCGCGTCGTGCCGCTGGTCGTGAGTGGCGCGTTCCACTCGCCGGTGATGGCGCCTGCGACGGAAGGACTCGCGCACGCGGTAGACGCTGCGCCGATCCAGGATGCGCGCGTCCCGCTGATCTCGAACATCACTGCGCAGCCACTCACCAGCGCGTCGGATTTGCGCGCCGAACTGGCGCAGCAGATCGCGTCTCCCGTACAATGGACACGAACCATTGAGTATCTCGCCGGGCAGGGCGTCGAGGCGTTCGTCGAGATCGGCGTGGGGCAGGTGCTTGCCGGGCTGATCCGCCGTATCGCCAAAGACGTTCCCGTCGTCGCGGTGGGGAACGCCGCCGAGGCAGCGAGCGCGGCGCAGACACTCATGGATGCTGAATAGTGCGGCGTCATCTGGCGGACGTGTAAGGCGAAGAAGCGGAGCAACGCATGGATACCTCAGAGAGCCGGCTGCGCGACCTTTCCGCCTCGCTCCGGCCCGTTTCGACGGATTCCCTCATGGACGACAGTGAATTGACCGACGCGGAATTGATGCAGCTTGGGACGGGTGCGCATCGCCCCGGCCGTCCTGCGCACGGTGATCGAACAGGCGGCGCTGCGCATCCAGGGCGTCGCACGGATGGCGGGGCTAGGCGATCATCTCTCGCAGTATGTCGGACGCGCGCTGCCACGACATGGCGTCGGGCTGACGGTGAAGGGCGAGGTCGTGGACGTGGACCTGTACCTGGTCGTCGAGCCATGGGCGCATCTGGTCGAGGTCGGGGCAGGGGTCCAGGAGTCGGTCGGCGCTGCCATTGAGCATATTCTGGGCATGCGCGCGCGCACGATCAATGTCTACATCCAGGATGTCGCGTAGCCCTATGCCACGCCAACCGCGCGCCGGAACCCGGCGGCAAGCCCGCATAGTCGCCCTGCAGACGCTCTACGAGAGCGATCTGGCGGGACACGACGCTATGGAGGTGCTACAGCGCCACGTCGAGGACCGGCGTCTGGACGAGGCTGTAGCCGCATTCGCGGGTGAGTTGGTCGCTGGCGTGGTCGCGCATCAGGAGGAGATCGACGCGCGCATCCAGGAGGCGGCGCCCGAATGGCCACTTGCGCAGATGGCGCGCATAGACAAGAATATCTTGCGGCTTGCAATCTACGAGATTCTGTACAATAATGCTGTGCCAGCGAGGGCCGCGATCAACGAGGCCGTCGAACTGGCCAAGCGCTTCGGCGGTGATACGTCGAGCCGCTTCGTCAACGGCGTGCTCGGCGCCATTGTCGGTCAGTCTGTTGAACTCCCACCATCACCTGCCGGAAGTGAGGAACCCTGATGTCCACCATGTCACGTGAAGAGATCCTGACGCAGCTCAAGCCCGTGGTCGCGGAACAGCTTGGCGTCGACGAGAGCGAGGTCCGCGAGGACGCCTCGTTCACCGAAGACCTGAACGCCGACTCGCTGGATCTGGTTGAGTTGATTATGTCGCTGGAGGAGAAGTTTGGCTTGCAGATCAGCGACGAGGACGCCGAGAAGCTGACGACCGTCGGCGAGGCGGTGGAATTCATCAGCGAGCACGTCAAATAGCCGATTCAGGCCAGCCACTTTGGCGGGACCTGAGCTTTCCAGCAAAAGACGCGAGCCATGCTCAGTGGCCGCGTCTTTTCGTGCTTGCTCATGCCTGACTGATACGTAGCGTCCTATGTGATACCGGACACGTCGCTTGACGCGAACGCATCAGCCTTGGCAGCGCCTTTAGCGGTGTCTATACCCTCACGGGCGTCGGCGGCAACAGGCTCACCGCCCCAGAGGCTCGCAGTGTCCCAGATGGGGCCGATCTCGCGCGGCAGTGGCGCCGGCTTGATATGCTTGAGGCCGCGCGAGCGCAGCGTCTCGCTCACCTGGGCGCGCGCCAGATCAGGCGTGTTGTTCGTTCGGCTGAGGTGCGCCAGCCAGAGCCAGCATGGCCCATCGTCCAGCATCTGTGTTAGCGCCTCGCCGGTCTGCTCGTTGGAAAGGTGGCCGGTGGGGCCAAGGATGCGCTGCTTGAGATACCAGGGATAGGGGCCATCCAGCAGACGCGCCTTGTCGTGATTCGCCTCGATCACCAGCAGATGCGCGCCATGCAGCGCCTCGATGGCCTGGGGACCTACCATACCCGTATCGGTCATGACGCCGACACGCCAGGCGCTGGTGGCAAGCGTGAAGCCACTGGGGGCCACAGCGTCGTGCGAGATGGCGAAGCTGCGTATCTCCAGTGAGCCAAGTCGCGCCGAGCGCCCCACCGACAACTCCACGCGCTCAGGCGCCCAGCCAGCGGGACGCGCCTCGCGCGACGGCTGCTTCAGCAGGGCGTCGATGGTGCGGGGATCGGAGAGGATAGGGATGCCATGCTGGCAGGCCAGGCTCAACGCGCCACAGGAGTGATCGCCATGCTCGTGCGTCAGCAGAATCGCGCTGAGCGACGCCGGAGCGACGCCGACGCTGCGCAGCCGCCCCCCAAGTAGCCGTGCCTGAAAGCCCGCGTCCACCAGCACGGTCGTCTCGCCAGACTGCACGAGGAGCGCGTTGCCGCTGCTGCCGCTACCCAGAGAGATCACGCGCACAGGGTTCGCTCCTTCGCATCTGGCTGGTCTGGCTGGAAGAACAGGTGGTCGTATGGTACGCCGTCAGCGACTGGTACGGCAAGGAGTATGGGCCAGGCAGACCGTTTCTATGAGGAATTGCCCGTGAAGCCGCATGTTACAATGCCTGTGCTGCTTCCTGCCCCTCTCCCCCATGGCCCCATGGAGCTATAACACGATGTCGAGCCATTCGGATACTCCTGTTGCGCTGGTCACACTCTTTCCCGATGGTTTGCGTGGTAAGCGCATCCATGCTGTTGGCGCCGGAGGCAGCGGCATCTCGGCGGTGTTGCGGCTAGCCGCCGAGCAGGGCGCGCACGTCACTGGCTGCGATGTGGCCGAGACGACGATGTCGAAGCGCCTCAACACGCAGGGGGTGCAAGTGACGGTGGGCCACGATCCGGCGCACGTCGCGGGCTGCGATCTCGTAGTGACGACACCGGCGGTGACCTTTCTGGACGACCAGCATCCAGAGCTGGTGGCGGCGCGCCAGCAGGGCAACCCCGTCATCCAGTGGCAGGAGCTGCTCGGCTACTTGATGCGCGATTCGGTCGGTGTCTCGGTGGCGGGGGTACATGGGAAAGGCTCGACGACGGCGCTGCTCGGCGCGCTGGCCATCGCAAGCGGGCTGGACCCCACCGTCGAGGTAGGCGCGGTCGTCACTGACTGGGACGCCAATCTGCGTGTCGGCGCAGGGCGCTACTTCATCAACGAAGCCGACGAGTTCAACTACAACTTCCTGAACTACCATCCGCGCGTTGTGGCGCTCACTGCCATCGAGTTCGATCATCCCGAGTTCTTCGAGGACTACACGGCGATTCGTGACGCCTTCGTGCGCTTCCTGCGCGGGATGGACCTAAGCGCGGATAGCAGCCTTCCGCCGCCCGCGCTGGCGCTCAACGCCGATAGTCCCGGCTGCCTGGACACGCTGCGCCAGTTGGGTGAGTGGCCAGGGCAGGTCCGTACCTTCGCGCTGGAGACGCCAGACGCCTACGCTCGCGCCGAAGACATCCGCGACGACACGGAGACCAGCTTCACGCTGCGCATGGGCGCGCGCGCGCTTGGCCGTGTTACGTTGAGCATGCCCGGACGGCACAACATCGCCAACGCGCTGGCCGCTGCCACAACAGCGGAGTTGCTCGGCGCCAACCCAGCGACGTTCGTTCCCGCGCTCAACGCGTTCGGTGGCCTGCGCCGCCGCTTCCAGGAAGTTCAGGATGGCGATGTGACGTTCATTGACGACTATGCGCACCATCCGCACGCCGTCGCGCTGACGCTGGAAACGACCCGACGGCGCTTCCCCGGTCGGCGCATCGTCGCGGTCTTCCAGCCGACCCTCTATACACGCCTCTACCGCTTCCTGACGCCCTTCTCCGAGGCGTTTGATACGGCCGACATAGCGATAATTGTCGAGATACAGCCCTCGCGCGAACACGACACCGGTCTGATCCACGGGCGCAATCTCGTCGCAAAGATCGCCGAGCGCCCCGTTTTCGCTGGCCGCGCCGCGCGCTATGGCGGCGACCTCGATGAGACGGCGGCGCTCCTGCGCGCGATCCGTCAGCCAGGGGATGTCGTGGTCGTGATGGGCTCTGGCCCGGTCAATCAGGTTATTCCGCTGGCCAGAAAAGAGACGGAAGCCGGGCGCTAACCTCTGCGGTTGCCGGATCGTAGTACCCCACAAGACGCGCCGCGCGGGATTGCGGTCTGCGTTCGCAAGGGAGCGCATAACGTGGGCGAGACCTCGCTCTTGCTCTGGTTGGGCTTCTCGGCGTTCATTGTGGCGATGCTCGCGCTTGATCTCGGCGTCTTCAGCCGTCGCGCGCACGAGGTCAGCTTCAGCGAGGCGGCGATCTGGAGCGGCGTCTGGATCGGACTGGCCCTGCTCTTCAACCTGGGCCTGTATCTCTGGCGCGGGCAGGAGGTCGCGCTCCAGTTCTTCACCGGATACCTGATCGAGAAGACGCTGAGCGTCGATAACATCTTCGTCTTTGTGCTGATCTTCGCGGCGCTGGCCGTGCCATCCAACGTCCAGCGACGGCTGCTCTCGCTCGGAGTGATCGGCGCGCTCGTCATGCGCGCGATCCTCATCTTCGCTGGGGCCGCGCTGATCGAGCGCTTTCACTGGATCGTCTATCTCTTCGGCGTCTTCCTCATCATCACCGGCGTGCGTTTCTTCTTTCAGCAGGAGAAGGAGGCCGAGCCGGAGAAGAACCCTGTGGTGCGCCTCGCACGGCGCTTCTTCCCCGTGACGCCTAGCTATGAGGGCGAGCGCTTTGTCGTACGGCGCAATGGCCGCCTCTACATCACCCCACTGCTGATCGCGCTGCTGGCGGTCGAGAGCGCCGACCTGATCTTCGCGCTCGACTCGATTCCGGCCATCTTCGCCATCACCCAGGACCCGTTCATCGTCTTTACCTCTAACGCCTTCGCGATTCTGGGGCTGCGCGCGCTCTACTTCCTGCTGGCAGGCTCCATCACTCGGTTGCGCTACCTCAAATATGGTCTGGCGGTGGCGCTGGTCTTCGTCGGCCTCAAGATGACCTTCAGCGATGTGTTGCACCTGCCCATCGCGCTCTCGCTCGGCGTCATCATCGTGATTCTGGGAGCCGCCACGATCTTCTCACTCTTCTCGCAAGCGCATAAACCCGCTGACCATGTTACAGATGCGGTCGAGATCGCAGGTGACGCGGAGGTTGAAACTGGAGGAGAGCGACCGGAGCAGCCATCTCTACCGCATGAAGACCGGCGCTGAAGCGAGGTCTTTGCGGCGCGTCAACCTCACGGCGCTCAAGAGGGTGACGGCTTGCAGATAGTGACGCATTTGTTAGCTGGCAGCCTCTTGACAATGTGGCGCGAAGGGCCGACAATGGCTTGCAAGCGGGCGCGTCAATGTGGCCCAACCACCTCGTGGTGTGGTGGGGCTAGTTCCCCATCTCTGTACGCCAGTCCGCGCTTCCGATAACACCATGTCATCATGCGGAGAGGCGTGAGCGGATACCATGAGCCGTGATGATACCGGTCAGCCACCAGGCGCCGCGCTCAGACCATCGACGGTGTCGCGCTCGCCATTGACCATTCTCTTTGTCGATCCCGATCGCCCGCGCGCCGAGCGACTGGCTGACGCCGTGCGCGCGACATGTGTCGTCGGCATGGCGCCATCCGCTCACATCGCGCTGGAGGCGCTGCGCCAGCGCCAGCCAGATATCATCGTCACCGAGCTCGATCTGCCCGATATGGGAGGCGTGGAGTTCATCACACGCGTCCACAGCGATCCGGTGTTGCGACACGTGCTCATCATGGTCGTGACGAATCGCACCACCGTGCGCGACAAGATCGCGGCCCTGACGGCGGGCGCCGATGACTTCATCGTACGCCCTGTCAGCCCTGAGCAGTTCTTGCTGAAGATACAGCTCCTTGGGCGTTTCCGGCGGGTGCTGGGCCGCTAACGCCTTCGCCTACACCTTATGCTGCGTTATGCTGCGACGCCCTTCACGATTTCACGTAGCGCGTCGACGACCTCCTGGTTATCCAGCGGCTTCGCCTGCGCCCGCACGTCGGCAAGCAGCTCCATTAATCGAACGCGCGCCGCCTCTGGAAGCTGTCCGACTGTGGTGGTTGGATCACCTAGCTCAGGATATTGCGCCGACAGGGCGACGCGCTGACCGGCGCGACGTGTGGTGACGCTCTCCGGACGCTCGATAAATCTGCCGATCTCGTGGAAATCGGCGTCGAAAAAGACGAAGACTGGGATCGAGTGGAACTCGCCGCGATTCAGGTAGTTATCCATCAGGTCGGGATGCTGATCGCGCAGGAAGATGCGCAGGTTGAGCTTCCCACTCTCGGCGGCGAGCTGGCCAAGGATCGGCAGGTTATCAATCACATCGCCGCACCAGTCCTCCGCGAGGATGAGCACATTGAGCGGACGCGGCAGGCGCTTGAATACGTCAACATCAGCCGGATCTAGAACCAGACCACGCTCGTTCGCCTCGAAGCGTTCCTGGTTGCGTGTCATCTGCGCCTTGAACTCGTCGTAGGTCATGCCCTGCTCGAAGCGCTCACGCGTCACTACTGTCTGAGCCATGGTCTCTCTATCTAGGATGGCGCCATTACGGGCGCTGGAGCCGAAGAATCCTTGTCTGGCCCGATACTACACAAGGGGAAGTGTGTACAGAGACTGTAGCGCTATCCTGCGCCTAGCGCAAGACGTTGTGCGATATAGGTTAAGTCCTGGCGCCTACAGACATGCTCAGCGCGAGTCTTCGTCTGGCGCCGCATCCAGATACCAGAAGGACGATTGGAGGCCGAGCCGCCGGAAGATGGCCTGCGCCTGCTCGACGGTTCTGCCATGAAAGTCAGGATTCAGCCGGTCGCCATACCAGAACTCCGAGAGTTCCCACGTCTGCTCCAGCGTCAGCGCCTCGCCAGCCTGAGCGTGATCGCGCCACCACGCACGCGCGCCTTCTTCCGACCGGAAGAGCAGGATGTTCGCTCAGGTGAAGATCAGATCGTCGTACCACTGGCGAAAGGGCAGGGCAAAGGAGACAACGCCTCTGCCGTGAACGTGACCATCCGTGACGCCGAGCTGCGCAGGGGCGCCAGTATCGGTGTAAACAGCCTCGATCCGCGCGTCTGCATGCAGCGCAGCCGGGATACCAAGCATGTCCCACGCGCAGTTGGCGTAATACGCGTGTGTTCCGGCGTGGACGCGGAACGGCGTCAGACGCGCGGCGAATGGGTGCGCCATGCGTATGTCGAGCGTTCCCGGCTGCAGGAAGAGCGCGTGACGACGATGCAGACGCTCATACGCCTCACGCGCCTGCTCGGCGGTGATTCCCAGAGCCGTGGCCGTCTCGTCCGCCGTTGGCGGGCGCTCGCGCTCGACAAGAAACTGGTAGACGAAAAGCCGCACCGACCAGTCGAGTTCGTTATGCTGGTTAGATGCGGCTTCGTCCATGGTGGGATACCTTTAGGCGACGCCAGCGCTTATCTGGGCGGCGCCAATGCGTTGAATCGGCGCCTGCTCTACGCTACCGCAGCGGTCATCTTGCCCAGGCGGCGAATGGTGAACGCCTTGAAGATGTCGGTAATACCGTGCAGCAGCGCCCAGATCCCGCCGAAGATCAGCAGGGTATAGACCTGGACGGGGAAGATTTGCCCGCCGACCCAGAAGCCCAGGCCAACCATGATGATCCCGGAGATCAGGCCGAGGACCCAGAGCTGGTTGGCATCCTTGGTCATGAACGCCTCGATGATCCAGAAGATGCCGATCAGGGCGAAGATGAAGCCGAGCGACTGCGCCACCGCGAGGACCGCCTTGTTCGGGTTGAAGAGAACCCAGATACCAGAGATGAGGAGAATGGCGCCGAAGATGTACCAGAGCCACTTCAGCCCATCAACCACATAGGCCATCACGAATTCTTCGGCGCCGGCGACCAGCAACATAATCCCGATGGCGAGACCGGCCACCGTGAGCGAACGGCGGTCGAGCTGCAGGATGAATATGCCTGCCAGAATCCAGATGGCGCCGCCAATCAGCCAGAGCCACCACCACTGGGCGAATTGCCCGACCGCCCGCCGCTGTTGCGGCGAGCCTGCGCGCGCTGCAGCGCTCATACGTGCTCCCTCCCCTATATGCTACCGAATGTCCAACCCTACGCCGCGCCACACGCGAGCGCAGATCATGGTCTACTTCCAGTATGCCCGTAGATTCGAGAACAGGCAAGACTTTCCAGGCTTTATGCGGAAATCTCGCTGCACAAGCCTTGGGTTTTGTTACGCCGGAAAGCGCGCTCGCAACTCTTCTGACAGCGCGCGAACCTCCTCTGGCGGGACCGCGTCCTCCGCCGAGAGCAGGCTGAAGATGCGCGGGCCACGCAGGTTATCTGTCAGATCGGCGGCGCGCGGAATGATATGGACATGCAGATGCGCGAAGTGTGGGGCCTCGGCGTAGAGCGAGACATACTCTTTCTCGCAGCCCGTCACGTCGCGCAAGACCAGGCACGACCGCCGGATCAGGTCGCCCATCTCCGTCATCTCCTCTGCGGAGAGGTCGTGCAGCGCCTCGGCGTGGCGCTTCAGCACGAGCACGAGCCAGCCGGGCAGACATGTGGGATATGCGTGATCGACCATCCAGTAGCGCCCCTCATGGATGAAGGGTCCAGGCGAGATGCGCCGGGCGCCAGAGAGCGACGGGCAACTCCAACATTCGGCGCTATCCTGCATACTCTCAGTCACGTCTCCAGCCGTCATATGTCATGCCTCTATTCCCAGCCGCCGCGCGACTCCCGCCTCGACAGGATACACCCGCTCGCGTGGCAGCAGTCGTTGCGCCTGACTGGCGCGGCCATTAGCGATCAGATCGCGCAGTTTACGCACTAGCGGCGTGCAATCGCTGATCTCCACCGTCCACTCGTTCACATAGCGCTCGATGACACGACGGCTCAGGCCAACTTGAATGCTATCGACTTGTAACGCTGCGCCGCGTAAGCTGCGCTCGGGGTCCCATTGGACGATCACAGACGCCTGCTCGAATTGGCGTCTCCACTCTTCAGCGTCAGGGTAAACGCTGCGCTCCGGCGCCGTCAGGACGGCCATTGAGAGCGCTTCATCCCAGCCCGCGCGGGTAATGCGCACAGCTAGCACATATTCCTGTCCGGGCTTCCGCCCCCAGTTGCTGCGCTCCATCATCCAAAGAAATGAGGGTTTGATCCACGTCATGCGGTTGAGCGAGAAGGGTGGCACGAAGCGCTGGCTGGCGAGCGCTGGGCGCGCGATCTGTTCCCCATACGCCTGGTAGATCACGACGCCTGTCGCATCATAATCAGCTCGTATCTCACGCCGCTTCATTGGCATTCTGCCTGTTCATTAGGAACGTTCTGGCTTCATGGGATGTCATCCGCATTGAGATGACTCAAGAGTATACGATCTTGCTCCCTATCGCTTGCTCTCGGTCGGCGAATAGGGGAAATAGACTGCCATCAATTACAACTGCCTTGTGACGGCGCGCCTGGTTCCGAATGGTCATTGCTTTTGCTTGTTCGATCTGCTAGAGTTGCGTGAATTGCGTCTGACCAGGCAATCCCCAGTGAGTACATACGCGTCTTGGTCAGCGAGATGGGGCGCTTCTCTCCAGGTGGGCGTCGAGAGATGGAGGTATGCCCTCACATGAACACATCTCGGCTTCGTCGTGTGTTAGTCATCGATGACGATCCAGCGTTGTTGACCGCCATTACCCGTGGCCTCGACCTCATCGGAGGATTCGATGTGCTGACCGCGCAGGATGGCGCGTCAGGACTCAACCAGTTCTTCTCAAACCGGCCTGATTGCGTTGTTGTTGATATTCGCATGCCCGGACTGAACGGATACCAATTCGTGCGGGCGCT
This sequence comes from uncultured bacterium, assembly GCA_963733745.1. GTDB lineage: Bacteria > Chloroflexota > Ktedonobacteria > Ktedonobacterales > JADMIN01 > DASWAC01. The sequence goes on from CAVTFE010000046.1 coordinate 125,140, forward strand.
GCGCGGTGATCGCGAGACGGCGGAGACGCCGATTGTGCTGTTGAGCGCGCTGGTGCAGGATCGCGAGCAACTCGCAGGACTCTTGACCGGAGCGGACGCTTATCTCATCAAACCCGTGAAGATCGTCGATCTGGTGAATGCGATTGATCGCGCGGTACAACTTTCCGCCGAGGAGCGCCAGGCGTATTTTCGCGGACTTTTCGAGCCATAGGGCAGAGAGGGGATTCACATGGCAACGCAACGTGACTTTTCGTATCTGCTGGCGCTCGCTCGTCGCCTGTTTTCTCCGGCCAGGATGCGTGTGCTGATCGTTGATCCAGATCTTGCCAGCGCGCACGAGCTGGCGGTCGCCTTGCCCAAACACTACGCCCCCATCGTCGTCGGTTCAGGCGCGGAAGCCTACGCCGCCATTCAGGCCGAACTACCCACGCTCATCGCGACAGAGATCCACCTGCCCGACGGCTCTGGTATTGATCTGCTCGCGCGTGTACACGCTGCCCCAGCGACACGGCACATCTACCTCGTTGCGCTGGGAGCCAGGATGTCTATTCCCGAGAAAATCGCCGTCTTTCAGGCCGGAGCGGACGACTGCCTCGTCAAGCCTGTGGAGCCCGCGCGCTTTGTGAATCATGTCGAGCGGCTGGCGCGCTTCCATCAAGTGCTAGAGTCGTCCGCCAGCTAGAGATCACCTGCTACAGCCACGGACTCTTCGGCGATATGGGAGCAAGGTATGTCTATTTCATCCAATCCAGCACGTGCGCAACAGGCTGTCAGGCGTCGCTTGACGGTCTTTTACTCCACCGCGCTCCTCCTCATCGCGATGGTCGTTCTTTTCTACACGGGCGCGAGAACGTTTGTCCTCGAGCCGTTGCAAGAGAACCATGCGACCGTCGCGCTGCTTGCAGGAAATGAGGAGCTTGACGCGCTCATCATCAGCAGAGATGCGCAGGAACTCGTCAACGCCACGGAAGCGAATGCGCGTGCGCAATATATCCCTGAGATGCGCAAAATATTAGACGCCTGGAACCGCGATCATGCGACGTTGAGTGGTGGAGATTTCTTCAGCTATCAGGATCTCAGCGAGGCCAGCGTCGCATATGAAGGTGCGAAATCCGACTACCAGGTAACAGTCGACCTTACAGCCAACCTGATAGCGCTCTATGACAGGCCAGAGGGGATTGGTGTCGCAAGCGTAGCTGGCGCGGTTGACGCGCTTGTGGCGGTTGCACGATCGTTCATCACGAAGATCGACCCTATCGTCGGCATTGCCAACGCGGCGAATGACGTGGCGCAGGCGCAGGGAGTCCTTCTGGAACGCGTGTTGCTGGGCGCTATATTGGCGACCCTGCTCGCCATCGCGCTGCTGGTGTTCCGGCCTGCGATACGCCAGGTTGGTCTGAGTATCGCCGAGCTGGAGCGCGCGGAAGAGCAACAACGTGAGTTGGCGGCGCTCAAAGACCAGTTCATCATTGACGCGAACCACGAACTACGCACACCCATCATGGCGCTCTACAATAACCTGGAGCTTCTCTCCCTGGTCGAGCGCCGGGAGCGCGACGATCCTGCCTTGCGGAAGGATCTGATCCAGCAGGCGCTGACTTCTGGGGATGGGTTGCTGCGCCTGCTGCGGAATGTGCTCGACGTGGGAGCGCTGGATAGTCAAAACCCACGTGTGACGCCAACGCGCGTGCATCTTGAGCCATTGGTCCGGCTGGCGCTCGAGACCTTCGACCCGCGCGAGATTGGCGAGGGGGAGCTGGCCCCAGGCGCGTACCAGGCCCGCGCCGTGACGATGAACATCCCAAGCGACATGATAGTCTGGTGTGACGAGGGACGCCTGCGCCAGGTGCTGATCAATCTGATCTCCAACGCGCTCAAATACTCAGAGGCAGGCTCGCCAATCGTCATCAGCGCGCAGGAATCGACGAAACCTCGATATCTGGCGCTCGTGGACGGCGACCGTCTGACGGCGAACTGCGTTACGCGCGAGTGAGCGTGCGCGACCAGGGCCTTGGCATTCCCCGTGAGTTCGCCCCCCAACTTTTCCAGCGCTTTGTACGCCTCCCACGCGACATCGCTGGTCCGGTGCGTGGGACAGGAGTGGGGCTGTACCTGTGTCGTACGTATGTCGAGGCGATGGGCGGCGAGATTGGCGTTGAGAGTTCTGGCGTCCCAGGCGAGGGCTCCACATTCAGCTTCACGCTGCCGTTCCCGGCGCCGGATACTCCAGAGCACGCGCCTAACGGAAATCACGACCAGAATCAGCTCTCCACGAGCGTGGTGGCCCCCTCTGACCGCCTAGTTCGGCCATAGTTGGTCAGTACATCATATGCGCATCGCGGTACCACTTAAACTCCAGGAGATTGTTCGAGGGGTCCACCAGGAAGAAGGTCTGATGCTCCTCGACCATCCCCTCGAATCGGGTAAATGGTTCACGGAAGAAAGGTAGCTTGCGCTCGCAGGCGAGGCGCAGGAGGTCGTCGTACTCGCTGCGGTCTCGAAAGGTGACGCCGAAATGGCGTGGATACATTTCCGGCTTGGACGCGATCTTGTCAGAATGGTGGCAAACGACCTGATCTCCGAAGAAGTCTAGCGTGATGCGATCGTCGTAGCGCCGGGCGAGTTTGCAGCCGAGTTTGGCCACGTAGAAGTCGTACGCCTCGTCCAGGTCGCGGGCAGGTATCGCCAGGTGAAAGACATTGTGGGTGTCACGCATGATGGGTCTCCTTCCCACTAACTGATGTAGGCGTCGAGCGCCAGCAACGTGTCGCCGCGCAACCCCAAACGCAAGGTCTCCAGCGCGATAGGATCACTTAACGCGATGTTGGCTAGATTGACATCTGGGCCTACTCGCTTGATGAAATAGGTCTGGAGTGACTTGTTGGGGGCCTCGAAGATGATCCTGTCTGCGCGCACGTCGGACGCAAGGATCTCTTCGATGAGGCCAAAGCGCAGGGCCCCATCAGGCCGGCAGATGCCGCTGGTGCCGCTTTCACGCGCCTCAGTGATCACGTAGCGCGCGCCATGTTCCAGATCGGCGCGCATGTACTCGATCCAGCGCGCGGGGTGCAGATGTTCTGAGCGCTCGCTGTCTTTGTAGCCAACCTCGCTCAATACGGTGAAGTCGCGCGCGAACCGGCTGATGCAGCGTCCTTTCTCGCTTTTCGACAGATCAATCGTGCCGTCAGAAATCTCGACAACCCGGCATCCGTGGCGCATACACAGATCATGGAACGCGTCTACTTTGCCCTGGCTGTAATACTTCTCGAAGAGGGTGCCTCCGAAAAAGTACTCCACCTCGTGCGCGCGCAGACAGGCGATCTTCTGTTCCAGATCGGCCGTGACCAGCGCCGTGCCCCAGCCAAACTTGATCATGTCGATGTGGTCGCTCGCGCTGGAGACGACATCCTCGAAGTAGCCTGTGGGCGCGCCATTATCGATGACGACCGTCAATCCGCTGGCGCGTGGCTTGCGCGTCCTAGGTGGCAGCGACAAATTCTCATGTGTCCACATCATGGTTTCGGTCTCCTTCCGTGCGGCTCGCTAGGAACCCTATCCCTTCTACGACTCCATCGCTTCCTGTTTGCCTGTTGTGGTCCTTTCTCATGATCCTAGTTGCGTGCGGTCGCTGGACACGGCAGCGGCGGGGCAGTTGGAGGAGGATCTTTCGATTGCGAGAATAGCCATGCCAGCGTTTCTGCCTGGTCAAGCGGGCTTTTGACAGCCCACAGATCGTGGCCGCGTCCGGGATACTCGGTGTAGCACGCTCCACCGCCATCCGCGCGAATTGCGCTGATCATTCGCCGTGAACCAGCCACAGGCACGGTTGTGTCGGCTGTGCCATGGAACGCCCAGATCGCCATATGTGTCAGCGCCGCGGCTGCATTTGGATCGCCTGACCCTGCGATGGGCATAGCCGCCGCAAAGATGTTGGGCCACCGTTCCGCCGCCTCCCATGTCCCGAAAGCGCCCATGGAGATGCCGGTGACGTAGATGCGATCGCGGTCGATGGCGGGATAGGCCTGCAGGGTGGAGGTGAGGATGGTCATCGCCATGGCGAGGGATACGCTTGGCTGGGATGCGAGGGTGTAGGAGCGGACCGAGGCAGGAACGTTCACCCAGCGGTTGCCCGCGGCCGCCTGCGGGACGAGCACGAAACTTGGCCACCGCTCCTGAGCGGCCACGTTGGTGAACGCCCGCACATAGTCCTGATTGAGAACGAGGTTCTTATTGTAGACAGAGGCCGCCTTTGCAAGGGCCACCTCGCCTCCACCGTGCAAGATCAGGACCAGCGGATAGCGTCCGGACGGTGTGTAATCGGCTGGCGCATACAAGTAGTAGATCATGTGCGCCCCTGACGGATCGCTGTACATGTATGAGCCGAATGCCCCACGTGGGACTGACGCTGGCTTAAAGCGAGGAACTACGTTTGCTGGCGCCCGCGAGGTGGTTGCGGCCGGAGTCGCGCTCCCTTGGGCGGCGCGCGCAGCGGCGCTGTGTACCGGAGGCGCCCAGGCGCCCGACACGACGGCCGCCAGTATAGCGACGATCAGCGTCAGAGTGAGGTTCAGCGCCAGCGCCAACTGGAGTGTTATAGGAGCCTTTTTCGGGGTTTCGGTTCCCTCACCTGCGCGCCTCCTGCGTTTGGTCCTGAGTCTCATCATATCGTTCGCTCGATCCGCATCGGTTCCAACTCCCGCTGCTCTGTGTCGCCGCTGGGATCGGCGGCGCGAGCGCCCACGGCAGTGTTATCGGCTTTGCCCGCAACACGTCTGGTTCTGCTTGCTGGCAGCGCAATGCGGCGCACCAAGGAATCACGCGCTGAGGCGAAGAAGGAGATGAAAACGGGAGGGAGCGGCGTCGAACGACCAACAAGGCGGCTGAGAATCGGCGTGCGCAGCAGCAGGATGCTCACGAGTGATGAGCCAACCACAGCGAGTAACCATACCGCAAGTACACGCAAGGGCTCTGGCAATTCGGCTGGCGCCACCAGCGCAGGATGGGTCAGCGCGAAGGTGATAAACAGCGGATGCATCAGATAGACACCGAATGACGCGTCGGCGAGCAGCCGCCAGGCGCGACCTCCTCTGGGTTGCTGACCGTCTCCTGATCTCCTGGCCCAGCGACAGGCGACCCACCACAGAAACCCGATGACGCCGAGCGAGTAGAACAACATAACCGGCTGCAACACCGAGATCGCGTACACGGGATCTTCGTGCGCAATCCCAACGCTATACGCATAGTTACCCCAGTAGAGGAGCAGAGCCCCGACGAATACGAGCGCAATCAGCCTGCCGTGCCGCAACGCAAACGCGCGCAAGCGATCCAGGCGCAGCGCACATACCGCGCCGAGGACGAAGTAGAACTGATAGACTGGCGCGAGACGCGCGAGGTACTTGACCATCCAGGCGCCAGCGGCGGTGTCGGCGACGGGTGGGCGCTGGATCACATAAAAGTGCGCAGCCAGGATGAGCAGTTCGAGTGCGCACTGATGATGAGCGTGCGCCATGGGTATCGATCAAAGAGCGGCAAGAGCCAGAGCACGAGCGGAAACAACAGGTAGAACTGAATGGTGAGCAAGATGTAGTACAGCTGATACGATGCGTCGCCTGTCACCAGGTCTGTCGCCCAGGTGGTCACGAAGCGCTGTGGTGAGACGAGCAGGCCGGCGAGCGCAAGGTAAATCGCGCTCCAGATGGCATAGGGAACGACGACGCCCATGCCACGTTTGCGCCAGAATACACCGAGGTCGAACCGTTTGCCGACGTAGGTGTACACCAAAACGAGCGCGGTCGTGAACATGAAGACTTCGCGGGTGAAGTGCATCGTTCCTTCGGCGGCATGCTGGAGAATGATCCCTGACTGCGCTTGGGCGAAGATGATCGTGCCCGCGAGCGTATGGACGGCGACAACGCCGAACGCGGTGACCACCCGAAGCAGATCGAGTTCATGCACATGGGATCGCCCACTGCGGCGCTTCTGGTCAATCTGGCCAACGGTTTCACTTACCAGCATTCCTGGGTGTTCCTCAACATCGAGATGAAAGCCTCCTCGCCTTACGAGCGCCCTCGTGCGCCTACTCAGGGATCGCTAGGGGACGGCAAGTGCGGCCGCCGCAGTCCGCAAGGGCTGGCGCTGAAGTTTGCCAAACGGGGTACGTGGAAGCTCTTTCACCGCCACGAAGTGTTCGGGAATTTTGTAGGCGCTCAGCCGTAACGCACACGCGCGCCGGAGGACCTCCGCCGTCGTCAGCGTCCATGGGGCGGCAGGTACGACATAGGCTATGACACGCTGTCCATACAGGAGATCGGGCGCGCCGACTACCGCGACATCGCGCACATAGGATGTCGCCAGAATAGCTTCCTCGACTTCGCGCGGCGCGATATTTTCACCGCCTCGAATGATGACGTCACGCTTCCTACCAACGACGTAGAGATAGCCGTCCTGATCGAAGTATCCCAGGTCGCCGGTATGGAACCAGCCATCAACGAAGGCGTCAGATGCCTGCCCATCGACATAGCGCGTGATCACGCTCGGTCCACAGACACAAATCTCTCCGATTGTTCCCACCGCGACTTCGCTTAGCGGCTCATCCTCGGGCCTAGTCCGAGACTGGCAGATACGAATCGCGACGCCGGTAGGCCGCCCTATGAGCCAGGTCTGCGCTCACCAGGAGGAACAGGGTTGGCGGCGATTTGGCTGGCGGCTTCCGAGAGGCCATAAGTCTCTACTACTGGCACACCGAAGCGCCGCTCGAAGGCCTCAAGGACGGTGACTGGGAGCGGCGCTGAGGCGCTGCGGACAAAGCGCAGGACGCCGGGAAGAAACGGTGGCTTCTCAGTCGTAAGCAGCATCGCCAGCATCGTCGGCACGGCGCTCGCCCAGGTGACCGCGTAGCGTTCCAGCGTCTCCCAGAAGTGGCTCCGGCTGAAGTGACGCGCGATGACCAAGGAGCTACCTGCGATGAGTGAAGCGCACAGGCTCACCACTGGCGCGTTGACATGAGAAAGAGGTAGGGCGGTGAAGCCACGATCGGCTGATGTAAGCTCATGCGAGGCGCGAATATGCTCAGCCGCCCAGACGATCTGTCGCGCATCGAGCAGGATACCTTTTGGCTCACCCGTCGAGCCGGACGTGCGAAGGAAACAATGGCCCTCAGTTGGGGCTGGGGCTGGCGCGTCATTTGCGCCGAGTTCATTTTCTTGCGCCGCTGCGATTATTCGCTCAAAGTCGTCGCAGGTCAGGACCGTCGCATTGAGAAGCAACCCACAGTCTGTTTGACGTTCAACGATGAGGACGTCAGGAGTTACCTGCTTAGCGAGACGCGCTTGTTCAAGGAGCGGCGCATCGGGCGAGATTGGGGCAAGTGTATGCCCTCCCGTCAGTGCGCTGAGCCAAACGATTGCGCTACACAATCCGTTCGACGTTGCGAGCAGAATACGGCGGGGCCTTGTCCCAAGCAAGCGGTGGACAACGCGTATCGCGCTGAGGGTCTGCGCATAGGTGAGAGTACGACCAGACTCTGCCTCAAGGAGGAAGATTCCTTCCGGATTCTGTTGTGCGTTGCGGAGGAGATGGTCATGCAAGGCAGGCATTCATTGCTCCGAATCGTCGAGAATGGACTCATATCATTGGCCGCTATATCGACTACGCAGCCAGCTTGGCGGCGATCGAGGCGACATCACACGCAGCTGTTTCTACCATCGCGCTATCCGCTTCAAGCGAGTTATGACTTCTGACGCAGACGATGGGGAACCTCATTCGACATTGAATCCTTTCGAGTGGTTACGAATGAAGGGAGCAGCAACCTGGTGATCGCATCCATGCGATCCCATGCGCCGCCGATGTAAGGAGGACTGAGTTTCCTCGCATCTGACGGCAATCGTACCGCAGCAACCTGAAGACTCACCGCCTGTTTCCTGAAGAATCTCTGAAGAGAGAAGATCAGGAAATAGAGGATAGGCGCCTGCGGTCTCCTGAGGTATTATACCCATTGGCGGCGTGCTTGCGCATGTGAGGGTTCGCATTTCCCGCTCTCATCAGGGTAGCCTGGTGACACGCCAGCCCAATTTACGTCCTGACTTTTTCACTTTGCCGTTGGTCTTAACTATCTGGTCGCCCGCTCATCTTGGCATACGAGCCAGAAGAATGAGGTGAAGGCGTCGGCATGAGAATCCGTCGGCGGCGGCGATATACGCTCGCACTCGCGATTGCCGCTTGTGTGCTAGGCATGCTCACGGCGATAGTCGCGCTCACGTTGCCATTCTGGGCGGATCTCGAAGAGGATCTCGCCGCGCCAATCGCGTTGCTTGCGGCCACGCTCAGCGCCACGCCTTTGCTCCATCATCTCGTCCCATCAGACTTCCTCGCAGTCCGGCACAGAGACACATCTTTTCACTGCTATCGCTACGACAGGTTGCGGACGCCCCGCTCCTTCGCGGCCTGGAATGACCACAGTTGATCGACTCTCTGTCGGAGCGCTCACACGCGATTACCGATTGCATGTGCCATCCACGTATCAGCCGAGACTCAAGACTGCGCTCGTCTTGAGTTTTCATGGACATGGGAGCACAGCCGTTCTTCAGGAGCAGCGCACGGGGCTTTCCCATCTTGCCGACCTGCGTCACTTCATCACCGTGTATCCGCAGGGCGCCATTGGTCCAGACGGACAGACTGGGTGGAATACCGGTCGCAGAAAAGACCCTTCGGTCGATGACGTCAGCTTCGTCGATCACCTCATCACCGCGCTTCAGCGATCTCTCTGCATAGATCCACAGCACATCTACGCTACTGGCTATTCGAATGGAGGGGGAATGACGGCTATTCTTGCCTGTGAGTTTTCCAGCCGTATCGCCGCCTTCGCGCCTGTCGCAGGTGACTACTATCCGCAGCCCGGTGGCTGTCATCCAAACCATCCAGCATCCCTCTTGGAGATCCATGGCACGGCCGATGCGGTCAATCCGTACGGGGGAAGCGCCGCACTGCGTTATCCAGCGGTTGGCGCATGGCTCGCCGCCTGGGCGCAGCGCGACGGCTGCGTCCAGGAACCCATCGTAACGACGGTTGGACAGGGCGTGACGATGGAGGAGTGGCTTGGCTGCAAGGGGGACGCGGTCATCCTGCACTACCGTCTCTCAGGCGTCGGCCATGTCTGGCCAGAAATCGCTAGCAATGCGACTAGCGGCTCGAATACCGCCTCGGGCTTCGACGCAAGTACGGCTATCTGGACGTTCTTCTCACAACGAACGCTCTCGTCCGAGCAGGCTCCTGCAGCCTGAAGGCTTATGCGCTCGATGAACCGATTTCGCGCTCCGAATGAAGTAACCACCGCAGCGTTATCGGATCGCTCTGCCCCATCAGGCTGGCGCCAGAATCGGTACACGCTGCTGTGCGTAGTGTCAATATGGAGCCTGACCGGACTTCTTTCATCTACCGTATTGCCTCTCGTTGGGCGTAAGCAGGCGGCGTCGGCTAACTGCCTCGCGCTTGCGCTAACAGCATCCCGGTATTGTTAACTCTCCAGCAATCTGGTAGAGTAAGCCCACCGTGTGGGACTGGCCCGGCGGATGAGGCGCTGGCGATCATCTGCGTGGATGGACAACTCAAGATAGACGATCGCTCGCCTTGACCTCTCGGGATCTTTTCGGGAATGGGGTATACCGCATGAACGCCTTCGAACGCACCGCGATTTCGCCGCGCGCCGTAGTCTTGATTATTGATCCTGATGACGCCGCCCGCGCCCACACCGCTCTACAGGTGCGACACCTATACGAGGTTGTTGGCGTAAGCAGTCTTCGGCAAGCGCACGCGCGCCTCACGCAGCAGGGAGATCGCGCCGTTCGCTTTGTTGTGCTCGAGCTGAATACCCCCGATGGCGATGGCCTCTGGCTCATTCGGCATCTCACTACCGAAGCGGTCTTTCCCACTGGGACGCGTCCAACGGTCATCTGTCTGACCACACGCAACAGTGTGCAAGACAAAGTCGATGCCCTGCGCGCTGGCGCATCTGATTATCTGGTCAAGCCGGCGACACACATCCCACTGGCGTTGCGGCTCCAGCTGCTCGAACGCTTTGAGCGCCTTCGGCGTGATGAATGGACCGTGTAAACCGAGGGGAGTTACGCGCCATGGGTTCGAGATCGCGCTTTCGCATACTGGTCGTCGATGATAATCCTGAACTCCTGCGGTCCATACGCTTTGCGCTTGAAGCGCTGGGAAACTACGAGGTCGAGACGGCGCTCAATGGCGTCGAAGGATTGCAGCGCGCCGTTGACCTGCATCCCGATTGCGTCATCATTGACGTCAAGATGCCAGGGATAAACGGCAATCAGCTGGTAACGGTGCTGCGTGGGGACCCGGAGACCGCCGGGATTCCCCTCATAATTTTGTCCGCGCTCGTCCAAGATGACGATGTCTTGCGCGGCCACATTGCCGGGGTGGACCAATACCTATCAAAGCCCTTCGTCGTGACGGACTTGATCGCCGCCATTGAGCGCGTCACCCAGATGACATCACAAGAGCGTGCGGCGCGGCTGCAACGACTCCTCGATGGAGACGGCGATGACCACAACTGAACAACTTCCCACCTGGGACGTGACCGACAGCGCTGATCAGGCGCTTGTGACTGGGGCTGTCGCAGTCGAGCAGGGATTCGTCCAGACCTACGAGCGGCAGCGCCAGTTGGGCATGCTGGCTATCCTGGCCCCTGCGTTCTTAGTGATCTCGACGCTCCTCATTCTTCTCTTCACGGTTTCTGCGCTTCTCTTTCCGAACGTACGCGTCTTTGGCGCAGCGCTTCCCCAGCCATTGCTGCTGGACGGGCCCTTTACTGCTAGCGGTGGCCTGTCACGCCGTAGCGATCATATTCATTCGCCGTGAACGTATCTTGCTCCCATCTGTCTTGGTCCTCACCGGAAGCGCGGGCGCCATCGTGGCGATCCTCGTGGTCTGGGTATGGACAAATGGGCTCGACATCTTGGTGATCGTTGGTTTGACCACATTGAGCACGGTCATTGTGATCGCTGGAGCTCTCGGCAGTCGTGCCTTGATCCTGGCCGTCACAGCGCTCATCAACGTCATTACTGTCATCATCATCGGCGGAGCGCTCATAGGAAACGCGCTTGCCCCCTCCGTCGCCGGCGCGGTGCAGACACAGCTTGCGCTGTTCGCTCCTACCATCCTCATGGTCCAGTGGGCGATCGCCGTCACGATGATCGCGCAGTGGCGCGCAATGCGGCGCACGCTCCGCGAGGTCGGCATCGCCTACGAGCGCGCGCAACAACTTGATGCGCTGAAAAATCAATTCATCTCTAGTGTCAATCACGAGCTCCGTACGCCGCTTGCGACACTCCAAACCTATATTCAGACCTGTCTGCTGGGGTGGGATCGCCTCGCGCCGCAGAAGATCCGCGACGCCTTGCAGCACGCCGATCGGGTGAGTCGCGCGCTCTCCGACCTGGTCAAGGATATCTTGAGCACGCGAACCATTGAACAAGATGGGCAAGCGTATCATGCTCGGCTCTGTCAACCTACGTGAGGTCATTGACAAAGCGCTCACCCTCGTCGACCCCAGCGACGGCTCTACGGCGATGCGCGATCTCCATCTGCGTGTCGCCTCAGATCTCGTGGTCTGGGCCGAGGCGATCAGACTGCAGCAGATCATGACCAATCTCGTCTCGAATGCGCTGAAATACTCTTCTGAAGGAAGCCCCCTCACCATCGAGGCGCGCATACTCGAACCGGCAAGCCAGGGGCGGCGAGTCACGCGCAGGCTATCTAAGGTGGGCGCAGCCATAGCGCCTGCAATCGAGATCGTGGTGAGCGATAATGGACTTGGCATCCCGCCGGAGCAGATTCCGCTGCTGTTCCAGCGGTTTGTGCGGCTGCCGCGCGATCTAGCGTCGACGACCACCGGCACGGGGCTGGGTTTGTACCTGTGTCGCACCTACATGGAGGCGATGGGAGGGCATATTTGGGTGGAGAGTAGCGGCGTTCCTGGTGAAGGATCGCGCTTCTATCTCCAACTGCAAACGCCGCCAACTCGTCGATCGGTGATCTCACAAGCCCGCTAGTCGCCTCGAAGCGACACCGTGTATCGCAAGCCAGGGAAGGAAACTGAGGCTCTCATGGCGCGCGCGCTCCCACCCCGACACCCTGGACTCCCCTATATCGGCGACACGGTCCCGCTGCTCACGAATACGCTTGCCTATGTCACGGCGCAGCGGCGTCGCTATGGGGATCTGTGGGGTACGCAGTTTATCGGCCAGCGCGCAGCTGTGGCGATTGGCGCAGAGGCGCAGCGTCAGATACTCATGAACAATGCGCAGTTTCCCGCCGCGCCTGGCTACGAGTTCGTCAAGCCGCTGCTGGGGCATTCGCTCTTCGACATGGATGGCGACGAGCATACCCACGAGCGACGCGCCATGACGCCGGCCTTCTTGAGTAGCCAACACGCCGCATATCTCACGCGACTCGATGATGCATTTTGAAGAAGGCGCTCAGCGGGTGGGGGAAATCTGGGGAACGCGTCTTTTATCGGGACGCGCTCGCCGTGATGTTCGCGTTTTCCTGTGCGATTACCATTGGGCTCGATACAAGCCCACAGGCCAGCGCCGCCGATCAAGGTTTCTTGCGCCACTGGCTCGCCATGCAGGGCGGCCTCCTCAATCCGTTACGGATCGATGTCGTAGGGCTTCCCTGGCGACGCTCACTTGCCGCGCGGCGGTGGCTTGACCGCTATCTTCTTGATCTGATAGCACAGCGGCGCGCTGCTGCCTCATCTACTGTGACGCCTGCCGCGTCCGCCGATATGCTTGACCTCCTCCTGCAGACCCAACGGGCCCGCCAGGATAGTACAACTGACAGTGGCGCGGCGCCACTGAGTGATCGGCAGATCGTTGACCATATCATCTTGCTGCTCTTCGCCGGCTACGAGACGACAGCGGGCGCGGTTTCCTGGCTACTCATCGAGTTGCTGCGCCAGCCACCGCAAATCCTCGCGCGTGTGCGTGAGGAAGTCCACGCCGAAGACCATGACGCTCCGGTCACTCTCGAGGGAATGAAGAGCACACGGTATCTGGATGCGGTGATCAAGGAGACATTGCGCCTGCATCCAGCACAGCACGTGAGCATTCGCGGCGTCAGCGCGCCATGGTCCTATGCCGGTCGGGTCGTGCCAGCAGGCTGGAGCGTCATGATCGCGCCGATGTACACGCACCGAATGCCTGAGTACTTCGCAGACCCCGAGCGATTCGACCCAGAGCGGTTCCTGCCACCACGTGAGGAGGACCGGGCGCACCCCTATGCGCTGGTCGAGTTCGGCGGTGGGGCGCACGCCTGTCTGGGGTCAGGCATCGCCAAATTGGTGATGAAGGCGATGGTGACCAAGTTGTTGCGCCGCTATGAACTGACCCTTGTCCCTGGGCAGGACTTCACCCCCGTCTTCATTCCCGCTGGCCGTCCTCGCGGCGGCGCACGCGTCCGCTACTCACAGGTATCGTGGGCTCCAGACGTCACAGAGCAGGAGACAGACCTCAAGCGCGCGACAGATGTGCGTAGAATGAGCCATGATGGCGCCAGACGTACGAGACAAGGCCGTAACTGGACCCTGCTCGGTGTGGCGCTCGTCGCTGGCGCGCTGGCCGTGGCGCTCGTCGTGATCCTTCTCAAGAGGCGCGGAATGAGCAGCAGACACATCACAAGGATGCCCGGTGTTTGACTGGCGATCCATCGCAACTACATTGCGCCCCGGTCGTGAGACCGAGAGTCAACGCCGGCAAGCGGCGCGCGCCCAGGCGATCGAGCCACTGCTCCGCACGGCGACCGCGACGTTGGTCGCAGCCAACCCGTCATTCGAGCGCTATGTCAGCCAGAGTGTGTTCTTCGCCACGGCGTGCGCGCCGCAGACGCTCGTCGATGATGATGCGGCCCTGCTGGCCTATCTCATCTGGTGGATCTTCATCACCGATACCTATATTGATCAGGAGGACCGGCCATTTCTGTATAACGCCGAACAGATTGAGCGTACGCTGTTATCGTGCCTGCCAACCCTCGTGCGCCGCCATGGCGAGAGCGAACTTCGCCGCATTGGCTGGCCGTCTCTCCCGCCTGCCACCTGGCTGGATACCGAGTCAGCGCTCCCGATAGAGGGTGCAAATAAGCTGGGTGAGGAGCGCGTCTTTAGCGACGCCTTGACGCAGTGGCTGGAGAGGGTCGCTCAGCGTGGTGTTGGTCTGCGGCGGATCGCACGGCAGATCGCGCGCTGCATCGGCTCGATGCGCCAGGAGCTCGCCTGGTCCTGCGCGCTGAGCCAACGTGCCCCGCGTTCGCGCCTGCCAACACTTGACCAGTATCTTCTGGTCGCTGCGCGTACTACTGGATTGCACCCCACCGCTGCGCTCGTCGCCTCGCTGGCATCCCTGTCTGGTCAGGCGTATCGGCGCGCATGGCTCCTGGTCGAGCGCGCGGCGCCCATAATCCGCTTAGCCAATGATCTCGCGTCCGATGACACAGATGGGATGGAGAGCCATCTCACTGCGCTCCACGCGGCGCACTGCGAACAGGCAGGCGCATTTGCGCTGGCGCATGGCTTGACGACCGAGGATAAGCGCTATGCGCGCTCAGTAGTCGCAAGCGCGCTGCAGCGGCGATTACGCGCCTTTGCCGCATCACTTGAAGATGTAGCAGGGAGTGAAGGGCCGTCCACCGATGCCCTCTCGCAATTCGTCACGCGTACGCTCGCAACGTCGCTGGCTGCCTATGGTGACGGAAGCGATTATGTGACGTCTGAGCCACTGCGTCTGGTCGAGCCATCCCTTCAAGCTATCGGAGCCGACTCCGATGCCGAGTTTACGCCTTATTTCGACCTTTCCGTCGGGTATGCTGACCAGCCGATTGCCCATTGACCGCTGGAATCGTACGAGGGCGCGGGCAAGCGTTCGGGAGACAGCGCGAAGCCAGGCGAGTGCGACTCCATCGTCGACGCCAACGACCTACGTCTTCTTGTGGCGCCGCATATAGGCGCCATGACGTGTGCGCCGGTGTTCGAGTCATGGGTCCACATGGGCGCGCTCAAGCCGCACTCCGCGCAGGAGTCATCCTCCCTCAGGCCCAAGCTCCTGGCGCGCCAAGGCAGTAGCGGCATCGAGGGTGAACGCCTGGCCTTCCGCGAAGAAGATCGCCAGCGCGCTTTCGTCAACCGCGGCGCGCAAGCTATCCAGATCACGTTGGCGCAGATCACGCTCAGCGGGGTCGAGTAGACGCGGCGCAACGTCGCGGTGGGCTACAGCCGCTCCATGCAGACGCGCCGCACGTTCCAGCGCGCCGCGCTGACAGGCGAGGGTTCCCACTCGCTCGACCAGCCACCACAGATACTCGCTTGCGTCTGTTCGATGTACGAGCGCTGCCAGCGCCTGCGCCAGGTCGCCCAGCGCCGATGTGACGTCTCCGTGGGCGAGAGCAAGGCTGGCGCGAAAGTAGCGGACGCGGGCGGCGCCGACGACGCCGCCGAGCGCGTCAAAGGTATCGACAGCCTCATCCAGGTAGGCGCCAGCGACCGTCGCATCACCCAGACGCCAGTAGGCGCGTCCCAGTGTCCAGGCGCAGTTCGCTACCCAGTAATCGCTGCGTTCCAGCGCACAGCATCGATACGCTGGCGTTGTCACCTCAATGGCGCGCAGCGGTTCGTCCAGAACGACCAGCGCCTCACCGAGACCGTTCCAGGTGGCGGCGCGGGCAATTTCACTCTCACCCACCGCACGACTCAGCGCAAGGCTCTCCTCATAATAGGCCAGCGCCTCACGTGGCCGGCCGGTATCGACGTAGAGATTGCCGAGATTGAATAAGGGAAAGATCATGCCCTGTCGCTCGCCGGTCTCACGATACAGGGTCAGGCACTCCTCATACAGCGCGCGCGCACGCTCGTAGTCATGGAGCTGCGTCACGACGTTGGCCAAGTTGCCCAAAGCGCCAGCGATGTGATTTCTGTCTCCCAACGCGCGCCGCAGCGCGAGCGCCGCTTCAGCCGCCTCGCACGCGCGATCCAAGCGATCGAGCCGATACGCCATCACCAGCGCGCCGGTCCATGCTTGGGCGAGTTGCTCGCGCTCCTCCGGACTTCTGGGGGTATCCGCGCGCGCGATGAAGCGCTCCAGCCAGTCCAGACCCTCACGAAACTGGGCGCGCGTATCCCAATAGCGGCGTAGCCGGCTCACCATCCGCAATCCGTGGTCGATGGCTCCCGTCTCCCATGCCCATGCCAAAGCGGCGCGCACGTTCTCGTATTCCAGTTGCAAAAGCGCGAAAAGCCCCTCAGGCTGATCCGTCACGCGCACGTCAATGCGCTGGGTAAGGTCGAGGAAATACTCGGCATGGCGCCGTCGCGCCTCATTCCACTCCCCAGTGGCGCGCAATTGCTCCTGCGCATAGGCTTGTAAGGTGACGAGCTGGGTGTAGCGCTGTGTGTCCCCGGTATCCGTGCGGCGCAGGAGGTGGGCGTCGACGAGCATGGCGAGGTCTGCCAACAGCGCCTCTGTTGTCCATTCGGTCACAGCCGCGACTGCGTCCACACTCGCGCCACCCACAAACACGCCCAGCCAGCGAAACAGCCGTTGTCTTTCTGCGCTCAGCAGGTTATAGCTCCACGCAATAGTCGAGCGCATCGTACGCTGATGATCGGCGAGATCCTGTGGACCATCCGTCAGAATCTCCAGAAATGACGGTTGCGCCACCCATTCCTCCAGGCGTCGCAATCCCACATGTCTGACGCGTGCGGCGGCCAACTCGATGGCGAGCGGCAGCCCGTCCAGCCGCGCGCAGATGTCAGCGACCAGGCGCCCTTCTTCCAGGGTTGTAAGGGTGAAATCAGGTTGTGCCGCGACCGCGCGCTCGACGAACAGCGCCACCGCTGGGACAGTGCGCAGGTCATCGAGAGAGTCTAGCTGTGTGGAATCGGGGAGGGCGAGTGGCGTGACAGGATAGCAGCGCTCACCACGCACATTCAAGGGCCAGCGGCTCGTTACGAGCGCTTTGACTCCCAGACTGCCGATGAGCAGCTCTAACACGATACGTGCGGCGGAGAGCACTTGCTCGAAATTATCCAATACCAATGTGACGTGTCGCTGTCGTAACGTGTGAATCACCGTGTCGCGTAGGGACAGACCTCCGCTCTCCTGAATGCCGAGCGCCCCAGCGATGACTGGCAGCGCGCGGTCAGGATCGTGCACTGGAATGAGATCAACAAAGACAACCTCTTGTCGCCGCTCCTGCCGCAGCCGCATCGCCACACGCAATGCCAGGCGTGTCTTTCCGACACCAGCGGCGCCCGTCAACGTGAGCAGCCGGGTCGTTGGATCATCCAACATGCTCAGCAGCGCGTCCTCGTCGCGCTCGCGCCCAAAGAGCGGCGTCAATGGAACAGGGAGATTTCCCTCGACTCGCGCAATGCCGCCTGCGCTTCCGGAGGGCGCCGTGTCAATTGCAGCGGCCTGCTGGTCTGCGCCTCTCTCTGCCCAGCGCGCTTGCCGCGCCGCCACATCAAAGATCGCAGCCTCCTCTGGACTCAGTTTGAATGCGGCTACGAGCAATTCCACGGTGCCTCTTTGGGGCGCCTGGGTCAGTCCACGCTCCAGCATGCTGATCGCTTCAGGACTCACGCCTGCGCGTCCGGCGAGTTCTTCTTGCGTGAGGCGCCGCTCACGCCGGTAGCGACGGAGTAGCGTGGCGAAGCCGGGCGCATCGTTGCCTGCCATGCTCTCCCTCCGTCGCCCTGCACGCGTTCCTGCGGCCATTGCGGCCATTGTAGCACTGCTCCCCAGCGCCATCTCAGTTGTTCACCGGTGACTCACCCATGCCATCTTCCGCCCACTTTTGCGGGTGATAGTACGGATCCTCCGTGGTGTGCGCGTCATGCCCAAGGCATACTGCCTCAAAGCGGCGAGCGGCAACCTTCCGGCGGAGTGACGCGTTGACAGCGACTGGAGTGTTGGGCGATGGACGGCGAGTCTGAGGCTCCTCCGCTCGTCGGATCGCAACTGGCGCGCGCCGAGCGCGTCCTGGCGAGCGCTGGCTTGCCTGCCCCACAAGACGAGGCGCGGTCACTGCTTGGCGCGCTACTCGATACCTCAACCGCGTTGCTCCTTGCCCAGCCTGATCGCGGTATGAGCCCGGTTGGAGGTCGAGGCCTACGCCACGTGGATTGCGCGTCGGGTGGCAGGAGAGGCGCTCGCGCACATTACCGGCCATCTGGCGTTTATGGGGTTGGACATCACCATGGACCAACAGAGTCCGCTGCCCCCGCCAGATGCGCAGCAAGTGGTGGAGGCAGCGCTGGATTGGGCGCGTCGGAGTGGCTCGCGCGAACTCTTGGCTGCGGAGATTGGCGCGGGATGCGGAGCCATCTCCCTTGCTCTGGCCGCATTCGAGCCGCGCTTCACGCGGATCTACGCGATTGACTCTTCGGCTGAGGCGCTGCGGATCGCCTCCGACAATGGCGCGCGCTACCTGCTCAATCTGGTCATCCACTGGATAGAAGGAGACAACCTCGATGTGATTCGTGAGCCGGTGGATCTGGTCATCAGCGCCCACAGGGAAATGGCGCTCACTCCGAGATTCACCCAACTGTTGCAGCAGGCGCCGGCCAAGGTGCGACCTGGTGGCGCGCTGATATGTAGCGTCGACACCGCCTCTCAAGCAGAGGTGACCGCACATCTGAGAGGCGCTTTGCCGGGGGCGGAGGTGTATGTGAATCCCCGATTAGATGGAACGATTGTCGTGGTGGCGCAGACGTTGCGTCATCCCGCACAGTGATGCGGCATATGAGACCAGGAGGGAATGTCAAAGGTCATGAAGGTCCGGCACAGCGCCCTAAATTGTGTCATGCTCATGCTGGCGCTAGGCAGCATGTTGGCTGTGACTGCGTGCGGTTCAGGTACAGGGACCACTGGCGGTTCGACTGGTAACGGAACGCCGACCGTCGCAGCCACAGCGACGGCGAAGCCCAAGCCCACCGCTGTCCCGCACCTCACCGTGGAGTATTGCCAGCAACTCATGTCGTTGAGACGAGATGAACACCCTCTTCAAGCCGCCAGCCTCAGCCAGTACGATCGTCCCGACGAACGGCGACACCGGCGGCGCATGCAACTACGAAGTCGCGAAGACCAACATCCCGCTCATCATCTACTTCCTCGAGTGGAAGGGACCTAACCCCATTCCCCAGAGTGATATCGAAGCCGCGCTAGCCCAGGCCACTGGTACCGACCTTACATTCACTGTCACTACACCCGTGACTGGCATAGGCGATCAGGCAGAGTATGTTGAAGCGACGGGGCGAGGGACCAGCGCTGGATAGGGCAGCAGAGAGGTTATTTGCAGGCGATAGCCCAGTCGATGAGCTGCGTGCGGCGCGAATTGGGTTGGCCGAACGCCGTATGAGGGAGGCGCTGCTCGCATTGGATGAAGCGAGCATGCGTGAGGCGTCAGCGCACGAACTAGCGGCATACACTGCAGCCATGCAATCAGATCCTACACGATGAGCCCGTCGTTCTCACTGATACTTGCGACCTCGTAGCGAGCTTGCTATGAAGTCTGCAAGATCCTGGCGGTGTGTGGTAAGTCTCTTGAAAGGATAGTAGGCTCTTACGATGATCTCACCAATCACTATGATGAGCCAGGGAATGGGAGAACTCGTGACACGATCTGTAAACTCGTGTACCATCAGCCGAGTTCCCATCCCCTGGGGCATTTGCGCTTGTAGAGTATGGCCACTTGTCATAGTATAGAATACCGGCCCATGTGGCCCCTATCGGTCACTATTCATAACATAGGCGTTGCCGGGAATACGCGTTGTCGCAAGGAGGGCGATAATGGGTGAATCGAATTCTCGCCGTAAGAACGGCGCCAATAGGACAGAAACCGCCTCAGCGACCCCAGCGCCCTCGCACTGTAGTGGCAACCTAGGCGCGACTGATTCAGCGGCGTATCTGGCGGCTATCGTTGAGTCTGCGGATGACGCCATCGTGAGTAAGACATTGGATGGGATCGTCACCAGTTGGAACGCCAGCGCCCAGCGCATGTTTGGCTTCACTGCACAAGAGATGATCGGACAACCCATCCTGCGCTTGATTCCACCTAACCGCCGCAACGAGGAGGAGCTGATCCTCTCCCGCCTCCGGGCGGGAGAGCGAATTGAGCACTTCGAGACCGTGCGCGTGAGGAAGAATGGACAGCCCCTGGAGGTCTCGCTGACGATCTCGCCTGTCCGCGACGCCACGGGAGCGATCATCGGAGCCTCGAAGATCGCACGCGACATCACTGAGCGACGCAACCTTGAGACTGCAGTGCGCATGAGCGAGCAGCAACTCCGCTTGGCGCTAGACGCCGCCGCGATGGGTACGTTCATCTGGCATGTCGCGGATGATCGTGGCGAGCCGGATGCGCAGATGCTAGCGTTGTTCGGACAGCCCTCCAACGGCACGCTAACACTCGCTCAGGCGCTGGCGACGATGATCCATCCAGAGGACAAGAACCGCTACGCCGAAGCAGTCGCACGCGCGACTGATCCCGGAGGAGATGGAGAACTGCGGGAGGACATCCGCATCATCTTGCCCGACGGCTCGCAGCGGTGGGTCGCGATTGTGGGGCAGGTCTACTTCGAGGGTAAGCCGCGACGCCCGACCTATATGGCTGGGGCAGCGACGAACATTACTGACCGGAAGGATGCCGAGGAGGCGTTACAAAACGCGCACGACAAACTTGATCAGCGGGTGCGTGAGCGGACGCGCGACCTCGCCAGCGCCAACCGTTCCCTGCGACGCCTCTCGCGCCAGGTACTGGAGGTGCAGGAGACGGAACGGCGGCGCATTGCGCGCGAGTTGCACGACGAGATTGGCCAGGCGCTCACCGGTGTCAAGATGATGCTCGAGACGGCCAGTTTAACACGCGCAGCAGCAACCGATGGTAGCTCTGACAGCGTCTCGCCTCTACTAGAAGAGCTCGCTCTGATTGAGGACACGTTGAACCGCGTGCGCGACCTTTCGCTTGATCTGCGCCCGGCCATGCTGGATAGCCTTGGCCTGCTGCCTACTCTGTTGTGGCGCTTCGAGACCTATTCGCGCCAGACAGGCATTCAGGTCGAGTTTCATCACACCGGGCTTGAGGAGCGCTTCGCTGCAGAGGTCGAGACAGGAGCCTATCGCATCGTGCAGGAGGCGTTGACCAACGTCGTGCGGCACGCTGCCGTGCCCCTCGTACGGGTCCACCTAGCGGCGACCGATGAGGCGCTGCGCATCTACGTCATCGACGAAGGGGTGGGCTTCGAGTCCGATGAGGCCATTGCAGCAGGTCTCTCAACGGGTCTAGCCGGTATGCGTGAGCGTGCGACGCTTCTGGGTGGCGTCTTCCTTCTATCCTCTGCTCCCGGCGCAGGAACTACCATCGAGGTTGAGTTGCCGTCTCCGCGTCGTGAGGGCGCTGAACGTGGAAGGGATGATGAGCGAGATCTGGAGCGAGATGCGGCCAGGGATGCGGCGCATGACGCCGGACATCCTCAAACAGTAAGTGGCAAGGAATAGATGTCATGACGACAATCGTGTTGGCCGACGACCACCCAATCGTGCGGGAGGGACTCCGTCGCTTGCTGAACACCCAACCGCAGTTTACTGTCATCGGTGAAGCGGAGAAAGGGCGCAGCGCCCTCGATCTCATCGAGCAACTCCAGCCGGACATCGCCTTCGTCGACCTGATGATGCCTGATCTCAACGGGCTGGAGGTCATCAAGCGAGGACTGCGAGCATCGCCCAACACACGGGTGCTGGTTCTCTCGATGTATTCCGATGAGCCGCATGTCCTCGAAGCCTTACGCGCGGGCGCCATGGCCTACATCCTTAAGGGCGCCACTGCTGAGACAGTGCTGTTTGGGTTACACGAGGTCCTAGCCGGGCGTCGCTATCTAAGCCCACCGCTTTCTGATCGCGCGGTCGAGGTGTACTCCTCCCTGGCTGGCGCCACTGGAGGTCCGATGGATGCCTACGACCTCTTGACGGCGCGTGAGCGCGAAGTGCTGCAACTCCTCGCGCATGGCGCGAGCTACGCCGAGATCGCCGAAAAGTTGACGATCAGCCCGCGCACCGCCGAGACACATCGTACGAACATCATACGCAAGCTCGATCTCAACACGACCGCCGAGGTCACGCTTTACGCCGTCCAGCGCGGCCTGATCGACCCCAACTTGTAAGGGACATGGCCTACCGGCATGACCAGTCGTTGAGGCAGCTACGGGCACGCCACTGCCGCACTACGGGATGCCCGTATTACTTTCAGCGACGACGTCATCTATCCTGTGATCGGGCTGCGCCGACTTCATGGGGGTACATGAATACTCCCAGCGTCAGTCTATCGCACTCTGGACGCAGAGACGCTGCACATGGACAAATCGCTTGCGGAGCAAATACACCAGATCATCGACTCACTCCTCCTCGCGGAGCCCCAGTCGAAAGGGATGCTCAGCACCGCGAAGGAGAAACAGCTCTCGTTCGGGCTGACATACAACTACATCGATGACGACATTGCCCAGATCACCGGCCGGTTGCGGTATGTGGAGAATGTCGCCAATCGCCAAGACACAGCGCCTGACCTTAATAGGTGATCGTAACCGCTGGGCTGCGATAGGGACCATCGCTGCGGCGCGAGTCACCAGTCCTTCGGATCTTACTGCAAGGCTCACACCTTGGTATGACAAGCTCGTGTTGGCCAGGAGACGAAAGATTACCGCTGGCTACGGGCAGCGAGAGGCCGAAGTACGGGATCTCCGTATTCTCCTCCGACAGACAAGCAGGTATCCTAGTCATCGGTCGAACGATGGAGGAAAGAGCCGAGATCTGCCTCGCTCAACCTGCATAGCGATCATGCCACAGGCCCGCAAGGATAGCGCACATGTTGGCAGGGAGGCCAACGTTTTGTGGCGTAATGACAGGTATGGCGCTCGAGTCCTGCTCGATTCGGCGCTCCCCGCGCCGGCGCCTCAGCAGTCCAAGGAGGGACAAATGTTATCGCAGCGCAACACGCACTACTGGCTCTGGTTTCTGCTGTTCGGCGTCGTTTCGGCGCTCGTGACCGTCTCGAAGGGAGAAGGGGTCAGCACCGAGACGATGTGGCTGCTTATCGCCGGTCTCGTAGGTCTGGTGCTGGGAATGCTTCTTCCCTCGCTCTCTCGCCCGTATGATCTGGTGATCGGGTTGCTGTTTGCTGGCGTCGGGTTGCTGGGGATCCTGCATAACTTCGGGATGAACCTCGTCGCCACAAGCGGCATCGCTCCCAATGCGATTGATGAGACGGCAATTCTGGGCTTGAGCCTGAGTCTGCCGTATGCGTTGATCCATACAGTGCTGGGCCTGACCTCGCTCAGTCATGGCTTGCGCGCGCGGGTCGCGACCAGCCGGGTCGCGGTCGCCACGCCAACCGCCGTCGCAGAGTAGGACGGGGCGCACAGCGTGCTCGACTGGCAGGGGGATGAATGACGCTCTCCTGCCCACTGCGAGCCTATGGAGGCGCTCGCAGGAAAAGGACTCTCACGATGTTGATCAATCTGCTGGTCTGGATCATCGTTGGCGGCATCGCTGGCTGGCTTGCCAGTCTGGTGGTGCAGGGCACGGGCATGGGCATCGTCGGCGACATCATCGTCGGCATCGTCGGCGCGCTGATCGGCGGCTTCGTCCTCTCGCTGCTGCTGCCGGGCACATTTGGCATCACCGGCTTCAACCTGGGGAGCCTGGTCGTCGCCTTCATCGGCGCGGTCCTCCTGCTCTTCATCGTCAAGCTCTTCACTGGACGGCGAGCCGTCTCCTAAGGACAGCGCAAGAGCAGCCGCAGAGATACCCTCGAGGGGAGTTGTGACAACGGGGTCCCAGCTTCCCTTGTAGTGTTCGAAAGAAACCATCAGAGGACAGAGAAAGGAGATGCTGACGATGCACCGGATCTTCGGGTTCATTGGCCACCTGGTGGGGGCGATGCTGAAAGGCTTCTTCTTCACTGGCATGGCTGCCGCACTCGTATGCGCTGTGGCGCTCTTCCTTACTGAGTGAAATCACCGTGTGACTTTGGATACGTCACTGGCCTTTGGCCTCGTCATTGCGTTCCTGGCTGGCGTGCTTGGCGCGGCGGTGGCGCTGATCTACCACCTGAGTCATCTCGATAGCCTTCACCATGCGGCGCAACATTACAGCGATAGGCGAGCCGGTCAGCCTCGGGCATGAGCGGCTTCACTGAAGTGTCGCTCGCCAATGTCCGTTGCGGACTGATCGAATGCGCAGTCCACTGCGCGAAACACGAAGGGAGGCAGAAGATGGACCAACAAGAACATGTAGACGTTGCAGATGCTGCGACAGGCGCCGAAAGCACCAATTACTCTCCAGGCGCGACAGTCTACGACGCCGACGGCGAGAAGCTCGGCACGGTAAGCGACCGGCAAGATAAGGAGGACTTCCTTGTCGTCCACAAAGGGCTGCTATTTAGCCACGACGCCTACATCCCGCGCGCCGCTATCAATCATAGCGACGTCAATGGCATTCACCTGCTCGTGCGCAAGGATGACCTCAAGGGCATGAACCAGACGACGCTGCCAGAGCCGACTGCGCCCACCCCCATGGCACCGCCCATTCCAGTGCCAGATATGGGCGCAGCGGCGGTCGCGGCCACCGCCTTCTCGGATGCCGCCATGCGTGAGCCTGCGCCAGCCAGTGGATCGTCCGCGCAGTCCGCCGTCGGAGCCGCGCCAGCCAACGACACGATCCGCGAGCAGGTCGGCCCGCTCTTCGACACCTTGCATGAGCGCGTTGAGCCGATTGTCGAGCAGGTGAAGGATCAGGCGTCGGCGGTGGCGCAGCAGCAGATGAGCTCCGCCGCCGAGGGACTCGATAGCGCGGCGGGCGCGGTCAATGCGGTCGGCGACCGGCATGCGCGAGAATAACCTTGGCGCACTATCGCAGTACACAGACCTGGCCGCAGAGCAAATTGAGAAGGCGGCGGCATGGCTGCGAACGACGACTCCGGAAGAGATTGCGCGGAACGTCGAGGATTTTGCCAAGAAGCAACCGGAACTCTTCGCTGCCGGAGCAGCTGTGCTCGGGCTGATCGGGCTGCGCCTCCTGCGCAACACAGGGCAGAACGGCGATGAGAAGAGGGAACAGCGAGATAGTGGGCCGGATCGCTGTTTTCGGCGCGGATACCGTCCCCAGGGGCGATCCGGCGCTGAGCGTGGGACGGGCAACGCAGGCCATAAGCGAGGCTTGTATGGGCGCTGTTCCGCAATGAAGTGATATGGACTAGGCGTGTGAACACGATGACGAGGGGACGATGAAGCGCATCTACACACTCCGGCGGCTCTTCGTCGACGGCGTTCATAGTCGAGCGGATCTCGATCAGGCCATCCGAGAGGGCAACGCACTCACGCGCGCGGTCGCCACCATCGCCGCGTTCTGGGTCAAGATCAACAACGACTGGATCTTCAACCTCTCTGGCCTGTTGGCGTATAGCTTCCTCTTTGCGATCTTCCCACTGCTCATCCTCATTCTCGCCATTACCGGCTATATCCTCAGAAACATCGCGCCTGGAACCGAGACGCTTGTTACCGATAACATCGTGCGGGCGCTCCCGGCGGGGATCGGCTCCGTGATCGTCGAGGTCGTGAGCGAGCGGCTCAAGACGAGCGCTGGCTGGCTGCTGGTGGTGGGTATCGTCACCGCGATCTTCGCCGGCTCGCGTCTCTTCATCACGCTGGAGAACTGCTTTGGGATCGTATTTCGGTTGCGCAGCCGCGACCCGATCCGCCAGAACCGCATGGCCTTCCTGCTGCTGCTGCTCTATCTCGTCCTGCTGCCACTCTTCCTGATGACGTTTCTCCTGCCAGCGGGTATCGAGCGCCTCTTCGATCCATCCGGGCGGGATCTGGTGGGGACGGCGGTCGTGACAATCGTCGGCTTCGCGCTGGCCTTCGTCGCGGCGACGCTCCTTTTCGCGCTGACCTATGCTTTCGTCCCCTATCGCAAGCGCTTCTGGAGGCAGCTACGTCCCAACTGGCGTGGCGCTGTGGTCGCGGCGCTGCTGTTGCTGCTCTATGAGGCGCTCTTTCCGTTCTACGCCAATCTCGTGTTCAATCCCGATAACTATGGAACCGTCGCGGTCTTTGCGGTCGTGATTCTGGCCTTCTTCTACTATCTCGCCTTCATCCTGCTGCTGGGCGCGGAGATCAACTCGTGGGTGGCGGGGCAGCGCGAGACAGCCGCCGACCTGCCGGGCATTCTGCATGCGGTGCAAGCGCACGACTCCACGCGCGGCGCCGCTGGGCCGACGGCGGGCGAGCCACAGGAAGAGATGCAGCGCCATGGCTAGAGCCAATGCGCCACAGGTGGACAAAGATTTGCTGTGCGTCGCGTGGCGCTCGTCCACTCGCCCATGAGATTCTTGGGGCGCGCTGAGGCCTGCGCAGACATGCACGGGTGCTGACTACAATCGCCGCTTCGCCTACGCTTAATGCTTCTCGTCTTCCGAAGACGCTGGCAGATGCAGGTCATAGCCAGTGGGATGCTTTGGCTGATAGAGGAACAGCTCAGCGCCGCTTGGAAGATGGATGGAGGCCAGAATCCCCCAGCCCTCGTCGCTTGGCGGGCGGGAGATACTGACGCCCTTGGCAGCTAGTTCGCTCAACGTTTCCTCGATGTCGTCGCACATGAGGTAGAACTCGTGCTTGGAGGGTCCTTCTGTTGGATGCACGGCGACCTCGGCAGGCGGCAGTTTGAAGATCAGCCATCCTGCGCCTGCGTCGACCCAAGGAAATGCCAACACATCTCGAATAAATGCGCGGTCAGCGTCGGCGTTGGCGGAGTAGAGAATGACATGCGCGCCGCTGATCATCACAATGTCCTCTCACTGGCGTTTGTGTCCGATTCTCCTCTTGTGTTGCGCACAGCAGCACACTATGCCCTGGTGTGCGAGGAGATCGCTGCTGAGGATCAGGTCAACCGAACAAATGTGCAGTACGTTGGTCTCAAGAACATGCGCTCTCCCCCTTCAGCTGAAGAGGGAGCTTTGCGTGGCTCAAAGCAGTATGGGAGTGTGCGTCAACGGGCTGAGCAGCACGAGTTGATGACACCTGCCGACCGCCCCCACCAGCGCATAATGTCCACTTAGGACCAGTGTACGTTGGGGCTGAATTGGTCAGGACGCCTGCCGATGGCAGCACTCGCAGCAGTCTTGCGCGGACGAACCCTGTCCTCCTGCGCATGTGCCTGCGCGTCGTCCCACACCCGCATCAATCGCGCGATAGCCTGTTCAATCTCCTCGTGCTCCAGTGCCTGCGTCCCCGGTGTCCCGTAGTCCTGCCATAGCTCGCCTTGCATGGTCGTGCTCCGTTCGCTTCGCGCCCGCCTGATACTGAGAGTGGTGTAACCCTGTAACCCCGTTTTACCCCAAGACGGTTGCAGGGGGAGGGACAGGGCGGGACGCCACTCTTGACGCAGATCTGAGGTGGCTGAAAAGCACACTGAACAGGGCATCACGAGCGATCGGTATCCTTACCGACATGTCGCGTCCCTGCGGAAGGCTCGTGACCCGGATGCTTCCCGTGAGCGATGAGCAGCTGCGCCACACACCTCTCACCCCGATCCACTGATGACAGGCTAACCCACCACGTGTGCGTGGAGAATACGGGATCTCCGTATTCGCGCCTCGTGCTGCCCGTAGATCAGTGTACGGGTCATACTGCGGTGAGCGCCTCGCGTACCTCGCGCCGCCGCCGGGAGGCGATATATAACCTGCTTGCTACAACTTCCGTGTAACGAACGCCGCCACGAGGCCGACGAGCAGACACGCGACGCCGAGCCAGACAATCCAGCCGCCGCGTGTAGCCGCTAGGATGAAGATACCAAAGCCAAGGACGCCGCAGAGGATGCACACGCCACGAAAGAACAGGCGGCTCAATCGCGTGGTGAATCACCTCATTTCCTCTCGCTACCGAGTTCACGCTCCAGTCGCCCTTGCGCCTGCCGTTCGGCATATATGACATACTTGCTACACTGGTGGACAACAGCCGCTCTGGAGGCAAAGCATGTATGACCGTCCAAGCGCCCTTGGGCGTTTACTGGGCCGTCCACCAAAGGCGCTTAATTGGACCCTGGTTGCCTGGGTGGTCGGCGTGGCATGGCTGCTGTTGGCAGTTGCCCTGTGCGTCGCGCCCAACATCCTGCTCCATTAGAGGATTGCCCGCGCGGCGGCAGGCATGTCGCGCCCAGGCACCCACTCGCGCCGCCGAGGGCAGACTATACAAAGCTTGTTTGCTATTGAGCACATGGCCGGTCCGTCGTCAGGCGAGCGACCGCAGGTGGCCGGTTTTCTTAGAATCCTAGGGCCGCGCGGAGCTTTCCCGCCGTCCTTTGTCCCACCCGTGGAATGGTGAGCACCCCGTCACGATGATGCACGAGCACATCCGTTCGCGCCGGGACGAACCAATACACCGTGGTAACAACGCGAACGTTCCTAATATCAGCCCGCATGATACATATGCGTGGCGCTCCTCGACGTCTCGGCTTGTAGATTAGCATCGTGTCAGTGAGCGAGATGCGCCCGCGTAGTGTCCTGAATATCCGTGATGACATTGGGCACCCCGTTCTAGCAGGGTACCTGCGGCGCAGCCATATTCGGCGCGCTTGCCTGGCGCAAGATGGCAGTTTGCTCACCGCGCCAGTTCCGGTCAACGTGTTCTATTCCAACGGTACTTAGTCGTATAAAGCCGCTTAAATTCTGGAGCCGGTGGTCGGGGTCGAACCGACAACCTACGGTTTACAAAAACTGACCCCGGCGTCTCGTCAGGTATATAACGGGCTCTGATGGCCCTAAAATTCGGCGCTCCGAGCATCGATCGATTCTTGGGCGTATCCAGGAGTCTCTGCTCGTTGCTTCATGGGTTTCTACACGACACCACTGTGCAGGGACACCTTGCGCAGCAGTCGAATTGCCGTGTTCATGCGGCGCTTCCACTTGCCTTCTGTGCAACCCACAAGAAGCAACGAGGCGTGCTCTAGGTCCCGCAAGCCCCAAACGGCGCTCGTTGCGGAAGCTGTCCGCGTCCCCTCTTCCTGACCGTCGGTCAACTGGCCTTTCCAACGAGATCTTCAGGTAGCGAAGGTCCTGAGACCCCCCTGTGATGAGGGGCGGACTGCTGTGAGGAAGTCGTGACATGGCGAACTCATACTGGTAACGGCGCGAACGCCCCGTCGCCGTCACGGCGCACGGTGTTGAAGCGCAACACAGTGAGGAGAGAGCCATGGAACGCGCCTGGGTGACAATTGACGGCAACGAAGCGGTCGCTTCGGTAGCGCACAAACTCAGTGAGGTGATCGCCATCTATCCGATCACCCCGTCAACGCCGATGGGCGAGCTGGCCGACACCTGGTCCGCCGCAGCGCGCCCCAACATTTGGGGAACTACGCCACTAGTCGCCGAGATGCAGTCGGAAGGCGGAGCCGCAGGAGCGATCCATGGCGCGCTGCAAACAGGCGCGCTGGCGACGACCTTCACGGCCTCGCAGGGTCTGTTGCTGATGATCCCCAACATGTACAAGATCGCCGGCGAGTTGACGCCCGCCGTCTTCCACGTGGCGGCGCGCTCGTTGGCGGCGCAAGGGCTCTCCATTTTCGGTGACCACTCCGACGTGATGGCCACCCGCGCGACTGGCTTCGCATTGCTCTCATCAGGCAGCGTGCAGGAGGCGCAGGATCTGGCGCTAGTCGCCCACGCCGCGACGCTTAAGACGCGCATCCCCTTCCTTCACTTCTTCGATGGCTTCCGTACCTCGCACGAGATCAACAAGATCGAGCAGCTCACCGATGACGACCTGCGCGCGATGATCGACGAGGAACTCGTGCGCGCCCACCGCGAACGCGGGCTGTCTCCAGATCATCCTTCCATCCGGGGCACGGCGCAGAATCCCGACGTCTATTTCCAGGCGCGCGAGACGGTTAATCCCTATTACGACGCCTGCCCAGGGATCGTGCAGGAGGCGATGGACCAGTTCGCCGCGCTGACCGGCAGGCGGTACCACCTCTTCGATTATGCTGGCGCGCCAGACGCGGAACGGGTGATCGTCGTGATGGGCTCTGGCGCCGAAACCGCGCGCATGACGGCGGATGTCCTTGCCGCGCGCGGCGAGAAGGTCGGCGTGCTCACAGCGCGCCTGTACCGTCCGTTCGCGGTCGCGCAGTTCATTAACGCGCTGCCCCCGACCACACGATCAATCGCGGCGCTGGATCGCACCAAGGAGCCCGGGAGCGTCGGCGAGCCGCTCTATCTGGATGTGGTCGCCGCGCTCGCGGAGGCTGATGCGAGCGGCGCATCGCATTTCGCCAGCATGCCGCAGGTGATTGGCGGGCGCTATGGACTGTCCTCGAAGGAATTCACGCCCGCCATGGTCAGGGAGATCTTCGACGAACTCCACACAGCGCATCCCAAGCGTCACTTCACGATTGGCATCAACGACGACGTGACACACACCAGTCTGACGTATGACCCCGCGTTCTCCATCGAGGAGCAGGAGACCGTGCGCTGCATCTTCTGGGGTCTTGGATCGGATGGCACGGTCGGCGCGAACAAGAACTCGATCAAGATTATCGGCGAGGAGACCGAGAATTACGCCCAGGGCTACTTCGTCTACGACTCGAAGAAGTCGGGATCGGTGACCACGTCGCATCTGCGCTTCGGCCCACGCCCCATTCACGCCCCCTACCTCATCGAACAGGCCGAATTCGTTGCCTGCCACCAGTTCTCCTTCCTCGAGCGTATTGACGTGCTCAAGCAGGCGGCGGACGGTGGCGTCTTCCTCCTCAATAGCGTCTATGACGCCGAGCATGTCTGGCCTCATCTCCCCATCGAGACGCAGCGAGCCATTCGCGAGAAGCGGCTGCGCCTCTACGTGATTGACGCCGATAGTGTCGCTCGTGCGAGCGGCATGGGCGGGCGTGTCAACACCATCATGCAGACCTGCTTCTTCGCCATCAGCGGCGTGCTGCCGCGCGAGCAGGCCATCGCCGCGATCAAACGCAGCATCAAGAAGACCTACGGCAAACGGGGCGAGGCGGTCGTGCAGCGCAACTTCGCAGCGGTCGATCAGACACTGGCGCATCTCGCGCTGGTCACGATCCCGGCGCAGATCGAGCGGCCAGGCGCCGCAGGATGCGCCAACGAAGCGAGCACCACTTCCGATGCTGCAACGGCGCCCGCCCGTTCCCGCTGAGGCGCCAGAGTTCGTGCGACGATGTGCTGGGGCCAATGATCGCGGGCGCGGGAGACACCCTGCCCGTGAGCGCGCTGCCAGCGGATGGAACCTATCCAGTCGGCACGGCGCGCTGGGAGAAGCGCGACATCGCCGACGAGATCCCCGTCTGGGAGCCAGATCTGTGCATCCAGTGTGGCAAGTGCGCCTTCGTCTGCCCGCATGCCGTTATCCGCGAGAAGGTCTATCCAGCAGCGGCGCTGGACGGAGCGCCAGGGCCATTCGTCGCGGTCGACGCGCGCTTCAAAGAGTTTCCCGGCATGAAGTACACCCTGCAGGTCTCGCCGGAGGACTGTACGGGATGTGGCCTCTGTGTGGAGGCCTGCCCGGCCAAGGACAAGAGTCAGGTCGGGCGCAAAGCCATCAATATGGCGCCGCAGCCGCCACTGCGAGAGCGTGAGAGCGCCAACTGGGAGTTCTTCCTGACATTGCCAGAAGTGGACCGCCGACAGTTGAATACCGGCGCCCTCAAGGACTCCCAGCTCCTGCAGCCGCTCTTCGAGTTCTCCGGCGCCTGTGCTGGGTGCGGTGAGACACCGTATCTCAAGCTGCTCACCCAGCTCTTCGGCGACCGCGCCCTGGTCGCCAACGCCACCGGGTGCTCGTCCATCTACGGCGGGAATCTGCCGACGACGCCCTGGAGTTGCAATAGCGAGGGACGCGGGCCTGCATGGGCCAACTCGCTCTTCGAGGACAACGCCGAGTTCGGCCTCGGCATGCGGCTCACGCTGGATCAGCAGGAGGAGGCGGCGCGCGAGTTGCTGACTGGTCTCGCCGTAGCAAGTCGGAGAAGAACTGGCGCAAGCGACCCTGCACGCCGAGCAGTCGACTGAGGCGCAGATCATTGCCCAGCGCGAGCGCGTCGTGCGCCTCAAAGCGAAGCTGCGCCAGGTCGCTGAGTCGGCGGATGGGGGGAGCGCGAGTCGCGCGCGCAGCTTGCTCAGCCTGGTCGACACGCTGGCGCGGCGCAGCGTCTGGATCGTTGGTGGCGATGGGTGGGCCTATGACATCGGCTTTGGCGGGCTGGACCACGTCCTGGCGTCTGGGCGCAACGTCAATATCCTGGTGCTCGATACCGAGGTCTATTCAAACACGGGTGGCCAGGCGTCGAAGTCGACACCACGCGCGGCGGTCGCCAAGTTCGCGGCGCGTGGGAAGGACGCCGCGAAGAAGGATCTCGGTATGATTGCGATGTCGTACGGCAACGTGTACGTGGCGCGTGTGGCAATGGGCGCCAACGACCAGCAGACGCTGCGCGCCTTCCTCGACGCCGAGGCCCATGACGGCCCCTCGCTGATCATCGCCTACAGCCACTGCATCGCGCATGGGATTGATATGCGCATGGGTTTGGAGCAGCAGCGTCTGGCGACGCAGAGCGGGTACTGGCCACTCTATCGCTACAATCCTGCGCTGGCCGCCGAAGACAAGAACCCGTTGATCCTCGATTCCAAGCCCCCAACCATTCCGCTGGAACAGTACGCCTACAACGAGACGCGCTACCGCATGCTCAAGCAGAGCGACAGCGCTCGCGCCGACGTCCTCATGCGGCGCGCGGAGCAGGATGTGCGCGCAAACTTGCAGCGCTACCAGGACATGGCAGAGCGGCTAGAGCATGAGGTTGGCGCCCGCGCAGATGAGCAGGAGGGCACTGCTCTTCATGCCTCCAATGGGCACGTTTAGAGGACGAAGCATCACGGTGGACGCCTGGTGTGGCGCTCCTGATCGCTTTCTAGCAAAGACCAAGGGAGAACGACGATGCCTGATCTACGCACGACCTACCTTGGCCTCGCACTGAAGAATCCACTCGTGGTCTCGGCGTCTCCTCTCTCGAAGAGCGTGGACACCGTGCGACGACTGGAGGACGCTGGCGCAGCGGCGGTGGTGATGTACTCCTTGTTCGAAGAAGAGATCACCCATGAGAGCTTCGAACTGGATCACTATCTGGACGCTGGCGCGCACAGCTACGCCGAGAGCATGAGCTACTTCCCTGACCTGGAGACCTATAGCATCGGCCCGGAGCGCTATCTGGAGCACGTGAGCCAACTCAAAGCAGCCGTCAACATCCCGATCATCGGCAGTCTGAATGGCGTCTCCTCGGGCGGCTGGGTGGAGTACGCGCGGCGCATCGAGGCAGCGGGCGCCGACGCGCTCGAGCTGAACATCTACTACCTTCCGGCGCGGCCCGACCTGACCGCCGAGGAGGTAGAGAACGAGTACATGGAGCTCATTCGCGACGTGTGCGCCGAGGTCAGTGTCCCAGTCGCCGTGAAGCTCAGCCCCTACTTCACGGCGTTGCCCCATATGGCCCAGCGATGCGTGGAGGCTGGCGCCAATGGTCTCGTGCTGTTTAACCGGTTCTACCAGCCTGATTTCGACCTCGAGGCGCTCTGCGTCACGCCCAATTTGCAGTTGAGCACCTCGAACGAATTGCGCCTGCGTCTGCGCTGGGTGGCGATGCTCTATGGGCGCGTCATGACGGACTTCGCCATTACCGGCGGCGTGCACAGTCGGCGAGGATACGGTGAAGGCGGTGATGGCTGGCGCGAGCGTGGCGATGATGGCTTCCGAACTACTCGCCCATGGCAGTCGAGCGCGTCGCGGGCGTCCTGGCGGAACTGAGCGAGTGGATGCGCGAGCATGAGTATGACTCTCTTACCCAGATGCGCGGCTGCATGAGCCAGCGCGCCATCGCCGACCCAGGGGCGTTCGAGCGCGCCAACTACATGAAGACCCTCAACTCCTACACACGCTAGCGGCCATCTGTCGAGGATTCCGGGAGCATCACTAGTCGGCGCTTTGTCCATGTCATTGGGCAAAGCGCCGAGAGATACGCGAGAAGTGGGCGGCGCAGATCAGACGGCGACAAGCAGGTGTCGTTCTGCGCGTGCAACCACGAGGCATAGATCTTCTGGATCGACCGGCTCGGCGACGATGGGCGCCTGGATGCGCCCAAGCACGCGTCCAAACACCACCTCAACCTGCTCAGGAGTAGGGGTGATGACCACAAAAGCATGCTTGTCTGCCAAACGCTTGTCGTGAGTCGCGGCGCCAAGGATAGCCACGCTGTCTGCGCCGGTCATGGTGTTATCAAAGAGCGATACATCAAAGAGCACTACCATACCGCCCTTACTCTCGCGGAGCAGCGCCAAGGCGCTCTCCGGGCTGGCGGCTTCCAGCACAATATACCCTTCGTCTTCCAAAAGGTCGCGAAGAGTTCTCCGCACGCACGTATCCGTGTGCGCGATCAGTATAGATGTCTCCATGTCCTGTCTCCTCTCTGCATAGCCCCCGTATCGTTCACGTCGGCGCCTCGCGCGCCCCAGACGGCTACGTCAGACGTCTACTCATGGTGTAGTGCATCTCCGTCACAACGACGACACGCTATCTTCCCAGCGCCTCACGAGCGCCACACGGCTTCCCGCAGCGGCGTCGGCAAGGCGTTCAACCGTGCTTACACGCGATACATTCGCGATACATTCGCGATACATTCGCGATACGTACACGATACGTACACGATACGTTCACGATACGTTCACGATACGTTCGACCGTCGGCGCTACTTCCTTTGCTCCGGCGCTGTCGCGCTACGCCAAGCTGATACGAGCACAGAAACCAGGTGGCAAGTCCTGACGGGGCGCCACCGTGATCGCCTTGCGCGCTTGGCGCCTCTGGCAGTGAGCGCGCTGTGACACTGGTGGGCGACACTATCTATGGACCCAAGCGCAAGGGGTGGCGCAGTTGGATTGCGCAGTTGGATTGCTGCGAACGTCACCCCGTCGCGCAGGTCGCATTGCAGGAGGCATGCCATGAGTTCCCCATCTGATGCCGTTGATGTCTTTACCCCATTGCGCCAAGTCGTGAGCCGCTTCATCGATGATGGGCCGGTAAGCGCCGATTGGCTGGTGATGCTCGGGCGGAGTATCCCAGTGGATGTCATCGATACGCCCGACGAATACACCATTGAGGCGTCGCTGCCTGGAGTACGCCCTGAGCATGTCCAGATTAGCGTCGCTGACAACACCGTGACGATTCGCGTGGGCCGCCGGGCGATCGCGCGCCATGACGCCGATGTCACCTATCTGCGCCGTGAGCGTGTAGAGCGGCCAACCCCTGAAATGAGTCGCACGATCACCCTGCCTGTTCGCGTCAACCCTGAGAAGGTGAATGCGACTTTCGAGCATGGGGTGTTGACACTCCATATCGTCAAAGATGAGGAGACCAAGTCTCACCTGATTCCGCTTCACGTCACGCGGGAGAAAGAGGTCGCCAAGCGCTGAGCCAGTGCGCCAAAGGATGGCGACGATCTGCCGCCACCGACTACTGGAAAACTGCGTGACACGTCCCGCAGATTGGCCTCGATGGCGCTCAGCACTGCCATCGGAGGCCAATCTGCACTTGCAGGAGAGATATGCATGGCCATCACTGTACGTCCGGCGTCCGATGTGCGTCAGCGTCAGGGACCTAGCGCGCGTACGGCTCGCCCCAATCGCGCGCGGCAGATCGCCACGATTCTCGCCCGCAACGGCTTTGGATTCATGATTGGGCGAGTGAGCAGAGACGTGCGTGTCTCTTTGCGCAGAGCCACCGCTGACGGCGCACCAAGGCCCGTGAGGAGTCTAAGCGGCCCTGAACGGGCGCGGCTGACCATTGAAGAGCTCGGCCCCACGTTTATCAAACTCGGGCAGATTCTCTCCACCAGAGGAGATCTTGTGCCAGCCGCTTATCGAGCGGAACTGGTCAAGCTCCAAGATGCGGCGGCGCCAGTGCCCGAAGACGAGATTCGCGCTGAGCTGCTCGAGGAACTGGGCTGTCCCATTGAAGACGCGTTCAGGAGTTTTGATTTCACACCGCTGGCCGCCGCGTCAATCGGGCAGGCGCACACCGCAACATTATTAGATGGCACAGAGGTCGTCGTTAAGCTCCGTCGACCGGGCGCGCTCGCTCTCGTGACGGAAGATCTACACATTCTGCAGGACCTGGCGCTGCGCGCAAGCCAGCACTGGAACGCGGCGCGAGAGTATGATCTGGTCGGCGTCGCGCAGGAATTCGCACAGACATTACGCACAGAGCTTGATTACCTCCACGAGGCGCACAGCATGGAGCGCATCGCCGCGAACTTCGCCGATGACGGAACAGTGCATATCCCGACCGTCTATTGGGACCTGACGACGACCCGCATGTTGACGCTGGAGCGGATCTACGGCTGCAAGATCACTGAGTTCGCTTGTCTTGAGGCGGAGGGGCTGCGCAGAGCGGATGTTGCGCATAGGGCGGCGCGTCTCCTGTTGACGATGATCTTAGACCACGGCTTCTTTCACGCGGACCCACACCCGGGCAACGTGCTTGTCGAGCAGGATGGGCGCATTGCCTTGATCGATTTTGGGATGGTCGGCGCGGTTGACGCGGCGACTCAAGGGAAACTGCTCCGTCTCGTGATGGGGATCACGGAAAAGAATGCAGGCACGCTCACCGATGTCATGCTCGAGTTGGGCATCTCTGGCGCGCACGTGGATCGCAACACCCTGCGCCGCGACATGCAACGCCTGCTGGATCGCTATGGTGATAGTGTGCTCGGTGATGTGCCGGTTGGCGCCTTCTTGGGTCAGGTGGTGGAGGCGCTCCGGCGGCAACGGATTCGCCTTCCCTCCGATCTCGCGCTCCTGCTGAAGACGCTGGCTATGGGCGAAGGTCTGGGAAAAGAGCTTGATCCTGAGTTCAATCTGCTTGATGTCTACATCCCGTTGACGCAGGATCTGGTCCGCCGACAGGTCACACCGGCTACCTGGACGAAGCAATTCTTGCTCGCCGGTATCGACGCTTTGCAGGTGACGATGCAAGTGCCACAACAACTGCGCCGGATCCTCGGCGACATTGAGCGTGGTGGCTTTGAGGTCAATCTTCAGCCGGCGAGTTTTGATCCCTATTTCGAGCGACTGCAGCAGTTGGTCAACCGCATCCTTATCGCCCTTCTTGCCGCCACCTGCACGATTTCAACCGCCATAATCGTCGCGGCGTACCATCCCGCTCGGTGGGACTGGGTGGCTGAGACGCTGTTCTTGCTCGCATTGCTCTTCGCGGGCGTATTTGGTGGCTACATCCTCGTCGCCCTTGCGCGCTCCAGACGTTCGCATGGCCAGTAGCGTCATGAGCAGCAACTGAGGAGTGATCTGCGCCCTCGACACAGCATCATTGTACTAGCGGCTGACACCGTGCGCGATGAGGATGTAGAACTGAACACACAGGGCATCCATCTCGCCTTCGCTGCGCTTCAAGGGCCGGTGCGCGATCACCTCATCAAGATGGAGTTGCAGAAGACCATCGACGCGCGGAACTTCTCTCCCACGCTGCACACCGCGATCACGGCCACTGCGGAACAGTCAAAAGCGTAGTGAGGAGCGTCACAGTATCCGCTTGGACCTTTATCATGCCGCTTATCAGCGCCGAAACGCTCGCAAGTGACCAGGGGGCTTGAGTCTGCGTGTTGAACGTAGAGACATTGACGAGTGCGGCGCCCTAAGGCGGCCACGGAGCGCAGGGTGGAGGCCCAATTGCACAATTTGCGCACTATGCACAGCCGCTATCCACGCCTGTCGCTCCTCGATCGGAGTGCGCTCAGGATCGAGCGAGCCGATACACCAGCGCATATCGCTGGTTTGTGCCTCATCAGGGCCGAGCCGCTGCTTGACGCGACTGGCGCGCTGGATCTCGAGACTGATCAAGCGCCACCTCGAGCGGCGCCTCGTTCGCGCCCCAGCGCTGCGCCGGATCATCCAACCGACGCCTCCGCTCGGTGGTCCCCCGGTGTGGGTCGACGACCCCCACTTCTCGATCGATCGACATATTCTCAGCGCGCGGCTCGCTCCACCGGGGGATGAAGTCATCCTCCTGAGAACCGTCGAGCTCGTGCTGCGTCAGTTGCTTGACCGCACCCGCCCCCTCTGGGAGGTCTGGTTCCTCACCGATCTGGAAGACGGACGGGTGGGGATGCTCGTCAAGATCCACCATGCGCTCGCCGACGGCGGCGCCGCCATCGCGCTCATCATGTCTCTGCTCGATCTTGCGCCAGACGCGCCAGAGCCACCTGCCAGCAGGTGGCCGCTCACACTTGCGCCCTCACCACAGGCGCTCGTCTGCGACAACATTGGTAGCAGACTGGCCGCGATCCGCTCGACCCTTGCACACCCGGCCCAGGTCGCACGCGGCGTCGGGACGACGCTCACCGATTCAGCCCGATTTCTCGGGCGTTGGAACGCCGCTCCGCGCACATCACTGAATGCATCCTCCGAGCCGGGATGTCGCATCCGGGCCTTTCCGCTTGACCTGCAGACGGTGCGAGCAGTGGCGCATGCTCACCATGCCAAGATCAACGATGTCGTTTTGTCCGTGGTGAGCGGAGGCCTGCGCGAGCTGCTCATCACACGCGGCGAGGCTGTCGCGGGCCTTGAGCTGACGGCGCTCGTCCCTGAGACGCTGCGAGCCGAACAGGCTACTGGACAACTAGGCAATGCGGTGGGCATGTTGCTGGTGCGGCTGCCAGTTGGCGAGCATGACACGTTGCGGCGACTTGCGCATGTGGCTCTCTCAACACAGCTTGCCAAGGCGGAGCAACATCCCGGGTTCATCAGTGACGTGTTGGGAATTGGGGCTGCCATCGGCATTGCGCGGCCGTTCATTGCGCGACAGCGAATGGCCAATATCTTCGTGACCAACGTGCCTGGCCCACCGGCGCCCCTCTATGTCTTGGGCGCCAGAATCGACGAGGTTTTGCCGTTCATCGGACCCGGCGGGAATGTCACGCTGATGTTCGCGGCGCTCTCCTACTGTGAACGTCTCAACGTGCTTGTCACTGCCAATGCAGCCGCCTGCCCCGATCTCGACACGCTGATTGCGGGGATGAGACGGAGTTGGGAGGACGTCATGGCGAGAACGGACGCAAGAGCGGTTACAGCGCTCTCGGGAACCAGCGGAGATCGTTCGACCGCGTTGTAGTCGCGTCGTCGCACCGATGGTGAGAGCTGACACTCCCCCGGCTGAAGCCGGGAGGTTCTGGCTCAGCGCCAGCTACTTGTGGCCCGTGTACAGGGCGCTACTCCGATGGGACGGAGATACTTGACCGTGTCGGCTTGCATCTTGCTGTAGCGGCCAAAGACCGCTTTCGAGCAGATATTGGCGCTGCCGTTCACATCCCGATGCACCTGCGCGCCACAGCCCGCGTACCGAAAGCGGCGCCCGCGCGGCGAGGAGGGCTGGACGTGCCCACTCACACTACACGTTCTGGTGGAATATGCTTCGTCGATCCACTCCACGGTGATCCCCAGCCGCGCCGCCTTCTCGGTGAGGTAGCGGGCGAACTGCCCATGCGGCCACTGGCTGATCTTCTGGTGATCTTCTGGTCACGCGTCCCAGGCTGACTCCGGTTTGGATGTCACGCACATCCCCTACCGCGATGCGGCTCACCCCGTCCTCTTGGCAGAAGTCCACGCACTTTCCTCGCCGCCTGATGCAGCAGATCGCGTTGCTGGCGATACACCCTGGCGCTCATCTGGGCTTTGCGCTTGAGCAAGCGTTGCGCGCGGCGAGATCCGGGCTGGCAACGACTCAGCTTCTCCTGCAGCACGCTATGGACCTTATTGCGCCATTGCTTGCACGCGCGTAAGCGTCGTCCCGAGACCACGAGCGCATGGCGTCGAGTCGTGGTGACCGCCGCGACGTGCACCTCGCCCAGATCCACCCCTGCGACCGCCCCTATGGGCAGCGAAGGTGGCAGCGTTTCGCCCGTATCTAGCGTCAGACAGAGCTCGTAGTGGTCCGCCCGCCAGGTCACCTCCACCCGACGCAGGTTCGCTCCCTGATACTCGGCAGGCAACGACAGCAGCAGCGGGGGCCGCTGTCCGCCGGTGGGCAGGCGCAGATAGCCAGAGGGCAGGATCGTGAGCGCCTGATCCTTCCAGATCACCGTCTGGTAGACTTTGGGGTGGCGAGGGTAGTCCGTCTGGATGCGCCCGGTTGCAGCCAGCTCCTGCCGCCGCAGGTCGGTGGCCGTCTCCACGTTGGCGCTGAATTTCTGGCAGAGGGCTTGCACACTCTGGCTGTGCAGCGCATACTGCCCGCCCTTGGTCGCCTGCTCCAACTCGCCGGCCGAAAGCCACTGTCCCTGTGCTCGCGCCTGGGCATGGAGGGTGAGCAAATCCGTCCACAGGCGTCCGGCCTCTTGTCGCAGCGCCTGAGACTGCGACAGCTGCGCTGCGGAGAGACTACGCAGAGAGATGAGACGCACGGCGCACCGCGTCTTTGTCTGCTTGTAGGGCATTGGTCGCCTCCTGCTCACCGCGAACGCAGCATACTCGCTAGAACAGATGTTTGTCAAGGGCAGGGCGGGGCGATTCATCCCCCGCTGAAGCCAGGGGCATTCTCGCCCCGGTTCTGTAATGTAATCGTGAGTTTGACAGCGCCCGCATGTGACTGTGGTGTGAGACATGGTTGCCAGAATGATTGGTGGATGGCGAAGTATCCGGTGTGGGGCAGAGTACTCCGCGCCAGGCGTTCAGCGCCATTAAAGTGAGCTGATTCTATGGCTGTCGAAACTCGTCCGCCTGTCAACCCGTTCATCCCAACACGTACATCCTCAGAAACGCCGATTCGCCGTGCTGGATATTGGGGGCTGCGCGCCGCGATCATCGGACTCACAGCGTTCATGGCATTGACCGCGATCCAGGGGGCGATTTTCGTCCTTCCGGTAATGCCGCGCGCGGCGCTGCAAAAGGGCGTCCTGGCCCTCTTCCCAGACTACACGATCCCAGCGCTCGCACTCGGCTTGCTGTGTGGTGGCGCGGCGTTGCTCGCCCTCATCCTGGTGATCGCGCGGCCTCGGCTCGGCGCGCTGACCTCAATCATCGCAGGGGTGTTCATGATCGCCTTTGAGCTGGTCGAGATCGTAGTGGTCGGCTTCACTCCTGCGCAAACACCCGATCAGTGGCCGGCCTGGCTGCAAGTGGTCTACCTAGCGGTTGGCGGCGCCATAGTGATCCTTGGTGCGCGACTGTGGAAGGCCGAGACCGGGTCCTACGCGCTCAGATGGCCATCCCGGTAGTCAACCTCCATCTCGCCAGGTCGGCGCATGCCACTGGCGGCTGCTGAAAGCTGAGGCGCGCTATGCCCATTGAAGTGAAGTGGCCCCGAGCGGCTACTCCGTTGACAGTGCTAATTCTGATCTTGCTGCCACTCGTCACCCTCATCGGGCTCTTGGTTCCGGGCTTCTATCGCGACACCGTCTGGATGATTCCACAGGCACGCGGACAAGATCTGGTCACGCTGCTCGCTATCGAGCCGTTGCTGATTGTGGTGTTGCTTGCCTATCGCGCACGGCCACTGGCTGCCACTCTGGCATGGGCGGGAGCGTTGAGCTATGTGCTGTACACCTACGCCATGTACAGCTACACGACCTACTTCAACGCGCTGTTCTTGGTGTACGTCGCGTTGTTCTCGGCCTCGCTTTTCGCGCTGATTGACCTGCTGGCGCATCTCGATCCCGCGCAGGCGCGCGCCGCCATACGCCCAGCGACGCCTACACGCGTGATCGCGGGGTTTTGCGCGCTGGTTGGGCTCTTCTTCCTCGCCTCGTGGTTGGGACAGATCGTGCCCGCGACCTTGCAGGGAACCGTGCCTGAACCGATTCTGCTGGCCAAGACGCCGACCAGCGCCGTCCACGTCCAGGATCTTGCAGTCGTACTCCCGCTGTACTTCCTGGCGGCGGTCTGGCTCTGGCGACGGCGCGCCTGGGGGTTCGTCCTGGCGCCAATCTTGCTCATCTTGGCCGATGCAATGCTACTAGCGATCCTGGCGATGGGCGTGTTCATGGCCCAGGCGGGCTTTGCAGGCTCGTTGGACATGGCGCCGGTCTTCGCCGGTCTGGCGCTGCTGAGTCTCACACTCACCAGTGTGTATTTCGCGAATATCCAGGCGCCAAGCGCTGCTGAGACGCCAGCGCCTCCCATGTCTACCTCGCTGTCTGCTGTTGGTTAGACCATACGATACATGGGAGGCGCGCGCAGCGCAAAGAGTGAGCGGCGCACACCGGCGCGACACTCGTCAGTAAGGAGAAGAACCTGTCAGCTACCCCGTAGCTAAATGCATCTAAGGAGCATCACCTTGACGCCATCAGGAGCACTACTTGCCGTGCATCCCTACCGGGTTCGCATCCGGTGGCCGGCTGACAACCAGAGTGGGGCTGTCCGGCCCGTCTATGTGCAAGCGACACCCACTATCTCCCCGGCCTTTCGGCCTATGTCGCTTGATGTCACCATCCTAAGCACGACGCTCGCGGTTACTCCGCGAGATAGTTCTCTAATCTCGCACAGGTAGACAAAAACGGAAAGGAGACGGCGCTTCCTCCCCATGCTTAAATGCAGGGGTATCCGCGCCGGATATTTGATGAACGCTCGAGTATTGTCGGGCGCAGCAATGTTTGGTGCAGGTAGCGCCGCTGTCGCTGTACTCCTCACACGCCGCCTCGCCGAGCGCTCCGGCGCAACCAGGAGTGAGGCGCACAGCGCGCTCCCGGGAGATGAGCTTGTTGCCGATCCACAGATTCAGACAACGCGGGCGATCACGATCCACGCGCCGGGAGATGCCGTCTGGCCCTGGGTTGCGCAGATCGGCTACCATCGTGGCGGCTGGTACACCAACGCCCGCCTCGACAAGCTGCTCTGGCATATCGAGAACCCCAGCGCCGAACACATCCTGCCCGAGTTTCAGCGCTTGGAGGTCGGCGATATCGTGCCTGATGGCCCCGAAGGGACGGCGCGCTTCACCGTCGCGGCGATCACGCCAGGTCGCCTGCTCGCCCTGCACGATCCGGATGGCACGCACATCCCGAACACGGACTTCAGTTGGACGTTCGTACTGCACGAGATCGACGCCGGCAGCACGCGACTGATCCTGCGCACGCGCGCCACCTATCCACGGCGGTGGTGGATAACGCCGCTCGCCTATCTCGCTCTCGGTCCCGCCGACTACTTCATGTCGCATGTGCTGATGCTGCGCGGGATCAAGGAGCGGGCAGAGCGAACGAGCGCAAGCGAACTCCCAGTCAAGCAGATCGCGCCTGTGTGATCTGGGGAGCGAGTAAGCATGCAGGCTATGGTTCCATCGACTCTCTAGCCAGCAAGCCGTCTCTGTCAGTTCACGCTGCGTACGCATGCTTCCTTCTCGACTGCGGCGCGAGTCTTGCCAACGATGAGCGTCTATCACATCAAGGTGCGCCGCGGCGCATAAGCCCTTCAGCGCCGCAGTTTGCCCGTCTCTGTCGTTGTGCTCGCAGCTTCAGCGCAGTTCGCACGCTGACACTCCTACGTTCGCAATCTCAGCGACGGCGCTGCGTGGAGGGCCTATTGTGACGTCGATGCTCCATCTTGCGCACGGACCGTCGTGACAGCAGGTCTTCCGATGAGGTCCTCCCATGCCCGTGTCATCCCGGCCGCGAGCACGTCAATGTCGGGACAAGCGGTTGCATTGGCGGTGACGAGAATGTTGAGGCGCTCGCAGTACGACAGCGCCGCGAACATCAAGGTGACGTTACCAGCAAGCCCCAGGATCGGCATGACATCGTCGATCCTCGCGCCCAGGACATACAGGGGCATGCGCGGACCAGGCACATTCGTCACGAAGAAATTGACCATTCGTTGTCGCTCGATGAACGGCCGCGCCAGCCCGATGGCCGCTAGCCAGCTGAACAAGCCATTGATGTAGGCGGGATGCTGCTCACGCCTGGCAGCTTGAGTCGAGATAGCAATACGCTCGAGCCGCTGGATGGCATCGGCCTTACCTGCAGGCAGCCGCACAAGCAATGCGCCCGCCGCATTGCCCAGTTGTCCAGCAGCCTCCGCGCTCCGGAGCGTCGCCGGAACTGAGGTCGTCAGCTCCAGGCCATTGACAGACTCGCCGCGTGCCAAGAGCAGCTCACGGACGCCGCCGCTCACGACAGCAAGCACGACATCGTTGATCTTTGCGCCGTGTGCATGGGCCACTGCGCGCGCCATTTCCAGATCGAGATGCACGACGTGGATGCGGCGTCCGCGGGTCGGCAGCGCATTCAATGACGTATCTGGCGCGGCGTCGCTCAGGCGATAAAGCTGGAGCGAGTCAGCAAGTGTTTGATCGACGCCAC
Source organism: uncultured bacterium (assembly GCA_963733745.1). Classification (GTDB taxonomy): domain Bacteria; phylum Chloroflexota; class Ktedonobacteria; order Ktedonobacterales; family JADMIN01; genus DASWAC01. The sequence continues at coordinate 169,617 of CAVTFE010000046.1, forward strand.
GCAGAAGCTGGATGGGATGAGCCAGGCTGAAGCGGAGTGAAAACGCTTTGCTCCTCATATTATCCGTCAAGAGCGCCCAGGACGAGGGCGCCGGCGTTGGAGTCCACGGTGTCTCTGGCGGATTGGGTGTGTCGGGCGCAAGATCAAGGAAGGTCATCATCAAGGCGACCGCCGCCAGGCCATCGGCGACGGCGTGATGAATCTTGAAGAGCATGCCGATCCGTCCGTCCGCTAAGCCAGTTAAGAACCACAGCTCCCACAGGGGATGGGAGCGATCCAGCAATGGCCGGAGCAGGCGCTCCGTCGTGGCGAGGAGACTCGTTTCATCGCCTGGTAGGGCGACTGCTGTGGATCTGACATGCCGATCGATCGAGAACGCCGGATCATCGATCCACAGCGGTGGGCCACAGAGTGGTCGTGCGGGAAGAACGATGCGGCGCAGCATCGGCACACGACCCAGACGTCGCTCGAGGCGACGTGTGATCATCTCAAGATCGAGTCTACCCTGAGCATCGAGCAGCGGAGCTGCTGCGACGATACAGAGGCCGGCGATGTGCGCAGGCGTTTCTGGTCGCTCAATGCGCAGATTGCTGCGGTCGGCGAGGGACAGGCGATCGTATCTGCTGTCCATTCTGCTGTCCATGCGCGGCTCCCTTCGCTCTTCCCGACTTCGCACGGTCGGCTGTTGCGCCTGAGCAATCCAGGGATCGCGTGAAGTCGACTGGGCGCAGCTATATCCGGGTGGCCCGCACATAGCCAAGCGCCGCCACGTTCCTGGGCGCTGTAAGCATCCCGCTCCGGACGTCAGCGCATACCAGCGCAATGCAGATCTTCTACGCTTGCTTCTCGACCTCAATCGTGCAGTCTGTCACGAGCGCCACGACCGCGCCCAACGCTGCCCATACTGGAACCAACGCAGCGCCCACGACGCCGACGAGGAGCGGGAACTCAACGATGGTATGGCCATCTGGATGCTTGACGATGACGCGGCGCACGCTCCCTTCGTGGACGAGTCGCTGGATCTGGGCCATCACCTGTTCGCCGGTCAGGCGAACGCGCTCGGTGGATGTCTCGTTATCGGGGATTGACGTTTGCGGGTTCATCTAGATTCCTCCAATTGTGCCTGTTGAGAAGGTCTTCTCGGTTGGCGGGACTGTGGCGGTGTCAAAGGAAACACTCCCCTGTGTCAAGATGGCGCAGTGACATCACAGTGGGGCCACATGCCGTTGAGGCTGTATCACGACACGCTCTCAGTCGGTGGCCACGGCGGTGGAGTGTCAGGAGGGCCAGCAAAGTGGTCAACACAAGAAGATGCGAAGGAACTCGCGAAGCGCCATCCCAGACCGGTCCAAAGCTCTCCGCACGTAGGACTTGGGACCAGTTTGTGTCTTGATCGCGGGGTAGTGTGACACAGAAGGGAAGCGAGAAGCGCATCATGATGATGGCTCATGATGATTTGAGAGGAAGGGAGCGATTGCAATGCGCTCACGTCTCACAGCAGCAATTCGACGGCATCCAGTTGTGGCCTTTGCGCTGCTTACCTACGCGATCACGTGGATGCTCGTTCTGCCGCTCGTTCTCAATGGTCTCGGCGTCACCCACCTCATCCTGCCCGCTGGCTGGCATGCCCTGGGCGCCCTTGGGCCGCTCATCGCCGCCTTCGCCGTGGCTTGGGTCACGCAAGGACGCCAAGGGACCTCCACCCTGCTGAGGAGCATCGGACGGTGGCGTGTGGGATGGTTCTGGTGGGCGGTGGGCATCGGCACGCCGCTGCTCATGCTAGGGCTGGGGATCGTCTTCGTCGGTGTCTGGGGCCAGCAGTGGCCGAATTTCAGTTCGACGCTTGCCTCTGCCTCCGCGGTCAGCTTCTGGCTGGTTGACGGTCTACTGACTGGAGTGCTCTACGGCGTGTGTGAGGAGGTCGGGTGGCGTGGGTTCGCCCTGCCGCGATTGCAACGCCGTTGGAATGCCCTCATCTCCACACTGCTGCTCTTTGGGATCTGGGCCGTCTTCCACATTCCCTTCTTCCTCTACCGTTACACCTTTGGGCTGGGGAGCCTGGTGGGGTTCTTGCTCGGCCTGTGTGCTGGAGCCATCTGGCTCACCTATCTCTATAACAGCACGGGAGGGAGCGTGCTGATCACCATGGTGTGGCACAGCCTCTTCAACGTCGTCAATGCGATCGCATTGGTCGCGCTTCCGGCCGCTGCCGCAGTGATGTCAGTCCTGGCGGTCCTGCTGGGGATCGCAGCGCTCGCCATTGGCAAGCCGACCCGCCTCTCCTCTGCGCGCGAGACCGAGAAACCGACACAAGCGCCAGCGCCCGCAGCGCGGCTGGTCTCTCCGAGTTGAGACACTGCTGGCTCCGCGACACGCTTGTGATCCTGGCCGTCTGCCGCGTGACGCTCACGTGACGGCACGGCGCTAGGCTGTGATGGATCGGCTGGCGATCTCGCTGGAGCAGCGCACAGAAAGGTGAAAGCAGATGTTTACACGTATTCTCGTTGCGGTGGAAAACGCGGCCCAGGCCCCACGCGTGGAAGCGCTAGGCGAACTGCTCGCCAAGCAGAGCGCGCTGCGCGCCCCACTGCATGTGGCACTTATGCACGCCACCACGCGTCCACTCGGACGTGTCGAGACCCGGGTGTCCAGCGACGACCTTGAACAGCTCACAGAACGGCTGCGTGAGGCTGGCGTCGACGCGCGCTATCTGCTGGAGTTCGAGAAGCCTGCGCGTGGGATCGTCGAAGCTGCGACCCACATACGCGCAGACCTCATCGTGCTGATGCCGCATGGCCGTCTGGGTCTGGATGCGCTGCTGCATCCGAGCGTGACGGCGAAGCTACTCGCGAGCGGCACAGCGCCCGTGTTGATCTGGCCGGAGCGCCTGCCAGACACCTGCGCGCAGGAGCTGTTCTCCTTCCCTGGCTCGAGGGTCATCGTCCCACTGGACGGGAGCCAACTAGCCGAACGCGCCCTCCCCGCTGCGATCGACCTGGCCAACGCCTATGAGCGCTCGCTGCTGCTCGTGCGGGTCACGCCTGGTCTCATACCGCCGCTTGTCGCGATGGGCACGATGGGTGCGCTAGGCGCCGGCGCGTATGCGCCGTCCGATCTGCGGCAGGTGGAGCAGGAGGAGGCGCAGGCCTACCTGAGCGGGATTGTTGAACGCTATGCGAACGACAGCAGTGCGCCGGTGGAGTCGATAACCTTACTTGGGGCTGCCGCACCCCGCATTCTCGAGCTTGCCACCGCACATCCAGGCAGTGTCATCGTGATGAGCACCCATGGACATGGCCCGCTGGCGCGGGCAGCGTTGGGCAGCGTGACCAGCGCGACGGCGCAGGACGCCACCGTGCCGATCCTGGTTATCCCACCACATGCGCTAGCGCCACTGGCTCGAACCGCTCCGCTCAAGCGCCCAACCGTCGCGGTGGCGCACGAGTAAAGAGGGCGTCTCCTCTTGGGGGATAGCCGAGACGGCAACGCGTCGCACCGATGCTCGCCCGGTCGGATGGCGTTGGCGGCTGGTCACAATTCGTGAGCGGCGGTTCAGCAGCCTCCGGCCGGCCATCGTATCTCTGCGTCGTCTCGGTCTCACAGGCCTGACACTCCCCATAGCTCAAGCTTGGCGTCCTCAGGCTACGCAGGTGGCAACCCACTAGGTTGACGCCTGATGGCGGTGTCCCCACCTATCGCAAGGGGCGCCGTACGACTCCAAAGAGGCGGCCATTAGAGGACCTTGGAGGTGCGTATTCTCCCACAACAGGGAGAAAGCGGAAGGCGCTATCCCCACGACTGAAGTCGGCGGCCGCGCGCCAAAAGAAAAGGTCACCGGGGATGGCGCTGTTCAGCTTCGCATCGCCAATGAACATGTCGAAGTTTTGCCTGTCTGCGGAGAGAGATTCCATATCGCTCCTTTCGTCTGATTGTGTTAGGACACACATCTGAGCGCACCTTGTGAGGACGCCACCGCGATCTGTGTTCTCGCTGTGCGCTGATCGCTGTTTGCTGTTGAATGGCAGGAGGAGTAGGCGCTGGTGCAGCTCTTCATGCCGTTGCACAGTAGAACAGGAGGTCAGCAATGCTCAAGCCACTGGCGTTAAGCGCAGGCGCGATCCTGAGCGGCAGCGCGAGCGCACTTGTGCTAGTCGCGGCGCGCATGTACTGTCGACTACCCGAGCCGAGCTTTGTGGCGGTTGATGGGGTCACCACCATCGCTGACGCGATAGCGGCCTGTCGCCGGAGTGGTCTTGCCAGCTGGGAGTTGGTGGCCTACGCCCAACACCTGGTCGCACGCAAGTTCACCTACTCGCGGCTCAACACCTGGGATACCCCGTCGCGCGCCTTCGCACGCGGCAGGGGGTATTGCGAGCAGCAAGCGCTGGCGCTGAAGGCTGTCTACAATGCGCTGGGGATTGAGGTCCGGCCCGTGTTTGCATTGCGCTGTGTGTCTCCCCCCAAGATGGTAGATGGCGTGTGGTGGCCAGGAGGAGTGTCTGGCCATGCGTGGTTGCGGGTCTGCATTGGCGATGAGGAACAAGATGTGTGTCCCGGTTCGCTCGAGAACACTCCTGGGCACACCCAGTTCCGTGTCCTCTCTCCCGTGCATACGTGGTCACCCTGGTTGCGTCCTTTCACGCATGTCGGTTCCTCCATCGAGAATATGCGCCGCGATCTCGTGGCGCAGTGGCAGACACAGCGGTCAGGCGCAGCGCAATCGACCGTCATGCAGGCAGGAGGGCGACGATGAAGACCGTGGTGATCTATGACTCGCGGTTCGGCAATACCGAGCACTTGGCCGAAGTGATCGCTCGGCGATTGGGCGCGGATGAGCCACTGTGGGCGGCGGATGGGGCTGCTCGAGCGGCGCTGCAACAACGTAACTGGGATCTCCTCGTCATTGGGGGGCCGACGCAGAACCATGCAGCCAGTCTGACGATGCGCGCGCTGCTGGAGGGACTGCCACGTGGAGCGCTCAACGACGAGCATGTGGCCGTCTTTGATACGCGCTACCGCATGGCGAGGTTTCTGACGGGCTCTGCCGCAGGCTGGATTGCCGCGCGTCTTGGTCGCGCTGGCGCGACACTCGTGGTGGCGCCCGAAAGCTTCTTTGTCGAACAGGACACGCCACCGGTAGGCGCGAAGCGGCGACATGGCCAGGAGCGGCTGGAAGCGGGTGAGGAGGAACGAGCGCAGATCTGGGCGAACGGTGTCGTTGAGCACGAGGGTGCGCCGACCCATGCATAGCCGTTGGGAGTTCGCTCCTCGTGCCTTGCGCTGGTGCGGACACAGGGATTCCCGCGGCAGCAATGCGTTGCGGCGCTGGACTCGGCGCTGGTGCGACTGGACCCGGCCGAACCCGCATGGACTGGCAGGGACTGCATCGCGAGCAGGGATGACTGCCGTGCGCGATCGGCTGGTGGGCGCATGCCACACAATGTGACGCGGTCGTGACGCAAATGCCTTGCTTCTTGGGCGCTATGGGGCTAGAGTGTAAGTAGACCTCGACAGGGAGGGGAATCGGTAGAGCGAGGGTGATCTGTCGAGGGGGGAACGAGAAAGGAGCAGCGTCACGTGAAGCGCACGGCACACCTCCTAGTCGTTCCTGTACGGGAGCTCTACGGGGTCTGCCAAACTGACCACATCTGCCGGTCCTAGAACAGCCTCCGTAAGCTGCATCCCCGGTGCGAACGCCACCCCACACCTGCGCCTCGAGCAATTGGTCAATACAACCAGGGCGCACCCAGGTGCCCCAGCGGCAAGAGGTCGTGCACGCGCCATCAGGGATGAGACACAGAGGGGCCACTGCTATTCGAGCAGTGGCCCTTTTGCAATGCCCAGATGCTGGTGACCCAACAGGATCTTAGGCCCGAGTGATTCATTCTCATGGCAGCGTGTAGGCGCTGGACCGCGATGTGGCAGACACCAGCAGACATCACAACGAGTGCAGGATGATCGTCGCTATGACGCAGACCGCGACAAGACCGACGACCACCCAAAGCAGCCGCCACACACGCGTACCTGCCAACCCACTTCCCAACACCGCGCCGGCGATCACCAACTCCACCGTCAGCACGCCAGACACCGCGACCGAGTAGCCCCTCACCTCGTGCCGTTTCTTGCGCAGGATCGAGATGACATCCATTGCCGTGCAGCCAGCCAGACCAACAAGCACCAGCTCCATCGGCCGGAAGGCGAGATCCTCGCGACCATGCTCGCCACTCGCGTCCATCGTCACGGTGTGCCCAGAGCCAGACTCCGCGATGAAGCGCATCCCCTCCATCAACCGCGCCTTGGCCGTCATCATCTCAGCCACGGTCATCTTCTCTTCACTTCGTGACTGCACCCTAGGCGGTCGCGTACTGGCTCGTATGCGACCGCTTGTTACGCGCTGGGTACAGCGCTCTCTAGACATGGCCCTGCGGGACGATGTACCAGTAGGCGCGGTTGAAGAGTTGTTTCTCCATGTGGTAGTAGAGGCTGGGGCGTGGTGGACGTGGTGGGTGCTCGTAGTCGAAAACCAACTGCGTCGCGTGGTTATGCCCCGTCTCTAGGAAGCACATCACCTCGCCGGTGTATATCCCATGCTTCAGATCTGGCTTTTCTCCAAGCACCTCAGCTTCGATGCGACTCGCGATCACCTTCGCCTCGAAGTGCGCCGCCGAGCCGCTCTTGGAGACTGGCAGATCAGTCGCGTCGCCGAGCGCATACACCCGCTCAACGTCTTTGACCTCCAGAGTCTCGCGGTTCGTGGGGATCCAGCCTTGCCCGTCACCGAGTCCGGAGTTCTCGATCACCTGGGCGCCGCGATGTGGTGGAACCATGACCAGCAAGTCGTAGGGCAGTTCCTCGCCCTCCAGCGAACTGATCACCTGGCGCTCGGTATCCACGGCCTCGGTGTTGAAGAAGACGGTGGTCTTGATGCCACGTTCCTCCAGCAGCGGCGCGGCCACCTCGGCCACACTCTCAATCGGGAAGACGCGGTTGAGCGGGAAGGTGTAGTGGATCTCGGTTTTCTGGCGCAAGCCACGATGCTCAAGCCACTCATCCAGCAGGAAGACAAACTCCAGCGGCGCCGGTGGACAGCGGTACGGGATGCCACCGATGGCGAGCACGATGCGTCCACCCTGGAACGTATCCAACGCCGAACGCAGCCGAAGGGCGCCCTCCAGGCTGTAGAAGTGGTGCCATTTGTCCTCGGCTTCGTGCAGCCCTGGCAGGTCCTCCGGAGCCAACCGCGCCCCTGTGCCCAGGACGAGGTAGTCGTAGGGAATGGTGAGCATGCCAGCGGTGTCGGTCGACTTTCCTGTTCTTCCCGTTGCCCTGTTTGCTGTCTGTCCGTCTCCGGTCTGCAACACCCGCAACTCGCGGTCCTGGGTGTTGATCTGGGAGACATGGCCGACGACCAGCTTGACATGCGAGTTGAGCAGACTGCGCTCACTGCGACTCAGCTCGATGCCCGCCGAATGGTTGAAGGGCAGGTAGAGCCAGCCGGGCATGTACTGGTGCGAGCCGGTGGCGTCGATGACGGTGATCTCCGCCTCATCGGTGTGGAGCTTGCGCGCGAGCACGTTCGCGACAATGGTGCCGCCGACACCACCGCCGACGATGACAATCTGTTGAGGCATGGAGAGTCTCCTTTCAAGGACCAATCCACAGCCAGCGAGTTCCGCGCTAGCGCGCCTTGCGCGCGACGAAGCGGGTGTAGCCCTCATGCGGCTCCGTCGCCAGCAAGCTCATGCCCAGCCTTCGCAAGCCAGGCCGGAATGTCTTTGAGCGACCCGGATCGCCCGAGAGCACGGCCAGCGTCCCACCGATGGGAAGCGTCTTCATGCCGCGAATCAGTTCCATCAGCGGGCCGGGGCAGAAGCTGCCACGCGCGTCAATCTCTTTGTCAACGGCGATTGTGGCTGTGTCCGACATGGCGATGATTCCTTTCCACATGCGGCGCGGCGGGACGGCCCTATGCGAGCCATCCCCAGCGTCTGGCTTAAATGAACATGGTCACTTTGCTGTCCTTGGCGCGCTCCATGAACGTGGCGACGCCTGTCACCTCGTCCACGACCGGCTCCAGATCGTTGAGCGTTAGCCCGAACAGCTCCAAGGTCATGCTGCACGCCGCGATGTGGACGTTGCCAATCTCTTTGGCGCCTTGCAGGTTCTCCCACCAACTGGGCGCTTTCTTCGCGGCCATCAGTTCACGGATGACTGGCCCATACTCTTCAAAATCCTTGCTCACACGCGTGTTGGTCTTGTAGGCGCCCTTGCGAAACGCCTCGATGCCCCACGTCGTGAGAAAGATCTCTACATCCATGTCCATCGCCGCCGCGCCGGTCGCCAGAATAGACGCCGCCAGCAGCTTATCCACCGTGCCCGAGAAGAGCACGATTGACATGCGATCCGCCATGTGAGTCCTCGTTTCTTACTGAATCTTCTGTTCCTACTGGGCCTTCTGGAGGTAGAAGGTCAGCACACCTTGCTCCTCAGTCATCTCCAGCACGGTGGCGCCCATTACCTCCGCCCAGGTGGGAATGTCGCGCTTGGCTCCCTGGTCGGTCGCGGCGATGGCGACGATCTGGCCAACCGCGACATCCTTCCACGCCTTCTTCAGGGTGAGAATGGGCATCGGGCACATCTGCCCCTTAGCATCGATGAAGTGATCGGCATGAACTTGCGTCGACATACGTGTCTCCTTACAGCGCCGCACGACTCGTGGCGACGCGCTTTGCGAACTAAATGAACAGGGTCGTGTGCGCCTCGCGCGCGAAGGCGAGGAAGGTGGCGGCGCCCGCGACCTCGACCTCGTCGAGCAGCTCTTCACGCTTGAAGCCGAGCACGTCCATCGTCATCTGACAGGCGATCAGCTTGACGCCCAGCTCCTTGCACTGCTCCAGCAGCTCGCCGATGGTGGCGACGTGATGCTTGCCGAAGTAGAGGTTCTTCATCATCCAGGTCGCCGCTGGCGTCATACCGGGCAACATGCCGATGATGTTGGGCATCGGCACGGGCATCGCGGGGTTGCCGATCGGCGCGACCTGGAGCTTGTCGGCCTCGCCCTTCTTGATGATGTTGAGCCCGTAGAAGGTGAAGAACAGCTCGACCTCCATATCCAGCGCTGCGGCGGCGGTCGCCAGGATCAGCGGTGGATACGCCATGTCGAGCGTGCCTTTGGAGGCGATGATCGCGACCTTGCGCTTGGCGGGGTCTTTCTTCATCGCCTCGTCCACGCGCTCGCGCACAAGCTGCTCGATGCGTCCCGTGGCTCAGTTCATCGACGCGCTCGCGAATCAACTCCTCCATGTCGAGTGTCAAGGTCACATGCTCTTTGTCCGCCGTTGGAGCGGCCATCGTGGGCCTCCTTCTTCTCTCTCCATGATCCCAATCAGGGGCAGCGCGCAGGGCGTGCGCTACCGTGTCAATTTGGCGACGACTTCCACCAAGCGTGTCATGATGGCCTCAGGCGACTCTTCCGCGTCGACCAGGCATTGCCTGGCGAAACACGCGATCGCCTGCATGGTCACCGCGTGCGATGCGGCGCGCAACGCCGCCAGTTGATCGATGATCTCCTGGCAGTCGCGCTGCTCCTCGAGCATGCGCTGCACCCCACGCGCCTGTCCCTCAATAGACTTGAGGCGGCTGATGAGCAGAGGCGCAGGTGGCGTCGTCTACATGTGTCGTTGCAAGCATCTGCGTCACTCCTCTCATCCCTGTGAACCTGAGGATCCCCCACCCCCGAGGGGTGTCGCCTCGTCCACATAGAGTGTGGCGCAGTCATGTCTCGGGCCGATCACATGGGGACGCGTCCACCACACACGCTGCACACAGGACATGTGTCAGGGGCGTTTAGTTCAGAAAGCTGAGGTGGCGCCTGCTGAGACTACGGCGAGCGCACCATAGCTCGCCGTAGTCTGCAAGTAGATCTGTTCGCACCTCAGCTGGTCTCGCGCTGCTGCGCCACATACGCTTGCATCTTTTAGCGCGAGCAACGCCCCCCTCATGCGACGCTCGGCTAAGCGCAATCACGCCGCATGGAGTTGACCAGATGGGGTGTTCTCCTTAAGGGCAATATCTGCTGCGACACTCACCGCTAGCGACTGTGAGCGACTGCGCTGGAGAGACGATCCAGCGCAGTGGCACAAAGGGCAAGATCGTATCTGCTGGAGGAACGGGCAGCCCTCGCTTGCTCCTGCGCTGTCGCACAAGGTGGCCAAGGTCCTTCTCTGGAGAGGCGGCGATCTTGGTGAGAGCAGTAACAAGCCCACGTAGACCCACAAAAATATCGAAGATCCCGCCCTGCGGATGGAGCAACGCCGTCCGACTTACGAGGTAACCATAGGTGCCTGCATCGAGTTGCTCGACGGCATGGACATGCTGCTCTCGGCGCGTGAGGCGTCATGCTTTCGTTGGCGCAGGGCTGAATGGCACGGCCTGCGACAAACACCATTACCCACCATACTGGCGCAGGATGGATCGGGCAATGGCGCGCTTGTGCACCTCGTCTGGTCCATCCGCCAGGCGCAGCGCGCGCCCGCCTGCGTACATCCCCGCCAGCGGGAAGTCGTCGCTCATCCCCGCAGCGCCGAACGCCTGAATGGCGCGGTCGGTCACGCGCGTCATCACGTTCGGCGCCACCACCTTGATCATGGCGATCTCGTTCTGCGCCGCCTTCTTCCCCAGGTTATCGATGATCCAGGCCGCCTTCAGGGTCAGCAGCCGCCCCTGCTCGATCTCGATCGCGGATTCTGCGATCCACTCCTGGATCACGCCTTGCTGTGCAAGCGGCCTGCCGAACGCCACACGGCTTGAGACGCGCTCGCACATGAGCTCGAGCGCCCGTTGCGCGGCGCCGATGCAGCGCATGCAGTGGTGGATGCGTCCTGGCCCCAGCCGCGCCTCCGCGATAGCGAAGCCATCACCTTCGTTCCCCAGCAGATTGCTCGCGGGCACGCGCACGCCGGAGAATGTGATTTCAGCGTGGCTCTCGTTCTCCACGTAGCCAAATACGGGCAGATTGCGCTCCACCGTGACTCCCGGTGTCTCGATAGGGACCAGAATCATGCTCTGCTGGCGATGCCGGTCGGGTGAGTCCGGGGCAGTCTTGCCCATCACAATCAAGATCTTGCAGCGTGGTCGCGCCGCCCCACTGATCCACCACTTGCGCCCATTAAGCACGTACTCATCACCCTCACGCCGGATGGTGAGTTGGATATTGGTCGCATCTGAACTGGCCACGTCAGGCTCCGTCATGGCAAACGCCGAGCGCATCTGCCCATCCAAGAGCGGCTGTAGCCACTGGCGCTTTTGCTCAGGCGTGCCGAACTGCGCCAGAATCTCCATGTTGCCGGTATCGGGCGCGCTACAGTTGAAGACTTCCGGCGCCCAATGTACCCGTCCCGTGATCTCAGCCAGTGGCGCGTACTCAAGATTACTGAGACCGGCGCCATACTCACTATCAGGAAGGAAGAGGTTCCAGAGCCCTGCTGCCTTGGCCTTTGCCTTCAACTCATCTATTATCTCTGGATGATGGAAGGGGTTGCCCGAGGCGGCGATCTGCTCCTGATACGTCTGCTCGTTGAGGTAGACGAAGCGGGCCATGAACTCAACGATCTGCGTGCGCAGCCTGTTCACCTTCTCGCTGTAAGCAAAATCCATGGCGCTCCCTCCTCTTCAGGTAGATCTCGACGGCAGCCAAGTATTGCTTTCATCATACAGCCTGAAGTCGCTGCCATGTCTTCCCCTGTGGCCCTTGGCGGTGGCCCGAGCAGCCAACACAATGCTGTCCTACACTCACATGCTGCCGCAGCTGAGTGTAGGACAGTCGCTGGGGGCTTGCCCGTCACATCCTCGCTGCCTGCCTGGCGCCGAGTGAGCAGCGTCTGCTCGCAAATGCCGACCGGTTCGCATGCGCCATGCATTGAGCCGGTTTTGACGCTGTCAAAGTTCGATGGTCTGCGCCGTATGCTGTAGCGGCCTCGCCTGAGAGGGAGCCCTGGACGACGGATGACATGCGGCAGTCTTCCAATGGGCCGCGCCAGCTTTCTAAATCTGGCCTTGTCACTGCTCGATACCCTCCACGACCTCCCCTCCCGTGGCTAGTGACTGGGCAATGAAGGCGGTGGGTATGTGTTAGCTGCCACGGTTGGCGCTGAAGCCCTTTGCTTGCATCTCTGGTCCCTGACTGTGAAAGTGCGTGTGGCTCACTCCAATGTGCGCCAGCCACGCGCTGAGCTGGCCCGTGTCAGCTCTCCCGCAGCGGAAGCCCACATAGCCGTCAGGACGGACCGCCACCAGTCCAGCGCCTGGCTCGCTCGTCAGCTGGTGGACGACCACATATGCCCCGAGCGCGGTTCGTTCGAGGTCTTCGGCGTCGCGGCGCAGGAGCACGTGGATCCCCGGTCGAGCGAGCAGGGAATGCAGCCGCACGCGCCGCCCGTCCGCCGTCACAGTCCTGTCGGGCAGGCGGCGTCCAGGACGAGGATCGCCTCCTAGCCGCGGCGTGCCATCACGCGAAAGCGGGCTGTCGACATACGCTATCCGCAGCCCGGACATCCAGCGTATCCCCTCCGCGACCAGCCAGCGCCGACTGAGAAGAGCCGACGCCACGGGAGCGGCGAGCGGCGCTACCACGCTCCGCAACAGTGCGGCGACTAGATCCGTAGAGGCCTCCAGCCAGAACGCCACCCGTGTCAACGCGAGCGTCGCGCGCGCCACTGGTCGGCGCTCTCGATCATAGGAGTCAAGGAGGCTCTCGCAATCCGCCGCCGTCGTCGCGAATGCCAGCTTCCAGCCCAAGTTGCTCGCATCCTGGATGCCGGTGTTCATTCCCTGGCCAGTGGCTGGCGAGAAGGCATGGGCAGCATCCCCCACAAGAAAGAGACGGCCGTGCCTCATCCGCGCGGCGAGCCGATGTTGCAGCCGGTACCGCCCCGACCATACCAGTTTGGTGATGCGCGCGTCGAGGCCCGCATCGTCCAGCAGCGCCTGAAGCTCGGAGCACGTGAGGCCCGGACCAGGTTGTCCGAACGGCGCTTGATCGCGCATGGCCGGCACGGTCGCCAGCAGCCGCCAGGTGGCGCGCTCACCAAGCGCAAAGACAAACACCAGTCCTTGCCGCCCTGCGACGATGTGCGCGACACCAGGCGCCAGCTCGGCGTCAAGCTCCACATCGGCGAGCACGACCTCCTGCTGATATACTCCGCCGTACCAGCCGATATCGGCCGAGCGCCGCACCAAGCTCTCTGGCCCGTCGCAGCCAGCGACGAAATCACACGCGACGTGCTCGAATCCAGACTCCGTTCGTAGAGTGGCCTCTGCGCGCACGTGCCCGTCCCGTACGGTGACGAGCTCAACGCCGCGCTCCACCTCGATCCCCCGATCCGCCAGCGCCTGCGCCAGCGCCATCTCGACGTCCATCTGCCGCACGAGCGACAGGTGCGGGAAGGCAGTGTCCGGCAGCGCGAGGTCGGCCAGCTGGGCGCGTACCACCCGCGAGCCCAGGCGCAGGTAGCCTGCAGGCGCGACATCTGCCCGTGCAAGCAACGCGTCCGTCACACCGAGCGGGCGCAACACCTCCAGCGTACGCGGGTGCAGGATGAGCGCGCGAGATGGCCGGAACGCCTCGACCCGCCGCTCGATGATGCGGACGCGGGCGCCATGGTCGTGGGCCTGGAGCGCCAGAGTCAAGCCGGTTGGGCCAGCGCCCACCACGAGGACATCTGTTGTCCCCATCACGCCTCCTCGATTGGTCTCCACCACGCCTTCTCCGCGTCGGGCTCCGCCTCCACCAGGTGCGGATGAGCGATCAGCGTGTCCCGTCGCACGCCGGGGAGGACTCGATAGTGGATCGAGCCGGGCTGGCTCCCCAGCGCCAACACCCGCCACAGAGAACGTGCGTAGCGCTCGGCGCGTTCCGGGCCGTCCCACTCGTAGACGCCCCGATACACGCCGTCCGCATCATTGGCCATCCACAGTTTGGAGACAAAGCCGGGGAAACCGACAAACAACGGCGTGTTCAGCAGGCTCTCCCAGCGGAACATTGCGTGTGTCCGCCGGCCCCGTATGGCCCACCTCCACAATTGAAACTCGACGACCAGCGCGCACGGGTCCATTGGCGCGCCATCCACGACCGTCTCCCGGTACACCCGCGCCGACGCGCCATTGGCGAACCGGACCCGCATACCGACGCGCTCCTTTGGGAGATGGATGGTGTGGCGGGCCAACATGCCAAACGTGGTGACAAAGCAGCGCATCAGCGCCGGCACAGCAACCTGGTACGGCAGAGGAACTTGTTCATTCATGGCATCCTCCACGTTCTTCCTGCGGCTGGAATGGTTCCTCAATCCATCAGTCGAGGGGAATACGCTCCAGACGATGACGCCTCTTGACCTATGGCGCCTCACTGTGAGGCTATCTCCCTCGGCTCACACGCTCGTCACGTTCTCGTGAGGGACTATCACAACCGCAGCACCATCGCGTATTGTTCAGCCCTCGCTGGCGGCGCCGCGTTCAAGTCGTCCTCTTTGTCTGCCCGTCACGGATGAGGCCGTTGGCGACGAACGCACAAGGGTCTGTCTGACGAGTGCCAATCCGGTATCTCCTGCCCAGGTTTCGAGAATGATGGCTTTGGTATCCGCCTCCTCATCCTGTCCCGCGGGTTGAGACGAGGGCTTCCGAGCTGTGATACCGAAAACAGCGCCTCTCGCCAGCGAGCGATGTCTCGGGGCAAGCCGAGGTGGAACAGATTCCCAAACGCGATTGGGCGGGTCCTGTGGCAGACGACTCCTTCGCAGCGCGCTCACGATACCGCCTCCCTTGGTGGGGAGGCGGTTCACATTGTTCGCTTAATAGACGCGCCGCCTGTCCTGGACAGCGGCGCTGCGAGGCTAACGCGGCGCCGCCGTCAGCTCGGATCGTGTTTTCTCAGCGAGCGAGACAGCCCACTGCGTCGCGCGTTCCAGTTCGCCAGGCTCCAGCCTCGCTCCTTCGCTTTTCTCGGCGTCTCCTTCGTTCTGAACGAAGAAGCTCTCCGCTGGCGTGATCATCCGCGCGCCGGCATAGTGGAGCTCGTTCCAGGCTCCCGCGCCCGCCGAGCCGGCAAGCCACCGTGGCCAGCGCAGACGGGTGTCGAACGTCGCAGCGGCGACGCCATGCAGTGTCGCTGGCTCAATGCGATGCAAGACCTCGGCCAGCGGCTCGGTCATTCTGTGCATTTCAGTAGGACCACCAATCACCAGCAGGTCAGTTCCCTGTGGGAACTTCGCGGGAGCCTCTGCCGCCGCAAAGATCTGAACTGCGCCATAGGATCGCAGCCGATCTGCGATAGCCTGCGCAACCTTTCTGGTGTTGCCATAGCGTGTCGCATAGATCACAACGCTGTTCATGGTCATCATCTCCATTCCTCAGTTGTGTCACTAGCAAAGGCTCCACGCCTCGGTGTCGTCTATACCCCCACAGGCGCGGGCATACCAGGTGACAACGTCGGTGTCTCAGGGCGCTTTAGCGTCATCCCATCTGGCCCTGCGATGAGGTAGGCGACCATCGCCGCGAACTGGATCAACGCGAAGCCAAGTCCCAGCAGCCCGCCGGCGAGCAAGGCGAAGAACCACACCTTATCCTCGAGCTGAAAGGTATTGACCAGCGCGCCGACCCAGGCGGCCAGCTGCGCGACGCCGCCTGCCGCAGCGAGCGCGAATCCTGCGACCATCAAACTGACCGTCATCCAGAAAAACCCATTGAGGGTGGGAACGAACTCATATCCGCTCCCCGTCGTCGCAGGGGTGTAGTGACCGCCGTAGGCGAGCATCAACCCAAGGCCAACGCCGCCGATGACCAGTCCAATGGCAAGGCCGATCAACCCTGCGATCCATATCCTGCTAATGGCGACTTTCGTCATGTCCATGTTCTCCTTCCACACTGTCTGTGCTCTGCGAGCGTACTGCTCGCAGTTTCAACGCTACAGCACACGCCTCACAGGCGCATCTCTGTGCCGTCTTCGCGTCTCACAAGCAGGTTTCACAGCGTGGTATGCCGCCGTGATACGGCGCACCAGCGCCGAGAAGGAGAAATGCAGGCGGGAACTACTCGCTCGTGCGAGGCGCAAGAAAGCGCAACAGGTGGCACGCACAATGACCCGGTGTGTGTCATGTCAGTACCAGCAACATGGGATATCGCTATTCCGACCGACAACAAAGCAGCCCGCTGAGCACCAACGTGCCATGTTGACAGAATCGGGCTTTAGCTCGCTGCAAGCCACGCCGCTTGAGCGGCAGTGGTGAGGCGTGTGGTGAGGCGTGTGGTGAGGCGTGTGGTGAGGCGTGCCTCGGCTCCAGCCCGAGGTCCCTCTTTCCGGTTTCTCTCGTGTGCGAGAAGAGCTACCTGCACGGCTCAATAAGTACCTGCTCCTAGAGACCAGGCATCCGTGCAGTCGGCGGGGATACCGCCTTCAGGCGCTAACGTGAGCCGTTGGGCTGTGCGTAGCCTAAGAACCCGTCGGGCTTTAGCCCGCGCGGAGTGTCAGTCTGTGCGCAAAGATCATGTGGGTTTGGACGCGCAGGTCGAGCGGCTTCGCGGCGAGGGCTTGGATGCGCAAGCGGTGGTACTCTTCGATGAGCCACAGGACGGCATCACGACCACTGCTCTCCTAGAAGAAGCTGACCTCGTCACCCTTGCTCCGCAGGTCCGTGAAGGGTTCGACGCGCTGATGCATCCCAGTGTGACTGCGCGCATGCTCTCACGTTCGCCTGCTCCTCTCTTGACCCTCCCAGATGGCATGCCCTATGTCGCCGCGTCGCCCCTCCTGGAGGATCCAACCGCGCGTATCCTGGTCCCGCTTGACAGGAGCGCGCGCGGAACAGGCGCTGACCCCAGCCATGGACCTGGCGCGCTCCTATGACCGCGAGTTGCTCCTCGCGCGCGCCGCGCCACCACCCACATACCTTGCTGGGCCACCTGAGGCGTATGTCCCAACCAATGATCTCGCGCACTCCGCACAGGTAGAAGCCGTGCGCTACCTGGAGATCGTTGCGGCGCGGGTCGAGGAGGCTGGTCTGCGTGCGCAGACAGTGACGCTGATGGGTCCGCCTGAACTCGATCTCACTGCGCTCCTAGCCAGGGCGCATGTCGACCTCGTCGTGATGAGCACCCATGGCCGTACGGGCGCTGCGCGGATGTTGCTGGGAAGTGTAGCGCGCCACCTGATCTACCATGCCACCACGCCGCTCATCGTGCTCCCGCCGCGCTATCTCGCGACGTTTGGCGCGCCGCTGGAGCGGCAGCAGACGTTGGTCCGCTGACAGCGCAATCGTCTGCGCTGGCTCACTACTCGACCCAGGTTGCTACTACATGGGCATCCGTGCGGACTGAGAAAGTGTTTGGGCATCAGGGACCAGGCAGTGCAGCTCGTGACGCAATCTGTAAGGAGCGACTGGAGCGTCCGCGCATGGGGGAGATCCAGACTGCGCCTGATCCCGCGGAGCCGTCTCGTCACTCCTCAGCCACCTCATACGCCCAGCGATCCGTCCCCTGGCGCAGGGAGCGCAGATGGTTGATCTCGCCGGCGTGATAGAGGTCATGCTGGATCATCACCGTGATGATCCAGCGCGTCTCCTCGCGCTCACCCCAGTTCGTCAGCCGTGGGCGCAGCAACTCAGCGTCATTGGCGAGGGCGGCAATACTCTGGCGCAGGCGCTCTTGGCCCGCCCGCAGCCACGCGATCGCCGACACGCTGCTGTCCAGTGTGTCAACGCCATCCAGGACGCCATCGACGAGGGGATCGTCCCAGGTCAGCGTCGCGCCGCCGAAGGCGTAGTCGTGGTACATGAACTTGCAGCCACCCACGTGCCGCACGATGTCGCGGATCGAGCGATGTCCACCGGCGGAACACAGAGCCAGTCCTCAGGCACAAGCGTGCGCAGGTTGCCCAGGAGCGACTGCTCGTTCGAGGTGGACTCGAACGCCTCATCCAGCAAGTAGAGCAGTTGGGAGATCGCGGGTGGCGCTGTCGGAGTGCTCATGCCACGCAGTATACGAGATTGTCATACGAGATCGCCCCGACACCTTGTAGCCTCTCCCGCAAGCATGTGTCAGGCGTTCATGGCCAGTCGGTGGAGTAGGAGGCGGGTCACTGCAAGCTGGATCAGTGTCTCGCTCGTCTGGACACTCCGCTCATACTCCTTGGCCAGCCGCCATTCGGCCCGCCGCGGCGGGCCATCACCACCTTAGCGCCGCTCCACCAACAGACGCTGGCCCTCCTTGGGGCATCCTGCGCGTGTTTCTACCACGTCGCTTGAGGACGCGACTAGCTGCAGGTGATGAAGCACAGGACGCCTCCCATCCAGCCAGCCAGTCAGCCAGCTAGCGATAGCCCACTTCCGTGGCAGGCAGGCCCGGGTCCTGCACCTCGACCGTATAGCGCCAGCAATCTGGTTGCGTTCC
This sequence comes from uncultured bacterium, assembly GCA_963733745.1. Classification (GTDB taxonomy): domain Bacteria; phylum Chloroflexota; class Ktedonobacteria; order Ktedonobacterales; family JADMIN01; genus DASWAC01. The sequence goes on from CAVTFE010000046.1 coordinate 188,052, forward strand.
ATCGATGTCCGTCACGCCGTAGATGCGGGCCAAGTCCGCGCTCGAGAGCACCTGCCCGGCGTACTGACGCCGTCCCGTGGGATCGGCTGCTAGTGCCACAATCCCCCGCGCCACATAGGTGGGCGTCTCCGAGATGCAGAAGTGCGGCTCGTGCGCGAGCGCCTCGCGCCAGGTCTCTTCCGTCACGCCAAACCCCTCCAGCATCTGCTCCGAGCGCATCCAGCCAGGGGTCACGGCCACCGCCGTACAGGTCTCCTCCTCGAGTTCCGCCGCCAACGCCAACGCGATCCGTGCGACGTTGGCCTTCACCAGATCGTAGTAGAAGCCGACATTGCGACGAAACGCCTGGTTGTACTCCGACGTGCCGTCGGTCATCTCGACCACTAATCCATCTCCGGTGCGCAAGATGAGTGGGAGGGCTTTGGCGCTCGTAATCAGGTGGGTATGCACCCCCATGCGCAGCATGGTGAGCCCGCCCGTCAGGTCATGCTCCCACAGCTTCTTGTCCCACTGCATATACGTGTGCCCACCGAAGATGTCATTGACGAGGATGTCCAACCGACCGCGCTCCGCCTCGATGCGGGCCACGAGGTCCTCCACCGCAGCCACATCCAAGTGATCGACGCACAGAGCGCTGCCCTCACCCCCGGTCGCGAGCATCAGCTCGCCGGTTTCCTCGATGGTCTCGGGCCGATCCATATCTGAGGGACCGCTCACGCGACTGCTGCGCCCTGTGGCGTACACAAAGGCCCCGGCTCGGCAGAGCTCAACCGCGATCGCTCGCCCTGCGCCGCGGGTAGCTCCGGCCACCAACGCGACCTTTCCCTGGAGTGAGCGGCCTACACTGTGCTCTCCCATGATCTCCTCTCCCTTCTTTGGACTCTTCGGTTCTTGAGACGCCGACCGTTCTTTCTCCTTCTTGCTCGGTGCGATCAGACTGGTATCCCATGTGCCGCAGTCTACCAGAAACTCCCCAAAGCGGCCCCGCATGACTGCGGATTGTGGGATGGGCTGCTACAAAGCGTATATAGGGAGATCCCGAGTTCCGCTCCCCGCATCTTGCGAGCTATCCTGCGTTGCAGTGGCTCGAGGTGGCGGGCGTACAACAACGTTGCTCAACCCTCGCTGTGTACACATGTGTATAGACTCTGGGTGGCCGTCGCACTCACCTCACAAGCGGGCTGCAAAGTAGTTGACGTCTCTCGGCCGATCGTATTATATTTTGTCCATGCGGACGAAAAAGACACCGGATGGACAAAAGCGCCCGTCGTTCATCGAGGCAGCCAGGCGCGCGCAACTCATCGAGAGTGCGATCGAGACGATCGCTACCCTCGGCTATGTGCATGCCTCGCTGGCGCAAGTCGCCAAACGGGCGGGTATCAGCAAGAGCGTGATCACCTATTACTTCACCAGCAAGGAGGAGCTGCTCGAACAGGTGGTCACGGAGATCTACACGGCTGCAGTACAGGCGGTAACTCCACAGATCATTGTGCAACCGAGAACGGCGCTGCGGTTGCACGCCTATATCCGATCGGCTGTTGAGTATATTGGCGCGCACCGGATGCGGATGGTGGCGCTCATGGAGATCGCCCTCAACGTTCGCACGCCAGACGGCAAACTTCGGTACGGAGGAGCCACAGAGGAGTGGATTCTCGCTCCCTTGGAAGCCCTGTTGCGCCAAGGGCAAGAAGAGGGTAATTTCAGACCCTTCGACCTGCGCGTGATGGCGGTCACCATCCGAAGAGCGATTGACGCGGTTCCCTTTCTCTTCGCCACCGCCCCGGACCTTGACGTGGAGGCCTATGCGCAGGAACTCGTCACGTTATTCGATCGGGCGACCCGCAGGGAGTGAACCCGACAGTCATCTCTATCGAGACGACCTCAGACATCTGGCGTGGTGAGTGACATCCTGATAGGAGTGTGTACCATGTCCTCTGCCTTATCAGCGCGTGATGGTATCACCAGCCTCCTCCGACGCATCAACCTCGCCCCCTCCGTACTGATCATCGCTGGCGTCTCCTTCCTGGCGCATGTGCTGGTTGGGAACAACTACGGCTATTTCCGGGATGAACTCTATTTCATGGCCATGAGCCACCATCCCGCCTTCGGCTATGTGGACGTGCCGCCGCTGGTTCCCTGGATCACGCTGATTCCCCGCTTCCTCACCGGCAATGCGCTCTGGGCCATCCATGTGATCTCTGCGCTGGTCTGCGCTGGGACCATCCTGCTGACCGGACTGATGGCCCGGCTCCTCGGCGGCGCGGGATGGGTTCAGGGACTCGCCGCCCTGGGATCGGCGACGGCCCTCGTCTTTATGGCGAACGGCTCAATCTACGCCTATGACGTCTTCGATGTCATTCTGGTGGACGCTGGCCGCCACCATCCTCATCGTGCTGCTGCGCGACGATCAGCCGCGATGGTGGCTCGCGTTCGGCGTGGTGGCTGGCCTGGGCTTGTTGACGAAGGAGACGATCCTCTTCTGGGGGTTCGCACTGGTCGTCGGCTTGCTGCTGACTCCACAGCGCCGCCTGCTGTTCACCCGCTGGACCGTGTTTGGCGGCCTGATCGCCTTTGCGCTCTTCTTGCCGTTCCTGCTCTGGAATGCTGCCAATGGCTGGGCGTCGTTGCAGTATTGGGCGAGTTATTCCGCCAATCATGGCGTTGCTGGGATCGCCCACTCGATTTCCTGGCGAACCAGATCCTCGGTCATGAATCCCCTCTCGGTGCTCTTGTGGGGAGCGGGCTGTGGTACTACTTCTCCAAACGCGGCGCGCGCTATCGCGTCTTCGGCTGGGCGTACCTCATCCTCTTCGTGCTCTTCATCGCGATCCAGGGCAAGACCTACTTTCTGGCGCCAGCCTACCCGCCGCTCTTTGCCGGTGGGGCGATGGTGGTCGGGCGGTGGCGCGTGCGCTGGCCCCGATGGGGACCAGAGGGATCGCGGCCTATGCCGTCGTGCTGACCCTGGTTGCCGTGCTGCTGGCTCCTGCGGTGATGCCGGTGTTGCCACCCGCCATGTATGCGCAGGTGTATGGCACGGCTGGCAACGGTGGGGCGCAGCAGGAGTCCGGCGATGCCTACGGCCTGCCGCAAGCCCTGGCGGATCGCTTTGGCTGGGAGGAGCAGGTCGCGTTGATCGCGCAGGTCTATCACAGCTTGCCAGCGGATGAGCAGCGGGTCGCCTGTATCTTCACCGAGAATTATGGCGAGGCGGGCGCGCTCGTGCAATTCGGCGGGCGCTATCACCTGCCGCCAGCCGATCAGCGGGCACAACGCCTTCTATCTCTGGGGACCAGATGGATGTAGTGGCCAGGTGCTCATCACGATCAATATCTCGCCGCAAGACGCCGCCCAAGGGTACGGCTCGGTGACGCTGGCCGCCAGGACGTCCTGCGCGGCATGTGTGGACTTCGAGAACAACGCTCCCGATCCTGATCTTGCGGCAGCCGAAAGAGCCATTCGCGACGCTCTGGCGACAGGCGAAGCATTATGACTGAGGCAAGGCATAGATAGTCATCTGACGAGTCCTTAAGCGACGCTAAATCGCGGACCGCTCGGCGTGACCTTTGAATCTGTCGGGGCTTGTCGGATGCGATAAGGAATGGGGCTTGGTCGGTGTCAAGCAGATTTCATGGGTCCCTGCTCTCCTAAGTGTCGCTGAAGTACCAGATAGTGTTGAAGTACCAGATAGTGTTGAAGTACCAGATAGTGTTGAAGTACCAGATAGTGTTGAAGTACCAGATAGTGTTTAAGAAGGCATCTATTCTAGTTCTGTCTGCCAAAGCGGAAAGGTAGTGGGCAGGCGGCGCCAGGATGGCCGGTCCGCAGAACGAAGAAGATGGCGGGTAGAATGCTGTGCGGGGAGTAGCACGACAACGAGAAATTAGGGGGCCTCATATGGTATCTTTCCTGTCTACGTAGGCGGTTGGAGCGTAGCAGGAGGGCACTGATGGACAGCGCTGACGGCGTGCCCGTCGCGGATCTCACCGCCATCGGACCGGCGATCGTGGCCCTGCGCCCGGAGGACCTGGCGGATGTGGGGAGGAGCTGGCCGCCTACCAGGCCCACTTCGCCCCACTGTTTGCCCGGCGCGAGCAGCGGGCGTGGGCCGCGGTGTATCTGCGCGGCCTGCTGATGGCCGACGTGCCGCGCAAGAATGTCGAAGCGATGGCGCTGCGGCTGTTGGGCGCGGGACCGAGGCGGCGCGCAGGTGCGCGCGCTGCAGCAGTTCATCGGCGAGGGCGCCTGGGATGACGACGCGCTCCTCGCCGAACACCAGCGCTTGGTCGCCGAGACGCTGGGCGAAGGGGACGGGGTCCTCATCCTGGACGGCAGCGACATGCCCAAGCGCGGCGACCACTCGGCCGGGGCGGCGCCGCAGTGGTGTGGGGCCACCGGCAAGACGGACAACTGCCAGGCGGGCGTCTTTCTGGGCTACGCCAGCCGCAAGGGCTACACGCTGCTGGATCGGCGGCTCTTCCTGCCCGAGGCGTGGTTCGAGGCGGACCATGCGGCGCGCTGGCAGGCCTGTCGCATCCCCGCGGAGGTGCGCTTCCAGACCAAAGCCGAGCTGGGGGCCGAAATGGTCGAGCACCTGCAGGCGCGGGGCGACCTGCCCGCCAGCTGGCTGGTCTGCGACGAGTGGTTTGGGCGCAACCAGGCGCTGCTGGACCGCATGGACGCCGCCGGGCTGTGGTACCTGGCCGAAGTCCCCCGCAACACCCAGGTCTGGCCGCTGCGTGAGCCGACCGACGGCCGCCGGGTCCGTCCACGCCCACACGCCTGGCTCCCGCCGCGCGCCGCCTCGGGCAAGGGACGCAAGGGAACGCACGAACGCCTGCATCCCCACAGCCCGCCCGCCGTGCCGGTGGAGACGCTGGCGGCGCAGTTGGCGCGTCGCCGCTGGCGGCGCTACCGCATCCTGGAGGGGCGCAAAGGGCCAATCGTCGCCGACTTCGTCGCGCTGCGCGCGCTGGCCAGTCGCAGCGGCTACCGCGAAGGCCTGCCGGGCCCGGAGTGTGGGTGCTGATCCGTCGCCCCCTGCCCGTGCCCGGACAAACGAAGCCGCCCGGAGCTGAAGTACTACCTCTCGAATGCGCCAGCCGACACGCCGCTCGCCGAGCTGATCCGCATCTGTGGGATGCGCTGGCCGATTGAATGCTGCTTTGAGGAGGGCAAGGGCGAGCTGGGGATGGACCAGTACGAGTTGCGCTTCTGGCGCGGGTGGTATCACCACATGACGCTGGTGATCCTGGCGCATCACTTCCTGGTGCGCCTGCGCCAGCGCCTCATGGCCCGCGCCACCACCCCTGCCCCGCCGCCAGGGAGAGAGACGGGTGAGAGAGGGGGGCCACGACGGACCGGCAGCGGGAGCTGGACGGTGAGGTCCGCCCACTCGGAGCGCCCTGGCCTCCGCTGGCCGTGCTACCCCTGAGTCTGCGTGCCGTGCGCTTCTTGCTCCGCGTGGCGCTGCCCCAGCCTCCCCTCGACCTGCCAGCCGCCTTGGCCTGGCTCGCCTACCAGCACCAGCGCCAGGTGGCCGCCTATCGCTCCCACCGCACACGCCTCCTCGCCCAGCTCGCTCATCCTGGCTAACTATCCCGCTCAAAGTCTCGTTGTCGTGGTAGTATGCGGTCCGCAATGCCTGGACCCAAGGAGAATCTCAGCGCAAGGGCGGCTTGCTCTGCGCTCAGAGGAGATCAGCGATGCAGCATGAGATGTATGATGTGGTCGTGGTCGGAGCAGGCATCGTCGGCTGCTCGACCGCGTATCACCTCACGCGATCCGGACTCCGCGTCGCAATAGTAGACAAAGGTGGCACGGCCGGCGAAGCTTCGCGAGCTGCTGCAGGCATGCTCGCCATCGGAGGCGATGACCCTCCCGATCACGGGCACCCCTTGCAGCAACTGCTCATGGCAGCGCTCCGATACTATGATGGCTTGGATGAGCAGTTGTGGCAGGAGATAGGGGTTGATATCGGGCTGGTTGATGTTCCTACCCTGCGCCCCGCATTTGACGAGCCGGGCAGAACGCGGCTGCAAGCCATGCTGACGAGGCTGCAGCCGTATCTGCCGCGACTGCAGTGGCTCGACGCGAGTCAAGCCCGCGAGATCGAGCCCTTAGAGCCCTTACTCCCCGAGACCGTGTAGGGAGCGCTGCTGTCTCCTCTTGAGCGCAATGTGGCAGGCGGCCCAGATCACGCTGGCCTATGCAAGGGGAGCGATAGCACGGGGCGTTCACCTGGTGGAAGGATGTCCCGTTGGACGGCTCATCCTGCAAGGGCAGCGAGCGGCAGGCGTGGAAACCGCGCAAGGCCCCCTCCATGCGGGGGCCATCGTCCTGGCGGCAGGCGCATGGGCCGCACAGTGGCACGTAAGCACTCCGGCTCCGCCTATTTTCCCCGTCAAAGGCCAGATGCTGGCCTTGCAAGCGCTGCCCGGAATACAGTTGCGCCATACTGTGTACGCTACCGGTGTCGGCGGGATCGTGCCGAAACCCGACGGGACGATCGCTGTCGGGGCCAAGGTCGAGCAGGTGGGTTTCGACAATGCGGTGACCGCTGACGGTATCGCCACTCTGCTGACTGCTCTTGCAAAGCTCACCTCCGGCTTGGGCAGCGCACACATGCTTCGCGCGTGGGCAGGGCTGCGTCCGGGATCGGCGGATGGACTCCCACTCATTGGGCCTAGCCAGAGCATACCGGGATTATGGATTGCCGGGGGACTCTATCGCGACGGAATTCTCTTAGGGCCACTCACCGGCCAGCTGGTGGCAGACCTCATGCAGCAACGCCCACCATCGTGGGATGTGGATCTCAAAGCGTTCGATCCTGACCGTTTCGGCGGCTGGGCTCCTGCGCCCAAAGCGCATGGCGAATGAAGTGTTGAGATGACAGGTTTCCCTTGGAGCGGGAGGGAAATCGGTAGCGCCGCAGTGATTGGATGTTCGCAACCTGCTTTGTTGCCGCTGCGGTCCTTGGCCACCCAAGCGCGAGATGCCAAGAGATGCGATGTACCGGAGGTGATTCCCGTGGAAGTGCTGTTCGTTGCCGATGTTTCTCCAATCGTGCGCGATGCCGATGCCGCGCGGGCCTTCTATCAGGACGCTCTTGGCCTGTCCTTTGAGGGCGGGGAAGGCGACTACATATTCAGCGAGAAGCTTGGTGGTGTGAAGCACTTTGGGCTCTGGCCACTCTCGGAGGCCGCGCAGGCGTGCTTCGGGACGAAGGTGTGGCCGAGCGACGTTTCGGCGCCGCAAGCGACTATCGAGTTCGAAGTCACCGACGTCGCCGCGGCTGCCGCTGAATTAGGAGGCAGGGGCTATCGGCTGAACCATGGCGCGCACACGGAGCCTTGGGCGCAGATCACCGCGCGACTGCTCAGCCGGGAGGGGCTGCTGGTGGCCGTATGCTACACACCCTAGGCTCCATAATCGTGACGCGAGGTACCACGGTGATCGGGAAAGCTGATGCCCTGCGCACATTGCTGTTCAGCGAGCGGTGTCACGCGTCCCGGTTCCATCAGAGGCGGCTGTCGCTTTCCTGGAAATAAGGCGTCTCAAACACTTTCTGTGGTACGAGTTGTCAGGTGATAGCTGTGATCCGCGCAATGGGTGCGAGCGATGGTTCGACCTGGCGCCGCGCAACTATTCGACCGCACGGATCGATGCGTGAGCGATCTGTGACCCGTGTGTCTGGAATCTTGATGCGATCGTGCCGTGACTCCTTTAGGCTCTCTGTAGGCGGGCTCATCGACGTCCGCATCTGTGGATCAAAGGCGTCTCATCACGGCGCGCCACGGTAGATAGACCATGCGCAACACCGACAGAAAGGAACAGGATCATGCTTCTCCTCAAAGCATGTCCACATTGCCACGGCGATCTCGCCTTGGAACAAGATTACTCATGTGGCTATTTGACGTGCGTGCAATGTGGGCATATTCTCTCTGCGGAGCAGGAACACGCGCTCGGATACCGCGTTACCAAGCTGGGTCTGCTGCACGTGTGCGCTGGCACTCAAACGTCACAGAAGCGACGCCGTGTCCTACGCCCACACTCCGCATCCGCACAGCAAACGCGCACCCGAGGCTCTATGAACCGTAAGCAGCTTCAGTCCGCCGAAGCGTCCGCAGGCTGAACACTCCAGTTCGCCCACAAGGGCACAATGCGAGAGATGCGTGGAGATGCGTGGAGATGCGTGGAGATGCGTGGAGATGCGTGGAGATGCGTGGAGATGCGTGGAGATGCGTGTCACAGGCATGTTGACACGAAAGGCGACGAAGACGAGAGGAGATCCACGATGTTCAGGCGCATACTCGTTCCTCTCGATGGCTCCGCGCGTGCGGAACTGGCGTTACCTGTCGCCGCCTATCTCGCCCGCGTCGCTGGCGGCGTCGTGATTCTGGCGCGCGTGATTAGTGCTCCGCCCTCGTATGGCGCTCTTCAGCCCGCCGCCGTGGAGGCTCTGCTGACACGCGAGCGCGACACCGCCGCGCGCTACTTAGAGGCGGTGTCGCACCGAGCTGACCTCTTGGATGTGGCGACACAAGTCGAATTACAGGAGGCGACAGCTGTTGCGCCCGCGTTGCTTGACATGACGAAGGCCTCCCATGCCGACCTCGCGATCATGTGCAGCCATGGCCACACAGGGTATATGCGCTGGAGGCTGGGAAGCGTCGCTCAGAAGGTCGCACGGCATGCCGTCATTCCAACGGTTGTGCTGCATGCGGATGGCCCACCTCTGCTGAGCGCCGAGGAAGCCCTCATCCTAGTGCATGCGCTCGTACCACTGGACGGCTCACCGGAGGCGGAGACCGCGCTCGAACCAGCGGCGCAGCTCGTTGCCGCATTGGCCGCGCCAGCCCACGGCGCGCTCCATCTCCTTCACGTGGTGCCACTGGAAGAAGCGCCAAGTCAGACAGATGAACATGACGCGCAAGAGACGTTGCGCCTCGAGGCGGAAGCGATATCTACGGGCGACGGCCGAGCGCCTCAAGCAGGCATCGCAGGGCAGTACGCCACTCCATATCTCCTGGTCGGTTGTCTTCAATCAAGATGTAGCGGCCGCTATCCTTGATGAAGGATCTCCGGCGACTCGATATCCAGAGCGGTCCGGATATGATGTGATTGCCATGTCATCGCACGGGCGCAGTGGGGTGCAATTGTGGGCATTGGGCAGTGTCACGGATCGTGTGCTGCAGACGAGCAAGCTGCCCCTCCTGATCGTACGTGCGCCGAACCCAACAACCTCGCCGCCTTTTCACAATGAAGAGGAACGCGAGCCGGAGGCTGAGATCTCCAAGTGGCCAGGATATTAGTAGTATGGTTGAGTAGGCGTGTCCAAAGCGAAGTGACTTCATCGTTCCCTGACGCGGATACAAGGAGACAGTCAAATCTGCGATGGGGAAACCTCAGCGTCACAGCGATGTGAATTGACGTGAGAGTATGATGAATCGCGAAGCGGTCTTGCGAACTAGTCCTAGCCTACGACCGACGACTGAGAGGATGAGCGATGCCTGCCAAGAAAACGACGATCTTGACCGCGGATGACGACCCACAAATCTTACGACTGGTCACCCGCAACCTAGAACTAGATGGCTATGAGGTGATCGCGGTCAGTGATGGGCAGGCGGCGCTGGAACAGATCGAGGCGCACACTCCCGATCTCGTCCTACTCGACATCATGATGCCCCGGATGGATGGCTTCACGGTCACGCAGCGGGTGCGCGAGTTCTCCTCCGTGCCCATTATGCTCCTGACAGCGCGTGGGCAGGATCAGGACAAGATACACGGCCTGGATCTGGGCGCAGACGATTATCTCACCAAGCCGTTCAGTGTCGAAGAGTTGCTGGCACGAGTTCGGGCGGTGTTGCGGCGCTCGCAGCTCGGCGCGGATTCCCACAGCCTGAGCGCGAAGATCACGGTTGGCGAGCTTGAATTGGATTACGTGCAGCATCTGGTGACGATGCGCGGGCAGGAGATCACGCTGACACCCACCGAGTATCGCATCCTCGCCTACCTGGCGCAGAACGCCGGGCGAGTCGTCACGCAGGATCTCTTGCTGGAGCATGTGTGGGGGGCCGAATACATCGGCGAGAGCCACATGCTGCAGGTGAACATCAATCGGCTGCGCCGCAAGATCGAAGATGACCATACCCATCCACGCTACCTCCTGACCAAGGTCGGCATTGGCTACCTGCTGGCGAATCAGCCGCGATAGATGTGTGAGGCTGCTTCAGGGAATGAGAGAAGAGGCCACTCCTTGTGAGTATGGTGTGACGAGCGCTGCCAGGTGACGTGATCGCTCTGTGATGTCACGGCGCCATCCTTCTCACTGTGAGGGCGAGAGCCCGCTGTGACCCAAGCCACTTTCATCATGAGGAGGATAGGGGTATGACGAGCGCACTCATAGTCCAAGAGGACGGTTCCCACACGGATGAGAGTTCACAACAGCGGTTGCCAGAGGATGCGCTGCAGCTGACACACGATCTCACCTTGCGAGATGGAAGTGTGCGTCCATGTCCGGGCGATCCATGCAGACGACACCGTACGTTTGCAGTCGTTCCATGCCCATCTATCGATGGAGTCCATCATCTTCCGCTTCTTCCGCACCCTGCCAAGCATTTCCGTTGAACAGGCGACACAGTTCACGCATGTGGACTATGTCAATCGGATGGCGCTCGTCGCCACGCGCGGCGAGGGCGAGGCGGAGGAACTCCTGGCGGTCGTGCGCTATGACCGGACGACCGAAGAGAGCGAGGCCGAGGTCGCCTTCGTTGTGCAGGACGCCTGGCAAGGCCACGGTATCGCCACTGCCTTACTGCATCAGCTCGCTGCGTATGCCCATGCGCATGGCGTCGAGCGCTTTGTCGCGCTGACGATGGGAACCAACGTCCGTATGCTGGATGTCTTGCACAACTGTGGCTTTCCTTGTCACACGCGCTACGACGGCGGTGACATCCTCGCCACGCTGGACATCACGGCTCCCCCGCGATTCCCGTCCAGCTGATCACACTGAGAAAGAGAAGTGATTCGGCAGCAATGATCCACAAACAGCCTGACATCCAATGACGCAATAGTGGTACGAGAGGTGGTAATCCGTCATGACGATCTGGTGTTCTCTTGAAGAGGCGGTCGCCACCGTGAAGTCGGGAGATCGCGTCTTCGTCCAGGGCGCCTGCTCCACGCCCACGCCCCTCCTTGAGGCGCTGGTCGCGCGCGGCGAGACGTTGCATGACGTCGAGATCACGCACCTGCATACCTACGGGCCAACCCCCTATACCGATGAGCGGTGGGAGGGACACTTTCGCCTGCGCGCGCTCTTCGTCAGCGCGAACACCCGCGCTGCGGTGAACAGCGGGCGCGCCAGCTACGCCCCCATCTTCCTATCCGACATTCCCGCGCTCTTCGCCTCCGAGATCGGCTTGCCGCTAGACGTCGCCTTCCTCCAGGTCTCCCCGCCTGATGCGCATGGCTACTGCTCGCTGGGGCCATCGGTGGACGTGACGCGCGCGGCGGTAAATCATGCGCGCCACATCATCGCGTTGGTCAATCCGCAGGTGCCACGAGTTCATGGCGAGGGCTTTATCCCGCTGGAGCGCATTGCGTACGCCGTGCGCTGGGATGAGCCGCTCTACACCGTCGAGCGGGCTCTGCCCGATGAGAGGCCGGACGCGACACATGCGCGCATTGGAGAGCAGGTCGCCACCCTCATCGAAGACGGCGCAACGCTCCAGCTTGGTATCGGCGCGATTCCCGATGCGACGCTCCAGGCGCTCTCCGACCGGCGTGATCTGGGCATCCATTCCGAGATGTTCTCCGATGGTGTGGTCGATCTGGTCGAGCAGGGCGTGATCACGGGCGCGCGCAAAGCCGTCGATCGCGGCAAGATCGTCGCCAGCTTTGTGACAGGGTCACGCCGCCTCCTCGACTTCATCGACGATAACCCTACCGTGGAGCTACGGTCCGCAGACTACACCAACAACACCCATCTCATCCGGCAGTTTGAGCGCATGGTAGCGGTGAACAGCGCGATTCAGGTCGATCTCACCGGGCAGGTCTGCGCGGAGTCGCTGGGCGCGCGGATCTACAGCGGCGTGGGCGGCCAGATGGACTTCATGCGGGGCACAGCTCTCGCCGCTCAGGGGCGTCCTATCATTGCGCTGCCCGCGACCGCTCCTGATCGCGCGCGCCTTGACGCGGTTGACGCGCTCGTTGCGCCAGTGGATGGGCGCGTCTCACGCATCACGCCGGTCCTGGCGCCGGGCGCGGGTGTCACTACCTCCCGGGCGCACATCCACTATGTCGTCACTGAATATGGCGTTGCCTCGCTGCATGGACGCGATCTGTCCGAACGCGCACGTGCCCTTATCAACATTGCCGCCCCTCAGTTTCGTGAAGGACTGGAGCGTGTCGCTCATGCGCTGCATCTGCTGGCATGAGGACGGCAGCTGACACGCCCTCACTTGACCACTCCCCCGTGGCTAACGCCAGGGGATTCCTGGGCTGATGACCGCTGAGGAGGCACGCCTCGCCAGTCTGACACCATCATGTCGTGGCCCCAAGCTACCTCCGCAAGCATGAAGTTCCGCATGCCCTGCAGTAGGGGGACACGCTCCCACACGGCGAGCTCAGGCGCCATTCATCCCCTGCCCCGCAGGGCCTTCTGGCCCAGAAGGTAAGCCACCGCACCCTTCAGCGCGTGTGTTCCTGGTAGCCATTCTGGCTGTCATGCTCCTCATCAGCGTTTTGCTCAAGCGGAAGCGTGAACCAGAAGGTGGCTCCCTTGTCGTGTCCAGAACGTACCCCGATGTGCCCATCGTGCCGTTCGATGAATTGTCGGCAGAGGTACAAACTGAGTCCGGTCCCTGCCACTCCGGCTGCATTCTCATGTCCACCGTAACGGGTGAAGAGACGCTCTCTCTGCTCTGGAGCGATCCCGACGCCATGATCACGAACCGAGATGATCGCCTCTTGCCGTGTGGGGTGGCGACGGATTGCGATGTCTATGCGCCCACCATTAGGGTTGTACTTGATGGCGTTGGCTATCAAGTGGAGAAGGACCTGCTCGATGCGTCGCGCATCGATCGACGCTACCAGTGGCTCAGCGCCTGCGCGCAACACGAAGGTATCACTGTCAGCGAGGCGCTCGCGCTGCGCCACGATCCGCCTCACCAGCGCCACGAGGTCATGTGGTTCACGACGGAGCACCAGCTGTCCTGCATGGATTCTCGTCACATCCAGGAGCGCTTGAGCGAGCGCCTCGAGCCGTTCAGCGGCGTGATCGATCTCCTCGATGGCCTCCACTTGCCACTCGGCCAGCGAAGGTCCTCGCCCACGGCTGGTATGCAGCACGAGGGTGTCGACATAGCCGCGCAATGCTGCCAGCGGTGTCCGCAGCGCATGCCCGGCGGTCTCGATGAACTCTTCCTTCATCTGCTCGGCGTTCCGTCGTTCGGTCACGTCACGTATCGTCGCCAGCACATAGAGGCGCCCATCCTGTGTCAGTGGACTCAAACTGATCTCGAGCGGTATCTCTTGCCCATCTTTCCGTCGTCCGAACAGTTCGAGACCCGAGCCCATTGCGCGCACATGGGGCTTCGCTGTGTAGCCTGCCAGTAGCGCTTGATGACGCAGGTGATAGCGTTCCGGCAGCAGCAGATTCAGTGGTTGGTCGAGCATCTCCTCCATGGTGTAGCCAAAGAGTGTTTCAGCCTGTTTGTTCGCCATGAGAAGCAGGCCAGCAGCATCAACAATCACGACGGCGTCTGGGATGGCGTCCATGAGCTGATGGGACCAAAGCTGCTCAATCTGCGATGCTGGGACCGCCGAAGGGGAGTAGGAAAGATTAGGCATGGCGCGTACCTCACTTGTGTCTTGGTATCGGCAGGTAGTGCGTGGCCTCATGTGGTCGCACCGTCTCAATGAGTCGACCGAGGGAGCTCCACGCCATTCAACACCCGTATCAATGAGCATCGCATACAGTGTAGAGCCTGCACCTCACGAATGCGTCACAATCTCCCCAGCACTCTTGCGTTTCCATCACAGAGACCTTTGCTCAGCGGTTCTTGCGCGATGCTATACTGAGATAGACGTGGCGCACCGAAAATGGTGAGCGGTGGCTCGCTCAGGTTCGGGCCAATTTTCATCGGCTCTCTTGAGTTCTAAGGCGATGTCGTGACCAAGGACCCCCCCGTTCATTCACGAGTGAATCTCACAGCGGACGCCGCTGATTCTCCAACAAACCGCCCATCTTCTCCTCGTTCCTCTCCTCGAGTCTCGCCTCGGTCTTCCCAGCGGCGCGCGCCACAGGAGCGCGGTCGATTCAGCGCCCCCACCCGCCTTCCTGAGCAAAAAGCTGAGGCGAGCCATTTCCGCGCTCTCATCGAGCTCGCGCCTGACGCGATACTTGCTGTGGATAATCTTGGACAGATCTCGCTCGTCAACCGCCAGACAGAGCTCATGTTTGGATATGCGCGCGCAGACCTCTTGGGTCAACCAATTGAGACGCTCATCCCCGAGCGGTTTCGCGCCATTCATCCGCACCATCGTGAGCGCTACTCGGTGGAGCCGCGCACACGCCCAATGGGTCTGGACTTGCCCCTGTTTGGCCGACGACGTGACGGCAGCGAATTTCCCGTTGAGGTTGGCCTGAGCCCACTCGAGGGCGAGGCGGAGTTTGTCGTAGTCGCCATTGTGCGCGATATCACGGACCGGCGGCGGGTCGAGGCTGAGCGCGCGAGCGCGGAGGCGGCCAACCAAGAATTGCGCAAGGTTCAAGCGATCACCGACAGCGCGCTGCGTAAGGTGACATTGGAGGAACTGCTCCCGGCGCTGCTCGACCGGATTCGTCAGGTCATGGCCGTGGACAATGCGGCGATTTTGCTTGCACATAGTGGCGAGCAGACCTTGACGCTGTCGACCGCGCAGGGTTTAGAGGAAAACCTTACCGGTCAGGTGAGCATCCCCTTTGGGGAAGGGATAGCAGGGCGTATCGCGGCCACCCAGGCGCCCGTCATTGTGGATGACCTACGGGAGGTTGAGGTGGCAAACCCGCTCTTGCGTGAGCAGTTTCGCTCCCTTGTGGGGGTTCCCTTGTTAGTTGACGGGGAACTTATTGGCGTTCTGCATGTCGACAGCGTCATCGAGCGCCGCTTCACCGACACCGATGTCCGCCTCCTTCAACTTGTCGGCGAGCGTGTCGCGCATCTGATTGACCGAGCACGACTCTATATTGAAGAGCAAGCCGCCAGACGCCAGGTGGACACAGCGCGCGTCAATGAGCTGGCAGCGCGCGAGATTAGTCAACGATTGGATGAGTTTCTAAGCGTGGCGTCCCATGATATCCGCGCGCCTGTCGCGGCGATCACGGGCAATACGCAGCAAGCTCTGCACGACTTCGACCGCCTACTGGAGCAAGGAAGCCTGAGCACGCTGGACGCTGACCTCGGCGCGATACGAGAAAGCCTGGCGGAGGCGGTGGTCGGATCGGATCGCCTAGCGCGCTTGGTGGAGGTGCTCTTTGATATTGTGCGCGCCCGTACCGGAAATTTGGAGTTGCAGGTACGCGAGTGCGATCTGGGCTCGCTGCTACGAACATTTGTAGCCGCACAGCGCATGGCAGCGCCAGGTCGCGTGATTCGGCTTGAGACAGCTGAGGAGCAGCCAGTCCTGGTCAATGCGGATCCGGAGCGATTGGGGCAAGTACTCAGTAACTACCTGACGAATGCGCTCAAGTATTCAGTTGACGAGAGTGTTGTCGTGGTCCGGCTGGAAGTCTCTGGGGGTCTAGCGGTGGTCTCGGTCGAAGATGCGGGTCCAGGGTTGCTGTGGGAAGAACAGAGCCGCGTGTGGAACCTGTTCTATCGTGCGCCGGGCGTCAAAGTGCAAAGCGCCACAGTCACTGTGGGCAGTCTTGGACTGGGACTGCATGTATGCAAACAGATCATTGAACTCCACCATGGGCGCGTAGGGATTGAGAGCATGGAAGGTCAGGGCGCTACGTTCTGGTTTTCGCTCCCGCTGGCCACTGAGACGCCGTAGAGGAGTCTGCCAATACTCTGCGCCTTGCCCAAAGAGATTGGTGTACGGACTTGCTGCAGAGTGGAAAGCGTCAGTGTGCGTAGATACCGAGTACAGCGACGAGGCCGCTGATCTTGGCTCAGCGGCCTCGTGCGTTGCCCTTGACTGGAAGCTAAATGCAGGTGAGTGCACTAGTTGACGGCGACGGGTTCACGGCTGGGCGTCATCGTCGCGAACTGGGTCACGCTGTTGCGGCTGCGCCTGGCGTCGACGAGCTCGAAGAGCAGCGCGCCCAGCACCACCAGGGCGGCCAGTCCCAGTCCGATGGTGGCGTAGAACGCGATCTGGCCGAAGACCGAGAAAGCGTACGCTTCATTGAGCAGTCCCTTGAGCGTCTCGCCCTTGAAGAGCGTGTCGGCAGTGCCTTGCTCCTGGGCGGCCTGGGCCGTCAGTTGCGCCTTGATCGTCGCATCGGTCGCCGCAGCAGCCGCTGCCCGATCGCCAATCGCCTTGCCACTCCAGTAGCTGTAGGGATGGCCCTGTCCAATCTCACTTAGATGCAGCCCGATGAACTTCTCGGCGTAGGCGTGCGCCTGGTCGCCGGTGAGCACCTGCTGGCCCGCGTAGGCTTTGAGGTTGTCGGGGAGTCCTGCGGCGGCGTCTTTGGGGAAGGAGATCTGCTGCGGGGCAAGTTGATCGTGAATCTGCGCGTTGGTGAACGAATAGGCGGTGTAGGCGCCGACGGTGCCTAACACCAGGGCGAAGAGCGCGACGGCTTGTAGGACGATGATTCTCCAGCGGATGGCGGCGTTCATGTTCAATGGCTCCTTTGGTGTCTGAGAGAGACGTGAGTGGAAGATCTCGATGATCTCGATGGCCCGTCCATCGATCTAGAAGGAGGATACCGGGCAGATATCACACGCCGCTCTCATGCCAGGCCGTCGCATCACATCCCCATCACATAGCCATCACATACCCACCACGAGCTAAAGCGCTGAAGCAACCCATACACCGACCGCACGCCGTGGAGGTTGTTCTGACGTGCGACGAGCATCTGTGTTCTGTCCGCGCAGGCAATGGCTGCGGCGCGCGTTGCGTCGTCGCGCAAGAGGAGGAGATCACCACGATCCTGCGGACCACCCCATTGTCCGTGCGTCACTGTCTCTCCCTGCGTACGACGCTAGCGCGCCAGCGTCCGTGCGAGGGAGAGAAGCTCGGGAGTCACCTTGCGGCAGGGTCGGATGGCTGCGTCCAAGGGAATGGCGTCGACCGCGTGACTGCGCCAGCCCATCAGAACGCCTGAACGTCCCGCCACAAGCGTCTCTACCGCCGCCGCGCCCAATTGGCTTGCTAGCAGGCGATCACGCATAGTTGGCGCGCCGCCTCGCTGGACGTGCCCCAGCACTGTCAGTCGCGCCTCAAAACCGCTTGGGTGTTGGCCAAGGTACTCTGTCAGCTCGCGGGCAGTAGGGGTCGCTCCCTCCGCCACCACAGCAATGTAATGCGCCTTGCCGCGCGCGTAGCTCGCTCGCACGTCTGCCGCGACCTCCTCGGCGGTCAGCGTGGTCTCAGGGACGAGCGCGACTTCAGCTCCGGTCGCCAGCGCAACGATGAGCGCGAGATACCCAGACGCGCGTCCCATCGTCTCGACGATAAACGCGCGGTGGTGTGAACTCGCGGTGTCTTTGAGTCGATCGATGTAACCAACAGCCGTGTTGAGCGCCGTATCAACGCCAATGGTCGTCTCAGTTTCCGCCAGGTCGTTGTCGATGGTTGAGGCGACGCCAACCGCTGGGAAGCCCTGCTCGTGCAGCGCCAACGTTCCACACTGTGAGCCGTTGCCCCCGATCACGATGAGACCATCAATCTTGGCGCGCCGGAGCTGATCGATGGCCTCACCTTGCGCGCCGTCTTCACAAAATGGAGAGAAGCGGCTACTCCCCAAGATCGTGCCACCACGCTGTAAGATGCCTCCGACACTGCGATCGCTGAGAGGCTGGAAGCGCCCTTCCACGAGGCCAGCAAAGCCGCCCAGTACGCCAAGTGTATGAATGCCTTGTGCGCTTGCGGTCCGCACAACCGCGCGGATAGCGGCATTCATGCCTGGCGCGTCACCGCCGCTCGTCACCACCGCCACGCGACGCACTCTGCGCATCCACTTCCCCTCCTCGTTCGCATCGCCGCCGCACGTGTCGCCCGCCAACAGCTCGAGGAAAACGCTCTCCTGCCTTCACCTGCGCTTGACCGGCTTTGAACAATAGCCCAAGCGCGCGCCGAAATGATCGTCACGCGCCATGGCCAGCTCTCAGGTGATTAGGGTCTCTCTGACGAATCGAGCGATATCTGGTGCGATCGAGTTGAGCGATGCGGTCATTGGTCATGTTCGACTAATTGCGCGCGCCAAGGAGCCGCTTCAAAAGGTTCAGGCCAGAACTCGGTCATGCGCCAGATGAGACCATCGCGGAACTCGAAAAAGGAGATGACACGGTCCGTGCGCGCGCTATCGGTCACGCCTACCTCGGTGACTGCCTCCGTCTCATCAGCGATGAGGCGATGCACCGTGAACCGCCAAGCGCCCGCGGCCGGATACTGGGAGTTGAGCGCGATGAAGTTCTCTCGCCCGCGAAAGCGCTCACCTGATTGTGGATACACAAGAAGGTAGTCGTCGTGAAGCAATGCGCTGACAGCATGCCAATCATTCGTGTTCATCGTCTGCCAGAATTGTTCAATACGCTGCCGTGACGTCCATTCATGCATCGCTCGCCTCCTGGATGATCACTAGTCAATGTAGAATGCGACAATCATTGGACCAACCCAGGGCAGCATACCATGCCACGGCGTCTCGACAAGGAGTGCAGGACTGGGTCCCCAAAGGCCGCTGCATCTCCATCACAACTAGGCCGGCGCGTTGGCCGCGGCGACGCCTTCATCGGCGATGCGATAGCGCGACTCATGCGGTGTGCCGCCAGGAACTTGCGCAAGCCAGCCCGCATCCGGGCGGCGGCGCTGACCGTGGTTGCATGGCGCATCCCGCTCTTGCCGACACGAAGCGAGACCGTGCACTTTCGCGGACAGCGCAGGTGGTGAACACGCATGAGCAACCACAGGCCGCGTCAGCGTCGCTTGGGTACCTCGCGCCGGCGACACGAGCAGGTTCCTGGCGTCACACCTATCCCTTGCGCTGGCAGTCATGCTGTCACATCTAGCCGGACGCTAAGGTGATCGACTGCCACATACGCATGGACGCAGACGCTAGTAGCGAGGCTGCCATCATCCGCATAGAACGCGGCATTGTGGTTCGGGAACAACCCACGCCCGCCATCGACCGCAAAAAGTTGATTGCCCGCAAACCGGACATCCTGGACGCCGAAGTCGACATAGGCCCGCCAGACGTGTTGACGAGGACCGAGATGTCATCATAGCCGAGCGCAGGCGGCATCTCGAACACCTGATTCTCACCGACGACACGGCGCAGCGTCGGCAGGAGCGCCTCGATCCACTCTTTTCATGTGAAGACAATGAGTGGCTTGAGCACTCCATCGAGCTTTTGATCCATCACCTCAAACGCTCGCTCCATATCGTCGAAGGCGAAGGTATGGGTCGTCATCAAGGTTGGATCCACCCGCTTGCCTTCAAGTATGCGGAGCAAGCGCTCCATGCGCAGTCGGCCACCAGGGCACAACCCGGTGGTGATCGTCTTCTCCGCCATCCCGACGCCCCATTCC
Source organism: uncultured bacterium (assembly GCA_963733745.1). Classification (GTDB taxonomy): domain Bacteria; phylum Chloroflexota; class Ktedonobacteria; order Ktedonobacterales; family JADMIN01; genus DASWAC01. The sequence continues at coordinate 207,794 of CAVTFE010000046.1, forward strand.
ACACGGGGCAAGCGCACAAACTCGCCTTCCCCATGATACCCAACATTCGAGATCGTCCCTCCGGGCTTGGTCGCCTTGACACAATTCTGGAAGGTGATCTCCGCGCCCAACGCCTCAATCGCCGTGTCAACGCCCTGTCCATCCGTCATCGCGAGAATGCGTTCGACCGGGTCTTCCGCGGTGAAGTCGACAATCACATCGGCCCCATAGACGCGGGCAAGCTCTTGGCGCTTGAGAATAGATTCGACGCCGATGATCAAGCCTGCGCCGCGCAACTTGGCGCCCACTGTCGCCATCAGTCCCACCGGGCCTTCCGCGAAGACGGCGACGGTACCACCAATCGGAATGTTGCCGTTCTCCGCGCCCAGAAAGCCAGTGGAGAGCATGTCGCAGCAGTAGACCGCCGCCTCGTCAGAGACGCTCTCAGGAATCAGCGCCATGTTGGCGTCCGCCTCATTGACGTGGAAATACTCGGCGAACACCCCATCCTTGCTATTCGAGAACTTCCAGCCCCCGAGTGGGGCGCCAGATTGCGAGGAATGCCCTGCCTGCGAGGCGGGGTCGCCCCAATCCGGTGTGATGGCGCCGACAACAACACGGTCACCTGGTGTAAAGCGCGTGACGGCGCTTCCCACGGCGTAGACCACCCCCACCGCCTCATGCCCTAAGGTCAGATCTTCACGCGGACCAATCGCGCCCCGCACGGTATGCGAATCTGATGTGCAAATCAAGGCGCGTGTGGTCTTTACGATGGCGTCGTTGGGGCCAGGGGTCGGAATGGGCTTATCGGCGAATCCTACCTGGCCAAGTGAGCGCATCACAAATGCTTTCATCTTGTCACCCTCTTCTTATTCTCATCTCACGAGCACACGACACCTCCAGCGGAGGTGCCAGAATCATGACACCACCTCAGTTACGCGCATGCCTGCTCTGGGGCCTGCTCTGATCGTGGCTCCTGAGCATGGCCAAGAGGTGGGAGTGAGATCGGCCAACCTGCTGGCGTGCCCCGTTCCTTTAGTAGAAAGGGGGCACGCCACGGCGGCCACCTGTGTTATCGATGGTGTCCTCGCGCGGTGGGAATCGCTCTCTTGGGGAGCTTCATCTCCGGAAGCCGCACCCGTAAGTCGGGCAGCCGGTAGGTGTAGGCCAGCCACGCGGCCCCGCCTCGCGGTGTCGACATATGGCGCATGCCGTACCGCCGCACCGGGCGCGGGCCGAAGAGCTGGCGTGGCGCAGCAGGTCGCTTCGCGATAACAGTGGCCACAATGGTAGCGGCAGTTGCGAGGGCGATGGATCCGCCGACTACACCACCAACGAGCAACCACTGCCGTGCAGTCGGCCGCTGCGCCGTCGTCGGGCTCTCCTTGAAGTCAATCACGGTCGTACCAGCAACCGAATCAGCCAAAACGTCATATGTGTCGGGGATCAGGGTTGTTGACATGCTCTCTCGCTCGCTTTCCATACGGACGATCACGACGAGGTCCGTACGGAGAAACATATGCTCCGCGTATCACATGCTGAACACGCCCACCCCGTCAGCGCGCCACAGATGCGTCACGACTGCGCAGCGCCGTGCGCGACTAAGCTTGCAATTTAACCAACAGCAAGTAATACGACGAAGCGCCTCGACAGAAGGAGGCTCGAGGCGCCATCCTGCTGGACATGAACACACCAGCATGGGAAGCGCTCCGAGCCTTCCGTCAGCAAGTATACACGTCGTTTGGGTGTCGACGCGATGCTCTCTTTGAGGCACTCGATGCCATCTTAAGCGCGCCGACGCTCGAAACGCCAGCGCACCTCAGCCTCGCGCCTACCAGCCAACGCAAGTGGGGCAGCGTCTATGATGCGCTCAACGCGGGGACGATGAATGGGGATCAACTGGAAACGTTGGTCGCATCCTATCCCCTTGATCCCTCGACGACGTGGTTTGCGGTCGACGCCAGTGTCTGGCCACGCTGTGATGCGGAAACGAGTCCGGAGCGGGGCTTCTACCACCATCCCTACCGGCATTCTCATGGACAGCCGATTGTCGCGGGCTGGAACTACTCCTGGCTGGCGCAGCTCCCAGCGCGTGGCTCGAGCTGGACCGCTCCCCTGCGGGTTAGACGGATCATCCCTGGGGAGAACCCGAATATGGTCGCGGCCGAGCAGGTGCGCTCTTGGCGTGGACAGGATGGCCCGCACGCCCCTGGCGCCAGCTTGCCGATCTTCACGTTCGACGCGGGCTATGATCCGATCCAGTTGAGCCTCGCTTTGGGTGATCTGCCCATTGGCCTGCTGGTGCGCTTGCGTGCGGGTCGGTGCTTCTCTGCAGACCCGACCTCGCAGCCGCAGACCGGACGGCCCGCGGCGCCATGGCGCCAAGTTCGTCTGCGACGATCCCGCGATCTGGCCGACACCGTTTGACACGTGGGCTGCGACCGATTCTCACGACGGGCTGCATCTGTCTGCAAGCCTGGAGCGGGTTCCATGCCACCCCACAAAACCATGCCACGCGCGGCACACGCCAACCGCGGCCGCTGGTCCGTGGGACTTTGATCCGACTGGAAGTCGAACGCCTCCCACGCCCCACGAAAGCGCCGACACCGCTCTGGCTCTGGTGGTTTGGCTCTACTCCACCCGACTTAGCGCAGGTCTGGCGCGCCTACATCGCGCGCTTCTCGCTCGAACATACCTTCCGCTTCTTCAAGCAAACGTTGCACTGGACGACGCCCAAACTGCGCTCACCCCACGCTGCTGACTGCTGGACGTGGCTCTTGATCCTGGCCTACGTCCAGTTGCGACTCGCACGCCATGCTGTCAACCACATGCGCTTACCGTGGCAGCCGCCCCTGCCAGTCGAACGACGCACCCCCGCCCGGGTTCGACGCGGCTTTTCGTACCTTCTCTCGCGCCTTCTCTCGCGCCTTGGGAGCCCAGCCAGCGCACCAAAACCCTGCGGACGCTCCCCCGGGCGGCCCGTTGGCAAGCGCTCTCCGCCTGCTCCTCGCTTCCCAGCGGTCAAATTGACACCGTAAATAGGTCTGTGCCCACCGCCGACGCCGAGCAAGGATCTACACGTTGACAACCTTCCTGTTTGTCGACCACTTGCTGTTGGTTAAATTGCAAGCCAAGGAAGTGATCAGCAGAGACAGCCTTGCCAATCGTGGGTGACGGCGGCCTACACGAGCGGGAGGAAGATGCCGACGGCGAGCATGGAAAAGCAGATGGCGGGTACAAAGCGACTGGCCAGCCCGAGACCGCAGGAGAGGGCAAGGGCGAGCAGGGCCTCGCCAAGCGGGCGCCGTGGACGACCAGATGACGAGCGAGGGGCAGTCATGCGCCAATCCTGCCCGCAGATATGACGGCGCGGGGTGATCCAGGCATAATGCAGGGGTAATGCATGCCCATGAATAGACTCGACGCAGACATGGCGTCATATCGGCGCGCAAAGGTCGATACCGCCAGCGCCTTAGCATGCGCTTGCTGGCCGTACGCGTTAGACTGCACACTGGTACCATGGTACAGTTGGTACACGCCAATACACAAGGCGCATGTGCGGGGCCTTCGCGCCTCGTTCGAACGGAGGATGGCCCATGTCTGCGCAACCGACTCGCGTCTTTCAATGGGGAACGTATGCCATCTGCGCGGTCGCAGGGATCTGGACACTCCTTCATCTGTACTGGGAGTTATCGAAACAGACCAGCGACGACCTGTGGGGACCAGCCCTCCTCGTGCTCTTTGTCGTCTCCCTCATTCTCGCCTTCGCGCGCTACGCCCAAGATCGTTCTGCGCTCGTCGCAAGCACACCGAGCGACGAGTATCCTGAGCCCGCCATCTCCCGCTTCTTCTTGGCCACGTCCGGAGCGGCGGCGTTGTGGTTTGTGGTGCGCATGAATGTGGGCGCGCAGTGGTTCCTGGCTGGCTGGGAGAAGGTGCAGGATCCTGCCTGGGGGACGAGTGGGAAGGCGCTCACGGGGTTCGTCAACGGCGCGCTCGCCAAGTCGACTGGCGCGCATCCAGCGGTGCAAGGGTGGTATGCGGATTTTCTGCGCAACTTTGTGCTGCCGAACGCTGGCACGTTCTCATTCTTGGTCACGCTGGGGCGAGGTGGCAGTAGGCCTGGGGATCTTGTTGGGTGCGTTGACCGGTATCGCGGCGGGTTTTGGCGTCTTGATGAACCTGAATTATCTGCTGGCGGGCACGGTCAGCATCAACCCGGTCTTGGGCACATTGGGGTTGTTCCTCGTGCTTGCCTGGCGGGTGGCGGGGCTGATTGGGCTGGATCGTTGGCTGCTGCCGATCCTTGGGCTGCCCTGGAAACCCGGATCGATCTTCCAACGGGCTTGAGCAGGAGTGCGCGCAGCATGCACGTCGCCGTCGAGATGAAGCGAGTTGCTGCAATCCGGGGGCGGTCTTGACGCCCCCACGCGATGTCGTGAGGGGCGCGAACTGGCCACCAACCAGCCCGACTCACACTCAGAGATTACCGGTGGTGACGCCGATCCCGGAGACGTGACGCGATCGTGACGGCGACGCCATGCTCCCAGCTGAGACGTGGGCTAGAATGGAAGTAGGCCTCGATCGGGCAGGGATGAGAGATCGAGGCGAGGGACGAGAAAGGAGGTCCAACACATGCTTACAATGACGCTCGTGCTGGTTATTCCGTTCGTTCCCCAGCGCGTGCTCTATGGGGTGTGGCAGGTGGATGGTGAGCGCCTGTAGAGACAGGCGCTGACGCTGCGCTGGCCTGCGTGGACACATCCCGAGCGAGCCAAATGAGCCAGCCTGGACTGGCAAGGGCGTTCGAGAGTGCCATGCGGCACAGGGTATCACGTGCAGGGAAGAACAGCGGATGGGTCGTTGCACAAAGGTGCAGCGGCCCTTTTGTTGTGCACAGCCAGGAGCAACCAGCAGCAGTGCTCTACTCTCAGAGGCGCAAGCGATCTGCACAAGTGTAGGCGAGAGCGAGTCGGTCGTCACGATGGCTCCAGGGCTGAGCCAAAGCAAGATCGTAGCCGCGCACTCAGGGGCGGCGGGCTGCGCTGCCAGCGTCTCAGTGATACGGGCGAGCCATCGCACGGTCACTGCATTGCGCAATGCCGCCTTCCTTCGGAAGAGCAGCATATGCTGTGGGAGCCCGCTCCATCTCTGTATCGTGCTAGCGGCTGCCTCTCGTCGCGCTCCATGGTATGCTGGCGATGTGGAGTGGGCGCTTCTCCAGACCAAGCGTACGTTCGCCTATCACCGCTGACCAGAATACGCCTTCTCGTAGCGCGTGAGGCGACATCGGGGACACTGGAACCGAGGATGCCGTGGATACGGAGGATACGGAGGATACGGACCTCTCGCCTTCAGCACGTGCGGCTCTGTTCGACGGCAGCGCGAGCAGCCAGCCGATTGAAACGACGTTGACCGGTGTGGCGCTGCTCTCTCACCCACGCCTGAACAAGGGCAGCGCGTTTTCCGCAGATGAACGCGAGACCTTTCATCTGCATGGCCTGCTCCCGCCTGGCATCATGACCATCGAGCAACAGCTTGACCGCACCTACCAAAGCTTTCGCGCCAAGACGACCGATCTGGAACGCTACATCTACCTCGCGTCCCTCCAAGACCGCAATGAAGTCCTCTACTACCGTCTGCTCCAAGAGCACATCGCCGAGATGAGCCCCGTTATCTACACGCCCGTGGTTGGCCAGGCCTGTCAGAATTTTAGCCACATCTATCGACGGCCCCATGGACTCTACCTCTCCTATGAGCAGCGGGACACCATCGAGAGCTTGCTGCGCGCGGCTCCCGTGCCCGATCCGCGCGTGATCGTCGTCACGGACGGCGAGCGTATTCTGGGTCTGGGCGATCTCGGCGTTGGCGGGATGCTGATTCCCATTGGCAAACTCGCACTGTATACGCTCTGCGCAGGAATCTCGCCCAGCCTCACGTTGCCCATCGCGCTCGACACCGGCACGGACAATCGGGACCTGCTCGCCGATCCACTCTACCTCGGCTGGCGGCATGAGCGCGTGCGCGGCCCGGAGTATGACGCGTTCATCGACGCATTCGTGGCTGCGGTGCAGAACGTGTATCCCAACGCTGTGCTGCAGTGGGAAGATTTCGCGCGTGGCAATGCGCGCCGCCTGCTCGATCGCTACCGCGACCAACTGTGTACCTTCAATGACGACATTCAGGGCACAGCGGCTGTCACACTCGCTGGGCTGCTCGCCGCCACCGATGTCATCGGCGCGCCGCTGCGCGACCAACGCATCGTCATCTTCGGCGCGGGCTCCGCCTCCACCGGCATCGCCGATCTGCTCGTCATGGCGATGGTCGAGGACGGCGCTAGCTCGCTGGAGGCGCGTGGACGGATCTGGCTGCTGGATAGCCACGGCCTCGTCCACATTGGGCGGCCAGATCTCGACCAGGAGAAAGCCCTCTTTGCTCAACCTGCCTGGTCTCACCCTGGACATGACGCGCAGATGCTTGACCTGCTGGAGGTCGTCCGGCACGTGCGCCCAACGATCCTCATCGGAACGGCTGCGCGCGCAGGAGCCTTCACTGAGCGGATCGTCCGCGAGATGGCGCGCCATGTCAAGCGCCCCGTGATCTTCCCGCTCTCCAATCCAACAGAGAAGAGCGAGGCGTTTCCGTCTGACGTGTTCCGCTGGACGCACGGGCGCGCACTCGTCGCCACCGGCAGCCCCTTCCCAGCGGCGCAGGTCGGTGGACGATCTGTGCGTATCGGCCAGTGCAACAATATGTTCATCTTCCCTGGTATCGGGCTGGGAGTATTGGCCTCGGGCGCACGCCGCGTCACCGATGGCATGTTCCTTGCTGCGGCACGCGCGCTCTACGCCGCCGCTCCCAGTCGGAGTGATCGCGAAGCGCCACTCTACCCTGATATTGAGCACGTGCGCCCTACCGCGCGAGCGGTAGCGATCGCCGTTGCGATGGAGGCTGCCCGTACAGGAGTCGGTCAACCACTTGACGCGCAGACGCTCGAACAGCGTGTTGATGCGCTCAGATGGGAGCCTCGCTACCGCCCGCTGACTCGACGAGATAGCTAGTTGCTGCCCAAGCAGACGCGAGGAGTCACAAGCGGACGTCCTGGCAACCTGTGATGTCCTACATCGTTGAGAACCGCCATGCGAAATGAAAGCGCTGTTGCTTGCCGACGCTCGCCGATGATGTTACCACTGTGAGCTTTACCACTGTGAGCTTTTTGTGCGATGGCGGGCCACAGATGTGAGTGGGCAGAGATACGCGCCACCTAAGCTGAACAGGCAGCAGACGAGAACGTGGACGAGTACCGTGAGAACGGCGTCAGCTCCATGAGAAGCCGGCTCTCCAACACACTCCGAGATGGCGCTGGGCAGCGCCTCACTCTGGGGGCGTGATCTGGCTGGCGCGCTGACTCACGAGGCGCCGCCATACTCCTGGTCCTGCTAGCACTGATCTTGCACAAGAATTGAGCAAGAGGTCCCGCAAGAAGGGAGCGCTACGATGTATCCGCAGGCTTTCACGCGCTGGCTCTACCGTGGGCGGCGACCCCACGGCCTCGCGCGCCTTATGAACCGCACCTGGGCAACCGTGTCCGCCTCGGGCGTGGCCGCGAAATTCGGGGCCGTTACCTTGGACGTCGTCGGACGGACGTCCGGACGGACTGTGTCCCTCCCATTGGTGATGGTCACTGTGGATGGGCAACGCTACTTGGTGTCCATGCTCGGCGACGATGTGCAGTGGGTCAAGAACGTGCGCGCAGCAGGTGGGCGAGCAGTCTTGCGCAGCGGTCGGCGTGAGGAGATCCGCCTCGAGGAAATCCCTGCCGAGCAGCGGGCGCCAATCTTGCAGGTCTACCTGCAGCACGCGCCTGGAGCGCGCCCCCACATACCAGTGAACAAGGACGCGCCGCTCTCAGACTTCGAGCGCATTGCGCCAGCCTACCCGGTCTTCCGTGTGACCGCTCCCGACCCGGAGTGAGCTGGCGTTGGAGGGTTCGGGTCAGACAACCAGACTGCTACATGGGTGGACGCGAGCGGCTGAGGTCATGGAGCGCATGTGGCAGGCGACACCTTCCGCAGCGTCCCTCCAGCTAGTTCCATGCGCACGTGCGCTGCGAATCCCATTACAGCGCTCTGCCCCCTCTGTGAGTCAGTTGTGAAGTTTTTCCTGCGGTCGGTGATGGCCGCGAGAGGTCAGCGTGCTACACATAAGCGTGTGCGCAAGAGCCGTGTAGGGTCTGGACCGATCAACTAGACGCGGCCGCAGCTCCAACGCGCAGACGGTTCCTGGCGTTGAGCGCGCTGTGGGAGCGCGTGACGCCATGCAGGGGCCTCAATGAGGAGGCCACTTGTCCACCAAGAAAGGACCAACCACCGTGGTGACATTCGAGCGCAGCATGACCATCGACCAACCGATTGAGTCCGTGTTCGACTATATCGCTGATCCCCTGCATTTCGTGGCCATCTGGCCAGGGCTGGTAGAGGTCAAGCAAGTGCAGTCGCTGCCTACCGGCGGCTACCAGTTCGACTACGTCTACTATCTGGCGGGCATGCGCTTTGAGGGCATGGGCGAGTTCGTCGAGTTCGTCCCCAAGACCCGCATCGTCTGCAAGCTCACTGGGGGCATTGAGGGCACACTCACCTTCAAGTTCGAGCCGTCCGTCTTGGCGACCACGGTCTTCTTCACCGTCGCCTACACCGTTCCCGCGGCGCTGCTCAGCAAGCTCCCCGAGGTTGCCTTCACGGAGCTAAGTGTGCATGAGATCGACTGCCTGCTAGCGAATCTGAAGACGGTGATCCCGTTCTTCGTGGCAGTTCCAGCACTTCGCTAGCCCTCCACTAGTCATGCGCCGTCGAGGCGTCTTCGACTATCAGCGTTCCTGCTGGGATGCCAGGACTGACCACTGGACGAATTGCGGTTCTGGACCTCAGCGTTCACTTACGTGGCCGTGGCTGAGCCACGTGTCGGCATCGCTGGCGCATGCAACGAGAGCTACCGCCCACGCTTGGCGTGAACCCGGTAGCTCTTCTCCTTGCCGTTTACATCTGGTCTTGCGCAGGCGTTTATCTCTATCTGGAGTGGCGTCGCGAATGTAGGGCTGGCGCACTTGTGGTCAACCTCCTCGTGCGACGGTTTGTTCCACCGCTGCACTTGTGCGCAACTTCGGCCTGAACAAGTGGAATGGGCAGTTCCCGAAGCAGGATGACCTTTCCCACTGTCCTGCGCTTCCTAACAGGCAACGTCCTGACTCGTTCTGATGGCTTTCTACCGAATGCTATTGACACTCTGCCCGGATGCATCCGGGAGATTCCTGGTTCCGCCAGCCGGGGCAACACGCCGTCTCGCAACGACACACAGGAGCCCGGCTGTCCCCAGGCGTTACGTTCCCGTGTGCCCCACGGTACCTCACCTTGTCTCCCTTGTCTCACTCATCTCACTCATCTCACTCATCTCACTTGCCTCAGGCGGCCAGCGTCCCTGCTCCCTCGCCAGCGTCAAGCCACGCGCCAGAATATTCACGGCGGCGTTCTCGTCGCGGTCCAAGATGAGCCCACAGCGCGGACAGATGTGCGTCCGCATGCTGAGCGACTTGCGTACCCGCGCTGGGCATGGCGACCCATCGGGCAGGACGCCGCTGCAGTCCTGGGTGGTGTACTCGGGTGGAACCGCGACCACCAATACCTCCTGCAGCTTGCCATAGTACTCCACCCAGCGCCGCAGACGGGACCAGCCCACATCCGAGATCGCTTTGGACAGATGGCGGTTGCGCACCATGTTGCGCACTTTCAGATCTTCCAGAGCAATCAGATCGTGAGAGCTGATGAGCGCGCTCGCCGTCTTCCGGGCGAAGTCCTCGCGCTGCCGCTGGAGATGCAGGTACGCCCGGCCCACCCGCTGCTTCGCCTTGCCCCAGTTGGCCGACTGGCGCGGTGGGGAAGGGGTGGATGGCGCATGCGGTATGGGCGAAGGCGACGGGATGGCGGGCGCTGCTGGATCCTTGGGGTACTGGTTGTGCCGCGCCCGCTGGCGCGTGGCATGGTTGGTTCTCGGCTTCTTCCCTTTCTTGTGGTAGACGCTGCGGCGGGACAGGCGTCGCTGGTACCGTTTGAGCCGCATCTCGGCCAGGCGGATGAAGCGGGGGTTGGCCACCGCATGGCCATCCGAGTCGGTCACATATGTCGCAATGCCCACATCGATTCCTAGCGCCGAACCTGTGGAGACATGGCTGACGCGCCGCTCCACTTGGAGGACGAACTGGGCGTAGTAGCCATCTGCCCGCCGCACCAACCGCACCCGCTTGATCTGCTCGAGCGGGAAGGTCGACTAGCTCGCGCGAACCGATGAGCCGTACTTGCCCGATGCCGCAGCCATCGGTGAGCGTGAGACGCTTCCCCGCAGCGTCGAGCTGCCACCCCGTCTGCTTGTACTCCACCGAGCGGCAATCGCGTTGGAAGCGGGGATACCCCTTCTTCCCAGGGCGCTTCTCCCGGCAGTTGGTGTAGAAGCGCTCGATGGCCGCCCAGGCGCGGGAGGCGGCGGCCTGGCGGGCTTGGGAGTTGAGCCGAGCGGCAAAGTCGAACTCGTGAGCCAGACGGGCGCAGAGCACTTGCAGGTCATTGGCGCTGACACCCCGCCCATCCATCCACAGCCGCAGGGCTTTGTTGCGGATGAACTGCGTCGTGCGGATGGCCTCGTCGATCGCCGCCGCTTGGGCGCGGGAGAGGCGTAGCTTGTACTCGTAGAGGAGCATCCTGCCTCTCCTGACACGGTGGTGGACAACGGCGGTGGACAATGGCGGTGGACAATGACGGTGGTCAATGACGGTGGTCAATGACGGTGGTCAAGGGCTCTGGGGCAGACCTCCACACGGACTATGGTCGCGAGAGCAGCCAGAGGTCAAGTGCGGGAGCCATTCATCCCCTGCTTGAAAGCAGGGGCTTTCTGGCTCGATTCTGTAATGCATCTCTCGGCAAGCGAGTCTCGATTCTTAGGCACACGTACACGTCGTGAGCTTCGGCTTTTGATTCCTGAACACTTGTGATGAGTCCGTGATACCCCTGAGTGCTCTCGTAACTGCGCTGAGAGCACAGTCGTTCACACTCTGCACAACGACATGAGGCCTTCAAAGCAAGGCGCATCCCAGCAACCGCAAGGCTGCTGACGCGCACGCAGTTCTCCACCGTTCGTATGAGGAGGTCAGTATGGCCTACCAGTTTCGCGTGGATACCGTTACCTGTATCAATTGCGGCATCTGCATGGATCTTTGTCCCGTGCGCTGTCTGGATATGACGCGACCGGCTGGAGTTGGCGCGCCTGCGTCCGACGATCAGCGCCAAAGTCCCATCCCCGGCCCCAACGGCGAGCGCCCGTGGATGATGCTGACGCCTGTGCAGGTGGCGGCATGCATCGGCTGCGAGGTCTGCGCCCACGAGTGCCCCACCAACGCCATCACCATCGCCGGCGCCCAGCATGGCGTGGTCTACGCGGAACGCGGCCAGGTCTCCCACCTGCCAGCGGAGAACGGCTGGCAGCCGCTCGACGCCTACACACGCGCCTTCCCCGAGGAGCCAGGTGAGACTCCCTGGGGCGATGGACACGCGTGGAAGGTAGCAGGCGCACAGGCGCCCTGGCAGGCATGGCGCACCTGGCTGGGCGAGCGCAAGGAAGACCTGCAGGCGCCGTGTCAGGCTGCATGCCCGGTCGGAACGAACGCCGGGCTCTACGTTAGCCTGATCGCCGAGGGCAGATACGACGAGGCGCTCCAGGTGGCGTCCGAGCCGAATCCTTTCCCCGCGATCTGCGGGCGTGTCTGCACCGCGCCCTGTGAAGATGTCTGCCGCCGTGGCGAGTTCGACGCCCCCATCGCCATCCGTGACCTCAAACGCTTCGCTTCCGATCATGGCAGCCCTGGCGTGCGGCGGATTCCCGTGCCGAAGCAGCGCTTCAGCGAGCGCGTCGCCATCGTCGGCGCAGGCCCAACCGGACTGAGCGCGGCGTACTACCTGGCGCGACGTGGCTACGGTGTAACCATCTACGACGCCATGCCTGTCGCCGGCGGCATGATGTCGATTGGCATCCCGGAGTACCGGCTCCCGCGCGCCGAGTTGAACCGCGACATCCAGGCGATCCGCGCGCTGGGCGTGGAGATCATTCTTGATACGGCGATTGGCCGCGATGTCGAACTGACAGCGCTCCAGAACGGCTTCGACGCGGTGCTGCTGGCGGTGGGCGCGCAACGCAGCCAGCGTCTGGATATTCCCGGCGAGGCGGAGTTGGGGGGTGTCACGCCGGCGACGACCTTCCTCAAGGAATACAACCTCGACCCTGAGACACGCCTGAGCGGGGTGATCGCCGTGGTTGGCGGCGGCAGCACCGCGATGGACGCCGCGCGCTCCGCCCTGCGCGCTGGCGCGAGCGAGGTCCATCTCGTCTACCGGCGGTCACAGGCGGAGATGCCCGCCCAGAAGGAGGAAGTACGCGCGGCGCTGGCCGAGGGCATTCAGCTCCACGAGCTTGCCGCGCCCACGCAGATCCTTGGTGAAGGCCATGTGCGCGGACTGCGCTGCCAGCGCATGGCGCTCAGCGAGCCAGACGAGCAAGGCAGACGCCGGCCTGTCCCCGTCGCCGGGCAAGACTTCGAGATCGCCTGCGAGCACGTGCTTGTGGCCATCGGCGAGGCGCCTGATCCCTCGTTCCTGCCTGCCGGCACCAGTGTCGAAGTCGGCGCGTGGGGCGGACTACTGATCAATCCACAGACGCTCGCCACAGGAGCGCCAGGCGTCTTCGCCGCGGGCGACGTCACCTACGGGCCGAAGTCCATCATCCACGCCGCCGCGCATGGACGGCTCGCCGCGCGCTCGATTCACGCCTTCCTGCGCAAGCTCAGTCCGGCTGCCGTCTCTGAGATGCCCGACGGCGACTTCATGACGGCGTCGCTTCTGCCTCAGGATGGCAGTGTCACCCTGGACTTGCGCGCGCAGCCGCGCGAGGAGCTGCCGCTTGCTGGTAGCGAAGCTGCACATGACCGCTCGATCGAGTTCGTCGGCGGATTCAACGAAGAGCAGGCGCGCCGCGAGGCCAGCCGTTGCCTGCGTTGCGATCTGGCCTATCTCTGTCCGACTGTCCATGTCGTTGGAACATCAGAGGCCTGCGCATGCGCGGTCTCTGATCGCGCCTGATCCCAGTTGAACTTATGGAAACCTGGAGGTTGCACCCATGTCACCACAAGACCTCGCCGCCGCGATTATCGCGGGACTCAACGCCGGAGGGGAACAGTTCCTCGAAGGCACGCTCGCCGCCGCGCTGCCAATCATCTGGATCGTCATTCTCGGGCTGCACCTGGGCCGCCCCTATATCCTGGACATGATTGACCGCTTCACGCTGCGCCTGGGCGCCGACCTGCTCTGGCTGGTCTACGTCGGCCTCCGTGACCTGCTCATCGTCTCCGGGGTGGTGATGAGCTTCATGTTCTTCTTCCCCGATGTCGTCGTCACTGACGCGCTCCCACTCACCGGCGGGCTGGCGGCGGCGTGCCTCTTCGGCGTGCTGCTGATCAAGCTGATGGGGGATCCCGATCACGACCTCACCGCCTATCGCTGGGTGACAGCGCTCTTGGGCCTGGGCGCGCTGCTCTACTTCGTGCCCTATCTGCTGGGCGTGCAGGCGAGTCAGGTGGCCGCTGACCAGTTCGCCACCATCACCCAGTTCCTGGTGACCAACACGAATCCCATCTGGGCCGTCGGCCTGGCGTACGTCTCGGTGGCGCTGCTGGCGATCATGGGCGCCATTGCGGTCATCTACGTCCTGTGGACTGGTGGTCGGCCAGAGGTATCGGCGGACACCGCCGCGGCGACGCCACAGCCGTGAGCGCAGCCACTCGAAACGAAGTGGGAACGATCCAGCGGGGTCGAGAACGATCCAGCGGACATGAGAGATCAGGAGCGAGTAGATGAGCCCCGAAGATGTCACCAACGCGATCACACAAGCGCTCGTACAGGGCGGCGCCCAGTGGATGGTCGCGACGATTGTCGCCTTTCTCCCTGCCTTGTGGACGATGACGTTGATCTTGCATCTCGGCCGCCCGTATGTGCTGCGTACACTGCGGCGCTGCGGCCTGCGTCTGGGCGCAGATATCTGGTGGATGTCGTACCTGCTGTTTCGAGACGCCGTCTTGATCCTCACCTTTGCGCTGAGCTTCGTCTTCTTCCAGCCCAATATCGTCACGACCGCGGCGTTGCCGATCACTGGTCCGATCGCCGCGCTGTGCCTGCTGCTAGCGCTGGCGGTGAAGATGTCGCGGCGCGTGGACGACGACGTCAACGCCTTCCGCCTGGCGACGGTCTTCCTCGTGCTGGGCGCGACGCTCTATTACTTCCCACAGGTCTTCGCGGTCGAGGCGGCGAGCCAGGAAAATCTGGCGACTATCGCGCAGGCGTTCACCAGCAACACCAATACCGAGGTGGCGCTGTGGATCATGTGGGTGTCGCTGGCGGGCGTGATTCTCGTTGCAGGCTGGATCTTCTTCCGCGCCATGGTTTCCGCTGGTCGCACGATGACGACGCGCGGCCGCGCCCCTGTGACAAAGGCGACTCCCGAATCGACCGCTGTCGCCGATTAGGTTGCACACGCATTCCTCACAAAAGCGTTGGACGGTGTGGATCTCGTCAGGCCCGCGCCGTCATGCTCACAAATCCTCTGCTTAGTCCTGGGCATGTAGCGAACATGTGCGAGCAACTTGACAGTGCGAAGGCGACTACGAGACCCCTTGAAAGCGCCTGCGAGGTCACCACGATGGACACTGTACACGACCAACGCTCTCCAGCGCCATACTCTCCTTCAACGACAAGCCCCCGCGGCCATGTCGCTCCGATCCCCGACGCCGTGGTCCTGGTCGACGCCAACGGGCGCATCCTGCAGGCGAACGAGCGGGCTGAGGCGTTGTTTGGGTACACAGCCCACGAGTTGGACGGACAGTCTCTCAACCGCTTGCTGCCCAAGACATTTCATGAGACGCACGACGCGCTCGTGGCCCAGTACCTCGCCGATCCCCGGCCAGAGGTCATGGCGGCGGGCGTGCAGGTGCTCGGACGCCATCGCGACGGGCGTCTGCTCCCGTTGGAGATCAGCCTCACTCCCCTTGCAGGGCGCCGGACCCCCTGTATCCTGTGCGTGATCCGTGACGTGACCGCTCACGCAGACGCCGGAGCAAGTGAAGCAAGACATTTCTCCGACTCGCCGCCCATACCTTGCAGACCCCCCTGACCGCCTTACGCGGGAATGTCGATACCCTGCTCCTCCATAGTCGGCGCAGTGACAGTCCCGAGCTGGCAGAGTGGCAGCAGGAGACGCTGGAGGAGATCCGCTGGGCGACCGAGCGGCTCGAGACGCTCGCCGCCACCTTGCTCGAGGTGACGCGTCTGCACGCCGGGCAGTTGGAAGTACAGCGTGAGACGCACGACCTCGTCGCGTTGGTGCGGCGGGTGGTCGAGCGGGTCCGCCGACGAGCGTACACCCATCCGCTCATTGTGCGCGTCCCCACCCATGTGCTGCTGGCGCCCATCGATGCGCGGCTTATCGAGCAAACACTCGAGCATCTGTTGGACAACGCGATGAAATACAGTCCTCCGGGAGAGAAGGTAGAGATCGACCTGCGGCGGCGGCAAGCGGACAAGGAGATGCGCTGATCAAGCTGCGCGACCACGGTATCGGCATTCCCAAGGAGCAGCAAGAGCGCATCTTCACTCGCTTTGGTGGGCAGGACACCCAAGCCGGACTGGCGGGGGCAGGGTTGAGTCTGTATCTCTGTCGCCAGTTCATTGAGCGACATGGGGGGCGTATCGGTGTGGGCGTGACTCCTGGAGAAGGCGCGACCCTCTGGTTAACCCTCCCCCTCGCCGCGACATGGAGAGCCGCTAGATTATGTCATCTCAGAGCGTGAGAACGTGTCGTTCCCTTTCCAGTGAATCCTCCAAGTGCGTCCTTGTAGACGTCGGTACCTGTGCAGTGTTGACCACCATGGTCGACCCGCCACCTGTGATACCAGATCGCATGGTATAGTTGTCGTATGCCAAGACGAACGAGCATCCGAGGGGATTTGAGTGTCGAGGAACTGGAGCGCCGCTACCGAGCGGCAGGAGATCCGGTGGCGCGCAGTCAGTGGCAGATCGTGTGGCTGCTGGCGCTAGGGGAGCCCAGCGAACGCGTGCGGGCGGTGACGGGCTACTCGCTGACGTGGGTGCGCACGGTGGCGCGCCGCTACAACGCCGGCGCCGAGCAGGGCATCGGCGATCGACGCCATGCCAATCGGGGGGGACGCGACTGCTCACGTCGGAGCAGATGGCGGCGTTGGACCAGGCGCTGGAGGGGGCGGCGCCGGGTGGGGGACGGTGGACGGCGGCGAAGGTCGCGGGGTGGATGAGCCAGCAGCTTGGACGCTCGGTAGCAGAAGGGACCGGCTGGCGGTACCTGCGCCGCCTCGACTGGCGGCGGTACCGACCCCGTCCGCAGCACGCCAAAGCGGATGGAGCCGCCCAGGCGGCCTTTGTGCAAACGGACTCAGCGAGCAAGTAGCGCTGGTCCAGGCAGCGCATCCCACGGCTGCTGTGGAGGTCTGGGCCACCGACGAGCATCGGATCGGGCTCAAGCCGATCCTGCGCCCGGTCTGGGCGCGGCGCGGGCAGCGGCCCGTCGTCCGGGTGCAGCACCGCTTTGAGTGGCTCTACCTGCTCGCCTTTGTGCATCCGGCCTCCGGGCGCAGCGAGTGGCAGTTTGCCTCGACCATCAACACGGCGGTCATGAACGTGGCGCTCGAGGCCTTTGCCCGCGCGGTCGGCGCGGGTCCTGCCAAGCGCGTGGTGCTCGTGCTCGATCAGGCGGGCTATCACGTCAGTCCGCTGGTGCAGATCCCTGAGGGTCTCCATCTGGTCTTCTTGCCCCCGTACTCCCCCGAGCTCCAACCCGCCGAACACCTCTGGCAGTTCACCGACGACCCGCTGGTCAACGAGCACTTTCCCACCCTCGCCGCGCTCGAAGACACGCTTGCCACTCGCTGTGACGCCTTGCAACGTCAGCCCGCCGTGCTCCAAAGCGCCACCCTCTTTCACTGGTGGACTGCTATTTGATACAGAAAGCGTTTAGGGCAAACGGGTATGAGATATCACAGCAGCATGATGCAGGATGCTCTGGAGACCTGGAGTGCCCTTTGCCACAGCGAGAGTGACGGGGTCACGTTTCGCCTGCCAGGGACCGTGAGGTGAAGCATGAACCATGACGCCATGAGCGAGAAACACGAGGCTCGAGAGAGGACACACGACCCTGCGAGCCTGCTCGACCCCATCGATCGGCCAGCAGAGCGCAGAGCCTGGTCCGGAGACAGAGGAGGCGCTGTGCCCCTTACATCTGGCCATGGAGCGGATCGCCAAGTCTGCCGTCTCCCAGGTGCTCTATTATGCGCAGGGAGCATGCGCGACCATGAGCCTGCGCGAGCTCGGAGCGTCTGTCGCGAAGTGCACCAACTGGTCGCCACGCACATCTGCCCGTCATCACGAACGAAGAAGGCCACCGCAGCGGCGGTGACGATGGCCTGTGCGCTCATCCCTGAAAGCCCCTACACCAGCCTGAGGAATCTCGTTCACCGCTGCGCCAGCTGCGACCAGAGCGATTCATGTCCGCTCGAAAGCGAGGCGGAGTTACGACCCTTTCGCTCGATCTGAGCCTGCCGACAGCGTGCGAGATGCCTGCGTCGTCGAGATGATGGTGTCGCAAGAGTAGCGCCTTTCAAGGACGTTATGCCGCCAACTGAAGGCTGACCCTTATACACCTTGGCGAAGTGGTCAGCCAGCAGCTGCTGCACGCCTCCCTTCTCTTCCGCCTCCTGTTCGAGCGCGTCGAGCTGTTGCAAGAGCAAATCCCCCCAAGAGCAAATCCCCCACGGAGTAGGCAGGCTTAATTCGAGCGGCAATACGCCATGAGAAGCGAGCAGACGGGACGTGGAGCATCGCGAGGTGTAGGATGGCCTCCCATGACCAAAGCGCGCGAGCCTGCAAAGACGGTGGCGTGTGTTGACGACTACTGCGCTCACGACCGGTCGGTGTTTACCACTGTGCGCCACGTCGAGCAGGTCACGCACCTCGAACTGGGGTTGCTCGCTCCAGACGAGCGCAAATCCTTGCCCCGCGTGGCGACGAGGGTGAACGCGGACCACCCAGCCGCTGCACCACTTCCTCGCCCAGGCGGAATGGTCGGTGGAGGAGATACGAGCGATGCGGCGGCGCCTCTGCGCGAGTGAACAAATTGCTGCAGCAATAATGGCAGCAATGCGATGGAACGGAACGAAACGGGACGGACTGGGACGGACTGGGACGGACTGGGACTCATAGGACCTTGTTTTTGCCCACTATGTTGCCCACTATTTTATCGGGCAATCTTACCCCTGTTAGAACGAGTCAGCAAGGCATGGAATATGGCAATCAACACAGATATTCTTTCGGTCTCCAAAACCGCAGGGTGCCGGTTCGATTCCCGTCCCACCCGTCCCCATAAGTCTAAATCGATGGGGATTGTAATTTCAGTGACTCCAGCCCAATGGGTGTGCTTTGACCCTCATCTGACATCATTAGGAGCAACACCAATAGCCACATGAGCGACGTCCAACTGGTGATTGACATAGTGGTACCCCAGGACCACTAACGGTCTTCGCTCAGTCAATATCAACCTAGCGCTGTCTCTCATGGTCCTTGGACCAGCACTGGGGAGCAGGTCAGCGTAGCGTACGAGCGGGCTTTCTCATCTTTCCAGGCGCGCGATACCCCCTTTGACGGCCAATGTGCTGGTAGTGAGCGCTCACTGACTGTATGCCGTGGAGGTGTCCACTGAGGAAAGGCCGCTGACACATCATCAGCTGGCTCAGTGTCTTGTGCTGCCCTGCTGGTTGAATGCTAGGGAGCGATCACGCGGACTAGTTGACGGCGACAGGCTCGCGGCTGGCTGCGGGGACGGGCTGCACGATGGCGGCGACACTACGCGGCTGCGCCAGGCGTCATGACCTCGAAGATGAGCGCGCCCAGCACCACAGGGCCGCCAGTCCAGCCCAATCGTGGCGTAGAAGGCGATCAGGCCGAAGACCGAGAAGGCATACGCCTCATTGAGCAGCCCCTTGAGCGTCTCCCCCTTGAACATCGTGTCGGCGGTGCCTTGCTCCTTGGCCGCCTGCGCCGTTAGGTGGCCTTGATCGTCGCATCGGTCGCCGCAGCGGCCGCCGCCCGATCGGCGATCGCCTTGCCACTCCAGTACGCGTAAGGATGGCCCTGCCCGATCTCGCTCAAATGCAGCCCGAGGAACTTCTCGGCGTAGGCGTGCGCCTGGTCGCCCGTGAGGACCTGCTGGCCCGCGTAGGCTTTGAGGTTGTCGGGCAGGCCGGCGGCGGCGTCTTTGGGGAAGAAGATCTGCTGCGGGGCGAGTTGGCGTGAATCTGGTCGTTGGTGAACGAGTAGGCGGCGTAGGCGCCGACCGTGCCCAACACGAGGACGAAGAGAGCGACGGCTTGCAGGACGATGATTCTCCAGCGGATCGCGGCGTTCATTCGGTTGCTCCTGTGCTGCTGATGGGGTACATGGTTGAGAGGCTGTTGGCGCAGAGGACTGAGAAGCGGATCACTGACTGCTCTTGTCGCTCCCGCTGTCGCCTACTCAAAGGATAGCGGACCACCATCACTCGCCTCTCACAGCACCCTCCCTCCATGTCACATCCACGTCATGAGATGGCCGGGCGCCGAGAAGAGACCCTCACTGGACCAGCGCTGGGCAATCTGCTCTCACCGCTGCAATGGGACTTTCAGCAATGGATCTGCACTGCCCCATTTCAGAGGCGCAACTGTGGCGCCGTCTTGGGTGCGGGTCGCTGGCCGTCGCCACCCGTGTGGCTTCCTGAGCCTTCTCCTCATTTGCCTCATTCTTGCAGGCCTTTTCCCAGCGAGTGGTCGTTTGTCCCCAGCTTGGCCTGTAGCGCCATGGGTGCAGTGCTCGGCCATCTCGCCCGTCGCGCCATGCGCAGGAGCAGCGACACGGTGCTTGCCATGGCTGGCCTCGTGCTCAGCTATGGAGGCTATCCTCCTGTCCATCGCCCTCGTTGTTGCACTTGTCTGGGCGCTCGCTGCAGCCGGGCCATTTCCCCCGGGCAATTAGGGCGATTGGGATCTGGGCAGCGGACCGTTGCTCGTGGTTGACACATGGTGCGGTGACGATGGCGTACAGAGCGCTGGGATGACCTCTACCGTTCAGCGGCAGCGCTGATGGTCGAAACCTTCAAAGGGCGTCGCGTGACATCTATTCCCGTGTCTTGATCTGGTTCGTGTTTCGATGAAGTTGGGATAGTGTCGCAGCTTCGTGCGTTTCCTACCATGCCCGAGGCTTCTAAGCCACAAAGGAATCCCGATAACAAGGTCCAGAGACGACTTGGCGCATTGGCCCGTTCACTGCGCACTGCCGCTATCCAGCGTGCGTAATAGTGCGGCGCGAGCTGTCTCCCGAAGAGCAGCCACCCTCCCATGAGCGCGACAGTGAGCAGGCC
>CAVTFE010000047.1:0-7406 GCA_963733745.1 uncultured bacterium
TCGGGTGCAAAGGCACTAGTGCGTCGTTCCTCAATCATGGCATAGTATGTAGGCATAGGGGACCAAGGAGGAGGGATCCGCTGTGCCCAAGTATCTTACTGCTCGTCCACCCGTCGATGCGACCGAGGCGCGCCAGGTGCGCACGTTGGCTCACAGTCGTCACGCGCCTGCCGACTGGATTTTCCACGCGAAGATCATCGTCCACCGTTGGGAAGGCCAGCACAACCGCCAGATCGCCACTGACCTACGGTGTCATCCCGAGACGGTACGTCATCGGTTGCATGCCTTCAATGCGCGAGGGCTCGATGGCTTGGGAATGTTGCCTGGCGCTGGGCGCAGGCCACGGCTGACCGAAGGCGAGCGGAGCGCCATCCTTGCCTTGGTGAAGTTGCTCCCGCCCGGCAAGGCCACCTATGAGCTGACTGGGGAACTTGCCGCGCCAGACCCTGAGGCGGAGAGCGAGTGGACGCTGGATACGTTGACCGCCGCCGCACGAGAGCGGGGCATCCAGGTGGCGCGCAGCCAGGTGGCGCGCAGCCAGGTGCGCCGCATCTTCCGCCAGGAAGGGATCCGTTGGCGGCGCACCCGACTCTGGGCGACGAGCAAGGATCCCGACTTCGCCCCAAAAGGACACAGATTGTCGCCCTCTACACCGCGCCGCCTGCGGGGGCGACGGTCCTCTGCGTCGACGAACTCGGCCCCATAACCCCGCGCAATTTCCCCCCGGCTCCTGGCTGGTCGGCGGATGGTCACCGCATCAAAGCCCCGTTGGACTACGGACGGGGGCCGGACAAGGTCTGGATCTATGGCGCGCTGGCGGTGCAGGAGGGCAGGCGCTGACGCAAACCGCCGTCGCGCCCAATACCACCGGCTACCTCGCGCTGTTGCAGCGGCTCCATGACGTCTATCCACATGGGGAGCTCTATCTGGATCTCTCTGGTCGCCGACAACCTCTCCAGCCACAGCAGCGGTCCCATTCGGGACTGGCTCACGGCGCATCCGCGGTTCCAGCAGGCCTTCATCCCCGTCGGCGCCGCTTGGCTGAACCTGGCTGAGCCTGATCGAGGACTGGTGGCGTCTCTTCCGCCGCAAAGCCTTTGCCGGCCAATCCCTCGCCAACCACGAAGACATCGCCTATGTGATGCGTCTGGCAACCGCCCAGCTCAATCGGCACGCCAAACCCTGGGTCTGGGGCCGTCCGCCCCCTCGACACCGCCACCTCCGTCGCTGTTTTATCTATCGCCTTTGAGGAACGACGCACTAGTGCGATCTACATCGTGGCGCTGCAGCCTCAAGTTCCAGTAGATCGAGGCCACATGGCGTAACCAGGCTCAGGCGCATGGGCAGCCAACCGAGCAGACCCGGCAGACCTCCACCTTGCTGCCTGCTTAGTAGGAGCGCTCAACAAGCTCACCATCCTTGCGCCTTCCCTAGGACCAGTCAGGCTCCTCAGCAACCATTCAAGGCGCACTTTCGAGCCAGCAGACGCGGTGAGGAAACTCCAGTTCGTTTTGCGCAGACTCAGCGACCACAGTGACGGGCGGTGTCGCATCGACCGCGAGATATTCCAGTGGAGGCTCCTCCCCACGATCATAGGGCTGCCAGGACGCCGCCTGGGCATCATAGAGATCAGGCCGGCCGTCAGAGGCCGCAGAAGGCACTTCTGGCGCCCGCGCGCCACTCGCTTTCGCTTGCCAACGGCGCGCGAGTCGCTCCAATGTGATCTGACGTGGGCAGACGCATACGAGGAAAACGGGCCGCGCCACATGTTTCATGGCCATCGTCGTTGCGCGCTGGCGGTGTGCGCGGCTGGACCAGGTCGCATCGAGGATCACCGAGCGCCCTTCATCAACACGTGAACGGGCCGCGCGCACAAGCGCTGTGTAGGTGCGGTTGGTCCACCTTTTCTCATAGGCGCCCTCGCCAAATCCCGCCGCCGCTGTCTTGAGCGCCTCGGCGCTCTGCTCGGCGAGGAGCCGCTTGCGGGTGACATCAGAGGAGATGACCTCCCAGCCCAACGCACGCTCCAGCGCCATGGCCAGCGTACTCTTGCCAGAGCCCATCAGTCCGCCCACCATGAGGACCACTGGGCCGGTCGGCCCACTCGCGTAGCTTGCCGCCAGGTTGAAGAGCGCCTGGGCCTCCTGTCGCGCCGATTCGCGCTCGGCCTGAGGCACCTCCGGCTCCTCTAACTCGAAAGAGCGCACCTTGCCACGCACACAGGCGCGATAGCATGCATAGAATGGGAGCAACTCCCGCAGTCCTGTGTCGCCTGAGTTCTCCACATAGGCGTCTACGAAGACGCGTGCGAGATCTGATCTGCCTGCGGCGTCCAGTTCCATTGTGAGAAAGGCGACCTCGGCCGCCACGTCGCTGTAACGAAAGCGCTCATTGAACTCGATGCAATCGATGATCTCCAACTTGTCTCTGTCAGTCGCAGCCTCGTCGAAAACATAAATATGCTGCAAGCGCAGATCACCATGGCAGTCTCGTACTCGTCCCTCATACGCACGCGCCGCGAAGAGCTTCGATCGCCCGTCGAGCGCCTGGGTGATCCAAGCCTCGATGCGGTCGGCTGTCGCCTGGTCGAGCGTGCGCCCGACGTAGGATCGCATTTGGGCGAAGTTCTCGCGCCAGTTGCCCGCGATCACGTCAAGCTGCCCGAAGCTGGCGATATGCGCGCTGGTCTCGCTCCTCGCGTGAAAAGATGCGATACGCTCGGCGACCTCCCGCAGGAGTGCCGGAGCAACCCGCCCAGAGCGCACGCGAGCGTCCAGCGTCGCCTCCTCGGGCAGCCGCGCCATGACGACAGCATAGTCAACCACATGTCCTTGCTCAATCGACTCGCCTGGCTGCGGGATAGCGTCTAGCGGGCATGTTTCTCCTAAGGAGAGTTTGTCATACGCATCCTCTATCACCGGTGCGACGCCAAGGTAAACCTGTGGCGCAAGGCGGGCGTTGAGCCGCACCTCTTCCATGCAGAAGTGGCGACGGGCGGTAGGCGTTGAGTAATCGAAGAAGCCAAAGTTCTCGGGCTTCTTGAGCTTATAGGCGCAATCGCCTGCGAGCAGCACGGCCGACGCGTGTGTCTGAATCGTCACGATCTGCTCATCGTGTGGAAGCGCGAACGGAAACGCTGTAACGCGTGCGAGCGCAGCCAATCGCTCCGCAAAATTCAAGCTCTTTGCAACATCGCTCATGACGCTCCTCCTTGATTCTCACATTGGCCGGTTGCGCTGGCGCCGATCCAGTTGATTCAGCGGCGTTCGCTGCGCAGTCTATCGCGTGATCAGTCGGGCGATCAGGAATGCGGCGCCAGCGGCGGCGCCTCCGATCAACGCGGTTTGCAAGCCGCTGCGAATCGGGTTGGCGCCGGTGAAGCGCCCTTTAATGTAGCCAAAGATCAGCAAGGCGAGTAGCGTCACCACCACCGAGACAAGGAGCGCCGTGCCGGGATGGGGAATGAGAATGTAGGGCAGCAATGGGATCAGACCACCCGCGATATAGGAGCCAGCGATGGTCAGCGCGCTGGTGAGCGCGCGTTTGGGGTCGGGCTCTTCCAGACCCAGCTCGAAGCGCATCATGAAGTCCACCCATGCCTCGGGACGCGCGGCAAGAGCCGCCACAATCGGCGCGCTCTCCTCGTGGCTCACCCCATACGATGCGAAGACCTGCGCCACTTCCTCGCGTTCCACGTCGGCCTTCTCCTTCACCTCTTGCTGCTCGCGGAGCCGCTCACTGGCGTAATGCTCCGCGTCGCTACGTGCGGCGAGATAGCCTCCTAGCCCCATCGCGATGGATCCCGCAGCAATCTCGGCAAGACCAGCGGTAATGATGATCGCCGTGGAATCCACTGCGCCCGAAAGCCCAGCGGCAAGCGCGAACGGGACGGTGAGGCCGTCAGACATCCCGATCACGACGTCTCGTACTGTTTCACCCGCTGTGAAGTGCTTTTCGACATGGGGCGTCTGGGGCATCTGACTCTCCTCCTCTCCGCGCTGGCCGAGTGACCTCTCCTGTTGGCGCGGGAGCGTCGCTATTATCAATTGCTTGAGGGAGGGCTGTCAGGCTCGCGAAGGAGGCCAGCGCGCAAGGCATTGAGGACCACGAGCACGTCTACACCCTCCTGCAGGATAGCGCCGACCGTAGGCGAGATATCGCCCTTCGCCGCGAAGAACATCGCCACCACACTCAGCCCCATCCCGACCCAGATACCCTGCTTCGCGACGCGGAGCACTCGGCGGCCGAGTCGCACTGCCGTCGCCACACGGAGTATATTGGGCGACAGGAGCACGGCGTCGGCTGCAGCGGCGGAGGCGGTCAATTCTTGCCCTCCCACCGCCATCCCGACGGTCGCTGTGGCGAGCGCGGGCGCGTCGTTGACGCCATCGCCGATCATCAGCACGCGCTTCCCAGCTTCCTGCCGCTCTTCGATAAAGCGCACCTTATCGGCGGGAAGGCAGCGCGCCTGCACATGCTCGATGGAGGCCAGCTTGGCGACTCGTTCGGCGACACGTTCGACATCGCCGGTCAATAGCGCCGTCTCCTGGATACCCGCCGCCTTCAATTGCACCATCAGGGTAGCGAGTTCAGGACGCGGACAGTCGGCGAAGACCAGGAGCGCGCAGGCTTGTCCGTCCAGCGTGAGGAAGCTGGCGATCTGTCCGTCTTCGGTCCGTCGTTCACGTTCGGCGACCAGCGCCGGGGGCGGGGAGATCGCCAGCGCCTGCAGGAACTTTCGATTTCCCACTGCGACCTCGATGACACGCTCTTCGGCACCGTCCGCGAGTCGAACATGTCCGCGGAGTCCGTGGCCAGTTGTCTCGCGTACGTCGCTCACTTCGCACAGTGGCGCTTGACCCTCCCGCGCTGCTTGCACGACCGCGCGCGCAAGCACATGCGCCGAGAACTGCTCGATCGAGGCGGCGAGCGAGAGGACCTGATTGTCTGTGAGGTGGGCCAGACCGTCATGCTCCCCCACGCGAACGATGTCTAGCAGCGCTGGCGCTCCGAGCGTGAGCGTGCCGGTCTTGTCGAAGACGGCGACATCCACTTCACCCAGCTGCTCCATCGCGGCGCCGCTCTTGAGAATGATGCCCGCTTTCGCGGCGCGATCGATTCCCGACATGATGGCGATGGGAGTGGCCAATATGAGCGGGCAGGGTGTCGCGACGACGAGGACCGCAAGGGCATTGAGCGCGCTGCCGGAGAGCAGCCAGGTCGTCCCCGCAGCCGTCACGGTGATGGCGGTGAACCAGACCGCGTAGCGATCGGCGAGGCGGTGAATGGGCGCCTTGCGCGTCTGCGCTTCCTCGACGAGGCGCATGATCTGCGCGTACTGGCTCTCGCTGCTGCGCCGGGTGGCGCGGACCTCCAGCACTGTTTCGAGGTTCACGCTGCCGGAGAGCACGAGGCTGCCTGGCTCTTTGCGTTGCGGTAATGGCTCGCCGGTCAGATCGGCCTCACTCACGCTGGACGAGCCTGTGACCACCACGCCGTCCACGGGGATGAGCTCACCAGGTTTGACGACAATCAGCATATCGATCTCGACATCAGAGGCTGGAATCGTCACGAGAGTGTGCCCCCGACGAATATGGGCGCTCCGTGGCGCGCGCTGGGCCAGTGCGGAGAGCGAGCTGCGCGCCCGCCGCAACGCGAACGCTTCGAGCGCCTCACCACCGGAGAGCATCAGCACAATGATCGCGCCGGCAAGGTACTGCCCCAGCGCGGCGGAACCGGCGATCGCCAGGATCGCGATCACGTCAACGCCGACTTCCCGTCGCCACAACTGACGCACCGTCTCGATCAGCAGTGGCGCGCCGCCCAAGAAAATGATGAGCAGCAGCGTTCCCTGCGCGAGCGCGGGCAAACCAAGGAGATAGAGGATCCCCGCCACCGCGAGGAGGAATATGGCGGCGAAGGGCAGAGGATAGCGCTGCACGACCCGAGCGATTCTCGCGATAGGCCTTTTCGCACGCTCGGCCAGCGTTTCTTCCGTTTCTTCCGTTTCTTTCTGATCGGGCCGGAGATCCTGCGCCGGCTGGGTGGATGGAGATTCGAGGATCTGCAGGTCGTTCATGGCGCGTCTTCCAGTGGTTTGTAGTCGGGCGTGGCGCTGCCCACGCTACAGGTACCATATCCGGCGCGGCTCACAATCTGGTCACAGGACGCGAGCGCAATGTCTCCTTCGCAGATCGGAGGATGAGGTGACGCCGCCAGAGGGGCACAAGGAGCACGGTGTCCATGGCGCCGACCACTTCGTCCAGGCAGAACCTTTCGTCTGCACGTGACGTCCTTTGGTGAGAGCCACTGAGCAAGCCTAAATGCCCTCTCGTCTCACAGTTCTCCTCTCGTGAGCAGGATGTGATGGGGTGCGACCAGCGCGTGACGTCCTGCAGACGTCGATCTGGCATCGTGAATGCTAGGGAGAAGGTCAGAACGCATTGTGTTCGACCACAGACGACTGCGTCGCGATCCAGTTCAATCCGCTCCATCCGCCCAGACGTGCAGGCGCTGGATCGGACGACGAGCGCTCCCGCCAAGGAGGGGACCATGAGCCTCTCAGCCACACTCACTCTGCCGCAGAGACCGCCCTCAATGCCAAATGCAAACGAGTTGGTGGAGCAGACCCAGGGGTACGCCGCACAGGTCTTTCAGGCAGTGGCGACCGCATACCTGGCGTTCCGACGGGAATACTACCGTGAGACGCAGCCGAGCCTGGCCACGATCCCGCCTGCGCACGCCGAGATTCGCAAGGCGGAACTCGCGCTACTGGCCGAGAGCACACTACGCGTGACGCCTCAGGCGATCAAGTCGATCCCGATCGTAGGCGCCGTTGTGCAGCACCTCGAACAGGTCGCAGACATGCACTCCATCGCCGAGGAGGAGCGCACCGCCCTGCATAATCTGGCCATCGGCTTCCTGCACGGCGTCCGCGGAGGAATCCAGCCGTGGTATATGGAGTGGCTGCTCGCCTCGGCGCACAATCTCAGCCAGGTTACCCATCTCGATTACTATCTGGAGTTTCCGTTCGATGGCCTGCTCTACCGCGATCCGGCGGCGCTAGCCGCCTTGGATGCGGCGGTACGCACCGGCAATTTCGCAGTCCTGCGCCACGAGATCGACCACCTGGCGACGCGGTTGATCGAGGTCTTACATGACCCCATCCGCGCTCAGCCGCGGCTGGCGTTCACCGGACCAGACGGCGAGCACCGCCGTGTCGTGTTCAACCTGAAGACGGTCGCTGGGCTGGCGCTCGCCGCCTACCTGGTGACGGCCGAGGCGCGCCACCTCATTCATCCACACCCGGTGAACGCTCCGCGATCGGCGTTGGCCCCGCTGCCCGCACGCTTGGCGGCTCGGGTCGTCGACGAGTGAGGGGGGGCTGCGCTCCTTGGCGCGGAGGA
>CAVTFE010000048.1:0-99437 GCA_963733745.1 uncultured bacterium
AGCAGGGCTATCTCGTCATGATCTGTCAGCCGTACTCGGGAAGGCAGCGCGACCGAGGAGGCCGCCGCTGAGCAAGATGAGCAACTAGTGCGCGCGCTCGCTGGCGCAGGTGTCGGGATCGTGCGGGCGCGTCGTCTGGCCGCGCGTCAGCGCGCTGAGCAGCGCGCTGCCATTGCTGTTCAGGGACTCATGACGATTGGCTGTCCAGTGAACACGTTAATCAGGGGCACGCTCTTTCCCGATCAGTCACCGCGGCTGCCGAGACTGCAGTGGCGCGATGCTCATGAGCGTGCTGACGAGCGGAGGTGGCGCATGCGGTGGGATACCACGACCGGCGTGCTCGTGCCCCGGAGCGTCTCGCTGGCCAGACTGCCCAGCGTCGCCCGTGCCAATGCGCCGCGCCCATCCGTACTCATTAACGCTGACGCTCCCAGGGGGCGAACGGCGATGTTAAGAATCCTTTGCGCCGAGGTCCCGAGAGACCAGGGACCCATGGGCGTGCAAAACTTGATCGCGTGACGCTGATGCACGGTCGCGATATAGTGGCGCGCCTCTCTGGCACAGCGTGCAGCAAGTCCGGTGTCACGAACGCCCTTCGCCCACGATGGCCAGCGGCGGGGTGAGATCTGGAGTGACACGCAACAGCACCAGCGGCCGCTCAAACCTGTTCGCCAGGTCTACGGCGTAGAGGTGCGCCCGCTCTGCCCGCTCCCCTCCATCCAGTGGCACGATCACCACCGCGTCGGGCAACCGCAGAAAGTCCTGCGCATACGTCTCGGGCAGCCGTTCAGGCCAGATCAGCAGAGGTGCGGTGGCGCTTGCGAGGAGATTGGTCGTGACGCTGGAGCGCGTGAGGCTGCCCAGCCCATGACGACCCTGTGGCATGAGCACAATCAGGTCCGCCTGCGTCTGCTGGGCGGCGTCGAGGATCCCACTCTCGGTGGGGCAGTTCATAAGCAGGGAGCATGCGTCGATCCCCTCGTCACGCAGGCGGGTCACGAGCCCGCCCAACTCATCGCTGTCCAGCTGGTCTTCGGCGCTCTTGGACGCGCGGGATGTGGTGTGTACGAGTGTGAAGCGCATTGGGTCGTGCATGGAATCGTGCACGGAACTCTGCCTGGCGAGCAGCTGGACCACCGCCAACACGCGTGGCGTCTGGATCGTATTTTTCATCGGTATCAACACATGTGTAAACATCTGCTCCCGCCTTTGTGCCTACACAGGACACAGCTGTCGACGTTGCGCTGGCGCCGCAGGGGCATGGCAGTGACATCGGCCAACCACCTGACGAGCCCCCTTCCAAGAGTGGAAGGGAGCCAGGTCTCTGCTACCACCCAGTCTAGCGCTGGTGTCCGCGAGCGCTGGGCATCGCCAACTTCGGGAACGCCATCTTGAGAGCGTTCCTCGAGGGAAGCCGCATCTCTGGGAGTCGCACTCGTAGGTCGGGCAGGCGATAGGTGTAGGCCACCCACGCGGCCCCACCCCGTGGCGTCGCTACATGGCGCAGGCCATAGCGCCGCACTGGGCGCACACCGAAGAGCTGGCGTGACCCAGCGCGCCGGTTCACGATGACGTTGGTCAGTACGGTGGCAGTGGTTGCCAGTGCGATGGACCCACCAAGGAGCCCACCGATGAGCCACCAGCGTCGCGTCGTCGGCTGCGACGCCGGCGCTGGAGTGTCGTTGAAGTCGATGACCGTCGCCGTATCCGTGGCCGTATCCGTCGCGGTATCGACCGAGGCGTCACGTGGGTCAGGGATCAGGGTTGTCGACATGTTGTCTCACTCTCTTTCCTTGCAGATGCTCACGATGAGGTCCGCACCGGGAAGTGTATGACGCGCATATCACAATGTGCTCGCTGCGGCGGTCACTGCGTCACAGATGCGTCTCACTAGATGCGTCACACTCACGGAGCGCCGTGCAAAGACCAAAGACGTGTAGGTGAACCGCAAAAGATGACGTGCGCTCGCTGGCCAGGATCGCAGGCGCTTTGGGGTTCCGCCCGTCTGGGCGAGCGTCAACTTGTTGACAGCAGCAGTGCGGCGTGGTTCTGTGTCTGGGTACGCTGTTCAGCGTACAGGGTCGTTCTTCCTCCGCAGCGACTTCCTAGCGATTGCCTCTGGTAGACCACCCACCACCCGTGATCCACCCCTGGTGTCGGCAGCGTTGCCTCCTTCGTGAAGGCGTATTCGCTATGCCGACATCACGCGCAGCTGGTGCTGCCCTCACCAAGACACGCAGCCGCCGTACGCCTGTCTCCGCCGTCGCGCTTCCGCCTGTGCCCACAGAACTGCTGAGTTCTGCTTTCCTCGAACTCGCCCCCGACGCCCTCGTGGTGACCGACGCCGCCGGACATATCCTGCTCGCGAACCACCAGACCGAAGCGCTCTTTGGCTATGCGCGGCCCGACCTGCTGGGGCAGACGGTGGAGCTGCTCTTGCCGAACGGCTCCATGCGCGGCATCAACAGCATCGAGCCATCTATGTGGCGAATCCGCATACGCGCCCAATGGGGACTGGCTTGGAGCTGGTGGGGCGACGCCAGGATGGCAGCGAGTTCCCCGTTGAGGTGAGCCTGAGTCCCTTACTGTTCGGCGATGACACGCTCGTCATCGCCGTGCTCCGTGATGTCACCGAGCGCAGACGCCTCGCAGCCGCCGAGCGGGCGCTGCACGCCGTCCACGAACGACAGCAGGCGCTCCTGCAGGTGGTGCTGGATGAATTACCTGGTGGCGTCTACCTGGTGCGCGGTCCAGACGCTGAGCTGGTGCTGGCCAATCGCGCCGCTACCGAGGTGTGGGGAGCGAGGTGGCCCATTGGGCAATCGATGGCGGCCTTCCTGGAGGTGTCAGGGGTGCGCTATGAGGCGCCCACGGGCCAGTCCCTCACCCTCGATGAGCTCGTCACGCTGCAGATCGTGCGGGGAGGCGCCCCGCTGCGGCATGTACGTGAAGTCGTCCGACGTCCCGACGGGCACCGGCTGGCGGTGCTCGTGAGCGCGGTCGCCCTCGACGCGGCAGTCCTGGCGATATCCGGCGACGAGGTCGCGGCGCCAGGGGAGCAGTCGGAGCAGTCGGAGCAGTCGGAGCAGCTGGAGCAGTCGGAGCAGTCGGAGCAGTCGGAGCAGCTGGCGCTGGTGCTGCTGCAGGATCTCAGCGTGGTGCAGGCGGCTGAACAGGTCAAAGATGAGTTCATCAGCCTGGCGACCATGAGCTGCGCACCCCGCTCGCGGCGATTCAGGGGTTTGCGAGTATGTTGCGGGTGCAGACGGCGCTGGGGCATGGAGCGGACCTGGCAGACTGGCAGCAGGAAGCGGTGGAGGAGATCGAGCGCGCGAGTGGGCGGCTCAATGCGCTGGTGGATGATCTGCTGGAGGCGACGCGCATCCAGGCGAATCGGGTGCAGCTGCGGATGGCCCCACTGGACCTGGTGACGTTCCTGCGCCGCTGTGTGCGCGCCAGGCAGGTGACGACGACCGCACACACGGTGACGCTGGAGGCGTCCGTCGATGACGGTCATGGTGGCTGCCGATAGCGCGCGACTCGAGCAGGTGGTGGGTAATCTGCTGAGCAACGCCATCAAGTACAGTCCAGAGGGGGGCTCGATCACCGTCAGCGTGGAGATCGAGGCGGCAGAGGCGGCAGAGGCAGCGGGTGCAGGGGCAGATGAGACGGACGGGACCGCTGAGAGCGCGACGACCGCCCAGCAGGTCACGGTACGTATCCGCGATCAGGGGATTGGCATCCCAGTGGACGAGCAGGCGCAGCTCTTCCAGCGCTTTGCGCGGGCGAGCAATGGGCCGGACCACGGCATCCCTGGCGCGGGGTTAGGGCTGTTTGTGTGTCGGGAGTTGCTGGAGCGTCAGGGTGGGCGCATCTGGTTCGAGTCAACACAAGGCGTGGGAACCACTTTCTGTCTCACCTCCCGGATGCCCTTGGTTCTGCAGGATGCCAGCACGCCGGAGTGAGGGTATCGCGTCGATCGAGCAGGTCGGTGGAGGTCGGCGAGGAGAGGATCTCATGATCAGAGCAGAGACGATTCGCGAGGCGGTACACCAAGCGCACCAGTGGCGCGATGCCTTTGGGCTGGTGGCGAGGACCTAGAGCAGCGTAATCCAGTCGCAGCGCACACGGCGCGCCAGGCGATCCAGACAGCGCAACCGTATCGGATCGTAGGGAGTGCAACGAAACGGGCCGTCGTCGCTTGGCCGTATTTGGATGCTCAGGCACGAGGCGATTGGATGTGGGTCTGCGAGTTCGTGCAGCATGTGTGGCTCCGCGGCTCCCTCGCAGCCGATGCAAGCGACGAGGGACTACCAGCGACGAGTGAAAATTGAATGGCAAGGTCTGAGGTGGACGTTCTCTGAGATTGCGACTTCACCTCTTTTGTGGGAGAAGATCAGGTCGCCCAAGGTGAGGGACGACAATCATCAGAGGTGGACAGTGCCAATAGGCCCGCCCACACACAACTGAGGCGCGAGAAGTGTGACCCAGGCGCTACGGCGCTTCCTGGTGGATGCTCCCTGTCTGTTTCGCGTTCTCGTCCTGCGCCAGCCCCCGCGACGTCAGGGCTTCTCGAAGCGTCCCGTTCGCTCACTCAGCCTGATGCGAAAGAAGATCGCCTTGTCCCCTTGCAGGTTGATGGCCGGGCCTCCAGCAGCAAGGCCTCGATGAGGCGACAGGGCCGTCTCGCTCGCCTGCAAGGGCTCCATCCGGTCGAGGAACAAGCGCATGGCGCTCTTGGCGTCTTCATCGGCGATCTCTTCATACTCCCCCCAGGCGATGACGCTGACCCATGTGGCGAGGTTGTCGATGTGCTCCACCTGGAAGCATACGTGAGGATTGGTCTGCATCAGGCGCAGTTTCATCCCGTCGGCGGAATGGCCGTAGATGCACGCGCCATCATAGACATAGCTGGTGGGCGCCACATAGATCTTGCCATCGCCATGGCAGCCGAGGTGACCCACCACCTCACTGCGCAAGACCTGGTCGATCTGCGTCGGATTGAGTATGCCTAACATCCCATGACCTCCTTCACGCTGCCGCCACTACACAATCAAGGCATGGGTGACAGCAACCGCCGCTGCACGGACGGTGCGCCGCTCTTTGCCGCAGAGACGGGAAACGCTGTTGGCCTTCATGATCGCACATGGTTCACGAATAGTTGGACCACCCGCGCGATCTGCTCACGATCTACTCGCGATGAGATTGCAAGTCGGTTGTGATGAAACCGTGCTACGAGGAGACTCGCGTCACATGGCATTGTGAGGTCAGTATGCGAGACTGCACAACGGCTACACCCAGCGCACGAGCGGATCCTGGGTCCATGGGACCATTAAGAGAGAACAACGCCCGTGTACACGCAGCCTACCCTGCAGCCTACCAAGATCGTGGTCGCTATGACCGATCCGCCGATTGCACGCTTCATCGCCCTAGCCTTGCAGCTTGATGGCTATGACCCGCAGGCACTCACCGATGGAGATGAGGTCCTCGCCTCTGCGCTCACTGAATCGGTGGCTGCGGTCGTGCTGGAGCGGGGCCTCGCCAAGCGCGACGGGGTAGACGTCTGTGCGCGCCTACGCGCAGCCTCGTCCCTTCCGATCGTGTTGGTGCTGCAGCGTGAGGAGGCGTATCTGCAACCGCGCGCCAAGGAGCGTGGGGCCACCGCCTGTCTGCGTGCTGCCGTTCGACGTGGAGGAGTTGCTCGTCTGCGTTCGGGGGCTGCTTCCCCAGGCTCCGCAGTTCCCTGCCTGATGACTGAGCTGCCTCCAGGGGGCGCATGGCTTGCAGTCTCAACGCCGCCGCACTCGTACGTCGGAACGTAACCCGTGTGTGAGGTTTGACGGTCAGACTGAGACGGGACCATGACGTCCACGGCCTATCATGCGAAACGGGAGCAGGACGTTCCCAACACGCGCATCCTCATAGAAGGAACGGAAACACATGACGAAGTTCACCATCACCCGGATCTGGATCGCCGGACTGATCGCGCTCGCCGCCGGGTTGATCGTCGGCGGAATTGGCCTCGGACTGCTCCTCGCCTACGGCGGCCATTTCGCGCCAGCGCTGAGCGGGAGCGGCTATAACTTCATTCCCACCATCAATGGCTATTTCTGGGCCATGGTCGGCCTGATGGTCCTGGGATTCACGCTCGCCGCGGTGGGCGGCGTCGGACAATTGGTCGCCTGGATCGGCGCGGTGGTCAACACCTATCCGCTCAAGGACAAAGCCTGGTTCATAGTCCTGCTGGTGAGTGGGCTGCTCGGGCTGAGCTTCGGCCTGCTCGGCTTCGCTGGCATGGTTGCCTATGTGATTGCCGGGCCTGAGGGGACACCGCTCGAGCGGCCACCAGTGTCGGCGGGTACGCGTCAGCCAGCACAGCTCGCGTCTGCCAACTGACGCAGAGGCGGAGCTGAGGGCGGCAGACTCGCCTCCAACTCCAGACCCACTGCGACGAATGCGAGACGACAGAGACGACAGCAGTTGGATCTGAGACGACAGTTGGAAAGGCGTTCTCCGCCTCGGAACAGGATCATGAACCATGTTCGCTGCGATGCAGGTCGCACGAGCGAAAGGAGCTTGAGATGACCATTCTTGTCGCCTATGCCAGCAAGCATGGAGCCACCCAGGGAATCGCGGAGCGGATTGGCGCGACACTGAGCGGGCTGGGCCACGCAGTTGAGATCCACCCCATCGACGCTGTCGCTCAGGTGGAGACCTACGAGGCCGTGGTCATGGGTAGCGCCGTGTACTACGGATCGTGGTTGAAGGACGCCACCGAGTTCGTGAGCCACAACACCGCCGCGCTAGCCCAGCGCCCGGTCTGGCTGTTCAGCAGTGGCCCGCTTGGGGCCGAGATCAAGGATGGCCAGGAGCAGCCCAAGGAGATGCCTGGAATCATCTCCGCGATCCATCCGCGCGATCACCACACCTTCTTCGGCGCGCTCGACCACGCCACGCTGTCCTTCCCCGAGCGGATGGTCGTCAAGGCGGTGCGGGCGCCTGAAGGCGACTTCCGCGATTGGAACGAGATTGAGGCCTGGGCGGACGGCATTGCCCGTGCGTTGACGCGTCCTGCGTCGACTACGCATGCAGTTTGACCATCGCGGATGCCTCGTTGCTGAGCACTGACGCAGGTAATACGCTGGCGAACTTGCCCAGCGCCAGACGCCATACTCGATCTCACTGTCAAGGCGGGTGCCGCGTCGCTCACTCCGCCTGCCGACACGCCAGCGCGACTCATGCGCGTGTGAATGCTGTCCATGACCATCATGACCATCATGACCATCATGGGTTGGCCGATCTCGGTCTCCCGTTTAAGCGCCCAGGAGCAATGGCAGGCGAAAACCTTTGCACGGCCGCGACGGGCGCAGTGCTCTGTAGATGTGGGCGCAGGCACGTCCGCCCTGATGTCCCGCTCGCGGCGGCGTACAGTGAGTCGACGCACACCACAGGAGAATCGTCAATGGACATCGGAACCCCCAGCGCCTAATTCGCCCCCGACCACGAGCATTACCACCTCACTGGTGAGGATGTCATCGCCAAGATCAAGCAACTCGTACACGAAGGCAATGTGCGTCGAGTGGTCATCAAAGATTCTGAGCGCAACACCATCGTTGAGTTCCCACTCACCGTCGGCGTCGTGGGCGTCGCCTGGCTCCGATGTGGGCGGCGCTCGGTGGCGTCGCTGGCGCTCGTGAGTGACTGCACAATCGAAGTCACAAAGCAGGCATAGAAGCCACGGACCTCACCCATGGGTACTAGGTCCCGCGCCATGATGCCTCAGGCCAGAGTTCGTCTTCGGCCATGATGGCGCCGCTGGAGAGAGTGAGGGTCAGCGAGGCGCGATGCCCTAAATCGACCGGATTCCACACGACCCGCTCTCCTCTGGGGTATGGTAATCGTGCAATAGGTCGCAGATCGCAGATGGAGCCCCACATGCCCAGCCGCTACGCACGCCTGTCACTCCTGGATCGGAGCGCGCTCAGGATCGAGCGGCCGGACACGCCAGCGCACATCGCTGGTTTGTGCCTCATCAGGGCCGAACCGCTGCTTGACGCGACCGGCGCCCTGGATCTCGCGCTAATCAAGCGCCGCCTCAGCGCCGTCTTGTTCGCGCCCGGGCTGCGCGGATCCTCCAACCGACGCCTCCGCTCGGTGGTCCCCCGCTGTGGGTCGACGACCCCCAGTTCTCGCTCGACCGACACATACTCAGCGCGCGGCTCGCTCACGGGGGATGAAATCATCCTCTTTAGAACCGTCAGCTCGTGCTGCGTCAGCTGCTTGACCGCTCCCATCCCCTTTGGGAGCTCTGGTTCCTCACCGGTCTGCTCGACGGGCGGGTGGGGATGCTGTCAAGATCCACCATGCGCTCGCCGACAGCGGCGCCGCCATCGCGCTCATGCTGTCGCTCCTCGATCTGGCGTCTGACGCGCCAGACGCGCCCGAGCCACCTGCCAGCAGCTGGCCGCTCACACCTGCCCCCTCACCACAGGCGCTCGTCTGCGATAACGTTGGCAGCCGACTGGCCGCGATCCGCTCGACGCTGGCACACCCCGTCCACGTCGCGCGCGGCGTCGGCGCGACGCTCAGCGATTCAGCCCGATTTCTTGGCGCTGGAATGCCGCTCCCCGCACATATTAAACGCGCGTCTCGAGCCAGGCTGTCGCATCCGTACCCTACCGCTCGACCTGCAGACGGCGCATGCAATGGCGCATGCTCACCATGCGAAGATCAACGATGTCGTTTTGTCGGTCGTGAGCGGAGGCTTGCGTGAGCTGCTCATCACGCGCGGCGAGGCTGTCGCGGGTTTGGAACTAACGGCGCTCGTCCCCGAGACGCTGCGGCCTGAACAGGCTGCTGGTGAACTGGGCAATGCGGTTGGCCAGTTGCTGGTGCGGTTGCCCGTTGGCGAGCCTGATGCGCTGGGGCGACTGCTGCGCATAGCGACCTTATCCCAGGCTGCCAAGGCGGACCAGCATCCTGGGTACATCAGTGAGCTCTTGGGTATGGGGGCTGCCATCGGTGTGGCCCGTCCGTTCATGGCGCGACAGCGAATGGCCAATATCTTCGTGACCGACGTGCCTGGCCCTCCTGTGCCCCTCTATGTCCTGGGCGCCAGGATCGAAGAAGTCCTGCCGCTCATTGGGCCTGGTGGCAATGTCACACTGATGTTCGCGGCGCTCTCCTACTGCGGGCGTCTGACCATTCTCCTCACCGCCCGTGCAGCCGCCCATCCCGACATTGACGTGCTCGTTGCCGGGATGCAACGGAGTTGGGATAATCTCGTGGCGAGATCGGCTACTAGAGCGATCACTGTGCACTCAGAACCCGGAGGAGTTCGTTCGATTGCGTCGTAGTCGCATCGTTAGTGAGATGTGAATACGTCTGCTGATCTCGCACCTCCAGTATACCGTAACGCTTGCCTGTCCCAGAGTGGTCACAGGAGCTGCCTACGGTATGACGGTTTGATTGATCTCTGACGCGCCGTGCTAGCATCGCCTAGAGGAAGTGTTGCCGTCGTTACTGGCCCAACACCAGGCTGATCTGGGCGGTCTCGGTTGGGACACTTGACCCTATCTCAGCGAAGGTGAAGCTGCCTTGGCCCGCCGTCTGGCTGGCGGACAACTGGCAGGTAAACACTTGGTACTGCACGTGTCCAGGTGGCCCCTCAGGATGCGCGATGCCCTTGAATGCGCAGGCCATCCCCTGGAAGTCGTTGGCTGGGGACCACTGAAAGTTGGTTCCCGCATTGACCGCCAGCGCCACGCTCGCCGCGGCATGAAAGGCGGAGGTCGTCATGATCTGGTACACCAGGTCCGGACCGGACCCTTGCGCCCCAGTGAGGCTGTCCACCTCGACGTAAGCGCGCGCCTGAGCGGTGGTTGACCCTCCCTCGGCAAAGGTGAAGCTGCCTGTACCTGTGTCCTGGCTCGCGGCGAGTTGGCAGGTAAATACCTGATACTGCTCATGGCCCGCTGGCCCGCCCGGATCAGCCGTCTCCCCCGATGCGCAGGTCATTCCCTGAAAGTCGTTGGCAGGCGTCCATTGAAAATTCGTGCCCGCATTCATGGGTAAGGCCACGTTGGCAAGCTCTTGGAGGGAGTGGTTGCGCGTCCCAATCTTGTAGCGCAGGACTGGGATCGAGGGAGAAGCAGTGCTCGTCGCCGTCACGGACGGGGTCGACGTGACCCCACTGGAGGTGGCGGCGCAGCCGGCCAACATGAATGCCACTGCCACCAGGGCGACGCCCCATTGCGTGACGTGCCCGAAGGATCTGTGAGGATGCGACATCGTTTCTTTCCTCTCATCAACGATCGTAGCATGCTTGAGCATGGCGACATAGGACGAGGGACCCTGTGGCGACACCAAGAACACCTCGCGCTCGCTCACCTTGCCATTGCAAGGAGGTAGGGAGCAAACCGACGCGGGCGAGCACGGTGCGCTGCCCCTCGATCGAAAGAGCTCCCGCACCTGGGCGTCCCCGCGCCGACACACAGCGGCGGTTAACCTAGCTGAGCAAATAGCCACCATCCACGACGAGCAAGCTCCCCGTCACGTAGGAGGCGGCGTCGCTCGCCAGGAAGAGCACAGCTGTAGCGATGTCGTCCGGCTGGCCGACACGCCCCAACGGAATGCGCGCCAGGAAGGCGGCCATCAGATCCTCTCCGCCACCACTGGCGCCCATTGGCTCCTGGCTGGGGGCGCCAGTCGCCGCCGCTGCGCCTGGAGTCGCGATGCTTCCGGGCGCGATAGCGTTGACAGTGATGCCGTAGGGACCAAACTCCTTCGCGAGCGACTTGGTCATCATCACCAGGCCGCCCTTGGAGGTATCGTAGTGCGTGAGCGCGCCGGTGGGATGCAGCGCGTCGATCGAGGCGATGTTGATGATGCGACCTCCCATGCCGGCCTCGCCATCTGCCTGGCGGCGGCCTGTGCGCAGAAGAAGGCGCCCTTCAGATTCACGCCGAGCACGCGATCCCACAGCTCCTCGCTCACCTCCAGCGCCGGGGCGAAGGGGAAGATGCCCGCGTTATTGACAAGAATGTCTACCTGCCCGAAGGCATCGATGGTCTGCTGGATCATGGTCTGGGCGTCGGAGACTGCGCTCACATCTACCTGCAGGGCCATCGTGCGTCCGCCGCGCTCGCTAATCAAGTCCGCTGTGCGCTGCGCCGCCTCCAGGTCACGGTCAGCGATCACCACGGAGGCGCCTGCTTCCGCGAGGCGGAACGCGATGCCTTGTCCAATGCCCATCGCGCCGCCCGTAACAATGGCGACCCCTCCGCTCAAGTCCAACAGATCACCGATGCTGCGCTCTGCTGTTGGTTGTGTTCCCCGCTGTGCGTTCATCTCATGCATCCCTTTCACAAAAACAGGCGTCAAGAGTCTTCCCTAGTAATGCCCGCATCACAGCACAGTCCGCACACAAGGCAATTGGAAAGCGTCACGGATCGATCACAGCCACCCTGCGCACCGCCCACGATGCTTGGGTTCAGGCGGCGCCTCTTTGTCCTCTGGAGGCTTGAGCGAGTGGCCGCCCTTATATTGACCCAGAGGAATACGACCCAATGGATTACATGCCAACTCACCAGCACGCGCGCATCCAGCGCGAGATGCTGGGACCATACTGGGAACTCGCCCGACCAGGTGATTGCGCGAGCAAAGACGCCAGGCGGTAGGGCGCGAGAGAGAATAGAGAGGGTAGAGGAGTACTGTTCGCGCTTCCTGAAGTCGAGATATGACGGCGCTGCGCTTGTGACATACTACCAACATCTGTGACCGATACGGCGCTGACACTGGCGTCTTGTGACGCCAGTGTCAGCGCCGTAGTATCGAGTGGCCCTGAGGATGAGCGATGCCTGCCAAGAAAACGACGATCTTGACCGCCGATGACGACCCACAAATCCTGCGCCTGGTCACGCGCAACCTCGAACTGGATGGCTACGACGTGATCGCGGTGAGTGACGGGCAGGCGGCGCTGGAACAGATCGAAGCGCACACACCCGATCTCGTGCTGCTCGACATCATGATGCCTCGGATGGATGGCTTCACGGTCACCCAGCGGGTGCGTGAGTTCTCCGCGGTGCCCATTATGCTCCTGACGGCGCGCGGACAGGATCAGGACAAGATCCACGGCCTCGACCTGGGCGCCGACGACTATCTCACCAAACCATTCAGCGTCGAAGAGCTGCTGGCGCGGGTGCGGGCCGTGTTGCGGCGCGCACAGTTTGCCGCGGACGCGCATGGGCTGAGCGCAACCACGACGGTCGGCGAGTTAACCATCGACTATGCGCAGCATCTGGTCACCGTGCGCGGGCAGGAGGTCTCGCTGACGCCGACCGAGTACCGCATCCTCGCCTATCTGGCGCAGAACGCCGGGCGCGTCATCACGCAGGATCTGCTGCTGGAACAGGTGTGGGGCACAGATTACCTCGGTGAGAGCCACATGCTGCAGGTCAACATCAACCGCCTGCGCCGCAAGATCGAAGACGACCACACGCATCCACGCTACCTCCTGACCAAGGTCGGCATTGGCTACCTGCTGGCATCGCATCCCAACTAGGCGCGCCTAGTGCTCCGGTTGATCTCGACCACGAGATTCATGGTCAGCGGGAACACACCACTTCCGTCTCTAGCGAGTACTGGCCCCGCTGTCGTGAGCGGCATGGGTGATCTCATGCAACCCGTGTGAGGTCGCCGTAATGCGCGTGTGGTTCGATCTCCTGAGAGGCGCTACCTGAGCAAGGCGTTACGCACCAGATCGCACGCCAGCGGACCAACTCTGAGCCTGATCGCGACTCGAAGAGGAGACCACATGAACGCACCCCTCCAGGACAGGCCGTTCGCAGCGCCGCAGACTAGGATGCCTAGCAGAACAGCCCGCAACGTACTGATTGCGATCGGGATCATCGTGGTAACGCTGCCGATCGTGCTTGTCGGCCTCGTCATCATCAGTATTAGCATTCAGGACGCGCAGCGCGTCTCGGTTGGCGACGCATTTAGCGCAACAAGGCGCTACTATCAAGCGCTCCAACGAGAGGACTATGCCACCGCCTATACCTACGTCGATCACCACGCGACCGTGACAATTGATGGTCGTGCGACGGCCCTTGGCTCGGCGGATGCGTTGGCGGCCACTGCTCGCGCCCGCGATCAGAGGGACGGTGCCGTCACGGCCTACACGTTGACCGACGGGGCGTTCGAGCAAGGCAAGAATGTGGTCGATCTGACGGTGCACGTGACCCGCGCCGCGAGCGAGTATGACGCGCATATCCAGATGAAGTGGGTGGGGGGCAATCGGGTGATTGTAGACAAAGGCAAGTGGACGATCCTACAAGCGGACGGTATGTAGTCGTACGAACCGCTGCCCCTTCGCATCGAGGAACAGTGAGGGGTGGGGAACGCGAAGCGGCTTACCCGCATCTGGACCCGGCAATCCATCCTAAGCCGAGCAGTGCTCCTGCACTGCTCATAAGAGCAGGCGTATGCTGGGCGTCACGCCGAACGACTGCAGGAGGATTGTCGCCAGGACGCACAGCACGACAAGACCGGCGACGACCCAAAACAGCCGCCAGATACGTCTGCCCGCCAGACCACTCCCCACGACCGCGCCGGCGATCGCCAATTCCACCGTCTGCCCAAGAAACCAGCCAAGGAGCAGTGGGACACTGGCCGTCGAGATGGAGAGCAAGCCCAGGACGAAAGCGCCCCAGGTGAGGCCACCCAACTCCAGCCCAAAGAGAGCTCCAGCGAGCCATCCCGCCAGCCGCAGTCGGAGCAGCAACCACACCAGGAGCACGGCGAGGAGAAGAAATGAGAGATAGCCAACGGGAATCAAGGCGAACGCCGTCGCGGGGGACACCAGGAAGGGGCTCGGGTGACGGTAGAGGTCAGCCAGGAGACCTGCGTGCACCAGGAAGTCAACGCCCAGCATTGAGAACCAGGCGATGAGGGTGAGCGCGACGACCCGCCTTTTGGATGGGGGCACGATTCCTGCTGGCATGTATCCGTTCTCCTGTCTGTTTGCCCCTCCGCGGCGCCAGCCGCTGAGCGGCTTACTGTCCCTATTTCAACCCGTGCGCCGGACCGTGCGATCAGACAACAGACACCACTGGAATCGCTCTGTGTCAAGAGCGCTGTGCGCGAAGCCCCACCATTTCACCGTCGTGAGGACGGACTCTGGTGTGTGCCACACTGCTCATGTTGGTAATCCGACGACCGTCCTTGCGCTTGCAACGCCGCTGGTGGGCATGGGTTCACCCTCACGCACGTCGCAATCGTGGTCAAGCAGCGAGTTGGCGCTGAGACACCAGCGCCGACATGCTGATTCCGGGCCGCGGGCACATAGGTATGAGGACAGGTGACGAGAGACGCAATCATTTCGTTGACTGAGGGTAGCCAGGTCCGTCCAGTCTTTTCGGCCCTCATCCTGCCACGGGTCTTTCTACGACGTGATGGGGCAAGTACCAGAGGTGGTGCCAAAGGTCGTGTGCAAGCGTGCCGTCAGCAGGACGACCAGCCACCACCTTACACAGAATAGACGGCATGACCTCACCCTGCTGGTCACTAGGATCGCAGATGTTTCCATCTCCCCTCACACGGAGAGTGGCTCTGCGGCGGCGAGGACCTCCAGAATCTCCTCCAGATGGTTGACCATCACCGACAGATGCCCCTCCCCTGGATAGAAATGAGTCTGGCTCTGAGGGATAGCAGCTGCTAGGTAACGCCCCATCGCGGTTGGTGTCTCGCGGTCATCCTCCCCATACCACAGATGCGTCGGCACTGCGATTTCCAGGGGGCGGAACTCCCATGGGCCAACCATGAGGGCGGTATCCAGCTGCGCTCCTCGTGGTCCGCGGCGCTGCGCCTCCTGGAGGGTGCGCAGATACCACTGCTGCGCCTCTGGTTGCCGCAGCACGACTTGATCAGCTTCTGGGAGCGCCGATAGGCTCTGCGTGAGGAGACGACTGGGCGCGTAGCGCGCCATGAATCCCATCATGCGCAGCAGCAGCCTGCCGCGCAGGGGTTTGTTACGGCAGAGGTCGAAGTACTGACGACTCGTCGGATTGACGCCCTCGGCGCATCCAGGCGCAAGGAATGGCCCCGCGCCGCTGACGATCGCGACGGAGGTGAGGCGTGTTGGCAGGGCGAGGGCGCACACCGCCGCATAGGGGCCACCACCAGAGAAGCCCAGCACGGCGAAGCGCTCGATCCCGAGCGCATCGGCGAGCGCCGCGACATCTGCTGGCCAGTCACTCAAGCGTCGACCCACTTGAACATCGGAGAGCCCCATGCCCGGTCGATCGATGGCGATGACGCGCAGTTGCTGGTGCATCGCCAACGACTCACCGCCGAACAGGCGCCACTCGAGGCGCGAACTGGGCGTGCCATGGAAGTAGAATAGTGGCGCGCCATCGGAGGGGCCATACTCGTCATAGCCGAGCACACGTCCGTCGGACAAGGTGATGCGTTGATCGAACCGCGACATCGGTGGCCATCCTCTCGTGATGTCCTCTGCGCTCATGCCACACTTCAGTAGAAGGCAGCGGTGTCGCAGACGCCTCACGGACACGGCGCTTCTGCTCACAGCGCGAGCACAGGCGGCGCCTTGCACGTAGAACGTCGAATGTGTCAGCCGTGTGCCGAGGCAGTCTGGCGTGGAACTTTTCCGAGAATCTGGTAACTCAGCTTCTCTAGAGGAGAGGTACAATTCCGCTGGAGATACTTCCCCGATGTGGACATTGTGATGAGAGAGACATGAGTCATGTTCGCCCCTCAGTAAGGCGGGACAGCGCAGATTGGGGGCGGCGGTCTCCGAGGAGAAAGGGCCAGACCACATGACAGACGAGCGACTGACAGACGACGGACGGGCCAGAGAGCGCTCAGCGCCAGCCGTATCCCCCGACCCCGGTGAGCAGCTGTTTGCGGAGAAGGATCGCATCGAGGGGTTGAACCGCATCCGCCAACTCGTCTTTGGCTCTCTCGACGGGTTGCTCGTGCCCTTGGGGGTCGTGAGCGCCGTCGCAGGAGGCACCGGCAGTTCCACCGCGGTGATTGTCGCCGGGATCGCCGAAGCCTTCGCCGGCGCGCTCTCGATGGGGGCGGGAGAGTTCATCTCGAGTCGCGCAGAAGCGCAAGTGCAGCAGACAGAAGTGCAGAAGGAATTGGAGGAAATCCAGCGCCAGCCGGAGTATGAGCTGCGCGAGATGGCGCTCCTGCTCGAACATGAAGGGATCGGCGCGGAGGATGCCGCCCGCATCGCCAACACCCTCGCGCGTTATCCGCAGTCCTACCACAAGACCATGGTCGAGAAGGAACTCGGACTGCAGATCGATCCACGGACGGTGCAGATTCCCGAGGCGCTCACGATGGGCGCCTCCTACATTGTCGGCTCCATCTTCCCACTCATCGCCTACTTCTTTCTGCCGGTGCGGCAAGCTCTGCCGGTCTCCATCGCCCTGACGGTGGTAGCCCTCGTAATTATCGGCATTATCAAGGGCAGGTTGGCAAACCTCAACCTTGTACGCAGCACGCTGGAAGTGGTGGTGGTGGGGCTCGTCTCCGCTGGTGGTGGCTACCTCTTGGGCGTCGTGATCCCCCATCTTCTTGGGGTATTAACAGTATGGGA
This sequence comes from uncultured bacterium, assembly GCA_963733745.1. Classification (GTDB taxonomy): domain Bacteria; phylum Chloroflexota; class Ktedonobacteria; order Ktedonobacterales; family JADMIN01; genus DASWAC01. The sequence continues at coordinate 16,628 of CAVTFE010000048.1, forward strand.
CAAGCGTTTGGTTCTCGCCAGAGGTCGTCAGAGGCGTCCTAACACCGCTGCGCTCGTGTGTCCGCCGCTCTTGGGCACGCTCCTAGCTCCACCTGCCGCATCCTGGTATCGCCTGGCGCTGATATTGCGCGGGAGTGGCGTCATGGTCGTGTAGCGTCGTATCCTTGGGAAGTGGGAACCCGTCGTCTGACTCTCGCCTCGCATGCTGCAAGGATCGCTAGACCATGAGTGACTCCACCACCACCCAAGAGGAGGATGAACCGACGATCCCACCGCGCGCTCGGCGGCGACTGCCTGTGCCACTGCCTGTGCCATTGCCCTTGCCACACCGGGGTCTCCCCCGCCCCCTGCGCGGTCTCAACCGTGGTCTGCGGGTGCTGGGACCGGGGCTGGTCACGGGCGCCGCTGACGATGACCCCTCGGGCATTGGCACCTACTCGCAAGCTGGGGCTGCCTTTGGCAGCGCGCTGCTGTGGATGGCGCCGGTGCTGCTGCCCTTGGCCATTGCCGTGCAAGAGATGTGCGGACGTGTGGGCATTGTCACCCACCACGGGCTCGCCGGCATCATTCGCCGCCACTACGCGCGCCCCGTGCTCTATATCGCGGTGGCGCTCTTGTGCATCGCCAACACCATCAACGTGGGCGCCGATCTTGGCGCGATGGCGGCGGCGACGAATCTGCTCGTGCCTATCCCACAGCAACTGCTGGTGATTCTCTTCGCGCTCGGCATCCTGCTGTTGGAGATCTTCGTGCCCTATCGGCGCTATGCCAAGGTCTTGAAGTGGCTCACCCTCTCGCTGCTCGCCTACGTGCTGACGGCGTTCATCATCCAGCCGGACTGGCTGAGCCTGCTCAAGGCCACCTTCACGCCGCACATCGAGTGGACGGCCAGCTTTCTTGGCCTCATGGTGGCGATCTATGGCACGACGATCAGCCCCTATCTCTTCTTCTGGCAGACCTCCCAGGAGGTGGAGGAAGAGGAGTTGCATCACCGCAGCCTGGACAATGACGACTACGTGCGGCAGAAACGCGCTGTGCGTCTCGAGCTCAAGCGATTGCGCCTCGATACAACGCTGGGGATGCTGGCGGCGACCGCCACGTTCTGGTTCATCGTCGTCACCACCAGCAGCACCCTGCACGCCAACGGCATCACCAACATCGCCACCGCAGACCAGGCGGCGCAAGCGCTGGAGCCGCTGGTACGCACCTTCCCCTACTCAGGCGTGTTGGCGAAGCTCCTCTTCACCCTCGGCATCCTCGGCACGGGACTGCTCGCCGTCCCGATCCTGGCGGGAGCCTCAGGCTATGCGGTCGCGGAGACGTTTGGGTGGCGTGAAGGGCTAGAGCGTCGCTTCAGCCAGGCGTATGGCTTCTACGCGGTGATCGCGGTCTCCACGCTCTTGGGGCTGGCTCTGCCCTTGCTGCATGTCGATCCAATCAAGGCGCTGATCTACGCCGCCCTCCTCAATGGGGTGGTGTCCGTGCCGCTCCTCGCCCTGCTGATGCTGGTGGGAAACAACAAGAAGATCCTCGGCGATCAGGTCAACGGCTGGCCCTCGAACATCTTTGGCGGCCTTGCCCTGGCGCTGGCCACCGCTTGCGGTGCTGGCGACCGTGATCCTGAGCGTGACGGGACATTAACTGTCGGGACGTGACGCACCTTATGACCCTGCATGCGGGAGAAGGCCGTCTGGTACTACTACGAGCTCTCGAGCATCGGGTGGCGGCCCCTGACGGCTGTGCTCCGTGACCTACCCTCAGCCGCTCGACATGAGACGCCAAGGCTCACTGCAGGCCGCGCGAGCGCAGAATGGGCACCAGCCGCCGCGTGGCAGACCACCACGGTGCAGATTATCGCTCTCCAGTCACCATCCACACCCGTGCGCCAGGCGACAAGCCAGTCTCAGTGAGGCTCCGCCGCATCCGCTTCGGCCTTGGTCCGAAACATCGTGCCCGGCGCGTGCTCAGGTGGAGCGTAGATGGTGTAGAGCTGCAAGGGTCCGCTGCCCGTGTTGACGAAGTTGTGGCGCGTGCCCGCTGGAACAAAGTAGAGGCTGTTGACGGTGACCGGACTCGTCACCCCGTCAAGGATGGCGCGTCCCTCGCCAGCGACGAAGACGAGCGTCTGATCCACACCTTCGTGGATTTCTTCGCCAATTTCCTCACCCGGCGCGAGGCTCATCAAGACGACTTGGCTGTGCTGTCCAGTGATGACCTCACGGCGGAAGTCCTCGTTGCGCTGCGCCAGTCTGACGATATCATCGTGAAATGTCATATCAGCTATCCTCTACTTCGCCATGGTGATCACCAGTTGATGTGCCTCGTCAGGATATTTCATGCTGTCGTGGATGTCGAGCGCACGCTATCACGATGACATCACAACACGAGCCTGCACACCCGTGTCCGCATTGAGCGCCTGCTGCGCCATTCTTTCAATGGGGCAGTGGACACCGAGTATCAATGCGCACCTTGCAGTTGAAAGAGGCGCACGTCCCCGGCGGCGTGCCGGAGACTGTGCTGCGCACCGTCACAGAAAATGCGCGTACCCTCAAATTTCGGACAGCAGAGTTCGAGTAACCAGAGTGGCTACTGGTGCCACGTGTGGTATGAAGAAGAGGCGCTCCAGGTGCACTGTCAACCAGCAACGCCGTCTGGCACTGCTGGTTGACAGTGATGGACAGGCTAGAACCAATTCAGCGCCGACGCCACCGTGAGATGAAGTGGCGCGTTCCCGACGGGATCGTGCAGACCCACTCCGGCGGCAGTGGCCAGCGACACAAACCCCCACCAGGCCGATGGGGCCACGCATACGCCGCGCAGTGGCACGGCTGCACGTCCGGTGGGCGCTCCGGCCTGGCAGTGAAGCGGCCCACATGCGCGTTCCAGACGCGCTGCATGCCGCGATGATGACGACCCGCATGCACGCCGCACACCTGACCGGCACCCGTTGGAGGATCCCACATCGCCCAGCCCTGGCACGGCTCCCCGTTCGACTTGATCGCCGTGCAGCGTCTGCGCTCAACTGCGCGCGCGTTGTACGCCATGCGAACCTCCCATCCGAAACGCGCCCACGCTGACACTAGAAACACGGAAAATACACCGTCCCACGCTGACTGCTAAAACGCACCTTTATGTCGTGGCCAGATTGGGGCGCAAACTATCATTTTCGCGCGCTTGGCCATAAGAACGCCTGTTCCATCGCTCGCACGTGCGCGTGAAGACGCACTCTCGAAGCTCTCGAAATGGGGTCCTCACGCAGCTCCTGCCTGCGCCCACTGCCACAGCCGCCGCCACGTCGGGCTCTCGCCCGGATTTGTCCGCACTCAGAGGAAGTACCCGCTGCGCACGCCCCAGGCGAACATGCCCTCACGTTCCACCCGTTCGATGGCTTCAGCCATTGCGCGTTGCTCTGGCGTCAGTATCCAAAACAGCGGTTCCCAGAGGGCGAGTAGCTCCTGCTCACCCTTCTCGTCCCATCCTTGTCGTGTATCATTCCCGCTCTAAATTGCCTCACCTTCGCTCATCCTGTTCACGCTGTTCACGCTGTTCACAGTCAAACAGCATCGGTAGCTTCTTAGGCGTTAGTCATCCTTCCCGCTTCTTATAGGTGTGAACGCTGTGAACGCTTTGTCGGGGTCTGTTCACACTGTTCATTCCGTTCACGCTGGTGACACAGCTATGTACACTCCATCCCTATTCACAATGCGTGGCGAACTCTCATCAAGCAATTTCTGTAGTAGGCGCCGCGTGGTTGTCTCGTTCTTGCTGAGCGCCAGCGCAATCTCCTTCGGACGCATCCCTGCTGGGTGCTTCTTGAGCAGATCCACAATGGCTTGCCGCTGAGCGCTACGGAACGCCTCTTGCGCTTCACCTGTGAGGCTCCACAACAATGTCCTCTTATCACCCTTGATGGCGAGAGGTGTATCGTCCTCATAGTCACGACCGCGACGGTGAAGCTCCAGCATGCCATTCACACCGTTCACGCTGCGCAAGACGATGGCGTTGTCCACGCTTGCCATCAAGCCCATGGAGCCGTTGAACTCGTCGAAGACATCTTCCGCTGGCGCTTTGCGCAGGTGATGCAGTGGAACAATGGCGACGCGCCGCTCGCCAGCCAGGCGTTGCAGCCCGCGTACCGCGCTATAGTCGTCGGCGTACACGCCATCACGGACACGCCGCGCTGGGCGGATATGTTCCAACGTATCCACAATAATCAGGCCGATGGTGGGCCGCTCGTCAAGCAGGCGCTCGAATGCATCCAAGCCGCCATGATCCAGCGGCGGCCAACCATTGACAAGATAGAAGCCCGCTGGTGGCGTTCTGCCTTCAAGCATCTGGCGCATGCGTTTCTGGAACCGTCGCTCGTTATCCTCCATCGCCAGATACAGCACTTCCACTTGCTCAGTAGAGACGCTACCAAGTGTCCCGTTTCCACCCGCAACGCTGCATCCAATGTGCATCATGAGGGCGGTCTTCCCCTTCTTAGCCTTCGCACCGATCAGTGTGACGCCATCAGGGATCAGACCGTCGACGATCCAGCGGACAGGCGGGAGTTCCTTCGCCATCAGATCAGCAAGTGGCTGAAGCATTGGACGCCAGACATCATCATCGTCTGACGTGTCGGAATTGTTGGACGCGCCATCCGACGAGCTTTGTTCCCCCTTTTCGCCTTCCTCATTCGCCGTATCTTCCTCTTCTGGCGCTGCCTCTTCTTCCTTCCGTTCGCCACGTTCGTTTGGCGTATCAATGAGCGCGGCCAATCCTTCGACCGTCCCACCATGAGCAAAATAATCGACCGCATCACCCTTCGGTGGCGCAGTCGGATCGTTAATCACACCAGCGACCGTGACGCCCAAGATGGTGAAGCGCGCGGCAATCTTGCGCATATGCTCGTGCCCACTATCATCATTGTCAGGCCACAGGAGAACAGTGAACTTGCGCAGGTCACACAACGCCTCATCGCATGGTGTAACGCCAGCGCCGCACACAGTTCCTACAGTCGGAACATTGCGCTTCAGGAGCGCATCGGTGGCTGGCTCACCCTCGCAGAGGTAGACTGTTGATCCGCTTGGCGCGTCTTTCAACCGCTCGCTGCGATACAGCCGCATCTGCTCTGTCTTGACACCGCTTTGTGTCCATGGTCGCTGCGTCTCACCCTTCTCGTCATAGTAGCGACGGTGCGCGTGTGGCTTGCCGTCTTTATCAAAGCTGGTGTAGCGCTTCTCGCCAGTCGGCTTGCCGAATGGGAAGAAGTGACTCCAGCGCGCGCCAAGCGCGTCCCGCACCGCATCTTGGCTGCACCCACCGAAACAATGGAGCAGCACGCGGCTATCATCGTCAATACCAATGGATAGAGAGGGTGTACGATCATCATGCGCTGGGCAGCAGGCCATGAAGTGATTCGACCCTGGCGGCGTCTCGTAATAGCCAGGGAGCGCTTCCAGCAGCGCCCAAACTGGCGGCGCATCGGAACGATGACTCGTCATAGTCATTGTGTCGCCATCCTTCCCGCAAGGATGCAACAACGCGCCGACGTGATACAATTCAATCGGGTGATTGAATTCGGCGCGCCGCCTACTCCGTTGCCAGCGGATGGGCGGCCATTTCTTTGCTTACGCATCCTCGCCACCCCGTTTCGCGCTTTTCTTGTGCGACGCCTTTGTTCCACAAGGCGTGGTAGCGACGGGTGGAGGCGGTGGTGGGGACTCATCGCCAAACAGGCGCCGCAAGAGCCAGCGCCGGCAGGCGAGTTGGATGGGGTCGGGGACGGCGAGGGCATTATGAGCCACAGCACACCTCCTCCATGGAGATGCCGTGCCGTGCCAGACCGCTGGCGATGCGAATACGGGTCAATTCGCCGGGTTTCTTATGCCCCTGCAAAATACTGGAGAAATAAGCGCGGCCAATATGTGTCTGCTGCGCAAACTCCCCATGGCGCAGGCCCCTCAAGGCCAGCATGGCGCGCAGCTGCGCCACATCGATGTCTACACCTACAATGTCTACGGCGTCCAATGAAAAACCCCGCTCTCGCTCGGTGCTTCCCTCCGCCTGCCATCCCATCCCGGACCCGCATAGCCGTAGGCTACAGGTCCGGGCAGGATCGGGGAGAGGCCTCGATTGATCGCGGGGCGCAATTTCCGATACAACAAACCGCCGGATTTATGCAGTTGTTCAGTTTAAGGAAGCTCTGACAATCCCTTCGTTGGCGGCGCTGGCCAACCATCTGGCCAGTTTTCAGTGATCAGTGACCCCAGGCGCGCATTGCCCAACCGCGGCAGACGACGCACATCCTGCCCAGCCTTGCGCCATTCCAGTGCCCGCGCCGGGTCCGTGGTGACGTGGCCGTCTGGCAACTGGAAAAACCACTTGCCAAGGTCTGAGCCGGAGTAGTCGAATACACGTCGTTTGAATCGCCTGCCCATCTGATCACCTCCGGTTGATTATACCACTTTCGAACATTTGTTTGCGAACATTTGTTTGCGTCCGCTAGCTCATGTGGGCTATCCTGCATCGTCATACTCTCGCATCACCGCCCCTCGTGGTACCCACGGGCAGCGTCACGCTGGGCAGCGCGCGCCCGGCGAGGCGTGGTGGCGTAGGTATGCTCTGAGTAGATGCGCATCCTGTCTCACTCAACAACAACATTGGATGGACCTATCACGATGTGGGCGACCATGAGCAGGCGCTGGCAACCTTCCAGAAGGCGACCGCCAGCCGCCGCGCTGAGGGCAATCCGGCGCTAGTGCGCATCGCGGTCTGGGCGGAGGCGCGCACCCTGCGCTCGCTGGGCCGCATCGAGGAGGCGCTGGCGCTCCAGAAGGAGTTGCTGCGCGAGTGCGATGCGCTGGGCGAGCAGGATGGCTACGTCTACGAGGAGATCGCCGAGTGTCTGACTGCCCTTGGCCGCACCGACGAAGCGCGCCCCTACTTCGCCCGCGCCTACGAGACGCTCTCACGCGATCCCTGGCTAGCGGAGTCCGAGCCTGCGCGACTGGAACGGCTTCGCGACCTGGGCGCAGCATCCTGATCGGGGAAAGAGCGGTCTCGCTGCCCGATCAGGTCGCCTGATGAAGAATGCGCGGGAGATACTGCACGAACGTTTGCGATTGGAAGACATAGAGCCAGGTGATCGGCGCAAAGCGTAGCTCTGGCAAGCGCAAATCAAGCTCTATGGCTGGATGATTCGGTCGCCAGGCGACATCGAAGCGCAGACCGTCAATGCCTGCGATTGCACGTTTATCCTCGTCTTCCATGCAAGGGCCGATGCGCCGCTTAATGTCCTCAATGGTCATGCCCAGCATAATCTGACCGAACAGATCCCCACAATACGCGCCATGCACACCGATTTGCTGGATGACGCTGTTAGCCACCCAAAGATCAACCGATTCGCAGTGATAGCGGACTTCCTCTGATGAGCGCGCAAAGGGATTATGAATTGGTTCGCGGGCAAATGGTGTCCCAATGGGTCCTTTTCGCTCGATGAACTGGCCGATGTGAAATCCTGCTGCGCTGACGCCAGGGATAATGGGCGCACTGAGATCTATCATCGCATAGTCACTCCTGGCGGCGGCGCTCCTTGCGGATGACGAAGCGCGTGCCGTACTCCTCGTCGGTCATACTGGCGTTCTTGTTGTCCACCAGGTCCGTTGTGAGCGCCGCCACCTGCATTTCCTCCCAGGTTAGCGTGAGGCCACACTGGCGCGAGACAGCCTTCTTCGGGATCACGACCCAGATCGCGCCATCAGAGACGATCTGCCGCTGGAGCGTGGCGAAACGCCCGGCCAGCCCCTCCAGTTCGCGCGGCCAGAAGAAGATCGTGTCGAACGGCGCGCCGTCCAGCGTCTCGCCGATCGTCACATCGCCGCCCACAACCTCCTCGCACGCCGCGCGGATCACCTGCGCCGTCTCCGGCGTGGCCTCCAGCAGGCAAATCGTCTGCCCTGGCTTCAGGCCAAGCTTCTGCGCCAGGCTCGCCATTCTATCATCCCGTCATTTCACCCATTCGGGCATGTCGTCGTGATCGATGCCGAAGTGATGTGCGATCTCGTGCAGCACCGTAGAATGCACCTGGTCGCGGATGCGCTCCGGGTCGCCCTGGCAGTAGCGTTCGATCGGCCTGCGATAGATGCTCACCACCTCAGGCCCACCTCCAGCAATGCCCTGCTTCGTCAGCGGGACGCCGTGATACAGCCCTAGCAGCGAGTGCCCCTCAGGCACGTTCGCCTCGCGCAGCGTCTCCTCCGACGGCTCATCCTCGATACGCACGACCAGGTTGCCCATCTCCTCACGGAACATCTCGGGCAGGGTGTCGAGCGCCTCGGCGACGGCGCGCTCGAACAGGTCGGCGGTGTCATCAGGCGGCTCAGAAGCCATCACCGGCTCGGCTGGCCGCGCATCCTCATAGCGCACCTGATGGCCGTGTGGCTCGCCCTCCATCCATGCCTGCGCCACCCGCGCAGGGGCGCTCTCGCCCGCGAAGAGGAATCCCGCGAGGACCAGTAGCCCCAGCACGCCGATAACGACAATGATCTCCAGCGGGCCGATGCCGTTCTGCGCGCCAGCCGCTGCGCCGCCGAGCAAGGCGATGCCGAGCATCACCGCCAGCGCCCCGGCGAAGAGGCCCGCGCCATTCTCGGCCCGCTCTTCCGCCTCCGCTGGTCTGTACGAAGTCTGCATAGGCGAGACGCCACGCCAGGCGTCATATCTGGTCTCATAGGAATCGTATGCGCTCGACCGCATGAAACCCCGCCGTTCGTCATATGCCATCCGCTTTGCGGGGTCACCCAGTATCGCCCAGGCCGCCGTCAGTCGCCGCGCCCGCTGCTCGGCGCGCATCTGCAGCGAGCGGGGCTTTCCGGCATAGCGATCGGGGTGCCAGAGCTTGATCCTGCGGCGGTACGCGGCGCGAATCTGCTCGCGGCTGGCGAAGGGCGAGACACCGAGCACGGCGTAGTAGTTCGGCTCCGCGCGCGGATCAGGCGGTGGCTCGTCACGCGGCGTGTCGTCCTGCTGCTCGTCCTGTCGGTTGTCCTCGTCGGTGACTGACTCGCGCGTCGCAATCGCCTCCTGCCGGATGTATCAGTCGCTAGCGCTTATAGCGGAGGGCTGCCAGGATCATCTCGCGCGTCAGATGCAGGTGCATCTCAAGCAATTCATCTATCGTCGTTCCTGCGCCCAACTCCTTGAGCACATGCTCGACGGGAATGCGCGTGCCTGCGATGACTGGCTTCCCCAACATCACGTTCGCATTCGACACAATTTGAGGTTGATCCATCGTCTCCCTCCCCTCTCACTACACTATACCGCCGCCTGAGTCGAGCGGTTGTAGACCACATTGGGGTCGGTCAAGACATTCACGCAAGCGGGCTTGCCGGAGGCGAAGGCGCGCTCAATAGCTGGGCGGATGTCCTCTGGGCGCTCCACCAGCTCGCCGTAGCCGCCTAGCGCCTCTACCACCTTGTCGTAGCGGATGCCCGGCGCGAGGTCGGCGGCGGTCGCGTGGCCCAGGATCGCCTTCTGCGGATGCTTGATCTGCGCCCACTGGCCGTCGTTGCCAATCACCGCGACCACCGGCAGGTTGTGCCGCACCATCGTCTCCATGTCCATGCCGTTCAGCCCAAACGCGCCGTCGCCAAAGAGCACCGCCACCTGCTTGTCAGGTCGCGCCAGCTTCGTCGCGATGGCGAAGCCGGTCCCCGCGCCGAGCGTGCCCATCGGGCCGGCGTCGAGCCAGTGTCCCGGCTCCCAGGCGTTGATGACACGCGCGCCATAGCTCACGATGTCACCACCATCGCCGATCATGTAGGCGTCCTTGTCCAGCGCGTCGCGCAGTTCGCGGCAGAGGCGCATTGGATGAATCGGCGTCGCATCTGACGCCATCAGCGCGTTCTCTTTCTCGCGCGCGGACTCCTCCGCCTCGCGCACCGTCGCCAGCCAGGCGTCATGCTGTCTGCCCTTGCCCAGTCCCGCTGCCAGCGCGCGCAGCGATCCGGCCACGTCGCCCGCCACGCCGACATCCGCGCCGCGATTGACGCCGATATCGGTCTGCAAAGTATCGAGCCAGACGATCTTCGCCTCGCGCGGGATCAAGGGCGGCTCCCCGTAGTTCAGGCGGAAGTCGAGCTTCGTCCCCACGAGCAAAATCAGGTCCGCGCCACCCAGCGCCACCTTGCGCGCGAGCGAGCAGAAGAGCGGGTGATCCGGCGGGAGACTGCCGCGCCCGCCGCCGTTGAGGAAGACCGGCGCTTGCAGCTTCTCGGCGAGCTCGCGCAGTGGCTCCGCCGCCTCGTCCCACCAGACCGTCGTCCCGGCGAAAATCACCGGGCGCTCGGATTTCTTCAGCAGCCGCGCCGCCGCGTCGAGCAGCTTCGGGTCGCCCTGCGGCTTGCCAGCCGTGCGATAGCCCTCATCGGGGATGCTGGCCTCCGCCGCCTGCACGAAGCCGTTGAGTACGTCCATCGGGCATTCGAGGAAGACTGGCCCAGGTCGCCCAGCGAGCGCCTCACGGAAGGCCATTGCCGTATAGTCGGCGAGGCGTCGCGTCTGCACGACGGTCCGGCTCCACTTGGTGATCGGACGCAGCACGTCGAGCATGGGCAACTCCTGCAGCGCACCGCGATCCCAATGCTCCACCGGCGCCGCGCCACCGAAGATCAGCACGGGGCTGCCAGCGAGGTAGGCGTTGGCGATGCCGGTCACGCCGTCGGTCACGCCTGGCCCCGCCGTCAGCAGTGCGACACCCGGTGTGCGCGTCACCTTCGCCCAGCCCTCGGCGGCATGCACCGCGACCTGCTCGTGGCGTGTATCCACCACGCGAATACCCTCACGCACGCAGCCGTCATAGATGGAGGCGATATGCCCGCCGCTCAGCGTGAACACCACCTCGACACCCTCGCGCTTGAGCATCTTCGCCACCAGCAGCCCGCCGTGGAGGATCACCTCGTCCATTCGTCCCGCCTCATATCTACCCCTGCGCGCCATCTGGCGCGTACGTCTCAGCATGTTCGCATCGCCAGCATACCACGGACGGTTGCACGCATTCCCCTGCGCGCCGGACAATAACTGGACAAGAGTGGTAGCGTCGAGAAATAGAGCGTATGGTATTCGCTGTGGGGCAAAGAGGCGCCACAACGGCAGGAGCCTATGATGGACGACGATCCCGCTACAAGCGGCGAAGAGTTCGAGCGCTCGTCACTGGACGAGGCAACTCCCTATCGCGCACCCTTCACCCCTGACGCGCGAACGCCGCATACGCGCAGGCGGGTGATGGGATGGATGGTTGGAATCGCGCTGCTCATCGCGCTGGCAGGCACACTCTTTCATGATCGGCTGCCAGCTTTTCTCAGTATGACCGCCCAGGAACGCTCGACTGCGGCGCCACAGGCTACTCCTCCTCCACCTCTTCCAGCTTTCTCGGACTGGCGGGTGGCCTATATTGGGGAAGATGACCGGCTGCGCATCGTCTCGCTCGATGGCAGGACGGATCTTGCCGGCCCGTATGTTCCCTCGCGCGATCATCTCGGCGAGGCCCACGGAGGCGTGGCGACGGCGCCGGATGGACACAGCCTCGCGTATCCGACGAGCCTTGGCGTGGTGGTAGCGCGCCTGGCGCCTGGGCATGTTCCAATCAACGTTATCAACGGACTCTACTTCGACCTCTCCTGGGCGCCCAACAGCGACCAGCTCGCGCTCGGATCGCGAGGCTCCTCTATCTCCCTCTGGCGCCCTGGCGAGACTGAGGCGCGCGTTGTCTATGAGCGTTCCGGCGAGCGTGTCGACCCCATTGGCTGGATCGACGAAGGCCACCTGGCCATCCTCATCGGCGTGAACACCCTCACGGTCGCCTCGCTCGACCTCGCCAGTGGCGACGTTCAGCCGCTGACCACCTTCTTTCAGGAGCAGGTTGGCGTTCCGCAATTCACCATGGCGCCGCAGGGAAGACAGATCCTCTTGTCATCCTGCTCGTTTCACGATCAGCCCTTCAATCATCGCCTCGGAGTGATCGACACCGCGACCGGCGTGTATCACTCGCTCGACAATACGCGCGCAAAGACTGATTCCTGTTTGGAGAACCCGGCGTTCCAAGCAGATACAGGGCGGCTCATCGCGAGTCAGGAGACGCCAGGAAATCCAGTGGCGACAACCTGGATGCTCGACATAGCGCATGACACCGCGACCAGGACTCCCATTCCCGGCTTTCCGGTCGCCTGGGCGCCCGCGAACGGTCCGATGATCACCAGTTCGGGACATGAGGTGGTCGACGGCCTTGGACCATATACTATCCGCGCGGCCCACCCCTCAGCTTCCACCGCTACGCTGACGCTCACTACCACGGCGATGACCTTCCCCGCGCTCGGACTCGTGCGCACGGCCTGAGAGTCCCTCCAGCCCCGTCTGCGTGCGCAGTTCGGCTAGCGGATAGAGCGTGTCGCGCCAGCGAATCCCGCCCTGACGCAGCGTCAGCCAGGTCGAGCGCAACGCAACGTAGCAAAAGAGCAGCGCCGTGAAGGGAAATGAAGGCAGATAGCGCAGGATGGGCCGGCGATTGAGCCAGTTCGCTCCTACATAGGTCAGCGCCTGCGTGGCGACCGCCGCCGCGAACAGGCGCTGCGTCCAGCCGCGCGCGATCCAGACGAGCGCCCATGGCGCGGCAAGCGTACCCGCCAGGATCGCAACCGCGCCCAGCACACGCGAGACGCGATACTCGACGCCGGCAAAGCTGTTCTTCTCCAGCCCGCGTATCGCCTCGCCCAGCGTCGCATACCAGCGCACCGACATCACATCCGCGCCATTGAGCAGGCGCTGGCGTAGCCCGGCGAGCTTGACGCGCATGCCCAGTTTGATATCGTCGTCCGGACGCAGCGAGATCGCCCGGTGCGTCCCGATGCGCTCGTAAGCAGAGCGACGGATGAGGTTGAACGCGCCAACGCCGACGCCAACCTGGCTCCTGGGATCATTGGCGAGATCGGGTCGGGCAAAGACCGCGAAGGCATAGAGGAAGAAGTTGACGAACGCGTTGAGCCAGTAACCACGCGCCAGCAATTTAGGCGACATCGTCAGATGATCCAGCCTCTGCGCTTCGACGTAGGCCACCGCACGACGCAGGCAGGTCGGGGCAAAGACCACGTCGGCGTCGGTGAAGAGCAGCCATGCGCCAGACGACTGACATGCGCCGAGCCAGAGCGCATGGTTCTTTCCCAGCCAGCCATCAGGCAGCGCCGTCACCATTACTACGCGCAGGCGCCCTGGATGCTCCTCGGCCAGCGCGGACAAGATCGCGCCGGTGCGGTCGGTTGAGCGATCGTTGACGACAACCAACTCCAGCGCTGGATAGTCCTGTCGCAGCAGCGACTCCACGGCAGCGCGAACGCCCTGCTCCTCGTTGCGCGCGGGTACGATGATCGACACACGCGGCCAGTTTGTCGCCGCGGATGGCGAAGGCGTTTCGGGAAGCCGTGGAATCGCGTTAGCGTGCCGCGCCAGCCTCAGGAACGGGACCAGGTTCGCCAGAAACACGACACCCCCATAGACGAGGCCGAACAGGGAGAACATGTGTAGCCGACGCACCGGCGCCATCCTTGCAAAAGATGCTATCACGCACACACCACTATCAACGATAGCAGCGGCGCCAGCGCATTGTCATCGTCGCGGCTAGTCGCCAACTTATTGAGCGCGCCGCTCGCCGGCAAACGCCTTCATGTGGCCGAGCAACACGCTGGCGAAGTTGCGTGCGTCGAAGCGCCGCTCCGCCGTCTGGCGCGCGGCCTCGCCCATCGCGATGGCGCGCAGCGGATCGGAGATCATCTCCTCAAGCCGTTGTGCCAGCGCCGCACTGTCTCCTGGCTCGATGCTGTAGCCATCTACCCCGTCGGTGACGATCTCTCCCGCCCCGCCGACATTGGTGAGGATGACCGGCAGACCCGTCGCCATCGCCTCGATCGAGGCGACGCTGTAGCAATCCGCGAGCGTTGGCAGCGCGAAGACGTGGCTCTCGTGATAGAGCTGGATCAGCCGGGGATCGTTGGTCTCCAGATCGGTGTAGACGTGCAGCCCCGGCGCGCTGGCGTCGGGCGGCGTGCGCGTGACGACGTGCAGCTCACAGCGCCCCTGCCCATGCGCGAGGAACCACTCCAGCAACTGCGGACCACCCTTGCGCTCGAAGTGGCCACCGACGAAGAGAATGCGCGGCAGCGCGCCCGGAGCCTCTAGTTGCGTCGCGCGCGCGCCAGCAGGAGCCGCCGTCCACTTCTCCAGGTCGATGCTGAAGGGCATGACAATCACTTTGTCTGGTGGAACGCTGTAGTCGGCGATCAGCGACTGCCGCGCCCATTCCGAGTACGAGACAATCAGGCGCAGGCGCTCGTACGTGCGCACGTAAGCGCGGTGCTTGCGCTCGTTATAACCAGCCTGCAAGCCGCCCAGCTTGCCATAGTAGTCTTCCATCTCGGCAAGTTGCTTGGGCGTGACATCAGTAACCAGCACGGTCGGCATACACTCGATCAGGTCCGGCGCGGAGCGGCAGAGTCCTGGTGTGTTGAAGAGCAGCGCATCGTAGCGGTTAATGGCTCCCGCGATTCCCAGCGGAATCGGGAGCGCGCCTAGCCCTTGCCGTGTCTGCAACGCGCCACGAATCGCGCCTCGCGCTCCGGGTGGGATTGGCAATCGCTCGACCAGCCCACCTTCCCGCACGAAAGTGACCTCGTTCCAGGTCGCCGCGACGCTCTGATCTGTCTCGACGAAGCGCTTGAGCGCCTGCGTCCCGCCAACCCAGCCAAGCACCTGCTGCAGCACGAAGCCAAAGCGATACGGTGCGGCGGCTGTTGTCTTCGGGTCACTAGGTGGCGTCACGATCTGCGCTCCCTGAACGTTATGCAGGCGACCATACATCGCACATGTGTCAAGCATACCTCATGTTGATTCAATCGTGGTCACAGATAGCGCATCTGTAGCAGCGCAGCCCACGGCGCCTATCTGGAGGGTCCGCGATCAGGCGCGCAGGTTGACGAGCAGCACCCCCAGCAAGATCGTCAGCACACCCACCCACTGCCACAGCGCCAGCCGCTCGCGCAGCACGACCCATGCCAGCAGGACTGTCACCGCGCTGAAGAGCGAGGAGAGCGTCACGACGACCGAGGTCAGCGCCGTGGCGATGCCGATGTTATAGGCAATATTCGCCGCAGTATCAAGCAAAGCAACCGGGATAACCCAGAGCCAGAATGGCTGGGCAAGACGCAACTCAGGCTGAGTCTTGCGCGGCGCGCGCCACGCCAGAACCAGCGCGATCAGGCCCAGAGCGATGAGATCACCCACCTTGGCGATGAACGCGGTCGTCACGCCACCGAGCGTGGGCACGATGAAGTCGAGCAGCCAGTAGCCGACGCCAAAGGTCAGCATCGCGCCAATCGCCTCCGGCAGCCCGGGCGCGAACGCGCGTTTATGCGTGGATGCCACAAGCGGCTTTGCCTCACCAGCAGGAGCAGCCTCTCCGCCAGAACTGGCCAGCGTGACGCCCACGAGCGTCACGATCACGCCGAACAGGGTCAAGCCTGCCAGCCGCTCCCCCGTCGCGATCGCCAGCAGCGCCGTCACGGCGGCGAAGGCCGAGGCGATAGGCGAGACCAGCGCCAGCTTCCCGATGGCGAAGGCGCGATAGAGCAGGCCAGCCCCACCCAGGATGATCAGGCCAACCACCGCCGCCGCCAGTATCATCGGCCACTGCTCGACGCGCAGAACAATCAACCCAAACGGCCCAGTCAACAGCAGCAGCGCCGGGATGGCAATGATCTCCACAAAGAGGAGCGTGCGGAACGTTCCGGCGGCCCGCGACGCGCCACGCGCGCAGAAATCGGCCACGCCCCACAGTAGCGCAGCCGAGAGACCCAGGAAAACGCCGGTCTGCATCGCGTGGTCAACCCCCGGAGGCGAGCGCGTCCGCCAGCGTCGTGAAGAGCCGCTCGATGTCCGCTGGCGTGTTATAGAGGTGTGGCGAGACGCGGATCGAGTCGCCACGCACGCTGACGTAGACGTGCGACTCTGCCAATCGTGTGGGCAGATCGGCGGGGAGCTTTTTCGCGCGCAGGCCGATCAGGTGGCTGGCATGTCGTTCCGCTGGCGCGACAGTCAGGCCAAGGGCGGTCGCGCGGCTGGCGACCTCGTCGGTCATCGTACACAGCGTCGCGGCGATCTCCTCCACGCCCCACTCCAGAAGCTGCTCCAGCGCGGCCTTCGCCACCGGCAGCAGCGCAAAGTTGCTGCGCTCGCCCATGTCGTAGCGCCGCGCGCCCGGCTGGAACTCGTCGCGGTAGTTCACCAGACCAGCGAAGTCCTCGCTGCCAGCGCGTGTGATCCAGTTCCACTCCAGTGGCCACCCCTCACGACGGTGTGGCGCGGCATAGATGAAGCCCAGGCTGTACGGCCCCAGCAGCCATTTATACGCCGCGGAGATCAGGAAGTCTGGCTGGATCGCCTGCACGTCGAACGGATATGCGCCGATCGACTGCGAGCCGTCCACTACCAGCGCCGCACCGATCTCGCGCGCCCGCTCGCCAACGCGCGCCAGGTCCACCAATCCGCCATCGGTCCAGTGAGCGTTGGGCAGGGCGGCCACCGCCGTCCGCTCATCCAGCTCCGTTAGTACGGCGGCGGTCCAATCGTAATCGTCTGGACGCGGAATCGTGACGAACGTGGCGCCGCTGCGTTCGGCCACATCGCGCCAGGCGTAGACGTTCGAGGGAAACTGATCGGCGAGTGTGAGAATCCGCTGCCCCGCCGCGACCGGCAGATTCGCCGCCGCGATGGCGACGCCATAGCTCGCCGAAGGGATAATCGCCACGCCATCGGCGTCCGCGCCGACGAGCCGTGCGAAGAGCGCGCGTGTCTCCTCGCTCTCCGAAAAGAAATCCCGTGCGGTGATGCGCCACGGCTGCGTCTTGCGCGCCAGCCCCGCCTCGCCCGCCGCGCGCGCCAGCCGCGAGATCGGCCCCATATATGCGCAGTTCAGATAGGCGATCTCGTCGGGCATCTCGAAGAGGTCGCGCTGGCAGGGAATCATCGTCGTCTCCCAATCTACTGCTACTTGGCGGGATAGCGCGCCAGCGTCTCGATCAGCAGGTCCCAGAAGCGCGGGACGTCGATCTCCAGCGCGACATCGGCGTTGGCGGGCTTGCCGGTGACACCGTGGACATCGCAGACCGTGCGCCCGGCGGTGTATTCGCCGCGCAACTCGATATCCACACGCATCGGCTGTGTGCGCAGCAGTGTCGGATCGATGATGCTGGCGATGGTGCAGGGATCGTGGACCGGCGGCGCGGGGAAGCCGAAGACGCGCAGGTACGTCTCGGCGAAGAACTCCAGCAGGTCGTCCACCAGTTTCGCCACTGGCGTCCCCAGCGCGCGGATACGCTCGCGCACATCCTGCGTCGCCTGCGCCGTGTGCGTGACCTCCAGCCCGATCATCGTGATGGGCCGGCCAGAGGTGAAGACAACGTGCGCCGCCTCGGGGTCCACGAAAATGTTGAATTCGGCGGCGGGTGTCGTGTTGCCCATGCCCATCGCGCCGCCCATCAGCACGATGCGCTTGATCTTCGGCAGGATGCGCGGCTCGCGCAGCATCGCCATCGCCACGTTCGTGAGCGGCCCCGTCGCCACCAGTGTGATCTCGCCCTTCGAGGCCATGAAGGTCTTGATGAGCAAGTCCACCGCGTGCTTCGGCGAAAGCGGAATATCCGGCTCCGGCAGTTCAGGCCCATCCAGCCCCGACGCGCCGTGAATGTCGGCAGCCACCAACTGCTCGCGCGCCAGCGGCCGGGTCATCCCAGCGGCGATAGGCACATCGCGGATACCCGCCAGCGTGCAGATCTTGCGCGCGTTGAGGGTCGTCTTCTCGACGGTCTGATTCCCGGCGACGGTGGTGATCGCTTCGAGCTTGATCTGGGGCGAGCGCGCGGCCAGCAGGATGGCGATGGCGTCGTCGTGGCCGGGGTCGCAGTCGAGCACGATGCGCTGCATAGGTTTTCGCCTTTTGGAGCTATCGCCGGACTAAAGTCCGGGCGCACGGCCGATCAGGGACTGAAGTCCCTGCGATTGGGAAAGCGCCGCAATGGACTGCGAACTATGGTATCGAAGGACTTTAGTCCGTCGCGCGTGCTCCGGCACTTCAGTGCCGAGAGCGCCCACTATCATTACACACGCTCCGGCAACTGGAGAACGAAGAGCGCCCATCTCATCCTGGCAAAGCCGCGACGGCCTCGATCTCCAGCAGGAACTCCCCGCGCGCCAGGCGGCTCACCTGCACCGCCGTGCTCGCCGGTGGATGTTCAGTGTTCACGTACTCGTCGCGTATCTCACGCAGAGCTGGCAGGTTCGCCATGTCGAGGACGAAGATCGTGATCTTGACGATATCGGCGAAGGACGCGCCACCAGCGGCCAGCGCCGCCTTCAGGTTCTCGAAGACCTGCCGCGCCTGCGCGCGAAAATCGCCCGGCCCGACGATAGCGCCAGAAGTGTCGAGCGCGACCTGTCCAGAGATATGGGCCGTTCGCCCGGCTGACGCGATCACCACCTGCGTGTAGCCCGGCGACGGCGGAAGCGTCGCCGGATTGACAAACTGCACGCTCTCATCAGACGCCATAAACCTGCCCTTTCCTGCGATGAATCGAAACGGCGCCGGTTGGGAATGAGCCTACCGCGTGGACGCGACGATCAGCGCGCGCCAGCCTGCTCGTACTCGCGCGCCCGCGCCCGCTCATGCTGGGTCAGCAGCCGCTTGCGCAGCCGGATGTTCTGCGGCGTCACCTCGACCAGCTCGTCGGGTTGATGAAGTCCAGCGACTGCTCCAGGCTGAGCTTCACCGGCGGCGAGAGGCGCACGGCGATGTCCGAGGTCGAGGAGCGGATGTTGGTCGCCTTCTTCTCCTTGCAGACGTTGACCGCCAGGTCGTCTGGCCGCGCATTCAGCCCGACGATCATGCCCTCGTAGACCGGCGTCCCCGGCTCGATGAAGGTCTGGCCGCGCTCCTGCGCGTTGTTCAGGCCGTAGGTGAGCGGCGACGCCAGCCTTCCGAGGCGATCAGGACGCCGTTGCGCGCCGTGCCGATGGCGCCGAGCCCACGGCTCGTAGCCCAGCAGCAGGCTCGACATCGCGCCGTTGCCCTGCGTCAGCGTCAGGAAGGCGTTGCGGAAGCCGATCAGGCCGCGCGTCGGGATGTCGTACTCCAGCCGCACGTTGCCCTGGCCGTCGTTGACCATGTTCGCCAGCCGCGCCTTGCGCGTCGCCAGCGTCTCGCTCACCGCGCCGATGTACTCCTCGCGCGTGTCGATCACCAGCCGCTCGACCGGCTCCATCGTCTTGCCGTCGATCTCGTGGGTGATGACCTCTGGCCGCGAGACCTGGAACTCGTAGCCCTCGCGGCGCATCGTCTCGATCAGGATCGCCAGGTGCAGCTCGCCGCGCCCGGAGACGATGAACTCATCTGCGCTGCTGCCGTCCTCGACGCGCAGCGCGACGTTCGTCTCCAGCTCGCGATAGAGCCGCGCGCGCAACTGGCGCGACGTGCTCGAACTTGCCCTCGCGCCCGGCGAAGGGGCTGGTGTTGACGCCGAAGGTCATCTTGAGCGTCGGCTCCTCGATCGCGATGACGCGGCAGCGCCTCGGGCTGCTCGGCGTCGGCGAGGTCTCGCCGATGTTGCACGTCGGCGATGCCGGTCAGCGCGACGATGTCGCCGGCCGTCGCCTCCTCCACCTCGAGCCGCGCCCAGCCCCTGGTAGGTGAAGACCTGGCTGACACGCGCGCGCGTCATCTCGCCGTCGCGGTCGATGCGCACGACCGCTCATCCCGGGCCGGACGCTGCCGCGCGTGATGCGCCCGATGGCGTACTTGCCCTTGTAGTCGTCGTAGTCGAGCGCGGTGACGAGCAACTGGAACGGCGCCTCGTCGTCCACCACCGGCGCGGGCACGTGCGTCGAGAATCGTCTCGAAGAGCGGCACCAGATCGGCGTTGGTCGTCCTCCGGCGCGTAGCGCGCCGACACCCTCACGCGCGATGGCGTAGATCACCGGGAAGTCGAGCTGATCGGCGTGCGGTCGCCAGCTCCAGGAAGAGGTCCTGCGTCCAGGAGAGCACCTGCTCGATGCGCGCGTCGCGGCGGTCGATCTTGTTGATGACCACGATCGGCTCGCAGGCCAAGCTCCAGCGCCTTCTTCAGCACGAAGCGCGTCTGCGGCATCGGCCCCTCGACGGCGTCCACCAGCAGCAGGCAGCCATCGGCCATGTTCAGCACGCGCTCGACCTCGCCGCCGAAGTCGGCGTGCCCGGGCGTGTCGATGATGTTGATCTTGACGCCGCGATAGTTGATGGCGGTGTTCTTGGCCAGGATGGTGATGCCGCGCTCGCGCTCCAGCTCGTTCGAGTCCATGATCAGCTCGCCGACCTGCTGGTTGTCGCGGAAGATGTTGCTCTGCTTGAGCAGCCCATCCACCAGCGTCGTCTTGCCGTGGTCGACATGCGCGATGATCGCCACGTTGCGGATGTCCTCACGCACGTGGCGTGTCGTTCCGGCGCGCGTCTGACCCTGAACGCCCCCTGTCTCCTGTATCTCCTGCATGAATGCTTATCTTCTCTCTTGTCTCACACTCGAACGCGAAGGGCGCCAGTCATTACGCTTGCTCTATCCGCGCCATGCCGATCAATGCCCATTATGCCGGACACACCAGAAGGGCGACCTTGCGGCCGCCCACGTCCGAAGAGGAGGTGTGTCGCGCGCGTCCTGCTGACTCACGGGCGCACGCTTCCCTAAGTATACCACCGAATGGTCGCAAAAGTTGGGAGGCGCGGGCTTATCAGAACCTACCAGTAGCTCCTCTGCTTAAAGGAGATGTTGTGCGCGCAGTTCGGCTAACTCATGTGAGAGAAGCTGCTCTAGTTCTTTGATTCCCTCATACAAGAGGCATCTGTGACCCGTACGTCGAAGGCAAGTTCTTCCACCTTCGATGCCAGAAGAATGGTCGGACGTCCCTTGCCCCAAGCATAGCCAACCTCCAGATAGACGTTCGGGTTGGCGCCGCTCAACTCTGCGACCACGACGGCGGCTGTCTCAATCTTATGCCGCATCCACTCGACGATCTCTCCTGTGAAGGTGACATGATCCATCCGCTCGCACAAAAGTCCTGCGCCGTGTATTGGTGCTTCTATTCCATAGTGG
Organism: uncultured bacterium; assembly: GCA_963733745.1. GTDB lineage: Bacteria > Chloroflexota > Ktedonobacteria > Ktedonobacterales > JADMIN01 > DASWAC01. The sequence continues at coordinate 37,825 of CAVTFE010000048.1, forward strand.
AACACATCATTCATGTGGGTACTGAATGCCATGGCGACGAAGGCATGCGCTTTGACCGACAAATCATTGGAGCCGCTACCAAGAGAAGCAGATCCAGAGTACACCGGGTCTGTGGCAGAGGTGTCCAAAAGATACCCTGCGCTCCCGCCGGAGGTGGCAACGGCTAGCAGCCGCTGCTCTGCAACCGCACGTAGCCGCATGATGCGATCGCATTGCGATCAACAATAGTAATGCGCTTCAGCGCTGAAGGCGCTCTGCCTGGGCGAAAGGCATCAAGATAGCCCTCAATCTGTGCAAGAAAAGCAGCTTCTTCGTCAAGTCCGGAACCTGGACCATGGATCGTCATTGCGACATGGCCTGTCGCTGGCGCTACCTGGGCTAATACCTCCAACGCACGCGAAGAGAACTGGCGGATCTGCTTATATTCGAAGTTCAGGAGAGAGGGGACGCCGACGAACAAGACATGCGAGCTATTTATAGTTCCTCGGCTATCAAGATAAGCGTACGCGCCCACTCCTGGTCGCATAGTATCAAGCGAATGGGTGCTCTCGCTCAATGCCTGCGAAACGGTTCTATCCGCTCCATGAAATCCTTGTGCGTACTTGAGAACGATAACATCAGCGACTATCTCAGTTATATCCCGTTGCTCGATGAGTAACGTGACCTGTTGAGCCATTGTTTGACTCCTATGTCTATCAAAGCGCCCCGCTTGCAAGTATGAATACCACAAATTGCATACTGGGAGTCACTCAATGGGAGTCGCGCTCAGTCTTACTCCACCCGCCGCCAGGAATAGTGGTCGCGGATGCGCTCGGCGAAGTAGCGTCCCTTCGAAGGCGTAGCCATAAGCTCAACATAGATATCGTGGCTGACGTCCTCATATTGGTACACGCCATTGCCATGAAACTCGATCTCGAGAATACGGTTCTGTGGATCATAGCCGACGGATTGTAGATTCGACGACGATACCGGCTGACGTCGCACGCACGCGCTCCCCCGCTCCTTCGTAGCCTACATCTGTGACGTTGAGACATCCTTGTAGTTTCCAGCGTAGCACATCCAGCCCACTGCCAGCGCGCGCCACGATGCCCTGCTTTGTCACAGATGGCCATACTCCACCAAACTGCGACGTACCGCCTCTGGCGCGCATGGCTTGTGTTGAGTTCCGTTTCTCTATGCGCTTCGAAGTTACGGTTGTACGTTGATTTGCGTACGATCACCGTCATTTTGGGTACAAATGGTGATTCCCTTCACATGTGGGGAGTGGTTCTCCTGCCAGATACATCGGAGCGCATGTCTTCTGACACTATGGCTCTGCATTCGTTTCCGCGACCTGCTTCAGATAGCTGTTCCTGGTAAGCAGCAGTCCCCTCATATAGCGCGTGAGGATCAGCTTCTCCGCCGCCCAGCCGAGAACGCCCAATGGAGCGCGAAAGGAGAATAGGTCGATCATGAGCGTACCTGGCGGTTGGGCCGCAAATTCATGGATATGTTTCATGCTATGGAAGACGCCGCGAATCATCTCGTCTGTAAAACTATGCGGCCGGTCGTACGCCGTTATCTGTGTCGTGAGGTGTTGCTTGACACCGAAGTGGACCGCTTCCCAGGTCACGGTGTCGCCCAATTTCATCGTTCCGCGCGTGATTCCCGCAACGGGACGTTCTCGTGTGTGCGCAACGGAGTGGCGATGCAGATCCACGTTGAGTGAGAGATCAAAGCAGCGCTCGACGGGGGCTTTGATATACGTCATCAGACGAATAGTGGGCATGCTCTCGCTCCACCACACTAAACTGATACTGCGATGCAGCGCGTTTAGGAGTCCCAAACCGGGGTGGTTACGACGCACTCGCGGCGGGTCTAATAAAATGATGATGTCTGCGGCGGTCGCGACGCCAGCGATAGAGCAAAGAGCCGATTAGCATGTCCCAATACACTGAGCAACCCGATAAGGCGCTACAGCGCGGCCTCGCGCCGCTGCGTGGCTACGACCGCAACATCTACATCATGCTCGCCTTCACCCTCGGCAAGGGCTTGCAACTCAGCATTGCCGCCATCACCATCAACCTCTACGCCGCAAGCCTCGGCTACGACCGTACCTTCATCGGCGTCCTCACCGCCGTCCCCGCCATCGGCGCGCTGATCGCCTCCGTCCCTACCGGCGTGCTCGCCGACCGCATCGGCCGCAAACCCCTGTTGCTGATCGGCGGGCTGCTCAATCCGCTGGCGCTCCTCATGATTGGCCTGAGCACAACGCCTCAATGGCTGCTCTTCTCTGCCCTACTCAATGGCATCTGCGCCAACGCCTACTGGGTCGCCAACCTGCCCATCCTTACCGAGAGTTCCAAACCCGACCAGCGCGTGCTCGTGCTCGCGGCGAACAACTTCCTGCTGCTGGGCGTCGGCGCGCTGGGCAGTCTGATCGGCGGAGCCGTGCCAGAACTGGTCGGGCGTCAGTTGGCTGTCCCGGCGGATTCGACCGTGCCGTTGCGCTGGGGCGTGCTGGTCGCCTCGCTCGTCACCTTCATCCCCGCGATCCCGCTCTTCTGGCTGCGCGAGCCAAGGCGCCGCCAGCAGCCCGATGCGCTGGAGAATCCCGCCACCTCGACCATCGTCGAAGCCGATCCTGACGACGAGCCAGTCGACCCGGTTGGCCGGCGCGCGTTGGTGACGCTCTTCACCAAGTTGCTGATTCCCGACGCGCTCTATACGACGGGCGAGGCCGCCGCTATCGCGCTGCTGGCGCTCTACTTCGTGCAACGCTTCGAGATCACACCGGGGCCACTCGGTGTCTATCTCACCGTCGCCGGGTTGATCGGCGGGGCGATGTCGTTCCTCGCGCCGCGTATGGTCCGCCGCTGGGGCAAGCTGCGCACGGCGACCACCTCACAGTTCCTCACGATTCCGGTCGTGCTTGTGATGGGCTTCTCGCCGGTCTTCGCGCTCGCCTACGCCGCCGAGCTTGGACGCAACATCCTGCGCGGCTTCTTCGAGCCGACCTACGCCGCCTTCGCCATGGAGCAGGTCTCCTCGCGCTACCGCGCGACGCTGAGCGGCTTCTACAGCGTGACCTGGTCGCTCGGCTTCAGCTTCGGCGCCGTGCTGACCGGCTGGCTTCAGGATCACGTCAACCTCTCGGCGGCGTTTCTCGTCGCGGCGGTCTTCATCGGCGCGTCGGCCACCCTGCTGCGCCTCTTCTTCCCACGTTCACGCGCCGCGAAACCACCTGAGCCGGCGCGACCGGCGGAAACGCCCGCCTGACCATCGCTCACCAGCGTCATGCGGCCAGCCAGGGCCAGCTCTCATTTGCCGCCAGGCCGATAGTACAGGCCAATGACCCCGGAAGAAAATGGCTTCGTCTTGACCAATTCCAACTGCCGCGTTGCCTTGATATCCTGAAAGAGTGGTTTGCCGTCCCCGAGGATCACCGGATGGACCAGGAGTTGGTATTCATCAATCAGGCCATGATTGGTGAGAGAGCGTATCACGCTGGCGCTGCCGTAGATCAGCATATCGCGTCCCGGCTCCTGCTTCATCTTCTCGATCTCTTCCGGCGTGATCTCCCTGAGCAGCGTTGAGTTGTTCCAGTCAGCGCTGGGCAGCGTCGTGGAGAAGACGACCTTGCGCATCGCGTTCAGCTTGCGCGCGTATTCGCGCTCACCCTCAGAGACGTCGGGATTGTCAGGCACATGGGGCCAGGAGCCGGAAAAGCTCTCATAGGTCACACGCCCCAAGAGCAGCGTGTCGGCAGCGCTCACAGTCTCATCCTCATATTGGCCCATTTCCTGATCTACCATCACCCAGTCCATGGCTTCGTTTGGACCCGCAATGAAGCCGTCAAGGGTGATCCACGTCGTGGTGATGATCTTTCTCATGCGCTTCTCCTTCTGCGATTGTCGCGTCTCGGACGAAGGCATTATGGCTCATTCGGGTGGCGTCGTCTTGTACAGAAACGGCGTTTGCTCCGGCCGGCTTTTCTCGCGGATCTGAGCAGGAGTTTGACCAATGAAGCGCTTGAGTGAGCGGGGCAAATGTGGCTGATCGAAATAGCCCGCCGCAAGAATGGCGTCTGGAATCGAGGCGCCTTGCTGCAAGAGGTGGGTCACGTAGCGGGCGCGTTCGATTTGCTGAACCATGCTCCGTGTCAGTCCAGTCGCGCGCAAGAAGCGGCGCTGAACTGCGCTCAGGGAGCGATCTGTCAGGCCGCCGCGCAGGGCGTCCTCGACGATGGGCTCACGCGCCAGTAAACCCTTCCGTCCAAGCCAGTCAACAAATGTGTCGGCGTTGTCGTAACTGGGAAATTGCCATGTCGAGCCAGAGAACCAGAACGATGTCCCTGATATGACGGGCAGGTTGACACCGTCATCCACCAATCTGCTGGTGGGCAGGCCGGTCAGAAACGCGCCCAACTTCAAGATGACGCCCAGCCACTCCCCGTCTCCAGGGCAGTCTCCAAGCGGCAGCGCTTTCGTCTCCGGACCGCGCACGGTCATGCTGACCCGACCATGGAGCCTGGTGACCACCAGCTCGCACTGGCTCGCGGCGATGGAACGAAACGGGGCCGCGCCCTCGCTGTGGCAGCGCCAGACCAGCTCGACAAAAGGGGAGTCGGATGATCGCGCCTCGTCAAAGATAATCACGTCATATCCCTTAGCCCTGCAGGGTTGCGTCGCTGGCCTCGCACACCGCTCAGGAGAAAACATCCGTTCCTCACGTTTAAGTTGAGCAGACGGCCAGGCGCCAATCACCATGAACATCCTCGTGCGCTCTCCTTTTCCGATCCAGCATGGCAAATATGGCGCCCAGGAGAAACAGGCCCTGTGGGATCGCGGCCTTGAGGCGTCGTGAGAGCCTTGGACCTATGCAAATCTCGTACGTTGCGCAGGCGTCATGAGCGCAGCGCGGTGAGCCAGGCTAGCGCGAAATCCACCGCCGCGCGCGATGAGAAGAGCCGCGCCTGCGCCGAGCCAACCTGTCCCAGCGTCACCGCGCCGGTCGCCTCAAAGTCCGCGCCAATCTCCGGAAAGATGTCGGCGTCGAGTTCGATGTCGTCATACATCTTCCAGACACGCTGCCCGTTCTCCATGATCGGCGCGCCCTGGCGCTCTGGTGTCTGCCCTGGCGCGCGATACTCGGCCAGATGAAACGACGTGTTGCTGTCGTAACCAGCGCCAAGCAACAGCACATGCCCATCCAGTTCATACATGCGCGCCAGCGGCGACCCCTCGCCCAGCCCATAGTCGAGCTGATGATTCTGGATGACGCGCTCAGCCTGCGCGCCCCACGCCGCAAGCGAGACCAGCGGATGCGCGCTACGAATCGCGCCGGGCCAGGTGCGAAACACCTCGACGATGCGCCCCATCCCACGTGTCGGAGTCACGTGCGGATCATACGCTGGCATATGCTCATAGAGCGTTGGCAGCCATGCAGATGGCACAGGTGGACGCGACCAGTTGGCAGGATCGGAAAGATCGCCAGACTGCGTGGGCGCGCACCAGCGTCCCCTCCGGCGTCACAACGTCCATCAGCGCCTGGACAACCGCGACCGGTCCGCCGCAGACCCAGCCCAGCGAACTCAGCGACGAGTGGACAATCAGCGTCATACCCGGCGTCACGCCTAGCGCGCGCAGGTCCGCGCCAAGCGATTCGCGCGTACGTGGCTCCGGCGTCTCATCAATCAGCGAATGTTCGCTCATGTTCTCCCTCCGCGAGGACAGAAATATGTCCGATAGATACTGACGCGACACGGCGGCTCGTTGCAATAACACCATCTGCCCGGCGACATCTTCGCATGAGCTTCGCATGAGCTTCGCATGAGCTTCGCATGAGCTTTCGCATGAGCGCGGCAGTATGGGATATTGCCTCGCATATTGTCAAGCGCCAGATGGCGGGAATAGAATTGTCCTGTTGGCGCTCTCAGCGCCTGCAATAGAGCGCCACGCCAGCGGCGCGAATCAGTGCGAAACAGCGCGAGCAAACGAGTCAGGAGAGACGGGGCTTTCTCATGCTGGCGCCCAAGCCAAACCCGCTGATGTTCTCATCGCCGCTAGCCGCCACGACAGCGGCGACACCCTACACCATCGACGCGATGGAGCCGGCCTTGCGCGCCTGGCTGGCCGCCATCACCGTCGTCGTGCTGCTTGGCGCCCTAGTTGTCTTCCTGCGCTACTGGCGACAAGCCTACAAGACCCGTACCGTCTGGACCATATCTATCGCCATCACGGCGCTCCTCGCGCTCGGTGTCGTCGCCATTTGGATCGTCGTCGCCGCCATGCCCGTCGCCCTGAATGTGGGACATCCGCTCCTCTCACAGGACAACGTCGGCGAGGCGCTGCAAGCGACTCCGGTGGATAAGGCGCCTAGCGTGGATCAGCCGGCGCCCATCTTCGTGCCGACAGGTGTTTACATCCGCACCATCCAGTTCACTACCGGCCACAATCTGACAATCACTGGCATACTCTGGCAAAATTACCCGCTCGACACGCCCGATGACGTGGACCGTGGCGTTACCCTGCCAGACGCTACCTCCACGACCTTCAGCGAGGTCTCGCGCACACCGCAGTCCAGCGGCGTCTTGATTCGCTGGAACTTCACCGCCGATCTCCGCGAGACGTTTCTCTACGACCGCTACCCACTGGACCGGCAGGACATCTGGCTGCGAATGCGTCCCGCCGAGACCGAGACCCTGCTCACACTCACGCCCGACCTCGCCGCCTATCCATCGCTCACGCCCGCTACGATGCCTGGGCTGACTCCCGACCTTGTCCTCGAGGGCTGGTATCCCGTGCAGACCTATTTCTCCTATGCGACGACCGCCGCCAGCACAACCTTTGGCGACGAGCGCGGCGCGCGCGAGGCGGAGATCCCGGAGTTGTACTACACCGTAACGGTCAAGCGCGATCTCATTGTGCCGTTCCTCACCTACCTGTTCCCTGTGCTGATTATCGCCGTCATGCTGTTCTTCGGGCTGATGATCTCCACCAAAGAGCTGGAGCGCCGCGCGCAAAGCGGCTGGAATGTGGCAGGCATCCTCTCGTACAGCGCCGCGCTGCTCTTCGTCGCTCTGCTCGCGCATATCAACATGCGCAGCGTTGTCGGCGCCGAGGGACTGCTCTACATCGGCTATTTTTACTTCACCCTCTATGCGCTCATCATGCTCACGCTGCTCAACGCGGTACTGCTGGTCTCCAAGACCGAATGGAAGTGGGTGACCCACGCGGACAATCTAATCCCCAAAGCGCTCTACTGGCCGTTCTATCTCGGCGTCATCTTCATCCTCACAGTTGTCGCCTTCGCCGTTTGACCGGCATGAAAACGCGCGCCTGGCAGGTTATTCGTAGAGGCGAGAGCCATGCCTGTCAGGATGAGCGCTGATCGCTCAATTCAGGCTCGGCCACATCCATTGCGGAATCACCCGGCAGAGCATCCTCTGGCGGGCGCACGGCCACGAGCCGCAAGCTCGAATCCTGTGGGTCGCTATCCAGTTCTTCCGCTGTTGACGCTCTGGCGTCTTTATCTGGCGGCGCGGGCAGACGCACGATGAACGACGAACCTTCTCCAGGCGCGCCACTGCTCTGGACACTGATTGAGCCGCCCATCGATTCGACCAGCGTTCGCGAGAGGTAGAGGCCCAACCCCGTGCCCATCACGTTCGATTCCAGCTCGCGCGGCAGCCGCATGAAGCGCTGAAACAGCAGCGGCTGATGCTCTGGCGGGATGCCAAGACCATAGTCGCGTACGACGATCTCGATGACCGACGCATGTGGCGCCTCGCGTCGGCGGCGGCGCCCCGGCTCATCACCTTTCACGAGACGCGCCTCAATATCCACCGGTGTCCCCGAGGCCGAGTATTTCACGGCGTTGCTGAGCAGGTTGATGAAGACTTGTTGTGTCTTGATGCCCTCCGCCCAGACCGCCAGCCCAGGCGGCATACGCACCCGCAACGCCCGCTCCACCGGCTCCTGAGTTCCGCCCTCACCAGGAATTAGCGGAATCACCTCTTCAAAAAGCGTCATGAGGTCGAGCCGCTCAGGCGCCAGCCGGGTCGCAACGGAGCCGAGGCGGCGCATATCGAGAATGCCAGCCAGCAGCGCGCGCAACGACTGGCCGGCGCGTTCGGCGCGCTGGACGTAGCGCTCCACCTTCTCTAACGAGCGCTGCGTCTCAGGACTCTTCAACAAATCGACATACCCCAGCAGCGCCATGATTGGCGTGCGCAGTTCATGGTTGACATTGCGGATGAACTGGTCTTTCAACTCATCCAGACGCCGCGCGCGGTCCACCTGCGTGCGCACATCGGCCAGCTCCATCAGCAAGCGCTGGTACGACCGCCACTGCGCCAGTAAGAGCAGCGCGATGCCCCAGTAGACCAGGAACATGATCGGGAGAATGGTCCAGCCTGTCAGTGCGAGGTAGTCATGGAGCGCCTGCTGCGCGGGCGTCGTGACGGGGAGCGGCCCAAGCACGATATATGTCGTCGTCAGCGAGGCCAGCAGCGCCGCCACGAAGACCACCCACGGGCGACCGGCCAGGCTCACGATGACGATCGAGCCGACCAGGAAGGCCACATTGAATGGGCTTGCCGCGCCTGTCGCCGCCGCGGCGGAGATGATGAGATTGGGAAAGGCCACGGCGCCGATGGCAAAGAGCGCCGCCGCCCATTCCACCCATCCCCGGCGCGCGAACACCACGACCGCGACGTAGAGCAACGCATTCAGTCCGGTGCCGGCGAGTTGGACGATCTCCGACACACCAAAGGTTCCCGCGATGACGATCAGGACCACCAGCAGCGCGAAGAGCGCGCCGATCAGACTCCCGAACGTCGCCCCCATGAGCGCCAGCAATCGCTGGCGGCGCTGGCGATCGTAGCCGCGCACGATCTCTGTCTCGGCCTCGGTCGCGGCGGCGTCGAAGCTTATCGTTGGTTCGATGATTTCTGTGATTTCTGTCATGAGTTCTCTTCCTCGACCAGCGAGCGCAGGCGACGCCCTCGTTCCGCCACGCTGAGCGCGATGACGTCTTGAATCGCCGGAATCAATTCGGAAGGCAGCACCGGCTTGGTCAGATAGCGATCCGCCCCAGAGAGCAGTCCCGGCAGCAGTCCCTGCTCCTCCGGCATCGCCGTCAGGATGATGAGCGGCATATCGCGTGTCGTAGGATCGCCGCGCAGTGTACGCACGAGTTGCAGCCCGTCGATGTCGGGCATACGGATGTCGATGATAGCGCAATCGGGGTGCGCCTCCGCCACAGCGGTCAGCCCTTCGGCTCCGTTGCGCGCCAGCAGGATGATGAAATGACCGGAGAGACCCTCCCGCAACAGCTCGAGAAGATCAGGATTGTCGTCCACCACGAGGATCGTGCGATGGGGTTCAGCCATGCGGTCCTCCTCCTCACATAATCCGCATGTGCGCCACAACGCGCATGTGGCGCGAACTCACCCGTCACGAGTTACGCTATGCGCGCGCTAGAACTGCGAGGAGCGATGAATGCGACTGCGCGCCAGCCCAGTGACGAGATAACGTCCCACGATCATGCCGCATCGCCGCGTCACGGTCAAGTGGCGGCGCTGATCGCAAACATTCCGCCAGCCTGGCCAATTGAAGGCCACGAGGCGACGCTACGCCCGTCACTGCGATGGGTGATCGTTCTACGCGGACAACTGAAAGGCGCTCCGTTTACTTGGCCGTCAACCGATACGCGATACCGGCGTGCAGATCGAGCACGTAAACCTCGCCAGCGTCATCCTCCCCGAACGCGGAGATCGAGACGTCAGTATCCAGCAACTGCCGGACCTGGGCTGGCTTCCCCGGCGCATTGCCATTTGTATTTAGCCCCCATATGCGCCCACTGCACCAGTCCCCATAGACATATATGCCCTGCAACGCTGGAGACAGCTTCCCGCGATACACATAGCCACCGGCGATGGCGCAGACATCGCCACCATGATGATATGAGGTGATCGGCCCGGAATAAGACGCTGGCTGCGTGCAGTTCGACGCCATACACTGCGGTCCCTCAAACTGGCTCCAGCCATAGTTCTCACCGCCCTTGCTGGTGGCAGGCTGGAAGTCCACTTCTTCATTGGTCAGCTCACCGACATCGCCGATATAGAGATTTCGCGTCAGACGGTCGAAGCTGAAGCGCCAGGGGTTGCGCACGCCATAAGCCCAGATCTCCGGCGCTACGCCCTGCTTCGACACAAAGGGATTGGTTGGCGGAATGGCATAGGCTTTCCCTGGGCTGGTGTGTTCCACGTCGATGCGCAGAATCTTGCCCAGGATCGTATCCAGCATTTGCCCGTTCGCGCCGTAGCCCAGGCCACCGTCGCCCACGCCGATATAGAGATAGCCATCAGGCCCGAAGAGCAGCATGCCGGACTTGTGTTCCGGCCGCACGGGACGTGGCTGCTTGACCAGCAGGATGGTTTGCTCACTATCTGGGTCAGCCCGCAAGGGACTATCATCATCCACTTGATAGCGAGCGATGCGGGTATCGCCGTCGAGGGTGGAATAGGAGATGTAGAAGAAGCCATTCTTCTTGTACTGAGGATCGAAGGCCAGTCCCATCAGGCCAAGTTCCGCGTCCCACCGTGTCTCGACATCCAGGAACGGTTCGCTATAGAGCTTGCCGTTCGCCTCCGCCACGCGGATCTCTCCTGACTGCTGCGTGATGTAGAGGCGTCCCGTGCCATCGGGCGCGGTGGTCAGGAAGTCCGGCCGCATCAACCCACGTACTACAGGTGTGAGGCTGAGTTTGACGGTCGCGAGGTTTCCCGTCGGCGGGATCGTGGCGGTCGCGGTAGCTGCGGGGGTGGCGGTCAGCGTCGGTGTACCAACTCCTCCGGCGGTAGACTTCTCGCACGCCGTAAGCAGGAGAGCCAAACACGCGAGCGTCATAACGAAAGGCCGTGTCAACCGCAATCCGCCCATTTATAAGAACCCCTTCTCGCGATGGCGGCGCCCATCGCCCCGTCGCATCTCATCACAGCATAGTCCCTGCTTGTATATGTGACGGATACACAGGCGTTATGTACCGCTCAGGTGATTGTGTCGCCTGGCGCTGCTGTTTCAACCGGCGCCTATGCGAGGATACAGTGTTTTCATGAGAACATCATGAGAAACAGGCGGTTCTGAGGGTGTACCAGAGAAGATATGGTCGAGCGCGCTGGTGGTTCAGGGTCAACTTTGCGCTTGTTCGCGCGCTTCCTGCTCCTCAAGCGTCCGCCCCAGCCAGGCCAGCGCTCGGCGCAGGTGATCGCGAGTAATGTTGGTATCAAACGCCCAGGCGGTGATCCCGTGTGGCGCGTCAGGCACGGCCTCGAACGCCGCCTCCACGCCCGCCGCGCGCAGCCGCTCCACGTAGTCGCGATCCTCGTCATAGAAGAGGTCAATATCGCCGACGCCAATCCAGGCAGGGGGCAACCCACGCAAATCTTCTCGGCGCGCGGGGACCGCATAGGGAGGGACATCATCAGCGCCTGGCTCTATGCCGAGATAGGACCGCCATCCCACCCGGTTGAGCTGGTTGTTCCAGACGAAATGGTTCACGGTATCGAGGTTGCGCCGCGCCGCCGTGCGATCATCGAGCATCGGACAGAAGAGCCACTGCGCGACGGGAGACGTCTCGCCGGTATTGTGGAGTCGTTGGGCGAGGCTGGCCGCCAGCCCTCCACCGGCGCTCTCTCCACCAACCGCGACACGAGCGGGATCTGCCCCAAGGTGAGTCGCCTCGCGCCGCAGCCACCGCCACCCCGCCAGGCAGTCATCCAGCGGCGCTGGGAAGGGATATCTGGGCGCTTTGCGGTACTCCACCGAGACGACAAGGATACCAAGTTCCCGTGCGGTCAGGGCGCAGATGCGATCATCTTGGACGGCGCGTCCGATGATCAACCCGCCTCCATGAATCCAGAACAACGTCGCTGGGGAGCGCTGGACAGCCGGACGGTAGACGCGCACGGACGGCGCGGCGTCGCGTGGCCGCTCGATAGATACCCCATCCAGCTTGGTGGCGGGCATGGCCGCGAGCAGCGTTTGTATCACGCGGCGGCCCCAGGAGCGATCCATCGGGATAGGGATGCGTGTAATCCGGCGCATCGGTCCGCGCAACTCCGGCGCGACGCGTGACAATTCCATGCGCGTCTCCTGATTGGCTGGCGTAGGACAGGCGACCGCGCCATTGTCCACACTCTATACTGTCCCCACGTGACAAACCGCGCGAACCACAGGCGCGTTTAGACGACGCTCCAGCCGTGATCGGCGGGCAGAATGGCGCCGTTCACGTTGCTCGCCTCGTCCGAGGCCAGGAAAGCGATGACAGAGGCGATCTGCTCCGGCTCGGCGACCTGTCCATGCGTGGCTGCCTGCAGCACACCCATCACCTGCCCAAGGCCACCGGCGTGTGGCGCTGCTCCGCCGATACCAATCGCGGTGCGTACGCCGCCAGGGCAGATCGCGTTGCACCTGATCCCCTGCTCACCGTAGAAGAATGCGATGCTCTTCGTCAAGCCAATTACGCCGTGTTTGGAGACCGTGTATGGTGTGCCCGCCGCGCCGCCGCGCAGTCCAGCTTCTGAAGCGGTGTTGACGATGCTGCCGCCGCCCTGCGCGATCATGCCTGGGAGCGCCTTCCGGCATGCCAGAAACGGTCCGGTGAGGTTCACGCCAAGCACCCGGTCCCACAGCTCAGTGGAGACTTGACACTCCACACGGGCTAAAGCCCGGCGGATTCTCAGGCTACGCACAGCCCAACGGCTCACGTTAGCGCCCGAAGGTTCTGCCCGAACCCACTGGAGGTTGACTCCATCGCGGCGTGGCGTGGTGAGCTCAACGACCGCCGCTCAAGCGGAGCGCACCTCGTCCAAGACGGGTTACGGCTTTTACCCGTGGGAACGACATTCCACGGAACCCCGTAAGAGGAGGTGCTTGGTGCGGTGCAAAATGTCCTGCCCCACCTCTTCTCGCACAACGGGGAGGACACGGCAATGGACGCAGGACGCATGGCGAACGCCCCCAACCGCCTCACCGCACGGGTTGAAATCCCGGCGGCTTGCGGCGGGCGAAAGCCCAATAAGGTCAGCCGCGGGCGTCATCATATCCATGATCCCCGCATTGTTGCAGAGAATATCCAGGCGTCCGTACGTCGCATGCGCCGTCTCGATCATCCGATCGACGTCAGCTTCTTCCATCACGTTGGCGACCACACCGGTCACCTGACCTCCCGCCGCCTGCCACTCGCTCAGCGCCGCCTGTAGCGTCCCCTCGACGACGTCCACCGCGATCACCCGCGCCCCTCCAGCGATGAATTGATCGACCGTGGCCTTGCCGATGCCCGATCCCGCCCCGGTCACCAGAGCGACCTTTCCTTCGAATCGCATCGCGTTTCCTCCCCAGACATTGTACGCCTGCCCTTTGCCTGCTAGCCGCGCTCTCCTCAGCCTTCTGCGACGACTACACGACGCTATGGTGGGATCTTCGCACACAATCACTCCGTATCGCACTCCTCAAAAAACGCTGTCATACGCTTGAGGGGCCAAACGCGGAAATTGTTGTCGAGGTCCCCTGTATGGCGCGCAACCGCTCTGATGTCGCCTCCGGTTATTGGGCTGCTTGAGGCGCGCTGTGGTCGCGCGGCGTGCGTCTGTGGTAGTGTCAACAACGGAGGAGCTTGGAAGCTCCCTCGTCCAATCACTGGCGTCTGCTGTGTATATCGACTCCCACAGAGAAGCGCAGTCGGCAGGCGGATAGGCAGTGGATGGCGGATAGGCAGTGGATGGCGGAAGTAGGAGAGGATGGCACGAGGATGGTTGAGCGAGACTGGCGCGCCCTGGATGCTGAATTGCGTGGGCTGCTACAACCCGTCGCGCCCCCGCTGGCGATCACCTTCTCGCAAAGCGCCCCGCCAGATGTCGCGGCATACGATGCTCCCATGCCAGCTCCCACCGCCGACGGGCGCACTGGTCGTGTCCCTGCCGGGTGTGTCTTCTGGATCGCCGCGGCCACCCGCACCTTCACCACCGTCCCAGAGGACCACGGCAATTGCAGCGTGGGGAGCCTCACACACGGGCTAAAGCAGCTCAGCGAGGTCGCAGGGAACAGCGACGTCGCCGCGCTCTTGGAGACGGGCTGGGTCACGATGGAGGTTGTTCCCCAGATTCCCACGGTCAAGGAGCGCCCAAACTACATCACGTACGGCCCGCTGGCCGAGACCTCGATTGACCCCGACGTAATCTTCTTGCGCCTCAATGCCAAGCAAGTCATGGTCTTGCACGACGCTCTCCCCGATCTGCGCTTCGAAGGGAAGCCGCAATGCCATATCATCCCGCTGGCCAAGGAGGAAAACGCGGTAGCAGTGAGTGTCGGCTGCATGCTCAGCCGGGTGCGCACGGGCTTGCCCAACAGTGAGATGACCTGCGCGATCCCTGCCCGTCGCCTGCCGGAGGTCATCGAGCGGCTGAAAACAACGAGTGACGCCGACCACGCCGTCGCCGCCTACGCCAGTCAGGACGCGCAGCGCTTCAGCCCCAGAGCCTAGCGGCAGGCAACATCGCGGCGGTGGAACGTGCGGTTGCCTTGCGCCGCCAAGAGGCGTTCACAAATCATCTACAGCAATCCAGCGACAATCCGAGTCAGGCGCGCCGCTCGTTACTGCGCATAGCGCCCGCCGTCTCACCTGGAGAGAGTCGCAACTACGGCGATTCTCGTTGCCTTGAGCAGTTGTATCGGCGTCGCTAGAACGGAGCCTTTGCGTGTCCTATCCACAAGGCCCAGGCCAGCCCGGCGAGAACTCCTACCCACAGTATCCCGGTGGACCGGCGCAGCCCGGCGCGGGGCAATACCCGCAGCCACCATACCCGCAGCCACCATACCCGCAGCCACCATACCCGCCCACGCCCGCCTATCCGCCGCAATACGCCCAGCAACCCTATGGCCAGCCGCCCAATCCAGCGCAATACAATCCACCGGCCGTTCCTGCCAAGGAGGTCAACGTCTACGCCAGGCAGGCAATCATCATTGGGCCAATCGTGTGCGCCATCTCCATTGTCGCATTCTTCTTTGTCTACTATGCCACCGGCATTTTGGCGCTGTACGCCACCTATGCCGCGATACGCGGGCTGATCACCGCCTTTGGCTTGCGCACGCACGCAGGCCTGATTCCTCCATCTTCGGGCTGTTCTTCAGCCTGCTCTCGCTCCTCGTGACGCTCCTGGCGCTCGGTGTGTTCGATTCGTTCCTGATCCCGCTTCTCGGCGGCTAGCATCTGCCCAACTGGCATGAACCGTTGGCCCCATCTCAAACCAGGTGTGAGGTGGGGCCATTGCCGTCTCTCAGCGCCTGGGTGGCAACGGAAGCGCGCGCTGTGCGTAGAGTATCCTGTCACGTATGAGGCGCTACGCCAGAGACCAAGACTCCCGAAGGACGTGGAGAGTACAATGTGGAGAGGACGATTCCCGTTTATGAGCGCACGCAGAGAGAGCGCGCCGACCACCGGCCCCATCCAGTTGACCGTCGCCGAGGGCATCGGCATCCCGCGCGGCGTCGCCTACATCAGTCCCGCCGCGCTCGCCGCACTCGGCTGCGCCGCCGATGACGTCGTCGAGATCATCGGCCCGCGCACGACCGTCGCCCGCGCGCATCCCTGGCCCCACACCCAGCAAGACGTGGATGGCCTCTCCTCTGGCGCGACCCCCGACGACTCCACCATCCAGATGGACGGACTGGTGCGCCAGAACTCCGGCGCGGCGCTCGGCGATCTCGTCACATTGCACGCGGCCCAGGCGCAGCCAGCGGTGAGCGTTGCGCTCGTTCCCGTCGGCGGCGCGACCGCCCTCAACGAGGCGGAACTGCGTCACGTGGCGCGCTCGATGCGCGGCCTCGTCGTCCTCGCCGGCGACCTCGTGCGCATCCCCGGCCTCGGTCTGGCCACGCGCGAGTTTCAGGTCTTCGCGACCAATCCCGCCAGCGCCGTCATGCTCGAACCCGGCACGAGCCTGCGCATCCAGGCCCCCGGCGCCGGGCGCAGCGCCGCGCAGCAGCCAGATCTCCTATGAGGACATCGGCGGCCTGGGACGCGAGCTACAGCACGTGCGCGAGCTAATCGAGCTGCCACTGCGCCACCCCGAACTCTTCGACCGGCTCGGCATCGAGGCGCCCAAGGGCGTCCTGCTCTACGGCCCGCCCGGCACCGGCAAGACGCTGATCGCCCGCGCCGTGGCCAGCGAGAGCAGCGCCCACTTCTATAGCATCAGCGGCCCGGAGATCATCGACAAGTTCTACGGCGAGAGCGAGGCGCACCTGCGCCGTGTCTTCACCGACGCGCAGACGCACCGCGCCCAGCGTCATCTTCCTCGACGAGATCGACGCCATCGCGCCCAAGCGCTCCGAGGTCTGGGGCGAGGTCGAGAAGCGCGTCGTCGGCCAGCTCCTCTCGCTGATGGACGGCCTGCGCGCGCGTGGGCAGGTGGTCGTCGTCGGCGCGACGAACCGCCCCGACGCGCTCGATCCCGCGCTGCGCCGCCCGGGCCGCTTCGACCGCGAGATCAGCCTGCACGCGCCCGACATGCAGGGCCGCCTCGAGATCCTGCGCATCCACAGCCGCGACATGCCCCTCGCGCACGACGTGGACGTGGACGAGCTATCGCGCATCACGCCGGGCTTCGTCGGCGCCGACCTGGCCGCGCTCTGCCGCGAGTCGGCGATGTCGTCGCTGCGCCGCACCTTCCCCACCGCCGTCCTCACCAGCGGCAGCATCCCCATCGAGCAACTCCTCGCGCTGACCGTGACGATGGACGACTTCCGCGACGCCCTGATGAGCATCGAGCCATCCGCCGCGCGCGAGGTGTCCGTCGAGGTTGGCCGCACCACCGTGGGATGACGTCGGCGGCCTCGAAGACGTCAAGCGCACGCTGATCGAGACCATCGAGTGGCCGCTGCGCTACCCCGAACTCTACGAGGCGATGGACCTCGACCCGATTCGCGGCGTGCTGCTCAGCGGCCCGCCGGGAACGGGCAAGACGCTGCTGGCGCGCGCGCTCGCCACCGCCTGCCAGGCCAACTTCATCGCCGTCAAAGGGCCGGAACTGCTCTCGAAGTGGGTCGGCGAGTCCGAGCGCGGCGTGCGCGAGACCTTCACGCGCGCCAAGCAGGTCGCGCCCTGCGTCCTCTTCCTCGACGAACTGGATGCGCTCGCCCCGGAGCGTGGCCAGCGTTCGACGGCGTCGCCGACCGCGTGATCGGCCAGCTTCTCACCGAGCTGGACGGCATCGAGGGGCGGCGCGGCGTGGTGGTCGTCGGCGCGACCAACCGCCCGGAGCTGGTGGACCCCGCCGTGCTGCGCTCCGGGCGCTTCGACCTCGTGCTGGAGCTGCCGCTGCCCGACCGCGAGGCCCGGCGCATGATCTTCGCCATCCCACACGAAAGCGCCCACTGGCGCCCAATGCCTCGCTCGACGCGCTGGCCAAGCGCTCCGAAGGGCTGAGCGGCGCCGACATCGAGGCCATCTGTCGTCGCGCGGCGAATCTGGCGGTCAGTGAGTGGATGCGTGCGCGTGGCGCAGGCGCCCCTGGCGCGACGCCAGCCGCGCTCAAGCCGAAGCAGGCTCAGCCGCCCGCCATCGAGATGCGCCACTTCGACGCCGCCTTCGACTCCCTCAACCGCTAGGCCTGTAGCGCTCGCCCACTTCCCTTTGGTCCTTGCTATGAAGCAGCGAGGCTGCGGCCATGCGCGGCTCTCAACGGCGTCTTAAACCACGCTCCTAGTTGCTCCGTCTGAGGGCTTGGTAATCGAAAACAGGAGGAATGGTCCCTTTTCATCGATCATTTCTCTTTCGAGGGTCATCCCCATGTTTCGCGCTACCTTTGCAGACGCTTGGTTCGCAGGATCAATCATGCAGACCAGCCTAGACAAACGCAACTGCTCGAAACCATACCGCATGAGAGCCTTCGCGGCCTCTGTCCCCAGGCCCTGTCGCCAATACCGCTTGTCGAGCAAATAGGCTACCTCAACTTCTTGGCGCCCATCAATCGTCCACGGCAACAGCCCACAACGACCAATGAAGTGATTGGTTTCTTTATGAATGATCGCCCAGAGACCCATATCGGGATGCTCGGGATGCCCATTGAGAAACCATGCGATTTCCTTCTTTGTCTCCTCATAGGTCAATGTGCCGTCGATCCCGTCAGGAAAATACTGTCGCGTTTCCTTATCCCGATACAGCGCAAATAAGGCATCAAGGTCGTCCAGGACGAGACGCCTGAACCGCAGTCGTTGTGTCTCAAGGATAGTCGTCTGATCGGCAGGCATAGTCAGCGCTGCTCCTTCCTGTCACCATTCAAGGACAGTATCATCTACCAGCAAGCCATTGCGGCGCGCCCATGATCCCACTGATCATCGTCTTTAGACGATAGCCGGACCTTCGACTCGCTCAAACGCTAGCTGAATCACAGCGCCGCAATCAGTCGAAGTACACCGCATCCCACATCGGTTGCGGATGTTGCCGTTGGATCGGTCTTCAGTCCGCTAAGCGGTTTCAAAACATCCCTGGGATGCAATAGAGTGTATCGCGTACGATACCAGAGAGGGCTGTGGCACGCATCATCCCTAGCCGCTCTACCGAGAATGCGAGGGAAACGATGTCTGGCGCTCAACTGCCTGTGCGTCCTGCGCTCAAGCTGCCCCAGGCCAAGTCCCGGCGTTCACGGCGGAAGACATGAAGGCGTATCTGCAAGGCGCGTCGGAGTGCTCGCTTGGGCCGACGCTCTCGGGAGAGCCGCCCACGGTGGAGTCGGTGGAGTTCGCGAGCGTGAAAGAACTGAGGGAGCGCTTGCATGTGTACATCGGGCCTTCCGACGATGCGCTCGTCTACTTTGTCGTGCTGCGCGGCCCGTTCCACCTGACGAGGATCTCGCGCCCGCCAGGAAAAGTAAGCTACGGGATACCCTGGTGTAACATCGTCGGAGAAATCTACGACGCGATGACAGGCGGTTTGCTCTGTGCGAGCGTAAATGCCTTCAAGTCGAGACCAGGTTGGTCGGTAGATCGGAAGACGCACGTGAATGCGCCTCCACGCCCACAGCTAAGCGCTCAGCAGTCGATCTCGCGCGAACAGCTACTGGCGCTGATTGAGACGCCGGATCTGTTCATCGCCTGGCTGCGTCGATACACGCCAGACGTGGAGGTGGCGAGTATCTTCGACCCAGTACACTCCATGCTGGCTGAATACTTCTGGGCCACGCTGGAGGTGGATACGATGTATGGCGACTCGATTGTGTGGAGTGATGGCGTCATCGAGTGGAATGAGCTTCCGGCCTGGGTGCGTTCTCTCAACCGGGCCGAATCACGCCGCGCGGGGATGGTCCCCGACGACAAAGGTACGTGGTCGGCGAGCGAGGTACTTGAGATGGTGGACAAAGCTACATCATCTAGTGGGTAGCTGGCAGGTAGCTGCCCGGCGCCGCAACCTCTCGCCGCAGGGCGTGACTTTTGGAAGCGCCTGTAGATAACATGCTCCGGCTCTTCAGAGCCGAGAACGTAGTTCACCACCATTCAGTTGCGCGTCGCCTCAGCCGAGGAAGAATTCCCGCAGCGTCGGAACCAAGGCCTCATCAGACGGGCCATGATCCTGTCCCTTTAGGGTGAGCCGTTGCGCGTTGGGCAGTACGCGGCAAGCGAGTCCGCAGCAGAGCGCATAAATCCATGCCCTTCTTCGCTGCCCATGAATAGCGTGCCATCCATCACCAGCGTTGGAGTGGCGACGGACGCCCACTTCGTGAGCGGCTCTGGACTGCCCTTCTCGGTATCTTCCATGATCGTCGCATCGTATACGAGCGATTGCGCGCCTGATTCCATGCGCGGCCACGCCGGCGATTGCCGCATCTGCGCGACCATCGCGGTGGGCACTCCCACGAGTGTCATAAAGCGCTCAACCGCCTCGCCACGGCGACCCGACGCGACCAGCTCATCTAGCTACGCCGGAAAGCCATCCGGCATCGGCGCGCGCGTCTCATCAATGATGAACGGCGGCTCATACAGCGCCAGTTTCGTGATCTTGGTCGGGAGGAGACGCGCCGCCTCGAGCGCCAGCGCGGCGCCGGAGGAATGCCCGAAGACGAACGCCGATCCACCAGTCTCATCTATCAGCGATTCGAGATCTTCCACTTCGCGCTCCACCACATAGGGCCTTGTGTCGCCGCTGTCGCCACGAGCGCGCCGGTCGTAGGCAAACACGGTGAAATAGGGAGCAAGGGCCGCGGCCAGTGACGCCTCGTCTGCCCGTGTAGCGGACGCGCCGCTCACCAGCATGAGCGCTGGCCCCTGGCCCGACTGATCGTACGCGATACGCGTGCCATCCTTGGATACAACTGTTTTCATGGCGTCTTCCCTCCTTGTTAAAACTGTTCCCACCGCATCTGCCGCAACTGGAAACATAGCAGCGCATCCAACCGTCGCTCCACCTCAATCTGTGATATACCGAAACCACGCCACACATTGCGCGGATCGTCACAGAGGAGGAGGCCGCGATGGAAACCCCACTGACCCCGCTGGATTTCATGCGCCGCGCCCGCAAACTCCACGGACGCCGCGAGGCCGTCGTCGACGGCGATCTGCGCCTCACCTACGAACAGTTCTTCGACCGCTGCGACCGCTGGTCCTCGGCGCTGCAGCGCATGGGCGTGCGCAAAGGCGACCGCGTCGCCTACATCGCGCCCAACACCCATGCCCAGCTCGAATCCTTCTACGCGGTTCCGCAGCTCGGCGCGGTCCTCGTCCCCATCAACTACCGCCTCACCCCCGACGACTTCGCCTACATCATCAACCACAGCGGCGCCAGCGTCGTCTGCGTTCACGGCGACTACCTCGACGCCGTAGACAGCATCCGCGACCGCATCCCCAAGCGTCGACCAGTTCGTCGCCCTGGAGGGCGCGCGCGACGGCTGGCTCGATTACGAGAACGAGATCGCCGCCGCGTCTCCCGACTTCATCAGGCCCGAGATCGACGAAGACGACCTGCTGACGATCAACTACACCAGCGGCACGACCTCGCGCCCCAAGGGCGTCATGATCACCCATCGCAACGCCTATATGAACGCCGTCGGCACGCTGATTCACGTCGCCGATGACCCCCGCCGACACGCTATCTGTGGACGCTGCCGATGTTCCACGCCAATGGCTGGACCTTCATCTGGATCGTCACGGCGGCGGGCGCGACGCCACATCTGCCTGCGCAAGGTGGACCCCGCCGAGATCTTCGAGCCTGATCGGGCGCGAGAACGTCACCATGCTCTGCGCCGCCCCGACGGTGCTCATCGCCATCGCCAACGCGCCGGAGGAGTTGCGCCGTAACGTGACGCCGCGGCGTGCGCGTGCTGACGGCTGGCGCGCCGCCCGCCGCCGCGACCATCGAGCGTATCGAGGGCGAGCTAGGCTGGGAGCATCACTGCAAGTTTACGGCCTGACCGAGACCGCGCCCTTCATCTCCGTCTGCGAGCCGCTGCCCGAACACGAAGCGCTGCAGCCTTTCGAGCGCGCCACGATTAAAGCCGCGTCAGGGCGTGGAACTGGTCACGTCGGGCGAGCTGACCGTCGTAGACGAGGAGGGCAAAGAGGTTCCGCATGACGGCCAGACGCTCGGCGAGATGGTCGCGCGCGGCAACGTCATCATGCAGGGCTACTACAACGACCCGCAGGCCACCGCCAACGCCATCCGCGACGGCTGGTTCCACACCGGCGACGCGGCGTGGTCCACCCCGACGGCTACATCGAGATTCGCGACCGCATCAAGGACGTCATCATCAGCGGCGGCGAGAACATCTCCTCCATCGAGGTCGAGGCGGCGTTGCTGCGCCATCCCGCCGTGCAGGAGGTCGCCGTCGTCGGCATGACAGACGAGCAGTGGGGCGAGTCGCCGCACGCCTTCGTCGTCCTCAAGCCCGGCGCGCGCCGCCACCGCCGAGGAGCTACGCCAGTTCGCGCGCGAGCATCTGGCGCATTTCAAGGTTCCGCGCGCCTTCAACTTCGTGCCGGAGCTGCCCAAGACCGCGACCGGCAAGATTCAGAAGTACGTCCTGCGCGGTGGACAGGCCGCCATCGCCCGCCAATAGCGCCGTCACTCGCGCAGGCTATGACGCTCTATGTAAGGGCGCGATCTACCGCGCCCATCTGGCGACTTGAGACGAATTCGCCAGCGTGAACTCACGCGCCTCGCGGGCGACCGCACGCGCTGGCTCCAGTCCCAGCAACTGCGCCTCGGAGCCAATGACGACAAGCTTGTGCTTGGCGCGCGAGATCGCCGAGTAGAGCAGCTTGGCCCGATGCTTTTGGCTACGCGCCGAGCGGAGACCATCCAGTTCGCAGAGGATCACCGCTGGCCGTTCCAGCCCACGCGCGGACCGGATAGTTGAAAGCGCGATCTTGCCTTCGGCAATGTCAGGGCTTTGCGCGATGGTATACGCGCCAATATCGCGATCGCCCGCGCCGCGATACAACCGGCTCGGCTGATATTGCTCACTCGCGCGTGGGCGACAGGTGATGATCAGCACATCCTCCGGCTGCAGGCGCTCGACTTCGATGAGCTCATGCAGCGCTTTGCGCAGCGCGGCGTCCTCCCGCTCGTCTCCAGACAGCGACCGCATGTCAAGTGGATCAAGATAGACCGGCGGCGCGCCATCCTCTCCGCGACAGATCGTGGGCCTGTGCTCCTGTTCGGGATAGAAGTCCTGGATCAAGGAGAAGATCGCCTGCGTGTTGCGCAGGTTGACCACCAGGGGATGTATGACCGCCTTGCCGGACAGATCGACCGACCAGCGGTCATCGCGCTCGCGCTGCGCCGGATCGTAAAACACATACATCAGCCCGGCGCGCTGGTCCTTAAGTAATTGCTGGAGCGGACGCCACAGCGGCGTATCGAAATCTTGCCCCTCATCTACCAGGATCGCGTCGTAGAGTCGATCCTTGCTCTTGCGCCATTCGCGCGCCACCTCGTTGATCGCCTGGACGGCGCGGGACGTCTCAAGGCCCTCTTCGCCTGTTCGTGCGAGTGGCGGCGCGCCTCGACGCGGCGCCAGAGCGCAGAGCGCCTCCAGATGGTAGATGTCGAATTTGGCGTCCTCTGGCCGTTGCTCACGCTCGCGCTCACGCATGTGGACGAGCCAGGAGGAGAGGGCAGGATTCGAGCACAAGTAGAGAACACGCTTCCCCTCGCGCGCCAGACGGAACGCTTTTTCATAGGCGAGCACCGTCTTGCCCGTGCCTGCGGCCCCGCGGACCTCCAGCCGTGGATAGTCGCTCAGCGCCTCCAGTGCCTCGTATTGTTCGAGCGTGAGTTGCTGAATGCGCTCATCGGCGCCAGGAATACGTACGGAGAGCCGCGCCTGCATAACCAGCGTCGTCTGGTCCAACGTCTCGATCAACGCGTCGACCGCTTCATCACTGAGCCACGCCGACCGGTCCGCCAGACCCAGATAGGCAAAGGTCCGCTCGATCCCTTCCTGCGGCCGCTCCAGATCAACCGAGTCAAGAATGAGCATGTTCGGCACGCCCTTAGTGCTCTTCTCATCGCGCGGCCATGGCTGACTGAAGGGAAACCAGACCGCCGACCCGATCTGGTATGCAGCCATGTGCTTACAGGTGAGCGGAGCCTCCGCGAGGAAGTGGGTCAGCTCGTCCTCGAGCGTCTTCGCCTGCTCGAAGTAGGCGTCATGCACGGTGTTCAGGTTGCTGCTCTTGCCACCGCCCTTGCCCTGGAGGGCGATCTTTGCGGCCTTTGCCTCGACAATCAACAGCCCAAAGCGCCGCGAGACAATCAGGAAGTCCATCTCCCGAAACGGCTCGCGCGCGCCATTGGGACGGTTCGAGAACCACTTTAGCCCCTGGAAGATGATATACTCATCACCTGCGACGGCGTCTCCTCTCAGCCACGACCTCAGCGCTTCGTAGATCGCCTCTTCGGCAGCGCTTTCCGGTCGAACGTTTCTGCCGCCACGCGGCTTATCGGGAGGAAACATGCGCGTCATGGGTGATTGCCTCGCTTTGCCGGGAGAAGCGCCCGCCAGGTTGTAGTGCTACGAACCGAAGCGTACCGCGGCCAATCGCCGCGATGATAGCAAGCAGTCTAGTACACGCCTGAAACAGCGGTATTATAGACCATGGCCGGCTATGGCGCCAATGTTCTTCAAATAATTATCGACTTCGCACTCCACATAGGGTATCGGGCAGTGATTCTCCAATCGTTCGCCATTTCAGTCGAAACGATTCCGAACATACGCCGTATATGTAGACGCCGTCGCCTCGACATGCAAACACAGGTCGATTTGTACGATCCCCGCTCAACCGGTGGCGCTTCCTGCGCCGCCGCCGTTCTCAGTATATCGCGTAGGGTGGCCTCATCGCGCCACATGGGCCAGGAGCGGCCCAGAAAGGAAGCGGCTATGGACCTCGACCTCACCACCACGATCACCGGCGTGACCGTCTACCCCGACCGCGCGCAGATTACGCGCGCAGGCGCGACCAGGCTGGATGCGCCCGGCGAGCATACCCTGCGCATCGGCGGGCTGCCGCTCGCCCTCCTGCCCGACTCCGTACGCGCCAGCGGCAAGGGGCCTGTTGGTATGCGCATCCTCGCCGTCGAGCAATCGCACGAGGCGAACCCCAGCGCGCCGGAAGAGACCGTCAAGGCCCTGCAAGGCGAGATCGAGCGACTGGAGCGCGAGATCGCCCTGCTCGACGAGCGCTTGCGCTCCGTCGCGGAGCGGCAGGGCTGGCTCAGCACACTCGGCGACCAGGCGGCGCGCAGCCTCGCGTGGGGCATCGCGCGCGGCACGACCAAGCCCGAAGACGCCAGCGGCCTCTTCGCCTACGCCGATGAGCAGGCGCAATACCTCGCCTCCTCGCGGCAGGAAATCCAGACGGCGCGCGACGAGACTCAGCGCACACTTGACGCACGCCGTCGCGAGCTATCCCGGCTGGGCGGCGCGGGACGGCCTGACCGTATCGCCGCCAGTGTCCACATCGAGACGCCTGCGGCAGGTGAGGTCCAGATCGAGCTGTCGTACCTGCTCTATGGCGCGTCGTGGCGGCCTCGCTATGACGCGCGGGTGGACGCGGCGGCTGGACGTGTCAGGCTGGCGCAGCAGGCGCTCGTCAGCCAGCGCACCGGCGAGGACTGGGCCAACGTCGCGCTCGCCCTCTCGACGGCGCGCCCCTCGGCGGCGACCCGCCTGCCCGACGAGCCGGACCCATGGTACCTCGACCTCTACAAGCCCGCGCCGGTCCCGCCACCCATGCCCGCGCCGCGCGCCTACAAGGCCAGAGCGTCGCTGAGCGCAGGATTCGCCGCCGATACGGCGGTCCCGATGGCGGCGCAGGCCATGGACATGTTGGAGGAAGCCCCAGTCGCGGCGGAATTCGCCGTAGCCGAGATCGAGCGCGCGGGATCGGCGCAGGTCTTCCGCGTGCCCGGCGGCGTCGGCGTTCCCTCTGACGGTGAAGCGCACCTTTTCGGCGTTGGCGAGTACGACGCGCCGATGAAGCTCGATTACGTGGCCCAGCCAGTCTATAGCCCTGGAGCGCATATGCGTGCGACAGCGACCAACACCGCCGGGCGCGTCCTGCTGCCGGGCGAGTTGCACGTCTTCCAGGCTGGCGCCGGTGGCGATGAGTACGTCGGGCAGACACGGCTGGAGCTAACGGCGGAAAACGCCGAATTGCCGCTCTACCTCGGCGTGGACGATAACCTGACCGTCAAGCGCGAGTTGATCGAGCGTGACACCGACAAAGGCTCGCTCCTGCAGCGCGGTGTGCGCAAGACGACGTTCGGCTACCGCGTGACGCTCGCCAACCGCACCGGCGCGGCGCAGCATGTGACGTTGCAGGATGTGCTGCCGGTGCCGCGCAACGAGCGCATCAAGCTCAATACGCTGGAGATGAAGCCGCTGCCGAGCGAGCGCACGAAGCTGGAACAGTTGACCTGGGAACTGGACCTGGCGCCGAATGAGGAGAAAAAGGTCGAGTGGCGCTTCGTCGTCGAATCGCCGACCGACGCCGACGTGACGAACCTGCCGTAGCTCCCAAAAACGAATGGTGTTAGTTTAAAACCTAACGTGATTAGTTAGAAAACTACTGCCATTCGTTTCTCAACCCGTTTTTGGCGCAATTTAACTAATGGGATTAGTCATCAAACTATAGTGATTAGTTTTTAGGCTAACCCATTAGGTTTTCGACGCGCGCTTTTCGGCGCTGCTGGCGAGCGCCGAGTGGCCAATCGGGTATTGGATGTCGGCGCCCGGCGCCTAATTGCGCGCCAGCCAGGCTCGCAGCGCCGGTTCGTGCTCACGATAGTGCGCGTACGAGTTATTCGCCACACGCATCCAGGGAGGCATGTCGTCAGGCAGCCCCAGGCAGTTGCGGGTCATTCAGGATAGCGTCTGAGCAGGCGGCGATCAGGGTGAGCAGTTGCGCGAAGACCGCGTCTGCCTCGGCCAGCACGTCGCTGGCTTGTCGCGTGCGGCTCTCTTCGGCGATCTGCGCATTCATCTCGTCAAGTCCGATGTCCGCCGGGCGGCGACGCGAGAAGGTCCCTGTGTTCAGGGCCTGCTGGGCGCCCTCCACGACCGCCTGCTCATACCAGGTGAGATGCGCGACCAACTGCTTGGCTGACCACTCGCCCTCGACGCCAGGAATGTCCATACGATCCAGCCCCACCTGGTCGAGCAGCGCATTCCACTTGGCGCGCTCGTCGCGCAAAATCTCGGTCAGGCGCGCGCCCGTCATCGGCTGGCCGTGCGCCAGCCGGGTGAGTTCGTCGGCCAGCGCCGGGGTGATGTGGCTGAGTGTCAGCAGGGCGGCGAGACCGGCTGCGCCAGCCTTGAGAGCATCTCGACGCGAGAGGATGTTCGACGCTTGCTTGGGAGCGGCAGGCTCCTGTGATGGTGTTGTCATGTGAACGTCCCTTCCAGACGATCAGCCACAACCAGGTATCACACAATTGCGCAACGCTGACAGCGTCATGATACTGCAGAAGCGCACATGGAGAGCAAGAGAAATCTGTACGACAGGGCGCGACTCCTGGCGCTTGATGCGCACGCTAGGCAGCCGTGCTGGCCTTGTCTACTCGCGCGCCGGATAGAGCATGACAGGGGCCACGAATTGCATGTCTGCATGGATGGCAGGCGCGCCGCTATGATATTCTCTAGAACGCAAGTCCTATACGAGCGGACGCCACGCTGGTCTGGCTTGCTGTTTTGGAGGGGAATGCCGTCACGTGCCTCGCTCATCATTTTCGATTAAAGAGGTTCTGAGCCTGCTTGCGGAAACGCCAACGCGCATCTCCGCGCTGACTGAGGGGCTGGCGTCAGCGCAATTGCGTACCACGTCCAGCTCCGATGAATGGTCGGCGAACGACGTGCTGGCGCATCTGCGTTCGTGCGCTGACATGTGGGGCGGCTACATGATGACGATACTCGCCGAGGATAGGCCGACGATCCGGGCGGTCAATCCGAGGGCCTGGATCAAGCAGACCGATTATCCCGCACTGGAATTCGCGCCGTCGTTGCGCGCTTTTACTACACAGCGCGCCGCGTTACTGGCGATCCTCGAACCGTTGCCGCCGGAGGGCTGGGCGCGGACGGCGACCGTGACAGGAGCGGGGAGTCCACTTCAGAAGACCGTGCTGGACTATGCGGACCGGCTGGCGCGCCATGAACAGCCGCACGTCAAGCAGATCGGGCGCATCGCCAGGAGCATGCGCGGGTAGTATTCAACGGGTACGCCGTTTCACACGGCGTCATGCCACACCAGAAAGGGAAAGAGATGGCCGACAACTTCACGCTGACGACGTTCATTACCTCGTGGAAGGCCTATCAGGATCACCTCGCGGCGACGGTCACGCGACTCAGCGCCGAGCAGCTTGCGCTACGCGCCGCGCCGGGTCTGCGTTCTGTCGGCGAGAATGTCTTGCACATCATTGGGTGCCGAGTGCACTGGTTCACTGAGTTCCTTGGCGAGGACGGCGGCGCTGAGATTCAGACGTATGAGCGGTGGAACGAAGCGGCGCTGAGGGCGCCATATGCGAGCTGGGATGAGGTCGGGCTGGCGATTGGCGCGCCCACTCCAACTGGGGTCGAACTGGCCCAGGGCCTCGACTACACCTGGCGCTTGATGACGGACTCTCTGGCGCGCTGGGGGCGCGATGGCATGACACAGACCTTTCCTGACGAGGAGGATGGCAAGCCAATCGAGGTATCGCGGGCGTGGGTGGTCTGGCATGTGCTCGAACACGATCTGCACCACGGCGGCGAGATCTCGCTCACGCTTGGCATGCACGGCATCGACGCTGAGTTCGCCGTCTGAGGTGTCATTGGTTCTGGCAAGAGCGCACATCTTTCAGCGCGTAGGAATGGGCGTTTTAGGGCCGAAGCGAACTGGGCCGGGAGCCTGCGCGCGTTCTCGGCGCGCTGTACGCCAGGCAAGCCAGATCAGCAGGAGCAAGAAGACGAACGCCACCAGCGGCAGGCCGGTAGTGTAGAAGAGCGGCGAGAGGACCAGCCAGAAACCGAAGGCGCCCGACGCCAGCGCCAACCGTTGCTCCGCGCCCCAGCCAGGACTACGCGACCACCTGACGACGCGCCATGCGCTGTAGATGATGACGGCGATCATCCCGCCGATGGCGATCAGCGCGAAGGGCTGGAGCGCCGGAAAGGCCGTAGAAGGCGAAGAAGAACGCGAGCGTCACGCCGCCGCCAAAGAGGCGCAGCGACCAGAGTCCAGGCATGGGGCGCTCGACGATGCGCAGTTGCGCGCGCGGACGCAGATGTGAGCCGATGGCGAAGAGCACGATCATTAACGCGACCGCCAGCAGGTAAGTGAGTGGCGGGTGGGTATAACCCTTGTCGCGGGAGAAGAAGAAGCCATAGGCAACCGCGCCGAGCAGGACGGTGAACGCAAACCAGCACACGATCAGCCGCAGCCAGAAGCGATTGAGCCAGGGCAGCGCCGCGACGCGCGGATACATCGCCTCGGCCAGCAGGATAGGGATGGTGACGCTGAAGACAGCGTGGAAGCCGGTCAGCCCGAACGCCCAGACCCAACTCGTGTCCCACGCGCGGCCATAGATGGCAAGACTATGTAGCCCCTCAAACATGGGATTGAACCAGGAGTGAATGAAGACGCCTTCTTCGAGAACGCCGTAGGCTGCGCCCATCAAGAGAATCGCCGACCAGCCGAGGCCACGGCGGCGCGCAACCTCGCGAATGAGTAGAGCGCCGGAGCCATAAAGGGCTGGCTCGAAGATGAACTTGCTCGGATCGAGGACGAAAGCCAGCGGCGGCGTGTTGAATGAGAAGACCTCGCCCAGGATCGGCGCGAGGAAGTAGAGCGTGAGCGCGGCGGCCCACGTGCGCGGACGGCGCTCGATGCTCATGTGTCTCCCTCGCTTTCTCGATTCAGCGCTAGAGTTTCTATCTCGCTGCGCCACCGGGCGCGACAGCCCACATTCCCCGCGCTTAGGCCACCCATCGCCGGGCTGATTCGCCAGCGGCGGGCGCTCGCAACGCGTCTAGCACTTTATGGTCAAGTGGTGGCGCTATGGCAGATGTGGCTGTCTATGCTGTCCTGAGCCGTGAGCCAGAGGCGCTGGCGCATGCACCGGCAAGGATACACTCCTCGACGCCAGTGAGCAAGGCGCGCCGCGACGCTCCAGCCGGTCCGCAGAACTGCAATCCGCAGGATATGTCAGACGCGCCCGAAACCGTCTCGTCCGCGAGACCTGGAAAGCACACGCGACATGAAGACCCTGCTGAACATCCGCCACGCATTCCAGCGCACGAGACGGCACGCCGTCTGGTCTGGCGTCAGCGCATTCGTCCTGCCGGTAGCGCTGCTCGTCGCGCTCACCACCTGCGGGTCGCCGACCGCCTGCGCGATGGGACGCGTGGCCGGCCAGGCGAATGTGGCGAATAGCCAGCGCGCCAGCGTTCCGGCGGGACTGCCAACGCATTTCTCGTTTGGCCTGATGAGCGCGCCAGGCACGAGTGGCGGGATGAACGACATGCGCACGCGCAACGGGACGAAGTGGGACTTCCGCTACCAGTATCTCTCGGCGGGCGTCAACACTGGCAACGGCTGGGCGACCTGGAACTCACCAGCCGGGCAATTCGCCACCTACTACATGAATGACAGCGCCGCGAACGGCTATATTCCGGCGTTTGTGTATTACATGCTGCTCCAGTCGAACGGCCCCGGCGGCAACGGCGAGGGCGGCACGAACCTCGCGCATCTGAACTCGCCTTCGACAATGAGCGCGTACTACGCCGACTGGACACTGCTGATGCAGAAGGTGGGCGCGTTCAAGAAGACGACGCTGATCGTCGTCGAGCCTGACCTGTGGGGCTTCATGGAGCAATCGGTCACGCATGGGTCGAACTCGGCGGAGAGCATCCCGGCGAGCGTGGCCAGCTCCGGCGCCGCCGACGCGAAGGCGTACCCGAACAACGCGCAGGGATTCGCCTGGGCGCTGCTGCACATCCGCGACAAGTACGCGCCGAACGCCGTGCTGGCGCTGCACTCCTCGGCCTGGGGCTCGCAGATTGATGTGGCGACGAACACGGACCCATCGCTCAACGTCGCCAACGTAGGCGCACGCGACGCGCAGTTTCTGCGCACGGCGGGTATAAGCGGCAATCCGTCGGGCGTCTCGACCTTCGACCTGGTCTCCGCCGACATCGCCGACCGCGACTCGGCGCAATCGGGTACGTGGTGGGACCCGACGAACAAGGCGCTGCCGAACTTCTCGCGCTACCTGACCTACGCGACCGCGCTCTCTAGCGGCGTGGGGCGCTCGCTGATGCTCTGGCAGGTTCCGGTCGGCAACCAGTACTACGACACCGAGAACAACAGCGCCGGGCATACGCAGGATAACAAGGCGCAGTATATCCTGAGCCACATCGCGGACTTCGCGCGCGCCGGGTTCATCGGAACGCTCTTCGGTCCCGGCAATGGTGGGACCAATGCGCTGGACAGCAGAAACGACGGCGTGACCAACCCGGCGCCGATCTCGACGTTCCAGTGCAACCAGTGCAACAACCACACCAGCAGTTACAGCGATGACGACGGCGGCTACCTGCGCATCAATCTGGGGCAGTATTACAAGAACGGCGGTTATGCGCTTGGCTCATCCGGATCGGGTTCGCCAACGCCTACGACCGCGCTCGCCGGCGACACCTTCACCATCGGGAACTGGTACGCCATCTGGAACGGGAACACCGACGGTCGCCCCCTGCGCGCCTGGAATAACTCCCGGCACGACGCCCAGCACAGCGCCTGAAGGGACGCCGCCAGCGACGAAGCTGCCCGCATGAGTGGTAGGATGGGGATGAGTCGCGGCGCTCGTGAGTACGTGGCAGACTCCGCCGCGACAGACGCAAGGAGCGACGACTATGCTGCGGCACATTCTCATCCCCCTCGACGGCTCGGAGCTTGCCGAACGCGCGATTCCCGTAGCGGCGCGCATCGCCAAAGCGACTGAAGGAAGCGCAATCTCGCTCGTGCGCATCGTGCGCGCGCCCGCCGAGTTCGAGACCTCGGCGACAGATACCACCGTCTGGGCGCCAGCGGCGGACGAGGATGAGAAGCGCGAGGCGAACAACTATCTGCATGAGGTCGCGCAGCGTCCGGAGCTTGCCGGGGTAGCGGTGACCGAGCGCATCTACGCCGGGCCACCCAGCGCGACGCTGCTGATGGCGGCGAAGTCGCTTGGCGTTGACCTGATCGTGATGACCAGCCGGGGGCGCTCCGGCATCACGCGCTGGCTGCTGGGCAGTGTCGCGGAGGGCGTCTCGCGCGAGTCACCGGCGCCTACCTTGATCGTGCGCGCTGATAAGGCGGGGGAGGAGATCACGCTCGGTGGCGCGGCGCTGGTCCCGGTGGATGGCTCGCCGCTAGCGGAGACGGCGATCGAGCCTGCCGCGCATCTGGCCGCCGCGCTCGCGAGTGGTGAGCATGGAGGGAAAGCCTCAGTCCATTTGCTCTATATCGTGCAGCCGCTGCCGCTGACGGCGACCGCGCCGCTCGGCTACGGCGTGCAGGGCGCGAACCTGGCGTCGCTGAATACTGAGCTGGATCTGGTCAAAGAGGGCGAGACATATCTCCAGGACCTGGCGAGGCGGATCGGCGCGGAGTACGCAGGCGCGCTCGGCGTCACGATCACCTACACATCCCTCTATGGGGCCGATGTCGCAGGCGATATCCTGGCCGCCGCCGAGGGAACGCTCGAAGCCGCGCCCGCAAGCCAGTCTATGCCGGCAGGCGCGGACTTCATCGCCATGGCGACGCATGGACGTGGCGGACTGCGCCGCTGGGTGATGGGCAGCGTGACCGATCGCGTGCTCCACGCCACGACACGCCCGCTGCTGGTCGTGCGCCCCGCGCTGCCTGATGCGCGTGATACCGTTCCGCCCGCCGATGGCCAGTAATTCCTCGCCACGCGCGATCTTCTTCGACCTCGAGAGCGCACTGATCAGTCGTGGTCACTCGCTGATGAATTTTGGCGAACGCTTTGCGGCGCATTTCGCCGATAGGCTCGGGGGCGTCACGGCGCGCGGCGTCGCCTATGGGTTGTCGGAGGTGGATGGCAACGGCTATCGCACGCACGCTGAACTTGCCGAGGAATTGCGCGACCTTTTCCCCTGGCGCCTACGTCCTAGCGTAGAAGAGCTCACCGCCTACTGGGATGATATCTTTCCGCTGTGCGTCGCACCGGACCCCGAGGCGCTCCCCACGCTGCGCTGGCTCCGCGAGCATGGATTCGCGCCAGGCGTCGTGACGGATGGGGCGCCGGAGACACAACGCGCGAAGATCACGGCGCTTGGGCTGGATGGCTTCTTTGCCGTGACGCTCATTGCAGGAGAGGTGGGACTGGAAAAGTCTGACGGGGACTTGTATTGGCGTGCAACGGAGGCGCTGGGCGTTCCCCCTGGCGCGGTCTGGATGGTGAGCGCGCTCTCGGAGGATTGTCTGGCTGCGCGCGACGCCGAGCTGGGCGCGATTTTTCTCCAGCGGGTCTTCTACTGGCCGCGCGAGGCCGAGCCGCCGACGCACGAGATTATGACGCTCGGCGAACTGGTCGCCCTATTGGGTGGCGATGCGCTGGATGAGGCGCGTTGACGCGCGCGGGATTTGCTCGCAGAATAGGAGACAGATTGGCGCGGACTTCACGGCGGACTTCACGGCGGACTTCACGGCGGACTTCACGG
The DNA here is from genome assembly GCA_963733745.1 of uncultured bacterium. Lineage (GTDB taxonomy): Bacteria > Chloroflexota > Ktedonobacteria > Ktedonobacterales > JADMIN01 > DASWAC01. Next base: position 71,057 of record CAVTFE010000048.1, read on the forward strand.
CGGACTTCACGGCGGACTTCACGGCGGACTTCATGCGGCGGCCAAAGCGGGAGGGCAGCAGATGACCACGAAGGCGGACTATACGGCGGAGGAGTGGGAGCTACTGCGTAAAGCGCCGCTGATCATGGCGGCGGCGGTGATCGTCTCCGACCTGAGCGGGTCTGTCGGCGTCGCCAGGGAGTTCCTCAGCATGGCGCAGGCGGTGGAGGAGACGGCGCAGCGCCACGACACGAATGAGTTGGTCGCCGCACTCGTCGCCGACCTCCAGACGCCGCAGGGCGAGCAAACGGAGGAGACCGAGGACATCATGGATATCGCGGAGGCGCGCGCGAAGTCGCTGGCGGAGACCAGGGAAATCCGAGATTTGCTGGCGCGCAAGTCTCTACCAGCCGAGGCGGAGGGGTTCAAGCGCTGGATGCTCTCCATCGCCGAGCGTGTCTCCAAGGCCGCGCGCGAAGGCGGCGTACTGGGCATCGGCTCGAAGCTGGTCAGCGAGAAAGAGACGACGATGATCGACGAGCTGGCCGAGACGCTGGGCGTCGATACGGCGCAGCCCAATTAACCATCGATGGCTGGCCAGGTATCTCTACCAGTTCTCGTTACAGGAAGCGCCAGTCGTGGGCGCGCGAAACCGGGGGCGTGGTGGGGTGGCGTGTGGCGCCGCGTGGGGTCGCGCCCTGGTGCGTCGTGGCCCACTCGTTGAGCCAGCGGTCGAGCGCCTGGGTGCGGTACTGCGCCTTCTCTGAGCCTTTGATCTCATTACACTTGCGGTGCGCGGGGACGAGGTTGTGCGCGGCGTGCTCGCCGCCATCGGCCAGCGCGACGACGTGATCGAACGAGAGGTCGTTCAACGTGACCGGCGCGTGACAGAGCGCGCAGCGCCAGCGTCCGTCGGCGTCGCATGAGCGCTCGAGAATCTGTCCCAGTTCCACCGCGCGCACCGAGCCAAACGCGCCACGGCGTCGCGCGCCGCTATTGAGCCGCAGGGCGCGCCGCCGCACGATATCGATCATCCAGTCGTCGAACGTCTCCGGCCAGCGCAGATCCGCCGCCGGGCGCTTCACAGGCTGCGTCGCGTGGGCGGAGCGGGCTGGGGCCGTGGGAGGTGTTCGCGTCGGAGCCGGGGCGCTCGCCTGGCGAGCGGTGGACACTTTGCGGCGTGGCCGAGTGGAAGGCGCTGTGTGCGGCGTGGATGGCGTGGATGGCGTCTCGTACGCCGAGGGGTCATCTGACTTCGCGGGGCGGGGGAGTGGAGGAAGGATGGCAGGGTGGCCCTGCCAGGGGCTTGCTACGCTCCAGAGTTCCGCTACGTGATGCGCGCCGTTGCGCCTGAGTGAACTGTCGTCGCTGCTGACAAACCTGACGAGAATACCGGTGGGATGCGCGTTTGTTGCGCTTGGACCCACCCTACGGGTGCGATCTATCGAATACATACGTCCTCTACAAAAACGATCCATCCATGTTCTGGAAAAGCCGGAAGTACACTCATGGCGTCGCCTCCGGCGGAGGTACATCGCGTGGTGGGCGCTCGTCGCGTTCCGTGCGGCGGCGAAAACACTGCCAAACAACCACACGCTGGCGTCAGTATCGCGCTAAACTCCGCGCCTGTCAAGCCAGCCTGCTCTTCTGGGTCGCTCATGTGGCGTTCTCAAGCGCGCCGCGCATGGCGGCGAACACCCGTTCAAAAACTGCTTACACAACTATCTACGAACGAGAGCGGCTCCGTGTTTCCCGCTGGCCGAATGGGCGTCTTTCCCTCTTGCGCTCCGGCTGAGATGCGGGTATGCTGCGTGCGCTTCGTCGTCGCCTCGCTGGATGGAGATCGCATGGCGCAACCAGCGCAAGAGAACCAGACAGACGTCCACCCGCCACGCCAGTCGCATTCGCCGCTGCGCGTCCTGCGCGCGAACGTCTACGATCTCGGCGCGCTGTTGCGCGACGCCGTCTACGCCATCATCGGCTTCCTCATCATCGTGACGCTGGGCGCGCTGTACATGAACGCCTATACCGACCGCAAGGGCGCCGAGGCGGTCTATGAGAGCCTGAAGCTACTCACGTTCCAGTCCGCAGTTCGCCTGCCGGAGAACGATCCCCTCGGCGACCTCCTCTTCTTCGCCGCGCCGATCATCGGCCTCGTGCTGGTGACACAGGGCATTATTAGCTTCGGGCGGCGGTTAGTAGATAAGAGCAGCCGCCGCGAGCTCTGGCAGGTCTCGCTGGCGCGTACGTTCCACAACCACGTTATCGTCTGCGGGCTGGGCCGTGTGGGCCTGCGCGTCGCCACACACCTGATCGAGGCAGGCTACGAGGTCATGGTCATCCAGCGCAACTGGCAGGATGCGCCCGTGCAGCGGGCGCTGCGCATGAATATCCCGGTCATCGCGGGCGACGCGACCGAGGCCGAGATACTGCGACAGGCGGGCATCCACAATGCGCGCGCCGTCATCGCCGTCGTCAACGACGACCTGACCAATATGGAGATCGCCATCGCCAGCCAGACGTTGGAGCCACAGATTCGCGTGGTCTTGCGCATCTTCGACGATGAGATCGACAAGAAGCTGGACGCGCAACTGAACAACGGAGTCGGCTTCAGCACGTCGCAGTTGGCCGCGCCAACGCTCGCCGCAGCCACCCTCTACCGTGGCATCGAGTATGTGCTGCCGCGGAGCGGCGCCGCCGATCAGCTCGCCACCGCCCGCTTGAGGGTCGCTCCAGATGGTCCGCTGGCGTCCGCGATTGGCCGCTCTGTGGACGAATTTGAGCGATCGCATCACGTGCGCCTGCTCAGGGCGACGGCGCGTGGATCACTCCCCAGGGTGATTCCGGCGAACACCGAGCTGCACGCGCTGGGGCGCCTGGCGGATGTGGGAGCGCTGGCGCAGGCAGCGCGCGGGCGGGTGATCCTGCGTGGCGACGAGCCAGCCGATCAATCCTCCGTGATCGTCTGCGGGCTAGGCAAGGTCGGATATCGCGTCGTGACCGAACTCTCGGCGGAGCCCTCGCATCCAGAGGTGATCGCGCTCGACAAGAATGGCGAGGACGGGCGCTACGCGGCCAAGGTGATTGGCCTGCCGCGCGTCAGCATTGAGCAGGGCGACGGCGCGAAAGCTGACGACCTGGAGAAACGAGGGGCCGATCGCGCGGTGGCCGTCGCCGCACTGACCTCGGATGATCTGGATAACATCAAGATCGCGCTTGCGGCCCGTCAGCGCCGACCCGATATCCATGTGGTCGTGCGCGTTTTCAACGACGTGCTCGCCGAACGGTTGCGCGCGCTCTTCGGCATCCACACCGCCTACAGCGCCTCCCGCCTCGCCGCGCCAACGCTGGCCGCCGCCGCCTTACTCTCAGGCGCGGAGTGCGCGTTCTTTGCGGGCGAGAACCTTTACACGCGAGACGAGTATGTGATAGGTAAAGACGATGAGTTCGCCGGAAAGACCGGCGAGGAATTGCGCGCTCACCACAACATGCTGGTGATCGAACGCGAGCGCGGCGCCTCGTCGCTGCTGCTGCCACCGCTGGATCTGCCCATCTTGGCTGGGGATCGTATCGCCGTGGTCGCGCCGCTCAAGACGTTGGTGGCGCAACGCGCTCGTCGCTGAAACGGCGCGCGCCTACACGCGCCGCAGCTCGCGCGATGAAAGACCTACCACGATGGCCACGAGCAGGATCGCGCCCGACGCCAGAAACGCGGCCTCGACGCCATAGGTTGCCGCGACGACGCCAGCCACGACCAGCGAGAGCGGCTGGGCGATCCCACCAGCGACGAAGACCACGCTGAAGACGCGCGCCAGATACTCCGGCGCGATACGCTGCTGGAAGATGGTGAGGAACATCGTGTCAACGGACTACCCAGAGTGCAATACCGCATAACGCTGCACGTGTGCTTATCCGCGTCGTGGCGTAGTGCGTCCCCGTAGTCCGTCCCTGTAGCACAGCGCCGGTAGTTCAGCCCTACTGGTGCATTACCAACTAAACAGTGACCCTGGCCAATTCGGCTGGGGTCAAATTCGTGTGTACAGAAAGGCACCACATGGAAACCGAAACCGCACGTGACCGCCTCCAGGCATGGCTAGAGCGCACTCTGCCCGATGCCAAGCTCCACACCTTCATGGAACATAACCCTGGCTACTACGCCACCAACGACCGAGACCCAGACTGCGCGGTGCTGCGCTACTGGGGTGGGACTCCTCGGATCGTCGAGCAGAAGCTCCAGGAGGTAGCCGCACGCTTGGACGAGCGTGGCACAGTCTACACCTGGGAGACCGGATACAACGGCTTCAAGTATCTACGCGTGCAGGTGTACGTGTGGATCGCGGAGTCTGACCCAGCCCCAGCAGATCAACCGGCGCTGCTCGGCGTAGAGGATGGAGTTGACCCGGTTGAGTGGATACCAGTAGGCTTGGAGTGAAGGACTCCAAGGAAAGGATCCACGATGCCTCAGACCCATCCACGGTATTCGGCAGAATTCCGGGCCGAAGCGATTCGCCTGGTCCGTACGAGTGGGAAAAGCAAGACCGCGATCGCCCACGACCTCGCATTTCGCTGCAGGAGCTGGGCATTTCGCTGGAGGCGCTGCGCGCCTGGGTGCGGCAAGCCGAACTGGACGCGGGGGAGCGCCATGACGGACCGACAACAGACGAGGTAGCTGAGTTGCGTCGCTTGCGGCGGGAGAACAAGATTCTGCGCGAAGAGCGGGAGATTTTAGTAAAAGCCGCGGCCTTCTTCGGTTCCCCCTTCGCCCGGGAGACCAACTCACTGCCATGAGGAAGTTTGAGTTCGTCGAGCGCTTGAAGGCCAGCTATCCGGTGACCCGCCTGTGTCGTGTCCTCGGTGTCTCCCCGAGCGGCTACTGGGCGTGGCGCAGCACGTGCAAACGCGAACCATCCCCGCGGATGCTGGCGGACACCGCGTTGCAGCAGCGAATCGTGGCCATCCATGCCGCCAGCCGGGCCACCTACGGCGCGCCGCGCATTCACGCCGCGCATTCACGCCGAGTTATGCGCGAACGGGCTGCGCTGCTCCCGCAAGCGGGTGGCGCGCCTGATGCGTCTGGCCGGAGTAGCAGGCTGTCACCGTCGGCGTTTTGTCACGACCCAGCGCGATCCCGCGCGTCCGATCCCGCGCGTCCGATCGCGCCGGACCTGCTGCAGCGAACGTTTATCGCCGTCGCTCCCAATCACGTGTGGGTCGCCGACCTCACGTATGTGCCCACGCGCGCAGGGCTTCCTCAAGGCTTCCTCTTCCTCGCCATCGTCCTGGACGCCTGCTCGCGCCGCATCGTGGGCTGGTCCATGGCAAGCCACTTGCGCGCGGAGCTCGTCCTCGCGGCGCTTGACATGGCCCTGCAGCATCGCCGTCCGGCGGCAGGCGTGATCCACCACTCCGACCATGGACCATGGCAGCCAATACACGGCTCACGCGTTCCAGCAGCGGTGTCGCCAGGCCGGTATCCGCTCCTCCATGGGCTCCGTCGGGGATGGCTATGACAACGCCATGGCCGAGAGCTTCTTCGCCACCCTGGAGTGCGAGCTGCTCAGCCGCTCCTCGTTCCCTACGCATGCCGAGGCCCGCCGCGCGCTCTTTGACTTCATCGAGATCTTCTCCAACCGCCAGCGGCGGCACTCCGCGCTCGGCTACCTCTCCCCAGAGGGCTTTGAAAGGAGGATCACAGAAACACCGGTCGTCGCCTAGTCATTCACTGTCCACCAAAACGGGCTAACTTCAGTCGAGGCAGATTTTGCAGCCTGTGAAGGTGTGGACGGACGCAACGGGGCGACCCATTCGGTGGAAGTGGCGCGATGTGACGTATAGCGGGCACGTGTTGTCGTGGTGGAAGATGAGCGACAAGTGGTGGGACGATGACCTGTACAGCAACCGGACCTACTTCCGCATGGAGACGCGCGATCACCAAGTGTTTGAGTTATACCAGGACGCGGCCAAGGATGGCCTGTGGGTGCTGGCGCGCATCCAGGACTAGGGCAATGGCTCCGTCCACGGCCTTTGGCGTTGATCTCTGAAGTACTCCAGGTATTGCTTGGGTACGAGCAGCCACAGCAGGAACTTTGCGCCAGCATGGCGCAGGCGTGCTCGCAGTTTGTCGTTGGGTGGCGGGTACGTGCCCAACTTGTACACCGTCATCGCCACTGTGCCGACGTCTATCCCAGTAAAGCGCACCTTGCCCCCGTACACCTTCGCCGTGAGCACGTTGATGAGTTCCCACTGACCGACCCCCACCGACAAGGCTGCCGACAGCATCCGCCGTGTGGCAATGACGAATGTCACAACCGCGACCAGCAACGACCACCCAAGCAACATCAGGAATGGCCCGACTCCCAGGTTCACCAGACCTGTAACCAACAAAGACAGGACAATGGACAGATTGCCTAACAGCGCTAGCAGCCCTAGCCAGATCGCGTTTGCCAACACGTTTCCCACAACGTTCTCGGTGATGCGCGCCTTGGCTGTGCTAGGTGATTGGGATGTGGACATGGGAGTGTTCCTCTGAGTGGTTGCGATGTCGTTGGGGTAGGCAGGCAGGATGCTACAGGCTACCATCCGCAGGCAGGTCGCTCCAAACGGGTAGCCCATCTGCCTTTCTCCGGCAGCGTGGGGTATCCTGTCAGGCAGAGAGCCACCAAGCGAGAGGGTCCCTGCCATGTCTGAGCCAGTGCGAGTGTTTGTGAGCCACAGCCACACGGACGATGACTTAGGCGTGCGTCTCGTGAAGGACCTGCGGCAAGCCCTTGGAGATGATGACGCCGTTTGGTATGACGCCTATGGCGGGCTGCGTGGGGGCGATGACTGGTGGGACAGGATTGTTGAAGAGGTTACAGCGCGCCCTGTGTTTGTCTTGGTGTTATCGCCTGCTGCTCTAACATCCAAGTACGTGCTATCTGAGTTCAAGATGGCTCTGCAGCAGTACCACAGCCTCACCGGCAAGCTCATTATCCCGGTGCTGTGTCAACCTTGCCAGCCACGCGCAGACATGAACATGTTCCAAAGAGTCAACTTTGTAGACAAGCCTTATGGTCGCGCCTTCGATGAGCTACTTGAATCCCCTGGGGCAAAGTCCCGTACGCAGTTGCAAGGCCTGTGCAACCTGCGCCTATCCCTGTGCCGCAGGACGACCTAATCGGAACGACCTATCTTCCGCCGGACGAACTTCCGCAGAGCCTGATCGAGTTGGGCTATTTCGCACGGGTCCGCGGAAGTGTGGTGTTCATATACCCTCCGATGAATCCTGTGGTTGGAGGTCCATTCTTGATCGGCAGCGACCCACAATACGACCACCATGCACGAGTTGATGAGCAGCCGCAACGTTCAGTCGACGTGAAAGCATTCGCGATAGGGCGATACCCCGTGACAGTAGCTGAATACCAGTGCTTTGTTAATCGAAGAAACATGCGACCTCAAGACTGGTTTAAGCAGCGTGAGCGCCTAGATCATCCAGTGACAGGGATATCACAAAGCCAAGCCTTAGACTACGCAGCCTGGCTTGCCACACTCACCGGCGAGCAGTGGCGGCTTCCAAGTTCAGACGAGTGGGAAGCCGCCGCTCGAGGTACGGACGGTCGTATTTATCCGTGGGGCGACATGTTTGACTCAGCGCGCTGCAATACAAAGGAGAGTGCCCCACGTAGGACCACCTACGTTGGGACATACACCAGTGGATTCAGTCCCTGCCATGCACTTGACATGGCGGGCAATGTCTGGGAATGGACTACCAAACGTGATGACTCGATGACAACTGTGGACTCGTTGGACGACGAACCGCAACCTGTTACTAGCCTTTTGAAGTACGCAATGCGCGGTGGAAGTTGGGCAAGTAGGGCATTGCAAGTGCGGGCGGCGTATCGGAGATTCGAGGTCTATGACCATCGGAGTAACACAGTCGGCTTTCGGTTAGCAATGGACATCCGAAGTTATCCATAGGCATGGTGCGGCATCTGCCCCCGGCGTGCGCCAACTCCGCCAGGTCTGACCCTGCGCTGACCACATCCGGCCACAGCGTGCGCCAACCCGGCAACGTTTGACCACACCCCGGCGCTATTCTGCCAAGGGGTGCGGCATGCGTGCGCCGTCCAGCCACATCTGACGCATTCGGCGCAACGTTTATGGAATCCGCCCCAGGCGAGGAATAGGCGCGGCTCCAAACCCCTTACGCGGTCCTGACTATATTGCCTGCTATGGCCCCGTGTGGTACCCAGCCATACCGTGTTTCCCTGGCGCTGTGCGCGTCCGCTCTGATCCCAATAGCTGTGCTTGCGTTATGTCAAGATCAGAGGCAAAATTGAACTACGCATTCTCACAGTGAGAGTGCAACACACCAACCGAGGAGACCCGAAATGGCAACCCGCACCCCAGCCCAGACCACACCCGCCACAACCCCCGCAGAGCCGACCCTGAACGACCTCATCGCCCAGAAGCGTGCGCTGGAGGAGCAACTCAGGGCAGTCAATGCCGCAATGCCCAAGCTGAGTCCTCTGGACAAGGTCATCGCAGCGCAGACTGCCCAGCCGTCCAAGTGGATACCCCTGCACTTGAGCAACCGCGTCAAGGCTCGCGTCCGGGCTGGCCAGCCCCGCCAGGAGGCGATTGACGGCGTGCTGGCGCAGTTCCGCACCCTGCTGGAGACTGAGCCAGAGACGACCCCCACCAACGACTAAGTGATACACTCCGAGCGAGCCGGGAGACTGGCTCGCTCTTGTCATGCAGGAGGACCCCAATGGCGCTCAATGGAACCACGCACCGCACAGCGTTCGCAGGGCAGACGTGCGGGATATATCCTCGTGTGTCTACTGCCAGACAGGCCAAAGGCAACCGTACCAGTCTGAAAGATCAGGAGTACGCTTGCCGAGATTATGCAGACATCCTCAGCCTGCTAGTGGATGAGGAGTGTGTCGAGACTGACGCCTATACCTCCACACAGATGTCGCGCCCTGGCTTGAATCTCTTACTGCAACGGATGCGGGACCGGCGTGTGCCTCACCTCATCATTGACACCGCCGACCGCCTCACTCGTCAGGGTCAACTAGCTGCCAGCATGTTCCTGAACCAGTTCATCGAGGTGGGCATCACTCTGCATGTGGTGAGCATGGACCTAGTCGTGAACGACAGCAAGGGCGTTCACGACTTCTTAGAAGCAGCCTATCGCGCCGAAGAAGACAACCGCCAGCGCACTCGCAAATCTAGGCGCGCCAAACGCAGCCTCGCACGTAAGGGCATGTTCATCCGGGGCAACCGCGCTGCGTATGGGTTTCGGTGGGTGGCATCCGAGCACGATGACGACGGTAACGTCACGGCCAAACGGTTGATACCAGACGAGCGCCCGTTTGTAGAGCGGGGCTTTCCGACCGTCTTTGCAGGGACGCCGTACGCAGCCCGGCAAAAGATTGTCCGCCTGTATGCTGAAGAAGGTTGGTCATTCAAGCGGATTTCGGACCTTCTCAACGAAGACCACGTCCCGACGGCGACTGCACTGATCAATCGGGTTGGCGCAAAGAACAGATGGCACCCTCGGACAATCAACTACCTCGTCAACGACCCCATCAACCGAGGCGTCCTCGTCAATCATCTCGCCGATCCGGACGACCCTACCAAACCAGCGGAAACATTTGTGAGTGAAGCTACACACGACGCGCTTATTGATGATCGGCTTGCGCAGGTCATCACCACAAGGCGCACCCGGAACCGCGAGGGCTACTATAGGCGCGTCGGCACCATCACGGAGCGAGCGTTGCTCGGAGGCAAACTGGCACGGTGTGGGCTGTGCGGTGCCACTATGCGGGTGAGTGGGTCGGAGCACTACGGACGTCTCTACATGTACTACAGCTGCATAGGACACCACAACGTACGAACGGCCTGTCCTGGGCTCACGCTCAGGTGTAAACACGTGGACTACTGGGCATGGAGAGCGGTATTCGGCGCGCTGGTCCGTCTTAAAGAGTCTGGCAGCAACGACAACTACCTCGACGTCCTCGCCAAGTTGGCCTTAGAGCGCGAAGCCGCTGAGCCACAAGGGAACTCGCTGGCAGACGTGCGTCGCGCTCGTGACGAAATGCAGCGACAGGTAGACATGCTCAAGTCGGACCTGCGCAACTTGAAGACGCCAGAAGGCCGCATGTCGATCCTAGAGGATATTGACAAAGTCGCGCCGCAGATCACCAAGGCCAACGAGCAGATTACCGAACTTGAGCGCAAAGAGGCGCAACGTATTGAGCAGGCTGAAGTCTTGCGAGACTTTTTCGCCCAGTATGACAGGTACGTAAGCCTGTTCAGTTACCTCAGTCCTGAGTATGAAGAAGATGTTCCCGTTATTAAGGCGTTTCTGCGGGCGATAGGCGCTGTGTTCACGCTACACCCGGACGTGCTTACCAACGAGAAAGCACAAAGCGGAGACTTTGATATCCCCGTAGAGATTACGCTTACCCCGCTGTCAGCGATGCCGTGGCTAACGCCAGAGGAGATGGAGCGCCACATAGCCCAGCGCCGTGCCCGCACACGCGCAGAGTGGGAACGTGAGCCTGAGCTTGACATCCTTGCTGGCAAGAGCGTACAACTGCCGGAGCGTGTGCGCGCACGGTTGGGTGGCGGGTTTGGCACTCTGGGTAGTTTGCCTCGACAATGGCGAGGACGAAGCCGATCACGCCGAGCAGAACGCCGATAGCCACCAGTCGCGTCGTGGTATCCAGCGTCCCCAGTGGCAGCAGTGTGAGCAGGTCGAAATTGATTGGCCACTGGCCAGCCAGTCCTGAGACGAGCGGTATGAACGCCAGCAGCGCCGCGATGACGATCCACATGCTGAGCGCCACAACACCGCGCCGGGGCAAGCGACCGAGCAGACCAGCGCTCAATCCGCCCAGCACGCCGCCGACGCCCGCCGCGCCGAAGACGAGGCCCAGCGCGAGCGCGTTGTTCGTCATCTGGTTGATGAGCACGACGATGGCGACGCTCAAGGCGCCGTTGAGCGCGAAGTTCGCCACTACCGTCACCGCCAGGACGACGCGGATGAGGGGATGAGCGAACGTGTATCTCACGCCCGCGCCCACCTCGCGCAGCAAGCCCGTCTTCTCCTTCGCCGCATCATCCTCGGTAGACACCGTGGCGGCTGACTGATGCGCGACGCGACGCGGGAGGCGCATGCCGAAGAGGGTCAGCGCGGAGACCGCGAATGAGGCCGCGTCGGCGAGGAAAGCGACGCTCGCCTGCGCCGCCGTCACGAGGCCGCCGAGCGCCGGGCCAATAGTCAGCGAGAAAAACTGGATCGTCTGCATCAATCCGTTGGCGGCGGGCAAATCTTCGTTGGAGGCAGTCTGCGGAATGAGGGCCTGTGAGCCGGGTTGGAACAGGCCGCTGCCGACGCCGTGTAGCGCCGCCAGCGCCGCCACCACCCACAGCGGCGGCAGTCCGACGAAGAGCGTCACGCCGAGCGCGCCGACGACGCCAGCGCGTCCAATATCGGCGATCAGCATGATGAGGCGCGGGCCAAGGCGGTCTGCTAGCACGCCGCCGAGCAGCAGGAAAAGCACACGTGGCAGCGCCTCCGCCGCCAGCACGATCGCCATCTGCCGGGGATCGCCGGTGACGACGAGCACCGTCCAAGGCAACGCAACCCCATACGCCTGGTCGCCCAGCGTGGAGATGAGTTGTCCGATAAAGAGCAATCGGAAGTTGCGTTTGCGGAGCGGGGAGAGTGGGCCAGCTCGCCGCGTGGGCGCGGTCGTCGCCGCGGCAGGCGCTTCTTCGGTCTCAATCGCCTGCGCCCCGCGTTCGATCTCCATGGCTATCCCCCTGCTCTCTATGTCCATGCGTCTTTTGCAGCGTGAACGCCACTCGCATCGCGTGAAGTTTAGCTGGGAAGTGGACACGGCGCATCGCTCGAAGGAGTGATTCGGGGGATGATCGTGAGGGTCTGAGAGGATAGCGGCGGGTGAGGAGACCTTACAACAGCCTGTACTCACGAGCGCGCGCCACCGCCTCGGTGCGGTTGGCGGCATGGAGCTTGGCGAGGATGTGCGCGACGTGCGTCTTCACCGTATGGATGCTGATCACCAGGGTCTCGGCGATTTCCTGGTTCACCGCGCCCGCCGCCAGCAGCCGGAGCACCTCACGCTCGCGCTCGCTCAGCGCCTCAGTGGTCGGAGTAGCAGCAGCGCCCGTATAGGATGCGCCGCCTGTTGTGCAGGCGTCGAGCAGAGTATCGAGATACTCGCGTGCCACGAGTAGGCTGCCTGGAGCATCGGCGAGACTTGCCAGCAGCGCGTGCATCGGTTCGCCCATATCGGCGAACGTGCGGATGTAACCCTCCGGCTCGGCCAGCGCCAGCGCGCGACCCAGCGCCGCCGTCGCGGCTTCTCCCCTCCCAAGGCCGTGCAACGCGAGCGCCTGTATCGCCAGCGCCGGAATGAGCCTGTCCACATACCCGCAGGCTTCCGCTTCGTGAATCACTGGGTCGAGTATGGCGAGCGCCTCCTCAGCGCGCCCCAGCCCGACCAGCAGGTAGGGCAGCGTGTCCGCCGAGACCAGATAATTGGCGCGCTTTCCCTCGCCTTCGTCAATCGCCTCTTGCCGCTTCCGCGCCACTGGCGTCGCCAGCATGGCGTCCACCCAACGGGCGGCGGCGGCGCGCTGGCCCTGCGCGAAGATGGTGCGCGCCTTTCGGGCGGCAGTGGCGGCGCTCAGTGAGGGGAGAAGACCATCCGCCGTGAGGCGCTCCTCCTCGCCGATGGCGCGCAGCGCCCCGGCGTGATCGCCCCGCGCCTGCTGGATGCGCGCGCGCATGAAGTAGCCGTTGTACTGCCCGTCGAACAGGTCCCCACTAAGGCCCAGCGCGAGGCATTCCTCGGTGAGCCGTTCCGCCTCGTCCAACTGGTTCCACTCATACAGCAGCGCCGCGAGGCCGATGAGCAGATAACAGGCGGCAGATGGGAGGGGCGCGTCCGCGGATTGGTAGTGCTCGAGTGTGCGCTGGATCAACGCGACAGCCGCGCTCAAATGCCCCAAGCGCTCTTCGACTGAGGCGGCGCCGAGCGTCGCGATGATCGCGCTAAAGCTGTCGCCTCCCCGCTCGCCCAGGCGCAGCGTCTCGACGGCGGCCTGACGCGCTCCGGCCAGATCGCCGGTGGCGAAGGCGTTCTCGGCGAGGCTGAGGGTGGCGATGGAACGCCAGATCGTTTCGTCCTCTGGCGCCAGTTCCAGCGTGCGACGAGCGAGCGCGTTCGACTCTTCGTGATCGCCGTTCGCGCGCGCCACCGACGCCTTGATCGCGTAGAGCGCCCCCTGCAATGTCGGCGACGGGGGCGTGTCAGGATGCGTGCGCAGGCTCTCCTCTGCCTCCTCCAGCCGCCGCAAGCCCTCAACAAAGCGCCCAGCGATCAGGCGGACCCAGGCGTGGAAGAGGCAGAGCCGTGGCCGGGCGAGCGTCACGGCGTCGGGCAGAGCGTCGAGCAAAGCGCGCAACGCCGCGATGTCGCCGCGTTTCCAATAGGCGCCGGCCACGCGCTCCACGAGCGCCGCTGCGCGTTCCGTCTCTCCGGCGGCCAGGGCGTGGCGGACGGCTGGCTCGGTCATTCCCTCGCGCTCGAACCAGGCGCTCGCCTGCTGATGCAACGCGGGAATCTCCTCGGACGCGGTGTGGCGCAGTCGCTGGCGCAGCGCCGTGGCAAAGAGCGCGTGATAGCGATACCAGCGCCGCTCGTCGTCTAGCGGGATGAGGAAGAGGTTGGCGCGCTCCAGCTCGGCGAGCAGCGCCTCACTATCCACGTCTGCGCCCTCCTCCACCACCGCGTCGCAGAGTGAGCCACATAGCTGGTCGAGGATGGAGGTATGCAGCAGGAAGGCACGGAGACGCTCGGGTTGCCGGTCGATCACCTCGCCGGCGAGGTAATCGGCGATGTAGCGGTGGTCGCCGGCGAAGCGATCAAGGAACGCGTCAGGATCGTCGCGTCCACGCAGCGAGAGCGCCGCGAGCTGCAATCCCGCAATCCATCCTTCCGTGCGCTGCTCCAGCAACGCGCTCTGCGCGGGCGCCAGGCGGAGGTTCATCACGTCCGCGAGGAAGCTGGCCGCCTCTTCTCCGGTGAAGCGTAGGTCGGCAGCGCGCAACTCGGTCAACTCATCCCGCGCCCGTAGTTGTGCGAGCGCGAGCGGCGGATCAGCGCGGCTGGCGAGGACGAGATGGACATGCTGCGGGAGGCGCGCCAGCAGGTAATCCAGCGCGTCGTGGATGGCGCGCGCGGTGATGACGTGATAATCGTCGAAGACGAGGTAGATGGCGTCGTCTACGGCGTCGAGCGCGTTGAGCAGCGCCGTCATGAGGCCGCGCATCGTGGGAAGCTGCGGGGCGCGTAGCAACCCCAGGGAGTGGCCGGTGGCTCCAGGATAGGCGCGCTCGAGCGCGGCGACCGCATAGGTCCAGAAGCGAATCGGGTCATCGTCGTCCTCGTCGAGGGTGAGCCAGGCGATGGGCCGCCGCTCCTGCGCCAGCCAGGCGCTGAGGAGTGTCGTCTTGCCGGAGCCAGGTGGCGCGGAGAGGAGTGTGAGTTTCCGCTCCAGGGCGTCTACGAGGCGCTGTGTCAGGCGTGGGCGTGCGACGAGATGGTCGCGCGGCGGAGGCGCGGTCAGCTTTGTGCGCAGCAGATCGCTGAATGCGCCATCTGACAGCGGCGCCGGACGTGATGCCTCCACGACATCCAGGCGCCTCTCCCGTTCCGTACGAGCCACCGAACACTCCCTCTTCGAGTTCTTCGTGAGCCAGGCTCGATCCCAGGCGCTCGATGAATGGCTGGATGCAATGTGGGCAAGAAATCGGTCGACGCCAACGTGTCGCTGCGCTGATGAGGCTGTTGAACGCCCTGTGAGGGGCGAAACGACAGGCAAAGTCCATTATATCCGGTAGCCAGAGATGGTGGTGGGCGCGCTTGTCGCATGTGCTATACTATCTCCAGAACCCCTACCCAGGGGGTAGGGGTAAAGGAGAGGCCGATGCGCGCCGAGAAATCTGATGTCGTCAAGCGGCTGAACTATATCGAGGGACATCTGGGCGGCATCCGCAAGATGGTCGAGAACGACGAGTATTGTGTCGATATCCTGCGCCAGACCTATGCCGTCCGCAAATCTATCGAGAAGTTGGAGGCGCTGATCCTCGAGAACCACCTGCACGGCTGTGTGCCGGAGGGTATCAAAGAGGGACGCGAGGCCGAGGTCATTGACGAGCTGATCCAACTCTACAACCTCGCGGGCAACCGCTAACTGACATTTCCGCATGCGCTGCGGCAAGAGAGTATCCATTACATGGCTGAGATACAGGATCGCCCGGAAGTCGCAGACAAGGCGACGCCGGAGACAACACGCATCACGCTCGCCATCGAGGGCATGACCTGCGCCTCCTGCGCGATGCGCATCGAGAAGGGACTGAAGAAGGTCGCGGGCGTCGAGGACGCGGCGGTGAACCTGGCGACCGAGCGCGCCACCGTAACCCTCGATCCCACTATCGCCACGACCGACAACCTGATCGCCAAGGTACGCGCGACCGGCTACGACGCCGCGCCGTTCGTCGAGCGCGCCGAGGTCACGCCCGTACAGGAGCGAACGGACTCCACCGCAACTGACAACGAGCCGCACGGCGAGAGCCGCCAGCTGAGGATGACCCACGCGCGCGTGATCTGCGGAGACGCAGAAACACCCTGATACTCGGCGTCGCGCTGACCATTCCCGTCGTCATCCTCTCGATGTTCTTCATGAACCGCTTCCCCGGCGAGAACCTGCTCCTGCTCGCGCTGACCGCGCCGGTCTGGGGCTACGTCGGCTGGGAGTTCCATCGCGCCGCCTGGCGCAGCGCGCGCCACTTCGGCGCGAACATGGATATGCTGGTCAGCCTCGGCTCGACCGCCGCGTTCCTGATGAGCGTCGTCGCCACCTTCTGGCCACAGGTCGTCGGGTCGGTCACCTTCTATGACACCACCGCGCTCATCATCACGCTGATCTACCTCGGCAAATATCTGGAGGCGCGCGCCAAGGGACAGGCCAGCGACGCGATTCGCCGATTGGCCGGGCTGCGCGCCAGCGTCGCTCATGTCGTGCGCGACGGGCGCGAGATGGATTTGCCTATCGAGCAGGTGCGCGTCGGCGACGAGTTCATCGTGCGTCCCGGCGAGAAGATTCCGACCGATGGCGATGTGCTCTCCGGCGCGTCGGCGGTGGATGAATCGCATGCTGACGGGTGAGAGCATGCCGGTCGAGAAGCGCGCGGGCGACGCCGTGATCGGCGCGACGATCAACGCCAGTGGCATGCTGCGGGTGCGCGCGACGCGGGTTGGACGCGACACGATGCTGGCGGGCATGATCCGCATGGTCGAGCAGGCGCAAGGGTCGAAAGCGCCGATCCAGCGGCTGGCCGACACGGTCTCTGGCGTCTTCGTCCCGGCGGTGCTGGTCGTCGCGCTGCTGACCTTCATTGGCTGGACCGTCGCCGGTTATGTCTTCGGCTTCGCGCCAGTCCCCGCGATGGGCGAGGCGCGTCGGCGATGACGAGCCGTGGATCGTCGCGCTGGTCGCCGCAATCGCCGTGCTGGTGGTCGCCTGCCCCTGCGCGCTGGGTCTGGCCACGCCGACCGCGATCATGGTGGCGACCGGACAGCGGCGCGGAGCTGGGCGTGCTCTTCAAGGGCGGCGAGAGCCTGGAGCGGCTGGAGAAGGTCGACGCGGTCGTGCTCGACAAGACCGGCACGATCACACGCGGCAAGCCCGAGCTGACCGATGTGGCGCTCATCCCAGATGGCGAATTGAGCGAGCAGGACCTGCTGCGGCTGGCGGCGAGCGCCGAGAGCGCCTCGGAGCATCCCATCGCGCGGGCTATCGTCGCGGGAGCGCAGGCGCGTGGCGTCGAACTGGTCGCGCCGGACGAGTTCGCAGGCGACGGCGGGCGGCGGTGATTCAGTGCGATAGTCGAGGGACGGCAGATACTGGTCGGCTCGCGGCGCTTCCTGGCGGAGGGCGGCGTTGATCTGACAGTCACTGGACGTGCTGACGCCCCGACCCGACGGCGCTCGAAGGCGGCGGGCAAGACGCTGGCGTTCGTCGCGGTGGATGGGACGCTGGCTGGCGCGCTGGCGGTGGCCGATACGCTCAAGGTCGGTTCGGCGCAGGCCATCGCCGAGCTGCAGGAGCAGGGCGTCGCGGTCTGGATGATCACCGGCGACAACGCGCCGCGTGGCGGAGAGCATCGCCGCCCAGGTCGGCATCCCCAGCCGAGCATGTGCTGGCGGAGGCGCTGCCTGGCGAGAAGGCGGCGCAGGTGAGCGCGTCTGCGGGCGCAGGCGAGATGGCAAGCGTGGTCGCGTTCGCCGGTGATGGCGTCAACGACGCGCCAGCGCTGGCGCAGGCCGATGTCGGCATCGCCATGGGCACGGGAACCGACATCGCCATGGAGACCGCGGACGCGACACTGGTCAAGGGCAACCTGCGCAGCCTCGGCGACGCGCTGCGCCTCTCGCGCGCCACGATGCGCATCGATCCGCCAGAACCTCTTCTGGGCCTTCGCCTACAACACCATGCTGATCCCGCTGGCGATCGCCTCGCCCGCGATTCCCTGGCTGCGCGAGAGCGCGCCGATCTTCGCGGCGGCGGCGATGGCGCTCTCCTCGGTGACGGTGGTGACGCAACTCGTTGCGGCTGCGCGGCTTCGCGCGCTGGGTGGATTGACACTACGCTCTCGGCTCTCAAGAGCCGGAGCACAGTAGACGCGGACTAAAGTCCGCCTGCGCGCCAAGAGCGCCAAGGAGATTCCAATGGAGACGACTGCGTCACGTGAGATCACGCTCAGCGTGCCGGATGTGAGCTGCGAGCATTGTGTCAAGACGGTGAGTGGGGCGCTCGGCGCGTTGCCCGGCGTCGCTGCGGTCAATGTGGACCTGACGAGCAAGACCGTCAGGTCTGCGCTACGAGCCTGGCCCAGGTGACGCTCGAGCGCATCGAGGAGACGCTGGACGAGGCGGGCTACACCGTCGCCAAGTAGTGGGCCGCCTCAGAGCGTTCGACGGTATCACCAGGGGCATGCGCAGCGACACCGCTCCGCGTGGCCCCCTTTTCGCCAGGTGCGATGCATGAGGCGTCGCAGGGCAAAGTAGAGGGTGCGACAGGGTGCCAGCGCTCTTATCTACGTCGCGCATGTACGTGGAACTCGGACGACCGTAGCACGGCGCGACAAGGAGACGCCACGCCTGAAGCAGGGAAGCGAGGAACGGCGTGAAGACGATCACGGTTCCGGTGGAAGGACTCAACTTCGCGTCCTGCGCGCAGAGCATCGAGAAGCGCCTGGGAACCTTTTCCGGTGTGCAGGAGGTCGCCGCCAGCTACGTCACCCAGACCGCCACGATCACCTTTGACGAAGCGGACGATCAGCGAGGCGACGATGCGCGATTTGGTGCAGCGATTGCGGGTTTGCGTGCGGCGAGACCTGTGATCCCGTGGAGATGCTTGCTCAGGCGGCAGCGCTGCGACAGTCGGCGACGCACGCGCCTGGCACGCCGCGCTGGCTTCATCGGTTGCCGCCCGCCGCCAGCGCATGACCATATCCACGAGCATCCAATGGATCCGATCGGCGGCATATGGACCATGCTGCATGCGAGTGGCTGAACACGCGTGCGCCTCATGCAGCTGGCCACGGGATGGGCCATGGCATGGGCCACGATATGAGCGATCCGGCGATGGCGCGCGCGATGGAGGCGGACATGCGCCGCCGCTTCTGGGTCGCGCTGGCGCTGACTATCCCCATCGTCCTCTACTCGTCGCTGGGAACCGAGGTCCTGCGCCTGCATCTGCCGGTTCCCTTTGGTCTGCCGCGCAACTGGCTCCTGCTGCTCCTCACGACGCCGGTGGTCTGGTGGTGCGGCTGGATCTTCCACTCCGGCGCGTGGCGGGCGCTGCGCAACCGCAGCCTGGACATGAACGTGCTCGTTAGCCTGGGCGTGCTGGTCGCCTATCTCTTCAGCGCCTTCGCCACTATCTTCGCGCCAGCAGGTGGAGACCAGCTTCGACGCCGCCGCGATGCTCGTCACCTTCGTGCTCTTCGGCCACTGGATGGAGATGCGCAGCCGCCGTGGCTCCTCCGATGCGCTCAACGCGCTGCTCAAACTTGCGCCCAGTCAGGCGAACGTCATCGCGGCCGATGGGACCATTCATACCAATGCCCGTGGAGCAGGTGCAGGTCGGCGATCTGCTGCTGCTGCGTCCAGGAGAGAAGGTCCCGGTGGATGGGCGTGTCGTCGAGGGGACCAGTTCGCTCGACGAGAGCATGATCACCGGCGAGAGCCTGCCCGTCGAGAAAGACGCCGGGCGATGAGGTCATCGGCGGGACGGTGAACGGCAGCGGCTCGCTGCGCTTCCGCGCCACGAAAGTCGGCAGCGAGACAGCGCTCGCGCAGATCGTGCAACTGGTCCAGGTCGCGCAGAACTCGAAGGCGCCTGCCCAGCGACTGGCGGACCGCGCCGCGCAGTGGCTGGTGATCGCGGCGGTGGGCGCGGGGCTGCTGACGTTCCTGATCTGGTTCTTCGTGATTCACGCAGACGGCGCTCTTCGCGCTCACCCTCGCCGTCACCGCCATCGTCATCGCCTGCCCCGACGCGCTGGGACTCGCCACGCCGACCGCCGTCGCAGTGGGAACGGGCATCGGCGCGCGCAACGGCATCCTGATCAAGAACGCGACCGCGCTGGAGCAGGCCTCGCGCATCCAGGCGATCATCTTCGACAAGACCGGCACGCTGACGGAAGGCAAACCATGCCGTCACCGATGTCGTACCTGCTTCGGCGACGCGAGATCAGCGGACTCGACGAGGACGCAGCTGCTGCAGATGGCCGCCAGCGTCGAAGCGCGAGTCAGAGCATCCCCTGGCGCGCGCCATCGTCGACCGAGGCGGAGAACCGCCAGGCTCGCGACATCGCCGATCACCGGCTTTCAGTCCATCACCGGTGGTGGCGTGCAGGCGACGGTAGAGAGCGCAGCAGTGCTCATTGGCACCCCGAAGCTGCTCGGCGACCACGGGATTGCGCTTGCGTCAGCGAGGACTTGGCGCATGATCTCGGCGCTGCAAGCGCAGGGCAAGACCGTGATGGCTGGTCGCGCGTGATGGCCAGGCGCTGGGGGCGATCGCCGTCGCCGACAGGTCCGTCCGACAGCGCGCACCACCATCGACGCAACTACGAGACGCTGGGCATTCAGGTCGCCATGCTGACCGGCGACAACCGCCGTACGGCTGAAGCCGTGGCGGGCAATAGAGCATCGAGCCTGAGCGCAGTCTTCGCCGAGGTGCTGCCAGCGGAGAAGGCGCGGATACGTGCGACAGCTGCAGGAGCGAGGGGCTGTTCACCGCGATGGTGGGCGATGGCGTCAACGACGCGCCCGCGCTGGCGCAGGCCGACCTGGGGATCGCGATTGGCGCGGGGACGGGCGTCGCCATCGAGACGGCGCAGATCGTGCTGATGCGCAGCGACCCGCTGGACGTGCTGGCGGCGATCCGCCTCTCGAAGGCCACCGTCGTCAAGATGAAGCAGAATCTCTTCTGGGCGGCGATCTACAACGTGATCGCGATTCCCATCGCGGCGGGCGTCCTCTACCCGCTTGGCATCCTGCTCAGTCCAGCCGTCGCAGCGCTTGCGATGAGCGCCTCCTCGATCACGGTGGCGACGAACGCCGTGCTGCTCAAGCGCGTCGAGCCGCAGTCTGCGCGCGTGGAACCGACAGATCAGACGACATGACTCTGAAGAATCAGATGCAGCGGCGGTTGTGGCGCGGGTGAGTTGACAGCGAGAATGTCCGCAGACCCCGCCGCTCACCCAGATAAATTCCAATGCTGTCTTCTCATAATCGGGCCGTATAGTCATGATAGACGAGCTACTATCAGACCATCTCGCGGACGATCTCGCGAGACCATTTCAGTCTCATCATGTCGTGTGAACGCGGTGGAGGAGAGGATTAGAGCAGATGCACATTCTCATCGTCGAGGACGAGCAGCGCCTCGCGCGGCTTGTCGCCCGCGTGTTGAGCGAAGAACGGCATGTCGTGGATATCGCCAACGACGGCGACACCGGGATGGATCTGGCACTGCGCGGAACCTATGACCTGCTCATCCTCGACCTCATGCTTCCCGGGCGCAGTGGACTCGACATCTGCAAGCAGGTGCGCGCCCGCAAACTCCAGCCAGCGATTCTCATGTTGACGGCGCGGGGGTCCATCGAAGATCGCGTGGCAGGGCTGCGCATCGGCGCGGATGATTATCTCGTCAAACCCTTCGCCATGGAGGAGATGGTGGCGCGGGTGGACGCGCTGCTGCGCCGTGGACGGGCGATCACCGACACACAACGGCTCCAGGTGGGCGACCTGACGCTCGATCTGTTGCGGCGCGAGGCTCAGCGCGACGGACGTATCATCGAGTTGACCGCCAAGGAGTTCGCGCTGCTCGAATACTTGATGCGCCACCCTGGTCAGGTGCTCACTCGTACACAGATTATCGACCACGTGTGGCGTTACGATAGCGATGCGCTCTCGAACGTGGTGGACATCTACATTCACTACCTGCGCGACAAGATCGATCGGGCTTCCGCCCGCCCGATGATCAAGACGATGCGCGGCGTTGGCTACAGGATCGAGCCGTGAGCGACCAGGCGCTTGCCACCACCGACCGGCGACAACTGCTGCGGAGCCGCCTGCTGCGGCCCTCCGCCGATCCCGCCACCGCGCTTTTCGGGCGCATCCGCTGGCGGCTGACACTGCTCTTCGCCGCCGTGCTGGCCGCCGTCCTCCTGCTTTCAGGCACTCTCCTCTATGTTGGGATGCGTCAGACCCTACTGGGGCCAACCAACTCTGTTCTGCAATCGGCGGGGCAGCAGCTTTCCGATCGCTGGCAGCACGACGGGCGCGCTCCTTGCCTGCTGCCACCGGAAGCTTTTAATCGCCAGTCCTCGGTCGCCTTTATCGCCTGCTATGACAGCAAGGGTAATCTTATCGCGCCGGTCGGCCCGCCGAGCCAGGCGCCGGGATTTCTCGCCAGCTCACTCGTCCAGAGCGCGCTTACCAATGGGTCCTCGTTTGATGAGGTGGACGCCGGGGCGTACGAGGGGCAGGTCAGACGCTATGCCGTCGTCGTACACGATCCCGATACACAGGCGGTTATTGGCGTGGCGCAGGTGGGCATCCGCATTGGCGATACGCTTGCGGCGCTCAATACGCTCCAGACGCTGCTCCTGCTGGTCGGCGCGCTGACGCTGGCCGGGGCGACGATAGGCGGTTACTTCCTGGCGGCGCGCGCGCTCGATCCAGCGCGGCTGGCCTTTGCGCGGCAGCAGGGCTTCATCGCCGACGCCGCACATGAGCTGCGTACGCCACTGACGCTGCTGCGCGCCGACGCCGAGGTGCTGCTACGCGGACGCGAGCGCTTCGATCCGGACGACGCCGCGCTGCTGGAGGATATCGTCGCCGAGACGGGGCATCTCTCCTCGCTCTCGACGACGATGCTGACGCTGGCGCGGCTGGATAGCGGCGCGCAGCATCACGAGCGAGACATCGTGAACCTGTCGGACGTGGCGGCAAGCGTGGTCCAGCGGGCGCGCGCGCTGGCCGATGAGCGCGGCATTTCGCTGACCCTTGGCCCGACGCCACAGGCGCAGGTGATCGGCGACCGCGAGCTGCTGGAGCAGGCCGCGCTGATCCTGGTAGATAACGCGATCAAGTACGGCGGCGCGGGAAGTTCCGTCGAGGTCTCGGTCGCGGCGAAGGATGGCAAGCAGCAGCCTAATGGTCTATGATACGGGACCGGGCATCGCCGCCGAGCATTTGCCGCATCTGGGCGAACGCTTCTACCGTCCCGACAAGGCGCGCTCACGCGCGGCGGGTGGCGCGGGCCTCGGCCTCTCGCTCGCGCGCGGCATCATGCAGTTGCATGACGGCGAACTGACCGTCGAGAGCGAGCCGGGCAAGGGGACGACCGCGATTCTCAGCCTGCCCGCCACCCGCGCCACGCCGGTGTGATGCAAGGTCTGCGACACTCGCTTTGGGGCTGGCGCTACAACAGGCGCCTGACCAATACAGCGCCAGCCTTGGTGGTTAGTGGTAGACATGGCACCTTGGCTCGCCCGCTGTGTTGCGCCACAGGAAGCGCTAGCCGAGGCAAAGCTACTCTCAGGCGTCGCGGAAGAAGGAGCCGATCACCCAGCCGAGCCAGCCGAGGAGCGCGAAGAAGGCGAGCGAGAAGAGGAGCGGCGTCAGGCGCGCTGGATCCAGCCAGAAGGGTGAGCCGAAGTGGCTGGTGGGATAGGGGACGGCGGGTTGCGTGCCCTTGGCGGGCTGCGGTGGGACGATGGTGTTGGTGGGGGCGAGCACGGTGTTGCTGGCGATGAGGAGCGCGGGGAAGACAGGGAGGACGGCAAGGCCTACGCCAAGCCGCCAGTCCTTGCAGAACGCGCCGATGAGGAGTGGTAACACGAGCATGGCGATGCCAAGCACGATGGCGAGCAGTGGCGTCACCGGTTCATCGGCTGTGCCACAGGCGCTCACGCAGCCATAGAGGCCACCGCTGCTCGCAAGCGAAGAAGCCGTCGCCGCGAGCAGCAGCGTCTGAACGAGCGCCAGCACGAGCGCCACGGGATGCACGCCACCAGGCCGCTTGACATGCAGACGCATTGACCAGTGATCTTTGTTGCGTGGTTGGGCCGCGTATGCCATGATCGCCTCCCTCCACTTGATGGATTGGATCGGTGGGTACACTGGCGCAGATATGGCGCCTCACAGCCAGTATTGGCGCGTGGGGAAGTGGCGGTCAAACATCGTAGGGCATGTGGGGCATGCGCACGTGGCGGCTGCTCCATTCGACCGTCACTCGATGGTTGGCTATCGTCGCCAGCGTTCAGTCGCCGGCGTCTTTGCGGCGGAAGAAGTCGGCGGTCCAGTTCGTCTCCCACGTGCGACCGGCGTCTAGCGAGAACGCCTGCTCCCAGCGACAGGCATCGGGGCCGCTGCTGGTCCAGAGATAGCGGCTGAAGATCGAGCGCCCCTCGTAGGTCTCGCGGTCATAGAACTCGCCGCGCCCATGTTCGAACCGCCCGACCTGTGGCACGAGCGGCCCGCGCGGCCCGCTTTGCGTGGTGCTTGCCCAGTAGATGCTCCACAGGCGCGTCTGCGGATCGAAGAGGCGCAGGGTGAAGCCCACGACGCGGCGGGTAGGCGTCTCCAGCGTGACCTCGTCGACATGCCCCAGCCCGTCCAGTATCTTGGACGCCACCGAGACGCCTTTGAAGTCTTCCCACTCGTCGCATCCTACAAGAACCTGCTTCAGTCTTCGCTGCTTACTGTCCCATGTACCGATGAAGAAGTCGAAGTCGTTGCGTCCGTCGTTTTGCGTCTCAACATGGGCTAGCTCAGTCATGATCATCCTCCTCAATAAGCGCGTGGCGGCCGCAGCCGCGGCGGCCCACATCCAGATCGCCTGGCAGCCCTTCCGCGCGCCCGAACTCATGCCGTGCGAGGATCTGTGGCGCCTCGCCGAGCAGGCCCTACACTCCATCGGCGGCCTCTCCCCGCTCGACCACATCCGCCGTTTGGCCTGCTCGGTCCAAAGTTTCGGTGGTTATCTACTTGGCACGGAACCGCCTCACTGAGCGGCGCCGTCGGGCCAGGCCGCGATGCAGACGCGGTTGCCGGCGCGGTCGGCGAGGATCCAAACGGCCGGGGCATTGGACTCGTCGACGATGCGACCGCCGGCCGCTAGGGCTGCGGCCAGACGGTGCTCGGCCTGTTCGCGCGCAACCGAGACATCGACGTGCATCGCGTGACGCAAGGGTTTGGCGGGGTCAAGGGCCTGCATCCAGACCTTCGATCCGTGCCCGAGCGGGTCAATGGCGTTGTCGTCGGCCAGTGCGACGTACCCGAGAACGGCGCGCCAGAAGCCGACATCGATCGCATCGGGCAGGGCCGCGATGGCGAGCTGCACCTCCTGGACCCGCGTCCGGTCAGCCACGGCGCCGTGCTCCCGCGCCACCGCCGATACCGCGTGAGCCAGCTGCACGTGCCGTTCCTCGAGTCGAAGGACGCCGCGAGTCAATCGGACGGTGAGCTGACCGTCGGCGATCGTCATCAGCACGCCGGCGCCATCGAGCTCCGGAACTTGCGCGAGCGCTTCGGCCAGCCGGGCCGCCTCGACCACCGACTGGGCGCGGAAGACCGCCGTCGCTCCACCATGCAGCACGACCCAGTCCGAACCACCGAGTGCGGCGAGGAAATCGCGCCATCCCTGCTCGCTCATGTCGACCTCCACCATGAAACTACCGATGAGCACTGTGTCATCCAAGCTGTCATTATCACCGTTTGCTAGTGGCGCCAGTGGCGCACGTCGCGGCTTGAGCGCTGCGGGGCCTGCAGCTCCGCCCGTTCCCCATCCGTCAGCGTCAGTCGCATCGGCTACCTCCTCCCCGCGGGAGGCAGCTTAGCACTTCAACCCTTCACCGCCCACCTATTTAGCTCGGTCATGGCGATCCTCCTCAAGAAGCGCTATTTCCTCTACGCCACAGCGGCGTAGACACGCGCTTCGTCCCCATGTTACGGTGATATGCGGACACGGATGATCCTGATAGCGCGAGTTTTGCTGAATCGTGGTGAAACGGGCAAAAGATGTACTATTCCACGTCGCGCGTACTGGCAGTGCTCGATCTGTTGCAGAACCACGGGCGAATGCGCGGGGAGGAGATCGCGGCGCGGCTGGAGGTGGATGTGCGCACGGTGCGCCGCTATGCGCTGATCCTGCGCGAGCGTGGTATTCCCGTCGAGATGAAGCGTGGACGCCACGGCGGCTACTCATTGCCAGCGGGCTACCGCCAGCCGCTCGCGCTGACGAAAGAGGAGGCGCTGGCGCTGACCTATGGCCTGCTGGGAGGCGGGCAACAGGCGCTGGGGCTGGATGAAGGTGACGCCGCACGCACGCTCAGGAAGGTGACGCGCGTCCTGCCCTCAGCCACGCGCGACCTGATCGGCGCGCTCGACGGCGCGGTGACCTTTGCGACGCCACAATCGCCGAACGCTACCGGCGCAGCGCCTGCATGGCTGGATACGCTGGTTCACGCCATCCAGGAGCGTCACCGCCTGCGTCTGATGTATCGCGCGCAGACGGGCGAGCGCAGTGAGCGCGAGGTGGACCCGTATCAGGTGGTGTATCGCGCGGGGCGCTGGTATCTCGTCGGCTATTGCCACCTGCGCGCCGATCTGCGCGTGTTCCGTCTCGACCATATTCAGCATGCGCGGGCGCTGGACGAGACCTTCACGCCACAGCCTGTGGATGCTATCGCCGCCGTCGAGCGGGCTATCGCGCAGACGCCGTGGCGCTGGGAGTTCGCTGTGCTGGCGGATACGACGGTCGAGACGCTGCGCAGCCGCATGCCCGCCACGACGGCGACCCTCCACCCGCAGGCGGATGGGACGGTACTCCTGCGCGGATACGCCGACGACCTGGACATCCTCGCGTGTACGCTGGCTGGGCTGCGCTGCCCGCTTGTGATCCTGCGCCCAGATGAGCTGCGCGACAGCATACGGGCGCTTGCGGACCGTCTGCGCGCCATCGCCGACCAACCCGCTGAATCAGACTAGACAGTGAGACCCATGAGTGGGGATCTATCTTTCCGGAATTTTATCGAGGGGCGCTGGAGAAGCGGCGAAGCAAGAAAAAGACTGCTCCCGTGGTGACACTTGCTCCCACGAAGGCAAGTAGAACTCTCCAAGGCTGATTCTCACCAAGGATACCAGAAACTGCTACGCTAAGTTGTCCAACAAACAAGGCTGCGAACGTTAGTATCGTGCGCTTTCTTGGAAAGAGTATACGCAGCACGAAACTAACGTATGGAGCGCGGAAAGGCGGCCCATCTGCACGCCCAGGCATGTCAATAGGTTGCAACCTAATCGAAAGGGGTGTATATGCATCTTGGACAAGTGGGCCAGTAATAAGAGTGATGGGCCGAGCGTCATACCTGAACGTGATTTCGATGGGGTCCGGCGCAAAAGCAAAATACAACTTATCAACGACTGTAACAATCTTGCTTCCGCGGACTGATTCTATCACTTCTTTAGGTTGGTAGAAACTGAGACGCAGGACGTACATTTGATGACTATTCAACACATATCCAGGGGTCTCAGGAACGATTGAAGTTAGCGACAATGGCTTCGAGCCGTGTTCTGGCGCGACCATATGGTCAATTGGCGACTGCGCAACACGATTTGCAGATCGCCTTATTGGCAGAGTATCCCAGGCTCGTTTCAGCATGGACATTGCATTGCGCCAAGTGAAAACTGAAGGAGGCGTAACATCAAGTATTTCCATTACACGGTAGAAGACAGTGTTTGCAAGCTCATTCATTGTGCCCAAATTATCTACAATAGCTTCCCAGGCAGAAGATGCTTCGCTCTGGTCAGCATACTCTAATGGACCTGTGTCAATCTCTAGTTCGCTGCCCAAGGCTATGGACCATTCATGTGGCCATTGGTCTGCCTCAACATTCCCTGTCTGGATTTGTGTCTCAAGAGCCTTTATGACAGCCTCATGTGCGAGCTGACGCGCCTGGCTAGCCAACTTAGTAAGATTCACAAAGTCACCAACTTTGAATAAAATGCTCACAACCGTTCCTTCCTCCTGATACCGCAAGATATCAACACGTCTAAGTGGGTAGTAGAAAGCTGTCTCCGGCCTCCGTTCCGACTCCTCCTTAGGTAAGTGTACAAAGACGATCATTGCAGCCCTACTGCCTGATACTTCCGGCATGCTTGCGCTGTCGCCAAATAGTGCCTTCAAGTGTTCAGCGGTTTGCGACGTCAAACGCCTCTTGGTATACCTGAACCGATGTACTGCGCCTGAGGGAAGCGCCAAAATATCCAAGGCGTCTTGAATGTATTGATCGCGCGCGGTAGTGGTAAAAAGGTAAATCACCTTTAGAGGGTGTTATGAACTCGCCGCAAAGGGCCTCTTATCGCGTGCGTGTGAGCGAAAACACGTGGGTGTCGACCTCCTGCTCGCCCTCATCCCGACAGATCAACGCGATTCTACGGCCGTCAAGACAGGTTCATAACACGCTCTTAGATCCTCCTATTACCTTAAGTCACTCCTAGTCTCTGATCTCGCCGCATGGTTTCAGTCAACAAGAGATTGCAGCCTACAACCATCATCATTGGGACATTTAGAATTGAGAGCGCTTCCTATTTCTCTTGATGATCTCATGGTTGTCAATTCTCCTGCGGCAGGTTTAGTTACAGCCCCCTCTGTATGGCTTCAGTGCCAGAGGGTATTAGGCTTCCGGCGCCACCAAGAGTCTTCGACGATGGCGCACATATCGAGACAGCGTTGTGGGTTCCTA
>CAVTFE010000049.1:0-17873 GCA_963733745.1 uncultured bacterium
AGCCTCATTTCATGCGGACTTAAGCGGTTGACCTTGCGTCCGTTGACAGCAGTTGTGACAGCAGTTGGGGTCCGATGATGCCCTACTGGCCTGGGCTGAGCGGCGCGCTGCTCTACCTGCGTGAAGGCGACACCGTCGGCGTCTAGCGGCTTGGTCGATCGGGTCGTTCCTCAAGCGTTTGATCGCGACCATCACAGCGTTGCATGCGCGTGCCATTGGCTTCCGGAGTCTGACGGAGAACGTCGACACGACGACGAGGACAGGCAAGCTGGTCTTCCACGTCTTTGGCGCGCTCGCCGAGTTCGAGCGCACCCTGATTTGTGAACGCACCCAAGCCGGCTTAGCGGGAGCGAGGGCATGGGGACGACGTGGTGGGAGGCCACGGGCGGAGGCGCTGAACACACCACAAAATGGTCGCGCTGGTGCAGGCGTTACATCGCGATAAGAGCCACTCCACCGAGGGTATCTGCCACACCCTCCACTTCTCGCGCGCCATGTGGTATCGCTGCATCAACATGTGTACCTAAAGTGCGCGCGAATGAATCAAAGCGGTGTAGCACGCAGCATTCGGTGGGGTTAGCGTATCTTTACGTCAGTTCCTGGCCCCGCAACCCTCACTTATTCTGACCCGTTGCCGGGAACTGCAGGCAGATCACTCCGGGAACGACGCCCCCTGTATAGCGCCCCCCGTACTGGAGACCTCGACTTGCCACCCGACGGGGGTGTCGCCCTGGAGCACCGCGTGGGTGGACGACACCGTGCCTCTACCAGGCCCTCGCTGGAGGTTCTTGTTATAGGTGTATTCCCATCCCCCGCCAACTGCGACTGACCCCTGCGCGCTTGGGTCTCGCGCACAGCTCATCGTGAAGCTTTGTGTGGCGCCACTGGGTACGACACCGAACGTGGGAGTGGGTACGGCGACGGAAGCAAGGTCCCCAAACGGGGGATAGTACACTGTAGTGCCAGACATCCCGGCAAGGCAGTACGCCACGAGGGTGGCCGGATGGGGCATACTGCCGTAGTTCGCCACCGAGAACATCATCGTGGGCAATGGCGCCAAGCCGTACATATCGACAATGCTCCTCTGCATCTCAAGGAAGGTAGGAGCACTACTCAAATCGAACCCTGCTCCCGTTGTTAGCCCAGGAGGACACGTTATTACCTGTTGGAAAAATGTCTCCACATCGACAAAGTTGAGCGCCGGCACCATTTGAGTGGCATTCGTAGGTATCACATGCGCTGTCGCGCCCGCGCCAGCGAGGCATTCGACGTAGGCGGTGACCGAAATGCTGGCGACCGGTGGCGTCACCACCGGAACGGCTAGGGTCCCCGAGCCCGCTCCAGCCGCGCGTGGGTTGATTATGGGGCCTGGGTAGCTCACAGACACGTTCCAGGTTTTCCCCGTGAGCATCGCAGCGTAGACGTGAGCCTGTGCGGGAACACTCCATCCCCCACCCAGCGCGAGTTCGCCCTGGGGACAGGACGCGGTGGCCGGACCGTGCTGGCCAGCGGTGGCGGGGAGGATCGTAGTCTGGGCCACCTCATGCTCCGTCATATGGGGCACGGTGGGGTGTGTCCCGGTCACCGAGCTGATGGGCATGGCGCAGGCAAGCAGCGCCCCCACTATTGTCAGGGCGGAAACAGTGAGTATCCTGAGGTGCGACGGCTGCATGGCTCAGCTCCTTTCTACACGCTTCGTGTCGGACACCCGCGGATCCGACCCGTATCTGGAACTGGCGCACGTCTCGTGCGTCCTGAGGGCGATCCAGCAAGCCCGAAAGCCTGCGACTGAACTGACCAGCGGTATTGGAGCAGAGGAGGGGACGTCTGGCAGCCTGACGGCTGTAGCGCATCCCGCGCTGGTGTGCAGGCTCGGCCGTGCGACCTGCTCGCCTGGGCTCCTGTGCCCACTATGTAGCTACACTGTAAGCCTGTCTGACCAGTCACATGAGACGGTAGAAAGCGTCGCCAGGCGCAAACTCGTCTCGCGCAAGCGAGTAGAGCGGTACGATAGGCGACTCCATGGCTAACGAGGTGTCACCTGTGCGCTTGGGATAGTCCACATCTCGCTCATAGACGAACCCCAGATGTTCGAGCACACGGCGCGACGCGCTGTTCGCTGGAAAGATGCACGCCGTGATGGGGTCCCAGGGGAAATGCTCCAGGCCATAGCGAATGACCACGCGCGTCGCCTCTGTCGCATAGCCGCGTCCCCAGTAGGGTTTCCCAAGGGTATAGATGACTTCGGCCTCATTGCTGCCTTCGAGCGTTCCACACCCACACCGCCCGATCAGTTCCCTCGTCTGCTTGAGCGCAATCATCCAACTGACATCTGTCTGTGGCTCCTCGTCCCAGGCGGCGTTGCACCACTGAATATGCAATGCCGCACGCTCGCGGATTGACTGGGGGAACTTGGGTAAGTAGCGCCGCACATCAGCATCTTCAAATAAGGCTGCCCATGCATCCACATCGCCGGGAGTTGCACCGCGCAGCAGCAATCGTTCAGTCTCGATCATGGGGATCTGCGTCTCAGGCATGTGGCTCCTCCCATTGCGCCATTGGACCGCCAGCGCGAGCAGCACAAGTAGCATACCTGCTCCCCTGCATGGTGCGCATGGGTATATCTCCGCAGATTTCGCAGGTCACCCACCCATTTCTAGAGGGGTGTCCGTGACACCAAACCACTTTGGCGGTTCTCATGGGTCTTGCGCATGCCCGTTTCAAGGGCTTTCTCGAGAGACAGGCAACACCTACCCAAACGAAATTGACATAAAGCAGTCGTCGCTGCCAACCGCGCCTATAAGGCGGTTCAGGATAAAGCCTGGCGTGCCCTATTTTGGCTCACGAGCCTGAAACCCTGTGACCGCCTTCAAAAAGCTGGCCTCTTCAGCGCAACGGTTCAGTGGATATCCCCTTAGGTCCAGGGTGACTACAAAACTGACTACATAGCGGTTGGATGTCCTTGGACGATGCTGGACGATGTGATGCAGAAAACGTGGTTTCAAGGGCAATTTGGACATCACTGGACGACCCTGGACAGCGCGCCGAGTGCTCCAAAACCGCAGGTTGCAGGTTCGATTCCTGTCCCACCTGCCCCCGTAAATCCTGAAATGAAGCGGCTTTGACCTTGATGAGATTCGAGCCGCGTCACTGTTTAGCTTGTCATTGACACCAACCCTGACACCAACCTGACACCAACCCGGGAATGTGGTCATTGACCAGGATTTCGCTCGCACATACTCGCTTGCCCAGCCATCGGCCTGGGGGCGGCAGATCCTCCTTGCTCTGGTACCTTTCGTGCCAGAGCAAGGAGGATAATCGCGCCAGACTTGTTGCCGGGCGCTTCCTAATGAGGCTCACATGGTAGCCGTCAATTGAGACAGTGAGCGCAACCAGTCTGCCCATGACTGCCACGTGAATCCAGAGCGATCTTCGACTGGGCTGCCAACGTGGACGCCTTGACCTGCGCCTGGCAGCGAGGGCTGAATGCGGCTCGGCGTAGCGAGGCTACGCACGAGATCAAGCGTCTCGGCTGCATTGCGCCATGGCCCCACCAGACCCGAAGGCAAGGCGGCGATCACATTGCCCGTGCCAGCGATCACTGCGCACAGGCGTGCCCCCGGCCAGTCCCCGATGTCCTGTCGATAGCCAGCGTAGTGTCCGACCTGGAGGCCGTCGACACGTGGTAACGGCGGGTAGAGCGCCTGCAGCGTCTCCCAGGCGCGTCTGAGCAAAGCAGGATCCGGGGTCGCCGTGGCATCATTGGGCACATCATCGAAGGACGGTCCACCCATCTCCATAGGTGTCACATACCAGGTGACATGCTCACTCTCCTCATGCGCTGCTAGCAGCAGACCGAGCGATAGCGCGCCGACGCTGGTCGCTGGGAGGGCTCCGCGCGGGGCGCGCAGGCAGAGCATCTGCACAACGCGATGCTTAACCATCTCAAGCTGCGGTGTCGCGCCAATGAGATCGCGTAGCAGCCGTTTGCTGCCACAGCCAGCGGCGACCACGACCGCCTTGGCACGCAGTTCGACCTCGACGTCGCTCCCCTCAAGCCGCACCAAGACGGCCTCAACTGGACCTTGCCCACGGAAACCCACGACTGACCCACGGTAGATGTAGCCCTCGCGACCTCGGCTGAGCGCTTGGACTAACCGTCGTTTGTTGAAACTGTAGTTGGGCAGAGCCCGTGCAGCGTCCTTGAACGCTGGCGCAAAGCCATCTGGCAGGCTGGCTGGTGGGAGGTTTGCGAACGCGGGGAGTCCAGGCGGAGGAAGGATGGTCCAGTTGCCCGTCAGTGTGACTTCGTGAGCGCGCAGATACGGAAGGACAAGCTCTGCCGCCGCTTCAGGAAGCTCGTCGGACATGCCGAAGCCAGTATTCAGGAAGCCATGCGAGTGTAGCGTTTGCCCCGCCCCGACGTCTCCCTCGTTTACGAGCGCACAGGAGTAGCCTGCTTCGATTAGCGTGTCCAAGATGAGCAGACCCTGCACGCCACCGCCGACTACCACGACATCAACTACAGGTGTATCCATGCTGTTCTCACTTTCCTAGAAAGTGGTGTGGAGTCCGCTGTCCACGCCGGCGTTCGCGACAGCCACTCCATCTCTCATTGTGTTACACTGTTACGTAACAGTGATATCGTAACAGTGTTACGCAAAGGTGTCAAGATGGGTCGACCGAGAGAGTATGATGAGCGCGTGGCCAACGCGCTGCTGGAGGCCGCCGAGCGCATTGTCGATGAGGATGGACTGGATGCGCTCTCCGTCCGAGTCGTTGCCAATGCGGTAGGTGTCACCACCCGCGCCGTTTACAGTCTGTTTGGGTCAAAAGATGGCCTCCTCGTCGCGCTCGGCGCCCGAGCCTTTCATCTGCTCGAGGACGCGCTCGATGCCTTGCCGACCACAAGCGATCCGGCCGGCGACCTGGTGGAGGCGGGTGTCGTGGTGTTTCGCCGCTTCGTATTAGATCATCCCGCCCTGTTGCGTATTGGCTTTCGATTTGAGGGCATGTCACCCGAGCTCGCCCACCAGTTCCGCGACGCGGCCGATGCCGCCTTAGAGACTTTGCGGGGTAGATGCGCTCGGCTGGCGAATACGGGCCAACTGGGGTCGCGAGGCATAAAGGAGGCCCTCTGCGCCTTCGATGCCCTGTGTGAGGGGTTGGCGGCGCTCGAGCTGCGGGGCCAGATGCCACCAGGCAGCGAGGGGATCTGGCGTGACGCGCTGCGTGCGCTCGTTGTGGGATGGCGCTCTACTTGATATTTCGCCTGGAGACCATCCGCGGTATGGAGCAGGTGGTTTAGGCCAGCAGAAGAAAGCAATGGCAACCAGATGCAGCCGCACCAACAGCAGCCACGGCAGCCACAGCAAGCCCAACGATCCATAGAGCCTGATGCTCTTGGCGCTGCCCCTATCGTGCTCCCCTTCGCTGCCATCCGCCACACTATGCTAGCGCAGGTCGGCGGCAAGGGTGCGAACCTGGGCGAGCTGGCCGGCGCAGGGCTGCCAGTGCCGCCAGGATTCTGCATCACGACTGCTGCCTATGAGCAGGCAGCCGCCGGTACTGGTCTTGCCGACGTGTTGGCGGCCCACCCTACGGAGTCCGCCGGTCCCGAGCAGCTCGCCGCCCTGGCCACCGCCGCTCGCGAAAGCCTGCTGCACGCCACCATTCCTGCGCTTCTGGCCGATACCATCGCCACGGCCTATGCGCACCTGGGCGCGGGCGTGGATGCCCCGGTTGCCGTGCGCTCCTCCGCCACCGCCGAGGATCTCC
The DNA here is from genome assembly GCA_963733745.1 of uncultured bacterium. Lineage (GTDB taxonomy): Bacteria > Chloroflexota > Ktedonobacteria > Ktedonobacterales > JADMIN01 > DASWAC01. The sequence goes on from CAVTFE010000049.1 coordinate 5,779, forward strand.
CTTTTGCCAGCTTTGCCGGCCAGCAGGACACCGAGCTCAATGTTGTCGGCAGCGCCGCGGTGCTGGAGGCCGTGCGTCGATGCTGGGCCTCGCTGTGGAACGAGCGCGCGGTGAGCTACCGCGCCAGCCTGGGACTCGACCAGCGCAGCGTGCAGTTGGCTGTTGTCGTGCAGACCATGGTCCAGTCCGAGGTGGCGGGCGTCCTATTCACCGCCAATCCCGTTACGGGCAAGCGCCGCCAGGCTGTCATAGACGCCAACCCCGGCCTAGGCGAAGCGGTCGTCTCCGGCGCCACCAATCCCGACCACTTTGTCGTCAACACCGCCAGCGGCGAGATCGCCGAGCGGCTCCTCGGCGACAAACGGGTCGTCATTCGCGGCACAGCGGGCGGCGGCACTGTCCGCGAAGAAGCCGTCGATGGCCGCAGTGACACCGCCTGCCTCTCTGACAAGCAGATTCGCGAGCTGGCGCAACTGGGCGCACGCGTCGAGGCGCACTATGGCGCGCCGCAGGATACGGAGTGGGCCATTGATGCCGCCGGCGCCCTCTGGCTGCTGCAGTCGCGCCCCATCACCACGCTCTACCCACTGCCTGCATCGGCCCCGCTGACCGATGCCAACCCGCGTGTGTACTTCTCGCTCAATGTCTTTCAGGGGGTTTTTGGCCCGCTTACCCCGATGGGCATCTCCCTGTTCCATTTCATCGGATCCATCTTCGCTGACCTATTCGGTCTGGCTCCGCGTGACCGACTGGCCGGCCCTAGCGTCCTGGTCGATGCGGGTGACAGGCTTTTCGGCGACTTCACCGGGCCCCTGCGCACGAAACTCGGTCGCCGCCTGACGATCGGCGCGGCCAACTTCGGCGAGGCGCGCTCCGGCGTGATCTTTCAGCGCTTGATCGCCGATCCACGCTTCGCGCTCAAGCCTACGCCGCGCTGGCGTGTGGGGCGCGCGTTTGGCCTGGCAGCGATGAAGACGCGGCTGCCGCTGCGTATCCTGCAGGCGCTGCTCAAGCCATCAAGCGCAGTCGCTAGGATACAGCGCGCCCGTGCGACTCTGGAGGCGCTGCCAGCCTCGCCCCTGCCCGCGCACAAGCCTGCACAGGCACTCAAACCCGGCGATCGCCTGCGCGCCTTGGAGCTCGTCTTCTCTCGGCGCTTGGGGACACTCTTGCCGATTCTGCCGCCACTGCTTATCACCGGGCTGGGTAGCTTGGGCATCGCCAGCCGCCTGCTGCGCGGGATCGCCACGCCTGAAGAGATGCAGATCGTCACCCGCGCGCTGCCGCACAATCCGACGACGGAAATGGATCTCGATCTGTGGGCGCTCTCGCGGCGCGTGGCCGCCGATGCCGCCGCGGCGCGTTCTCTGAGCGGGAACACGCCCGAGCAACTGGCGCAGGAGTATCATGCGGGCGCCCTTCCCACGCCGCTGCAAGAGGGGCTGGCCGAGTTTCTGCTCCACTATGGCCATCGGGGTGTGGCCGAGATTGACATAGGCGTGGCCCGCTGGCGTGAAGACCCCACCCATCTACTCGGCGCGCTGGCCAATTATCTGCGCCTGAGCGATCCAGCGCTAGCACCCGATGCGATCTTTGCGCGTGGCAAGCAGGAGGCCGAGGCGATGGTGGCCGAGTTGACACGCCGCGCCCGGCGCCACGGCCGTCTGCGCGGCAGGCTCGTTGCGTTCTTCTTGAGCCGGATGCGCGCGCTAGCGGGTCTGCGCGAGATGCCAAAGTTCTGCATCATCCTGCTCTTCGCCTATGTGCGCATGGAGTTGCAGCAGGTAGGCGTGGTTCTCGCCGCCGCTGGCCACCTGGACCAGCCCGGCGATATCTTCTTCATCACGCTGCGCGAGGCTCATGCCGCGTGCGCCGGCGCCGACATGCGCGTCACCGTACGTGAGCGGCGCGCTAGCTACGACTTCGAGTCGCGTCGCCGCCACATCCCGCGCGTCCTGCTCTCGGACGGCACCGAGCCGGCCCCTCCGCCCGCGGCCGCGGACACCGCTGACACCGCCGATGTGCTGCGCGGCACGCCCGCCTCGCCAGGCAGCGTCACTGGCATCGCGCGTGTCATTCTCGATCCAACCGGCGCCCATCTGGAGGCCGGAGAAATTCTGGTGGCCCCATCCACTGATCCCGGCTGGACGCCACTCTTCCTTACCGCCGGTGGACTGGTGATGGAGATGGGCGGCGCCATTTCCCACGGCGCCGTCGTCGCGCGCGAGTATGGTATCCCCGCGGTCGTCGGTGTGCCTGGCGCCACTGAGCGTATCAGCACAGGCCAGCGGATTACGATAGATGGCGCCGCCGGTAGAGTGACCATTGTCCACGCAGAGGCGGAATAAGAAATCGGGAGTAAGCATCCGCCATGAACATGTCTCCAGACAGCAGCGAGCCGTGGACATCCTGGCGACCGCACTGCTCATCGCTGGCACCTCGTTCCTGAGTGAAAGTTCAACATCGCGCTATTGTTCATCGTCAGGATAGCAGGCATCTTGGCCTAAATCCCTCTTCGGTCATCTGGGGCGCGAGGGTGGGATACTCTGACGTAGGCGCGTTCGACTGGTGCGATTGCGTCGTACAGCCGATCCGGCTGGATGACGCGCTTCCAGTGGCCGCACTGACCTGCTCCACTGAAAGGGCTCTGAGGCACTTTGGGTGCTGGCTGCTTGATGGAAGCAGAATCCCGCCGCCGGAGGAGAGGATAGCTCATCCATAACATGGGTTTTCGAGAGTAGCAGATTCTGCCACGAGGTTCGGCAACCGTGCTGCACCCAAAGTGCCTCAGAGCCACTGAAAGTGTCCACCTGATATTAGAATGTTCGGTTGCTTGAATGGCATATGCTTCGTCTGCCAGCAAAACCGCCAGCAAACGAGATGAACGCAACGGAACACAACGGGACGGTCGGAGGCGCTTCCACCTGAGAATTTGCGATAAATTGGGACGCACTGAACGCACTGGCGCGGCGAGGAATAGCCGCCGGAGCAGGGCATATGTCAGGTGTTTGCGTCCGCGGATCAGCTACTGGAGGGCAGGGAGAAGAGCCTCGCGGAAGTATCGGTTGCCCCAGTATCTGCCCCAGTGACCGCCGACACTTGACGACACTCAGCGGTACACGACGACATTGAGAGTTGGGCAGAGCGGCACCTGGCGATAGCGCCCGACACCACCCGACACGTTGGATTGGGTCTCCAAAACCGCAGGTTGCAGGTTCGATTCCTGTCCCACCTGCCCGAGATCCCTGAATTCATAGGGATCGCGGGCCACATGGCCCCAGCACAATGTGCGTGCGTTGACCCCTATCCGACCCCAATGCCATACCACCAGAAGCAACACCGCAGATCCATGAGTGCGGCTCTGTTGGTGATGGACTTCGTGGTATAGCGGCGGGCTCCCATCGCTTACATTTGGCAAGTAGCAACCTGGATGTGTCTCTGTATTCTTCACCGCTACGCCGACGTGACCTTGACCTGACCCCAGCAGTCTTCACGCCCACACTAGCCACCTAACGGCATTTCTCAAAATCCCTCGACTCGAACTGGGTGTTCAGGTCATCACGACGATCTCCTCCTGGAAACCAGGAGGAGATGTTGGACTGATGCATCACAGCGCTTCTCAGATAGGGCGCTCATCGTCGCAGCACGAGTTTGGCGCGTGGACCATCAGGTGTAGCAGACTTCTTCTATTCACCATGGGATGCCGCAGCAGGCAGGCGATAGCCTGCTAGGAGCAGCATCGAGATGAGTGATCCCACGGCTATGACTGCGCCACCCGCCAGGAACACTGTATCGACCGGACCAAATTGCAGTCCCACGAGCTGTGTGTCCAGGCCCGTCAGCGTCACACTTACCAAGTAGCCCGAGAGCGCAATCCCGAGTAAGCTCATGAGCGAGAACACGGGTTGGATTAAGGTAATGACGCGTCCCAACATGGCTGGCGGGGTCACCCGCATAAGGATCGGTGTTGCCCCGACATTGGTTGCGCTCTGGGCAAGCCCAGCCACGATCAGCACGACCAACGCTGGGACCAGTTGGGTCATCCGCGAGTAGGTCATGACGCACAGTCCCATTATCAGCAGGCCCAGCATGGCCATCCGCACGAGGCCGATCCGCTCGGCGACTGCTCCCCACAAAATGGCTCCTGCGATGCCAGCTGCTGCGATGACGCCCGTAACGAGACCATAGTAGACGCCCGGTACGTGGAGGTTCTGGGTGACGAAGAAGATGTCCAACGTGTTGATTGCCCCGATGCCGAGCATGACGAGCGAGACCCCCAGTACAATCGCGACAATAACTCGTGATGTTGCCACGAAGCGCAGCGCGGCGCCGATCTCGCGGAACACGTTGCCCCGCTGCCCTTCGGCGACACTGCGGGCGCTATAGGGAGCATGCACAAAGCGCACGACCATCCAGATGAGCAGGAAACTCACTGCATCAATGAGCAGCGCCCACATCGGACCAATAACCAGAGCCAACGGCGCACCCACTGCCGGACCGATCAGGAAGGCGAGGCCCATCATGGCTTGGGTGAGTCCGGTCGCCTGAGCTTGCGCCTCTGCTGGGACGATGTCGCGCACGAGTGAGAGAGCGGCAGGGTCCACGAACTGATTGAGGGCGTTGACGAGAAATACAGCGGCGTAGACAATACCGAGCTGCCACAGCGTTGGTAGCGCCTGCCCTAGCAACATGGGCCATGGCGCCAGGAAGAGCACGACCAGCAGCGCCAGCATGACAAGCGCCTGCGCCAGTGTGACCCGCAGGATCGTCTGCCGCTTGTCCCAGCGATCCACCAGTGCTCCAGCGATCGGGCCTACCAGCAGCACCGGCGTCGCGGCGGCGATGAGGAGCCCGCCCACTGCAAGGGGCGCCCATGTCTGGCCTACTAGTAGAAGCAGGCTGATCCATACGAGCAGGGTCGCATTGAGGACTTGGTCCCCTATGAAAGAGATGCTGGTCCCTAACCAGAGGAAGGCGAAATTTCGGTTAATGAACGGGTTGCGGCGCTGGCGCACTGCTGGCCCATCGGGGCTGCTCACCCCATCTGGAGATGGCAGGGGGACTAGTTCGGTGGTAGACTTCATAAATGGAACCTTGGCCTTTCGGACCTTGAGCGGGACGATAAGGGCGCCTGGGATCCTGGGGCATGAGACGGTTGCAGCGGCTCATGCCTCTTTCATTTCCGGTGCTTTAGTGTTGGCTTCCCTCCTTTACGCTGGATGACTGCCTTGACGTCGGGTGAGGCTCGCAAGATGCCGTTGACTCGCACGCTGCCGAGCGCCCGCTCCGCCAACTCGGGGGTGATGGCGCTGTCGAACGCGAGCAGGTCGACCGCGCTGATGTCGAGGCGCTTCCCCTCCGCGACTGCCTGTTCCAAGTCCTCACGAGTGAGGTAGAGCGCCCCGGCTGGGAGGCTATGTGAGTGGTCGGGTGGCTTCGCACCTGGAGTCTCACTCGTCTTGGGATCGCTTGCTGGATTGAGCAGACGCTCCTCATAGACGTGGAGACGCAATGACACCTCGCGCTCACCCTCAGTGCCATGTGGAACTTCATATGGGCGCAAGATGGCGTAAATTGCCTTGTAGACTTCGGTGTATTGCTCGGGGGTAATCCACAGGATCATGTTCGAGATGTCAGTGACTGTGCTACCCTCTGGAAGTACTATTGCGCGCCGCGCGGCCTGGATGAAGTCCTCTGCGCCTTGACGCACCATCTCCTCAGAGGCGCTTATGACCTCGTCGAGTGATGAACTCACCAGAGATTGCGAGACCTTGATATTGCGGGCCACTGGTATGTAATAGCGCTCAACGAGGTTCCCACGCTGGCGCGTGTAGGCGACTTTCACAAGGCCGACACGCTCCAACTCGGTCAGGTGATAGTGAATCTTCGAGGGCGCCATGCCCAGGGCCTTAGCCACCTGGGTTGCAGTCATGGGGCCACTTAGCAGTAGCGAGCCAATGCGCATACGCAGTTCGTCCGCGATGGAGCGCAATTGCTCGACCGTCTCTACGTAGTACTCCTCAGGCAGGTCATCCATATGTCGATCCTTCAGGAAATGCATTGCGCACAAAAATATTTGAACGTGCAAAATATACCTGAATTGAGCGCGTCTGTCAAGTATTTGGTTAGATCACATGTGCCTGTGGTTGTCAGTTCGCGCCTGACGACAATTACGCGAGACGTCGGCATAACCTGCTCCCCGAGCTGGTGCCAAGGCGAAATCAAGGCGTTCCAGTTCGTGGAACGACCTTCTCTCCGCGCTCGGGTGAAGGTCGCGCAGACTACAAAACTGACTACAAACTGGCTAGACGTTCTTGGACGCCGCTGGACGATGCGTCACCAAAAATCGCGAAATCTAGGGCGACTTAGACATCCCTGGACGAGTCTGGACAGCGCGCCGCGACCTCCAAAACCGCAGGTTGCAGGTTCGATTCCTGTCCCACCTGCCCGAGATACTTCAATTTATGAGGTTGCTGCCCCCGCACGTCCATAGCAATGTGCGTGCTTTGACCTTATTTGCTCCCAATGTCATATCTATAAGAACAACAGCGCAGATCTAATGCATCGTTCCTCAAAGACAGTAGACGAAGTGGCGACGAAGCTGGCGGTGTGGTCGCGGTGGACGGCCCCAGACCCACGGATGGGCGCGGCGATTGAGCTGGCCAGTCGCCACGCGCGTGGCGAGGGCGATCTCGGCGCGATCGGCGAAACAGGCGAAACACTGGCCAGCATAGGCGGCGCGGCGCAAGAGTCGCCACCAGGCTTCGATGAGATTGAGGGAGATTGAGCCACGCGGCCCCGACAGGAATAAAGACCTGCTGGACCCGTGGATGGGCGGCGAGCCACTCGCGGATGGGGCCACTGGTGTGACTCGAGAGGTTGTCGGTGATGAGATAGAGGTCGCCCTCGGGATTGTCGCGATCGATGGCGCTGAGCAGAGCGAGATACCCTGCGGTGTTGCGTGCAGGCGCGGTCTGGGTGCGGACCTGTCCATCACGGACGCGCAACGCGCCGTAGACCCAGGCTTTGTCGTAGCCGCGACTGTAGATGAGCGGGGCTTTGATGCGGTGGCCGTCCCCGGACCACCCAGGAGCTGGTGGGAAGGTCCGCGGCGTTACCGGCCCCAACTCGTCGACGCAGAGGATCGTCGCTCCCTCCGGCGGAGCCGTGTAGAGGGTGACGATCCGCGTCCTTTTGGGGCAAACTCTGGGTCTTTGCTTGTCGCCCATAGCCGCGTGCGTCGCCAGCGCACGCCTTCGGCCAACAGAATGCGCCGCACCTGACTGCGCGCCACCTGGATGCCTTGGGACTGGGCGGCCTCCGCCGCGGCCTCCGCCAACGCATCGAGCGTCCACTCCGCCACCCCCTCCTCGTCGTGCGCCTGCAGTTCGCCGCTGTCGGGCTCAGGAACCAGTTTGCCGGGGGGAGTCGTGCGCGCCAGCGCGATAATGGCGCTGCGCTGCGCCTCGACCAGCCGGGGCCGTCGTCCACCACCGGGCTTGATCCCCAGCCCGTCGACTCCGCGCGCATTGAAGGCTTGGATGCGTTCGCGCACCGTCTGCGGGTGGCTCCCGACCTCGGCGGCAATCGTGCTCGTGCGTGCACCCTCCCAGCTGCGCACAATCATCTTGGCGTGCCACACCCAATCGACGGGGGCATGACGGCTCGTGGCCAACTTGCGTACCAGACGCTGCTCGGTCTCATCAACGGGGGCGCGGGCATGGAGCAATTTGGGCATGGATCACCTCCTGCCCCTCAGTATCACACGCAATTGCGACCACTGTTGAGGAACGATGCATTAGTGCGTCGTTCCTCAACTGTGGCGTAATTCCTCCAGAGCCGTCAGGAGGAGGGATGCCAGATGAGACTGCATAGCGGTCCGGTGACGGATGAGGAGGGAAGGAAGGTCGAGCAACTGACACGCGCCCGCAGTGCACCGATCCACCTCGTCCATCGAGCGCGGACGTGCAACGTGCCCTGCAGGGGATGACAGTCCCGGCCATCGGGCAGGAGCTGGGGGTGAGCGAGAAGATGGTGCGGGTGTGGCTCAGCCGGTTTGCGCAGGACGGGGTCGCGGGGCTGGAGGATGCGCCACGCTCCGGTCGGCCGCGTACCTACAGCGAAGACCGCTCTAGCCGGACCTCTCTAGCCGGGTCATTGCGCTCGCGCGAGGACTGCCGCCCAAACCCGCCGAGGGGCAACTCCCGCCCACGTGCCACTGGACACTGGACCGGCTGCAGGAAGAACTGGCCAAGAGGGGTGCCCATCAAGCGCAGCCAGATCCGCCGCATTCTCAAGGCGGAGCATATCAAGTGGCAGAAGCCCCGCACCTGGCTGGAGAGTGACGATCCGGAGTTCGCGGAAAACAGGGTGCCATTGTCGGGCTCTACACCGCTCCACCAGCGGGCAGCACGGTGATCTGCCTGGATGAACTCGGTCCAGTCGCGGCCAAGAGCTATCCCGGCCCCAGCTGGAGCGATGACGCCCATCGCCCCCCTTTTCATCCCAGCTATGAGCGCCAGGGCTACCGCTGGGCGTTTGGCGCGCTGGCACACCGCTCCGGCGCCGTCTGCATCGAGACTGCCAGCACGCGCGATACCGCCGCCTGGCTGCACTTTCTCGACCGTCTGGAGAGCTTTGCCCCACCGGGCGAGGCGTATCGCATCGTTGATGCTCTCCCGCTCCACTAAACCATGGACACGATGCTGTGGAACTGGGGCCATCCCCGCTTTCACTTCATTCCGCTGCCCAAGCGCGCCGCCTGGCTCAATCTCGTGGCTCAATCGCATCGCGGGCTTTTGGAAGATCCTCCGCCAACGCGCTTTGGCTGGGCGTGTTTGCTCCACCACAGACGACGTCGATCAGGCGCTGCAGACCGGCGTGGCTGACTGGAATCGGCGCCCAACGCCGTTTCTCTGGAACTGTCCGCCCCGACCCAAGCGCCTGCTCAAACGACGCTATGTCTACCGCATCTGAGGAACGACGCATTAGTGCATCGTTCCTCAACTGTGGTCGCAATTGCGTGTGATACTGAGGGGCAGGAGGTGATCCATGCCCAAATTGCTCCATGCCCGCGCCACCCGTTGATGAGACCGAGCAGACGCCTGGTACGCAAGTGGCCACGAGCCGTCATGCCCCCGTCGATTGGGTGTGGCACGCCAAGATGATTGTGCGCAGCTGGGAGGGCGCACGCACGAGCACGATTGCCGCCGAGGTCGGGAGCCACCCGCAGACGGTGCGCGAACGCATCCAAGCCTTCAATGCGCGCGGAGTCGACGGGCTGGGGATCAAGCCCGGTGGTGGACGACGGCCCCGGCTGGTCGAGGCGCAGCGCAGCGCCATGATCGCGCTGGCGCGCACGACTCCCCCCGGCAAACTGGTTCCTGAGCCCGACAGCGGCGAACTGCAGGCGCACGACGAGGAGGGGGTGGCGGAGTGGACGCTCGATGCGTTGGCGGAGGCCGCGCAGTCCCAAGGCATCCAGGTGGCGCGCAGTCAGGTGCGGCGCATTCTGTTGGGCCGAAGGCGTGCGCTGGCGACGCACGCGGCTATGGGCGACAAGCAAAGACCCAGAGTTTGCCCCAAAAGGACGCGGATCGTCACCCTCTACACCGCTCCGCCGGAGGGAGCGACGATCCTCTGCGTCGACGAGTTGGGGCCGGTAACGCCGCGGACCTTCCCACCAGCTCCTGGGTGGTCCGGGGACGGCCACCGCATCAAAGCCCCGCTCATCTACAGTCGCGGCTACGACAAAGCCTGGGTCTACGGCGCGTTGCGCGTCCGTGATGGACAGGTCCGCACCCAGACCGCGCCTGCACGCAACACCGCAGGGTATCTCGCTCTGCTTCGGCGCCATCGACCGCGACAATCCCGAGGGCGACCTCTATCTCATCACCGACAACCTCTCGAGTCACACCAGTGGCCCCATCCGCGAGTGGCTCGCCGCCCATCCACGGGTCCAGCAGGTCTTTATTCCTGTCGGGGCCGCTTGGCTCAATCTCATCGAAGCCTGGTGGCGACTCTTGCGCCGCGCCGCCTATGCCGGCCAGTGTTTCGCCGATCGCGCCGAGATCGCCTTCGCCACGCGCGTGGCGACTGGCCAGCTCAATCGCCGCGCCCATCCCTGGGTCTGGGGCCGTCCACCGCGACCACACCGCCAGCTTCGTCGCCACTTCGTCTACTGTCTTTGAGGAACGATGCACTAGGCAAGTGGGACGCAACTATCAACCAGCGATACACGAGAGAAGATGCAACTCGCAATTCTGACGCAATCGAGGTCGGTGTTCTAATCAGAGGGATTCCGGAAGGCAGCAGCAAAATTGGCAGCAATGCGATGGAACGAAATGGGACTCTCTGGAACTGATCGGTGGAAGGAGGCTTGAATAATTCGACATTATGGAGCTGCATGGGACTGTATGGAACGGGACGCTCATATCTTCTAAACCGGTCATCTGGATACCTGCCGAGAGCACCAGAGCCTGGAAGTGTCGCTCTGGAGAAAAAGTACGAGTGCACACAACATGAAACCGGAATTTTCCCAGAAAACGCCGCTCGCCAGATTGTGGCGCTGGAGGGCATGGAGTCGGTCGTCACCGAGCCTGCGAGCACGCTCTCAGACGGTGACAATTGGCGCGCGCTTTGTCTGCGACCGTGACCATTACACGCTGGTAACGAAGAACGCCGCCCCGCCGGCATCGGCGTGTGATCCACGTTGTAGACCGACCAGCGTCCCGCGACCGCATCGTACCAGAGTCCGATGGGATGGGGATTCGTTATGCAACTGCAGACGCCCCCTGGGAGTCATACCTGCGTGACCCGGATCCATCCCGCGCTGTTGGAGTTGGTGAATGCCGCAGCGCTCTCCTGCAGGTAGGTGACATTGCCGTTGGTGTTGCCTGCGGTCGCGGTGTGGATGTAGGCGGCCTGGAACCCGGTGTGCAGCGCCTGGTCCATGCTGAGGTCAAAGACTGCTCCGACCGGCATGGCAGCGCCGTCCTCGTTGAAGATGGCCCAGTGGCCCCCGGTATAGAACACGCCGACCTCATGGGGATTGTAGACGCCCGTCCACTCTTGGGTGACCTCGATGGCGGCGTTGGGATCGTTATTGGTGACCGAGTTGTCGAGGGTAGTGAAATCCGCCGACGTATTGCTCGTGGTCGCGGTGTGGGGAGACTTTCCACGTCGGCAGCGTCGTGCAGGTGGTCGGCTGCTCGCGGATCGCGAAGGACGTGCCAAGCGTCATCGGCTGTTGTTTCGTCGAGATTGTCCACCGCCGACCGCGGAGTCGAACCAGACGCCGAGGGGATGGGGGTCGTAGGCGCCGGTGTAGAGCTGCGATACTTGGAGGGTGAGATTGGCCGTGTAGGGCGTATCCAATGTCGTGATATAGCCGCTGGTGTTGGCGCTCGTCGCGGTGAAGGTAAACACGTTGGCCCCACAGCCGCTGGCGCGGGCGGGCGGAGTTGCCTTCCAGGTCACGATGAGCAGGAGCATGACGCTCAGGATGAGGAAGATGCCGCGCTGCGTGGCGCCCGACGAGCAGAGTCGTGTCTTCATCATAGGATCCGCCTCCGTCTGCGCGAACAGGTCGCGCTCCCAAGCCTCGAAATCGTCCCCAGAGATCAATGTAACACGGCAACAGCCGCTGGGTCTGTGACCCTATTCACACCCTCGAGGGATTGGAGCGGCTATGGACCAGCGCATTCGCCAACCTATCTATGCAGACTGTGAGCTGCGTCATAGCGCTCCGCTCCTCGATCTGGTAGGCTGAATCACAGATCATGTCGCGACGAGTGTCGAACGCCCTTCGCGTGAGGACTGCTGAGGAGGCTCCATGCGCATACCGTTGTGGCGCTACACAGCCATCGTGTCCGTTGTGGTCATGCTCGCTGGATGCAGTGGCTCCTCGCCCACCTCGACTGCAACGACCACTCCCACCCTCACTCGGCGACACCCATTCCCGCTGAGGCGTGTGGAGACGCTCCCGCCACGGCGAGCGTTGGGGGAGTTGCAGTTGCTCGAACAGGCGCCGCTGGACGGGTTCGGCCTACCCGACCGCGAAGCTGCCTGACGGCATCGCACGACAACCCCTCATC